>CAKZPI010000001.1 GCA_937139155.1 uncultured Flavobacteriales bacterium
CACATGAGCTTGGTAAGTGAGAGATGGCAATACAATACAAGAGTTATCATCAGCCATTAATCCCGCGAAAGCGAGAATAAGAAAGAAAACCGACTCAGAAATGGGTCGGTTTTTTTAGTGGGTTAAAACTGTACAGGATTAAGCTTTTAAAAAAGACTGAACCAGGTTATAAGAACCCGTAAATGCCGAGGTTTTCCCATCTTCAACTTCCTTTAAGATTTTTCGGTATAGGGAGTCAAACTTTTCCTCTCCTTTCAAGGTATCCATGAACTGAAACTGAACGGAAGACTCAAACCAAAACCGGTTTTGATCTTTTCGCTTCTTGGTCCAATACCCATTTTCTTGGGTTTGAATTTGATAATCTTTGATAATGGATTCTACCTCTTTAATTCCTGAATTTTCAAGGGCAGAGCAGATTCCAGTTCGGGGGGTCCAGTTGCCGGGATGAGGAGGGAAGAAATGAATGGCTCTTGCATATTCTTGCCTTGCCCGTTTTGCTTTTTCAAGGTTTTGCCCATCCGCTTTATTAATTAGCAAAAGGTCAGTCAGCTCCATGATTCCCCGTTTAATGCCTTGAAGCTCATCACCAGCACCGGCAAGCATGAGCAAGAGGAATACATCGGTCATTCCATGAACGGCAGTTTCAGACTGACCCACCCCAACCGTTTCAACAATGATATAATCGTAACCGGCGGCTTCACAGAGCAGAATGGATTCACGTGTGGCACGAGCAACTCCACCCAAGGTGTCTCCCGCAGCCGAGGGTCTGATAAAAGCATTTGGGTGAACGGAAAGGTTTTCCATTCGGGTTTTATCGCCTAGAATACTTCCTTTTGAAACTGAGCTGCTTGGGTCTATTGCCAAAACGGCCAATTTTTTCCCTTGATCTACAAGGTGCATTCCGAATGTTTCAATGAAGGAGCTTTTGCCTACCCCAGGAACCCCAGTGATTCCAATTCTAATTGACTTGCCTGAGTGGGGCAGGCATGACTCAACAATTTCACGGGCATCTTCAAAATGCTTTTTTTGCCGACTTTCAATCTTGGTAATGGCCCTACTTAAGGCCACTCGGTCACCTTTTCTTAGCTTCTCAACCAATTCTTTTGGTCCAGGAGATTTATGACTACCCCCCGGATGATTCGAAAGATTCGGATTTATATTGGAATTACCCATCCACCCTTGAGATCAACAATTTTAGAATTTCTGCAGCGGCATCCGCAATAACGGTTCCAGGCCCAAAAACTCCGGCCACACCATGATCAAAAAGGTAGGTATAGTCTTTGGCAGGAATAACTCCCCCGGCAACTACTAGTATGTCTTCTCTACCTTGCTCTTTCAAAGCCTCAATTACCTGAGGAACCAAAGTTTTATGTCCGGCCGCCAAACTAGAAACCCCAAGAATGTGCACATCGTTTTCAATGGCTTGCTTTGCGGCTTCTTCAGGAGTTTGGAAAAGGGGACCCACATCAACGTCGAATCCTAAATCGGCAAAGGAGGTGGCAACTACTTTCGCGCCTCGGTCGTGACCATCTTGCCCCATTTTAGCCACCATTATTCTCGGACGTCTTCCCTCAAGTCTGGCAAACTCATTCGCCAATTCTTGGGTTTTTTCAAAAGAGTCGTGATTTTTCATTTCCTTGGCATAAACACCGCTAATGCTTTTGATTTGAGCCTTGTACCTTCCCCAGACCTTTTCTAAGGCCATGGAGATTTCTCCAAGACTTGCTCTAGAACGGGCCGCATCTACCGCTATTTCCAGGAGGTTTTCATTTCCAGTTTCAGCAGCAGCGGTTAATCGATCTAAATGTTTTTGAACCTCCTCTTGGTTCCTCTCTGAACGAAGGGTTTTTAATCGGTTTACTTGCGAGTTTCGTACGGAAGTATTGTCAACTTCAAGAATGTCAAACTCCGGACTATCGTCGGATTGATAAGCATTTACACCCACCAATATATCTGTTCCAGAATCAATTCTAGCTTGCCTTTTAGCAGCGGCTTCTTCAATGCGCATTTTCGGAATACCGGTTTCAATGGCCTTGGGCATTCCGCCTAATTTTTCAATTTCTTGAATATGTTCCCAGGCTCTATTGGCCAATTTCTGGGTCATTTCCTCAAGATGCACCGATCCACCCCATGGGTCAACAGAATGGGTGATTCCGGTTTCCAATTGGAGGAAAAGCTGAGTATTTCTGGCAATTCGGGCCGAGAAATCAGTAGGTAGGGCTATGGCTTCATCCAGGGCATTGGTATGCAATGATTGGGTGCCTCCCATAGCAGCACCAAGGGCTTCAATGCAGGTTCTTCCTACATTATTGAAGGGGTCTTGTTCCGTCAAGCTCCATCCAGATGTTTGGCAATGGGTTCTTAAGGCTAATGACTTCGGGTTTTTCGGATTAAACTCTTTCATGAGCTTAGCCCACAACATTCTGGCTGCCCTCATTTTGGCAATTTCCATAAAATGGTTCATGCCAATGGCCCAGAAAAAGGAAAGCCTCGGGGCAAATGAGTCGATATCCATTCCCGCTTCCAAACCCGTACGCACATAAGCCAATCCATCAGCCAGGGTATAGGCAAGTTCAATATCAGCGGTAGCTCCAGCTTCTTGCATGTGATACCCTGAAATTGAAATGCTATTGAACTTGGGCATTTTCTTTGAGGTATAGGCGAAAATGTCTGCGATGATTCGCATCGAACCTTTGGGCGGATAGATGTATGTATTCCGCACCATGAATTCTTTTAGAATATCATTTTGAATGGTTCCCGCTAAAGCGGAAGGAGAAACCCCTTGCTCTTCAGCAGCTACAATATAAAAAGCCATGATCGGGAGAACGGCTCCGTTCATGGTCATGGAAACCGACATTTTATCAAGTGGAATCTCATCGAAAAGGATTTTCATATCCAAAACCGAATCGATGGCCACTCCAGCTTTTCCTACATCGCCTACCACTCGCTCATGATCAGAATCATAACCCCGATGGGTAGCTAAATCAAAAGCAACGGACAAGCCTTTCTGTCCCGCCGCCAAATTTCTACGATAGAAGGCATTCGATTCTTCAGCCGTACTAAATCCGGCGTATTGACGGATGGTCCATGGGCGTTTCACATACATGGTGCTATAAGGCCCCCTTAAATAAGGAGGAACCCCGGCTCCAAAATTTATATGATTATGTTGATTTCTCTGATCTGGAGAAAGACTTTTTTCAATTTCTATGCCCTCTGGAGTTGAGAACTTTGATATATCCTTTTCGGTAGGAGAGTTTGGCCTTTGGTATTCTAATTTTGTGAAATCAATCATCCTTCCTGGTTTTCAAGTTCTTCTAATCTTTTTAGTTCGGCTGATTGAGCCAGGCGCTCAGGGCGGATGGGCCTAAAATCTTGGCCATCGGCTTCAGCCAAAAGAGTAATCTCAAATTCAATTTTATCCGATGGATCCTCTTCTTTGTTTTCGAAAATATTGACCCCAACCATTTTAATATCACCTGATTCAAAATCAGATTTTTCGGATCTGGCTTCCTTTTCAATTTGGGTTTGAAGAATTCCGCTATCCACGATTTTCATAAATCCACCCTCTTTTTCCCATTCTTTGAAAAGCTTAAAAGACTTCTCTTCAAGCTGCAGGCAAAGGTCTTCAATCAAATACGCTCCGGCTCCTAGATCTTTTTGTTTTCCTAGGAAGGATTCGTCTCGTAAAAGGAGCTGAAGGTTCCTTCCCATTCTCAATGAAAAACCAGTAGAACTAGCATAGCTTCGGTCGAAACGAGTGGCCATGAACCCATGCACCCCTCCTAAAATTCCGCTCATGGCTTGGGTTGTTTGGCGTAAAAGATTGTTGTGTGCGTCGAAAACGGATTCATACCGAATATTGGCAGATGCTGTACAAGAAAGCGGGCTTGTGTTTGAATAGGCTTGGGTAAAAAACTCCCAGAGTTTATGAAGGGCTCGAACCTTTGAAATTTCTGGAAAAAAGGCCAATCCTTGATTCATGTGAATATGTATACGGCTGAGAATGGAGTCTCCAAACCGTTTAACCAAGTCTTGGGTTCTTGAAAGGGCCAAAGCCAACTGAGTGCTTAGTCCGGCACCGGCCTGTGAAATTCCTTCCAGGTTAATGCAAAGCTTCCAGTCTGAATCTTGCACCAAGAAAGACCAAGGGGCAAGGTCATCAGATTCAGAGCGAATCCAGCCTCCATTGATCAAAGCCTGATTAATGGGGTCAAAAAGAAGGGTAGGAGGAATGCGATTTTCATCATTTCCCTTGCAGAATTCAACGGCGTTTCTGAGCGTGTCTAAATCGCTCATACCAATTCCGTCAAAGTAAAGGGCAATGTCTTGGGTTGAAATGTTTTTAAAAGCGGCTTCCCATTCTTTGGTTGATAGGGGCTTATTTACCCGAACCAATAAACCGCTTGCTCCTGTTTGAAGGGCATCCAGGGCATATCGGTTGAACTCCTCAGGATGATTGAGGTCAAGGTCTTGAACTAGGTGCCAAAAGCTCGGGAAGTTTGAAAGGCTTCCAATGCTTGATTGGGCTTCTTGGTGTAGAACGGCCTTTATTTCGAGGTCGTTGCGATAGTCTCTATTTAAGGATTCAAGGGAGGCCCCTTTGAGGTCCGATTCGATTTTTTGAATCCAGTCTTTGATATCCTGGTCTGAAAAGCTTGAGAATAAATCCATAAAGTACGAGCTAGCTAAGTGAAATCAGCAATTTCTATTTCAGAACAAAGGAAACGAAAAGCCAGCATTTATCGTTCATTTTATAGGTAAAACCTAAAGAGAATTGCTAGGAAATCCTTAATTTCACGCCCCATTTTAGAGAATGACAAGAAAAACTTCAAATCGTAGTGCTGAGAGAACCCGGAAAGATAGGTGGGGACTCTATCATATATACTACAAACGCACAGGCTTTTACAATTTCTTAACCAAGACCTTAACCAAATTAGGTATTGTTGTTGGTATTTTTCTAGCCCTTTATTTCGTGGTGGATTCTGTGGTTGACATCGACAGTTTTTTCCACCGATTGATTGATCAAACTCCTCAGAGTCTCGTACTATTACTATTTGCGATTTCTGAAACGGTGCTGGGTTTAATTCCTCCAGACTTCTTCATTCTTTGGGCCAAAGCTCATGCCCAGCCCTATTTCATGGTTGGTGTACTTGCCTTGCTCTCTTACCTTGGCGGGATTGGGGCCTATGGAATTGGCGTTTGGTTAGCTTCTTGGCCAAAGGTTAAAGAATTCGTTACCGAAAGGTATGTGAAGGAAATGGCCATGGTAAGAAAATGGGGAGGATTCTTCATTGTACTTGCCGCCCTTTTCCCACTTCCCTTTGCCGTAGTAAGTACCTTGGTTGGAATCATTCGTTTTGATTTTAAACTATTCCTTCTTTTTGGATTATTCAGGTTTTTAAGGTTCTTCCTTTATGCCTTGGTTTTGTTCCAGCTTTAAAAACATAAACCTCAGATAATGAGTTGTTTTACCCGAGTCTTTTGCCTGAGTATTTCTTCAAGGTCATACTAAATTATGTTTGGAGCCGGCCATATTATGGATATGATTCAGCGGTTGAAACAAGCCCAGAATCAAAGGCAAGCACCTAGGCCAAGGTTTAAATCTGACCTTCGCCCCTCCGTTCATGATTCTCCCTTAAAACCAAAAAAGCGTAAATGGAAGCAAATGGAAGGGGAAGAATTTGAAAAGTTCAAGGGAGAATTAGAAAGTGAGGCCTTACGAGAAAAAGAGTTTCGCATCCGTTTCCTAACCTCTTTTCTAGTGGTTTTGACCTTGGTATTGTTTGTTTATATCCTTTGGACCAAAACCTTTTAGGTTCACTTAAACTCAAGAATGGTATCAACAAGCAGTTTTTTGAAAAGGGAAACCCATCTTAAGAGAGGGCTATTCTTCCGGAACTAAGAATACATCTTCACCTTCCTTTGACATGTAGTAGTTTTCCCGAGCAAACTCTTCTAGTTTTTCAGGATCGTCGTCAAGTTTTTTTAAGGCTTCAAGATCTTTCACCGTTTCCTCCTCATAGCGGGCCTTCGCTCTTTCAAGTTCCTTTATTTCCTGGTTAAGGTTTCGATGAACGAGAAAGGAGTTGGTGTCAAAAAAAGCCATCCAAACCAAGAAGAGTACAGAGGCAATCAAGTACCGATTCTTGGCCCATTTCGGGAGGTTGTTCCAAATGGATTTAAGCTTTTTCATCCCCGCAAAGGTAAGCCCTAAAAAAAATATTCTACGGAATATGGAAGGATTACTTTTCACAAACAGCTGTTTATTAAACGAAATCTAACCTAAGATTTCTATGCGCGCACATTAAAATCTTTCGTAATATCGTAGACAAAATTTTCAATTATGAAACGCTTACTACTTTTCGGATGCTTAGTAATGGGCTCCATTTCAGCCTTTGCTGGTGGTTCTCAAGTTTCCCTCCAAAGCATTAAACTACAAGCAATGGGGCATGCAGGAACGGCAATTTCCCTTGACGGGTCAGCCATGTTTTTTAATCCTGGGGCCTTTGTTTTTGGACCGAACCGATATGAAATCACCCTTGGGGCAAATGGAATTTTCGCTCAAACCCATTACCGAGCGGTAAACAGCAATTATACCAGCCAAACTCAGAACGATATGTCTACCCCCTTCAATTTTTACGCAGGGGCTAGCTTAAATGACTATGTTAAAGTTGGTTTAGGGGTTTATAATCCCTTCGGTTCGGCTGTAAAATGGGAGGATAATTGGAAAGGAAGGTATTTAATTCAAGAAGTTTCCCTTAGGTCTTTCTACATTCAACCTACCATTTCTTTTAAGGTGAATGATTGGATGGGAATAGGTTTTGGCTATGTTCATGCCCTTGGTGATGTGTATTTAGAAAAAGACATTCCGGTGAATACCAGCGATGGGAAAAGGTATTATGCCAGCTTGACTGGGGATGCCCAGAGCCAGGGATTTAATGCAGGGATTTACTTAAAGCCCTTTAAGCACATTTCTATTGGAGCTACTTATCGTTCAGGGGTAAATTTTGAACTTGAAAATGGAGAAGCATTGTTCGTGCGTCCAGAGTTTCTAGAAGATGAAATTCCGAAGGAGAATAGCTTCGATGGTTTTCTTCCCCTTCCATCTACCTATGCCTTCTCAGTGGCCTATGAAAAAGACCGTTGGTTGCTTGCGCTTGAATACGACCTTACTCAATGGGAGGTTTATGATACGCTGAGGATTGACTTCGAGAAAAATACAGATTTGGTTGAGGACATTGCCGACCCAAAGCTTTACGAAAATGCCTTTCAAATAAGGGTAGGTCTTCAGTACTTACTTTCTTCAAAATTCACCCTCCGAGCAGGGTATGTTTACGATCGTACTCCAATTCAAGAGAATTATTACAGTCCGGAAACCCCAGATATGAACCGCTCTGCCTTGACTTGTGGGGGCAGCATTCATTTAACTCCTAGCATAGATGTTGATTTGTCCTATTCCTATGTACGGGGCCAAGAATACACCACATCATATAGGCCTGAAAATTTCAGCGGCACCTATCAAACCGTTGCCAATGTTTTTAGTTTCGGATTTTCATTTGGGATTGAATAAGCTTAGATTATGAAAAAGATTTCACTATTTATTATTGTGGCTGCCGCTTTCGCGGGATGCGGCCCTGAACTATCTGATCCTGGGTTTTCTTCTGGTAACCTTGATGCAAATCGATACTTAACCATGAATGCTACCATGGGGTCTGGGTTTCAAGATTTTGAACTTTATGTGACTGCAGAGACCAATTCATACGGAGCCATTATGGCTAGGCAGCTTGAATCTGTGGGAAGGGGAGAATTTAATACCCATTATATGGTAGACGATGTGGGTTTTGGGAAACGAAGAGAACTTGGCACTTCAGTTGATTGCAACGGAGACTCAAGCCTGGCTCCAGTTTTAATGGGCACTCCGGTGAATTCTCAAAACTTCAATTCACCGCAAGACTCAGCGGTTATTCATCAAATCGGTATTCCCGGGTTGAGGGTGGCAGATATGTTTAATTCGAATTTAGACCAAGCCAATCCATACTATGGCCGCATGCAATATTCTGGAATTGAAAAGCCTCTTGATTTCATCATACAGGCTAAAGCCAGCCTGTTTACCCTTTGGTTTACCGATGATGTTTTAAATTATTCCTTGGCCGGAGGAACGGGGTCATCCTTAACGGCAGAAGCAGATTTTGAAGCAAATTTAGACTCGGTTTTGAACCGACTTACTATAACCGCAACAGGAGGGGCCTTGGCCACTATTCCGGATTTCATGAATTACCCTTATTTTAATTTAATTCCTGGTGACGCCTTGGTATTAACCCAGGACCAAGCGGATATGTTGAACCTGCTCTACATTTTAAATCCAGAAGTGAGCTTTCAAGAAGGTCCAAATTACTTTGTAATCCAAGACGGAAATACCCAACGTCATATGACCTCGGAGGAGCGCTTGATGTTGAGCTTGAACCTGGATTCGGTAAAATGTGAACAATATGGTTCGGCTACTCCCTTTGCGGATGTAGATGTTTTAACCGAAGCTGAAATTTCGGAAATTCAAGACCGAAGAATAGCCTTGAATAACATTATTAGGGCCAAGGCGGATGAATACAAACTTGCTGTGGTTGAGATGGATGAACTCATGCTCACGCTGTTTAACGAGGGAATTCAAACGGATGGAATCAGCATATCCGCGGATTTTGTAACGGGTGGGTTTTTCTCCTTGGATGGATTGAATCCTAGCCAGCGCGGACATGCCTTAATTGCCAATGAGTTTATTGAGGCTTTAAATACAAAGTACCAAGCCAAGATACCGCTTGCCAATCCGGTTAATTTCCCCTCGGTATTCCTTCCCAACTAAACCGATTTTTAGTCCAAAAAAAAGCCCCGGAAATCCCGGGGCTTTTTTAATAGTTTATTTTTAACTCCCTATCCTAGGAAAGGGTATCTATAATCTACTGGGGGAACAAATGTTTCCTTGATCAAGCGAGGCGAAACCCATCTCAATAGGTTCAATGCAGAACCAGCTTTGTCATTGGTTCCAGAGCCTCTTGCTCCACCAAAGGGCTGTTGACCCACAACCGCTCCGGTTGGTTTGTCATTGATGTAGAAATTACCCGCTGCATTTTGTAGAGCGATGGTAGCTTCTTCAGCTGCATAACGATCGTTGCTGAAAATAGCACCGGTTAGGGCGTAGGGAGAAGTTTCATCAACCAGTTTCAGCACCTCTGCCCATTTGGTATCTTCGTAAACGTAGATGGTAAGTACGGGTCCGAAAATTTCTTCACACATGGTTCTGAATTTCGGATTGGAGGTAAGAACAACCGTAGGTTCAATGAAGTAACCTTTTGATTTATCGTAATTTCCTCCCACTAAAATCTCAGCATCGTCTTGCTCTTTGATGAAGTCAATATAACTTGAAATCTTATCAAAGGCATTTTCATCAATCACGGCATTGATGAAGTTAGAGAAATCTAATGGGTCACCCATCTTGAATGAGGAAACCTGTTCAACAAGGCTAGATTTAATGTCTGACCAAAGTGATTTTGGAAGGTAGGCTCTTGAAGCAGCAGAACATTTTTGTCCTTGGAATTCAAAAGCTCCACGGGCCAAACCAGTGGCAACTTCCTGAGCATTGGCAGAGGGGTGAGCTACTACAAAGTCCTTTCCACCCGTTTCACCTACAATTCTTGGGTAAGCCTTGTAAGATTCGATGTTCATACCAATTTCTTTCCAAAGTTTTTTGAAAACGGAGGTTGAACCGGTAAAGTGCAAACCAGCAAAATCAGGATGTTTGAATACCACATCACCTGCATCCGGACCATCCACAAAAATCAGGTTAACAACTCCTTTTGGTAGTCCAGCAGCTTCAAAAAGCTCCATAACCACTTGGGCCGAGTAGATTTGAGAATCTGCAGGCTTCCAAACACAAACATTACCCATAATGGCTGCAGCCACGGGTAGGTTTGCAGCAATGGCAGTAAAGTTGAATGGGGTTACACAAAATACAAACCCTTCAAGAGGTCTATGCTCTAACCGGTTCCACATTCCAGGAGCTGATTCAGGTTGCATTTTATAAATATCGGTAGCGTATTGCACGTTAAACCTGAAAAAGTCAGCCATTTCACAGGCAGCATCAATTTCAGCTTGGTAGGCATTCTTGCTTTGCGCCAACATGGTAGCCGCATTCATTTTATCTCTAAACGGTCCGGCAAGTAGATCAGCCATTTTCAAAAAGATAGAAGCTCTGTGCTCCCAAGACATATTTGCCCAAGCCTCTCTCGCTTCAAGGGCAGCATTTATGGCCTTTTCGGTATGCGATTTATCTCCATAACTGTAGGTACCAAGCTTGTGGTTTAAATTATGAGGTGGACGCATTTCGCGTTTGTCGTTGGTGAAGATTTTCTCACCCCCAATGGTCATGGGAATGTCAACTTCAGACGACATCATTTCTTTGTATTTAGCCTGAAGGGCTTCACGTTCAGGTGTTCCGGGAGCATAAGAGCGAACCGGTTCATTTACCGCTGTGGGTACATTGAAAAATCCTGTAGCCATTAATTATAGTTTTTGATTTCGGAATTTTTGCGAAAATACGGTTTTCAACTAGCCTAGAAAGGAAAGTTTCGCCTTAGTTGCGTTTAAAGGGCGCGAAGAGCTGAAAGGTGGGTATATCCACTCGAAAAGATTCACGGTCTGTCATTCTCTGCATGGTATAATGCCCTTTCATGGCACCCACGGTAGAGTTTAAATGACAAAAGCTTTCATAGGTAAAGGCATCGTCTGGAGCAATGATGGGTTGTTCTCCAATTACCCCATCTCCAATAACACATTCGGTAGAATCTTTTGTGTCAATGATGGTCCATTTTCTCGAAACAAGCTGAACTCGAAAGTCAGTTTGGTTGGCGATAGAAATCTTATATCCGAATACGTGTACCGGGCCTTTGGTGCCCATAAATAGACCCTTATAACAGGTCTCTACTTGTACACAAATTCCTTCAGTAATTTTTTGAACCATGGGTTAAATTTGGTGGAATGGTGCCTAAAGATACGTTAAGAATTTGAAACCTGTTTCAGAATCCGGTTCTTGAATTAAGGCTGGTAAAGCCAACCAAGGCATCGTATCGGGTTCCGGGTTTTCGATTAAACACCAAGATTTGGTATTGGTTTTCAGTCTGAAAATGGCTGCCTTCAAAGAACTGTAAATCGGCTCCTGAATCTTCTGAATCTATTGCGTATCCATAATTATAATATCCTTGTTTAAGAAGAATTTGAGCTTCATAGGCCCCTCTTTCCTCATTGTATTCCATTTTGAATTCTGGCAAGAGCTTCCATCCGCTTAAAGCGCCAAAAACATATACCGGTTGATCTATTTCATAGGAATAAGGAAGGGTGAAATGGGTCCATACATAATCCGCTTCTCGATCAGGGTCTGATCCATCGGTAGTATTGTACACCCGCTCGCCATTTATATCATACATTTCGGTATAAACCTGAAAACTTCTTTTGGGGTCATTGATCAAATAAATATGCTGAAGGCTATCCCCTTGTTCTGACTTCTTTATTTGGTCTCCCAAGAAACGGATGCTACGCATATCAACGTATCGAAATTCATTTCCTCCCTTGAATACATTTGGTCCTTCAAGGTTGAAATCAATCAAATTGTCACGGATGAATATGGGTTTTAATCCCTTTGCTTTATTATCGGTTCTTCCGTTCTGTTGAATTTCAACATATAAACCTGAGAAGGGGTCATCAATGGTGTAGTCGCCGGTTTGAATCACAAAATCAACCTCTTGGTACTCCTCCCTTTTTGACACCATGGTGGCCCTTTTGACTTCGGCTTCAATGCTTACCCTCTGTTCAAGGATGTAAAATTTTTGAATGAGAATGGTTTCCTCAGGATTGTTGTTGGCAAATACGTGTACCGTATAAAGTCCTGATTTTAAAAATTGAACATTTTGATTGGGCAGCTCAAGGGTATAATGCACAAAGGGTTGTAGGGTATTTAGGCTATACGTATAGCTATCTATATAATTGGTTGGAAACCCATCGATGTATTCATTTTCTGTAAGGAGTGAAATTGATCCATCAGCATTGTGGTGCTTAATTAGGTAAGAGTAATTCCGAAGGTCGCCTCTTAAATCATCAAAGCTAAGCTCAATCCTTCCTGGGGCATTTAGTTCAAGAATTGGAAGGGAGAAATCACTTCCTTTTTGGCGAAACCTAACCGATTTGATTTTAGGATCTAAAATACTGTCTTTGGCCCTTTCGGGGATGAAAACCGGCTCAGGTTCAGCCGGAGGTTTTGAGTTTTTTTCGTTCCCATTTTCATGGGATGGCTCGGGGTCTGCTATGACCATTTCAACGGGTTTCCTAGGTAGCTGGTTCTGACTAGAGCAAGCAATGAATAGGAGGGAGGCTGCAGATATAAAGAATAGTCTAAGCATGGAGTTTTTTGAATCTTTGGCAAAAGTAGAAAAGCCAAAATCAACCTCATAGGGGTAAGACTGATTTAGGTCAAATTTTTACAAATTTAGAAGGAGGTAATCAAGGTATTTGAAAAATACAGGGGGAAACCCATTCAAAACGAGGTAAGTAAGATTTTTTTAACAAGGTTCAAATCATTCCATCCTCTTTAGTACTTTTGCCCCCCAATTAAAGCGAAATCATAACACTTCAGATAATGTCAAAAGACATTCGAATTCGGAGAGGTTTAGATATTCCACTGGAAGGCCAGGCAGATCGTGTGCTGGCGCCGGTAGCTGCCTCAGAGACCTACGTGGTTAAACCCACCGATTTTCATGGCTTAACGCCAAAACTCACCGTCCGCGAAGGCGATGAGGTGAAAGCCGGGTCCATCTTGTTTTACGATAAGTACAATGAAAAGGTTAAGTTCACTTCCCCAGTTTCGGGTGAGGTGGTCGAAATCATTCGAGGTGCGAAACGTAAGGTGCTAGGCGTGAAAATTCTAGCCGATAAAGAAATCAATTACGAAACCTTTGAGGTAGGCAATGCTTCTTCAATGAACCGCGACCAAATAATTGACATGATGTGTCAATCCGGTCTTTGGCCATTGTTGAAAAGGCGTCCTTACAACGTAATCGCCAACCCAGAAGATCAGCCAAGAGATATTTTCATCTCTAGCTTTGACTCTGCTCCTTTGGCTCAAGACAATGACTTTTTAGTGCACGGTCAGGAAGAAGATTTCCAAGCCGGTCTTGACATTTTAGGAAAGTTGACCGAAGGTAAGGTTCACCTAACCCTTGACGGGAATACCAATTCTTCATCGGTATTCTCGAATGCCAAAGGTGTTGAGATTCACAAAATCCAAGGGCCACACCCTGCTGGAAATGTAGGTGTTCAAATTCACCACATTGCTCCTATTAATAAAGGAGAGGTGATTTGGACCATTCGTCCTCAAGACATTTTGATTCTAGGTAGATTTTTCAAAACCGGAAAATTTGATTTGAGCAAAATCATTGCCATTGCCGGGTCTGAAATTGAAAAACCAAGATATTCTAAGGTGATTCCTGGAGCTCAGATTTCAACCATTCTTGCTGATAATTTGAAGTCTGAAAAGGCTCGAATTATTTCAGGAAATGTGCTCACCGGAGAGAAGGTATCATTGGATGGTAACCTAGGGTTCTATGCCGATATGGTTACCGCCATTCCTGAAGGAGATCATCAAGAGTTCATGGGCTGGTTAGCTCCTGGATTTAAAGATTACTCTACCTCACGCGCATATATGTCGTGGTTGTCACCGAAGAAATCATATAAGCTTGACACAAATCTTCACGGAGAGGAAAGGGCTTATGTTATTACCGGTGAGTACGAGAAAGTTTTCCCATTTGACATTTACCCAGTACAATTGGTGAAGGCCATTATGATTGGAGATGTTGAAGACCTTGAGAACCTTGGTATTTACGAGGTTTCGGAGGAGGACTTCGCCCTATGTGAATTTGTTTGTACCTCGAAGATTAACGTACAAGAAGTTGTGCGCGAGGGACTTGATATGGTAAGGAAAGAATTCAGCTAATACGATATGAAATTAGTACGTAACCTGCTTGATTCCATCAAGCCTCATTTTGAGGAAGGAGGTAAACTGGAAAAATTATTCCCCGTTTACGATGCCTTTGAAACCTTTGCGTTTGTGCCTGATCACACTACCCATAGTGGGGCACACATTCGCGATAAAATTGATATGAAACGTACCATGATTACCGTGGTTATGGCCATGATTCCGGCCTTAATCTTCGGTATGTGGAATGTTGGATACCAACACTACCTTGCCCTAGGCATGGAGTCTGATTTATGGACCAACCTTGGGTTCGGAGCCTTGAAGGTTCTTCCTATGGTGGTGGTAAGTTATGCGGTTGGATTAGGAGTTGAATTCCTTTTTGCTTCCATCCGTAAACACCAAGTGAATGAAGGATACCTGGTTTCAGGTATGTTGATTCCGCTTTGTATGCCCGTTGATGTACCGCTTTGGATGGTGGGTGTAGCTACGGTTTTTGCCGTGGTTATTGGAAAGGAAGTTTTCGGAGGTACCGGAATGAACATCCTGAATCCGGCCTTAACCGCTAGAGCCTTTCTTTTCTTTGCTTATCCTACCAAAATGTCGGGAGACCAAGTTTGGGTGAATACTTCTACTCAAGAAGGTCAAACGGTAGTTGATGGATTTAGTGGAGCAACTGCTCTTGGAGACTTAGCGAATACAGGTTCAACTCAGTATAGCCTTTCAGAAATGTTCTTTGGAACAATTCCGGGGTCTATTGGTGAAACCTCTGCCTTGGCCATTTTAATTGGTGCGGCAGTATTGCTTTTCACCGGAATCGGCTCTTGGAGAGTCATGCTTTCAGTTTTTGCTGGAGGGGCAGTTATGGCGGCTATCTTTAACGCGGTAGCCCCATATGCCACCAGCCCGGAGCAAATTGAGTTTATGTCAACAGGTATCCTTGAGCAACTTTGTCTTGGAGGATTCTTATTTGGTGCCGTATTCATGGCAACAGATCCTGTGTCAGCGGCTCAAACCAATAAGGGTAAATTCTGGTACGGATTCTTGATTGGATTCTTTGCCATTATGATTCGGGTGTTTAACCCGGCCTACCCTGAAGGAATGATGCTGGCCATTCTATTGATGAATGTATTTGCCCCATTGATTGACCATTATGTGGTTCAAGCCAATGTTAAACGTCGTCTTAAACGAGTTAAAGCCTAAGCCCGATGGATGTAAATAAGAACAGTTATACTTTCATGTTTGCTACCATCATGGTGGTGGTAGTAGCGGCCATTCTTTCTTTTTTGGCCATCAAACTAAAGCCCTTCCAAGCCAGCAACGTTCGGCTTGAGAAAATGCAGAACATCATCTATACCATTGGAGTTAGAGATGCTGAGGACCCAACCAGTCCGATTTCTAGAGACCAGGCAGAGGAGATGTACAATAAATACATTGCCGAAGAATTGGTGGTGAATACAAAGGGTGAAATTCAAGAAGGAGTTGAGGCCTTTGCCGTTGACATGGCCAAGGAGCTTAAAAAACCTATGGACCAGAGAAACTGGCCATTGTATGTAGCCGAAAAAGATGGGGAAACCTATTACATCCTTCCTTTAAGAGGCAAGGGGCTTTGGGGACCCATCTGGGGATACATTTCAATTGAAGATGATTTGAATACCATTTTTGGGGCCAGCTTTGACCACAAGTCTGAAACCCCAGGTTTGGGAGCTGAAATCTCCACTTCTGAATTTAGCAATCAGTTTGAAGGAAAAGAGATTCTTGAAGATGAGGATTTCGTTTCTGTAGCGGTTGTGAAAGGGGAAGCCAGTGGCGACCATGAAGTAGATGGAATCTCAGGAGGAACCATTACCTCTGTAGGGGTAAGTGATATGCTTCAAGAATGTATAGGAGCTTATATGGCCTATTTCAATAAACTTGATTCAAAAGAATCTTCAAACCCTACTCAGGCCCTAAGCCAAGAGCAAGAGATGGAGCCAGCTTCAAGTGAAATGGCTGAAACGAAATTAGATACAGTAAACGCAGAATAATATGAGTACTGCAGCCGAAGAAGTAAAAGAAGCGGTTAAGCCAAAAGAGCCGCTCTTTTCAAAGAAAAACCGAAAGCTGATTACCAATCCGCTTGACGGAGACAACCCCATTACCGTACAGGTTTTGGGTATTTGTTCAGCCCTTGCAATTACCGTAAAGGTTAAGCCGGCTTTTGTGATGTCAGTATCTGTACTGGCCGTAATGGCATTGGCGAACGTAATTGTTTCTTTGATGCGAAATTTGATTCCTAGCCGAATCCGTATCATCGTTCAGTTGGTGGTAATTGCATCCCTTGTAATTATTGTAGATCAGGTTTTGAAGGCCTTCATGTATGACGTTAGTAAGCAGCTTTCTGTATTTGTGGGGCTAATTATTACCAACTGTATTATCATGGGACGTTTAGAGGCCTTTGCCTTAGGAAATGGTCCGTGGAAGTCTTTCTTAGACGGGGTTGGTAACGCCTTTGGTTACGCCTGGATTTTAATTGCAGTGGCCTTCTTTCGTGAGTTGCTTGGAGCAGGAACCCTTTGGGGGTACCCAGTTTTTGAAAAACTTGGTTTGTACGAACTTGGATATGAAAACAACGGTATGATGATTTTGCCTCCCATGGCGTTGATTACCGTAGGAATCATTATTTGGGTTCAGCGCAGTAAGAATAGAAGTCTAATCGAAACCAACTAAACCCCTACCCATGCAAGATTTAGTTAACATTTTCGTCAAGAGTATTTTCATTGACAATATGATTTTCGCATACTTCTTGGGTATGTGTTCTTATCTGGCGGTTTCTAAAACCGTTAAAACGGCAGTTGGTCTTGGTGCTGCAGTAATCTTCGTTCTCGGAATTACCGTTCCAGTGAACTGGTTGCTTGAAAACTTCGTCCTTCGTGAAGGAGCTCTAACCTGGATTAGTGAAGACTTTGCTACCGTAGATTTATCCTTCCTAAGCTTTATCATGTTCATTGCAGTAATTGCTTCCATGGTTCAGCTTGTAGAAATGATTGTTGAAAGGTTTGCTCCGGCCCTGTATGGTGCTCTGGGAATCTTCCTTCCTCTAATCGCTGTAAACTGTTCAATTCTTGGGGGTGCCCTTTTCATGCAAGAGCGTGATTACTCTACCATAGTTGAAGCAGGTGTGTTCGGATTGGGTTCTGGTGTAGGTTGGTTCTTAGCCATCGTTGCCATTGCTGCCATTCGTGAGAAAATTCGTTATTCCAATGTGCCAGCTCCTCTTCGGGGTTTGGGGATTACCTTCATCATCACCGGATTGATGGGAATCGCCTTCATGAGCTTTATGGGAATTAAACTATAACCGGTTAAGCCAAGAAAAGATGTTGTTAAGTTCATTGGTAATTGTATCCAGTATCGTTGTTTTCTCTTTGGTCATTTTCGCCTTGGTGGGTATTCTGCTTGGCGCGAAAGCCAAATTGGCTCCTTCAGGGCCTGTGAAACTCGATATTAATGGAGAGAAAGAAGTTGAGGTTGAATCGGGAAATACCCTCCTTTCAACCCTAGGTAATAATAAGGTATTCTTACCATCTGCCTGTGGTGGAGGTGGTACCTGTGCCATGTGTAAATGTCAGGTGCTTGAAGGAGGTGGCGAAATTCTACCTACCGAAAAGCCCTATTTCACCCGTAAAGAAATCCAAGAAGGTTGGAGACTGGGCTGCCAGGTGAAGGTGAAAAACGACATGAAAATCAAGGTTCCAGAAGAAATCTTCGGAATTAAGAAATGGGAATGCGAGGTGGTTTCAAACTACAACGTTGCCTCTTTCATTAAAGAATTTGTGGTTCGTTTGCCTGAAGGCGAAAACCTTGACTTTGAAGCGGGTGGATACATCCAGGTTGATGTGCCACCTATTGAAGTTGATTTCAAAGACATTGACATCACTGCCCACCCTGACCTAGTTGAAAAACACGGTCGTGATCCACAAGACTTTAAGTCTGAGTGGGATAAATTTGGGCTTTGGGATCTTAAAATGAAAAATGATGAGGAAATCTTCCGTGCCTATTCCATGGCCAACCACCCAGCGGAAGGGAATATCATCATGTTGAACATCCGTATTGCTACCCCACCATGGGATCGTGCTAAGAATGCTTGGATGGATGTGAACCCTGGAATTTGTTCTTCCTATGTATTTGGAAGAAAGCCTGGAGATAAGGTAACCATTTCCGGACCTTACGGTGAATTCTTCATCAAAGAAACCGATGCAGAAATGCTTTACATCGGTGGAGGTGCTGGAATGGCTCCGATGAGATCACACCTTTTCCACCTTTTCCATACCCTTAAAACAAACCGGAAGGTTTCTTACTGGTACGGAGGAAGGTCTAAACGTGAGCTATTCTACCTAGATCACTTCCGTCAAATTGAAGAGCAATTCCCTAATTTCTCTTTCCACATTGTGCTTTCTGAACCGGTTCCTGAAGATAATTGGAACGAGAAGAAGAGTCTTGAAGATGATGGAGACGGATTCACAGGTTTTGTGCATCAAGCGGTAATTGATCATTACTTAAGCAAACACGATGCTCCGGAAGATATTGAGTTCTATTTCTGCGGACCTCCGTTGATGAACCAAGCCGTTCTTAAAATGTGCGAAGACTGGGGTGTACCCGATGAAAATGTTTCCTTCGACGACTTTGGAGGATAATCATATTAGACTTTACCTTAGCCCCCTTCCTAATCCGAAGGGGGTTTTTTGATTGAAATGATGAGACAGTATATTTTTCTTTTTGGCCTTTTTCTTTTTGCCGCATGCGGATCTAAAACTAATTTGCAACTAGTAAGTCAAACCGGATTCGCACAAGGAACGACCTATTCCATTCGGTACCTATCCCCGAAAGGGAAAGACCATCAAGACTCCATCCGAGCCATCCTAACCCGAGTTGATCAGGTGCTATCAACCTATCAAAAAGGCTCGATTATAAACGCTTTCAATGCAAACGATTCCAGTTTTAAATCTCACCCTTACTTTAATGAGGTTTTAAAAGCTTCCCTAGAAATAGCCAAAGAAACTCAAGGTAAATTTGATCCCACCCTTGCACCCTTAATCAAGGCTTGGGGCTTTGGAGCCGGTGAGAAGCAAAGTCTGAACCAAACACAAGTTGACTCATTGCTAAGGCTGGTTGGGTATTATAGATTGAGATTTGACAAGGCGGGGAATCCTGTTAAAGAAAACCCAAACCTACAGGTTAACTTCAATGCAATTGCTCAGGGTTATACCGTAGACCTTATTGCAGAATGTTTAGAAGAATTGGGCATTCAAAGCTATATGGTGGAAATAGGAGGAGAGATTAAATGCAAAGGGAAAAATCCAGATCATAAGGTTTGGAGAATTGGAATCGATAAACCCAAAGAGGTTATGGATTCTGACCGCTTTCAAACCATTATTGAGCTAAAGGATGCCTCCCTAGCCACCTCAGGGAATTACAGGAAATTTGAAGTGGATTCGATTACCGGAATTCGGTACTCGCATACCATTGACCCGGCTTCTGGTTATCCCGTTAGGCATAAATTATTATCGGTATCGGTAATCACCAAATCGTGTATGGAGGCAGATGCCTACGCCACAGCGATGATGGTTATGGGCCCCAAAAAAGCAAAGCAATTTTTAGATGCTCATCCTGAAATTGATGCCATGTTGATTATGGATCAGGATGGAGACTATGAAGTTTTTAGAACCCCTGGCTTCAAGGAAACGGAAATCTGGGATTAAGCCGCTTCCGGGTTTTTGCATTTCTCATCCGGTGTGGCACCACAGAAACCACAGGGCTCACCTTCTTTGTTGAGCATAGGGTTGTTTGAGGCGCAGGTACCGGAAAATTTCCCGTCTTTTTTAACCAATATTTTGATGGCAATTCCGGCGAAAGCCAAGGCCAATAAACCTACTGCTAGAAGTACTATTTTCATGCTGCAAAGGTACGATTTTATCGAAGAAAAAGGAATCTGGGAAATAGGGGAAAGACCTTTAGGCCTATTGTAATATGTTTACTTCAGGTTCAAGACGAACTCCAAATTTCGCATGAACATCCTCGATGATTTTCGTGGCTAGGTTCCAGATGTCTTCACCGCTTGCCTTGCCGTGGTTTACCAAGACCAAGGCTTGTTTTTCATGCACACCGGCATCACCTTCACGGTACCCTTTCCAACCGGCTTGCTCAATTAACCAACCAGCTGCAAGTTTAGAAGTGGCC
This sequence comes from uncultured Flavobacteriales bacterium, assembly GCA_937139155.1. Taxonomy (GTDB): domain Bacteria; phylum Bacteroidota; class Bacteroidia; order Flavobacteriales; family JBLHRE01; genus CAKZPI01. Next base: position 20,225 of record CAKZPI010000001.1, read on the forward strand.
GCGGGTAAATCATATCGAACCAAGTCTGGATGCTTTGATTGAATGCTGTCGGCCATTGCCACTGAAACAATAGGGTTTTTAAAGAAAGAACCCGAATTTCCAAGAACCATTGGGTCGGGTAGTTTAGACCTTCGAATGGCCATAACCACCTTAGAAACATCCTTCACATTAGGGTTTTTTATGCCTCTATTTTCCAATTCTTTTTGAATGGCCCCATAGCCCAGGTTCAACCTCGGATTCTTTTGAAGCCTAAGGGTCACGTTTAAGATTACATAATGCCCCTTAGCCCCATTTTTGAAAATAGAATCTCGGTATCCAAACTCACATAGGGCATGGTTAAAGGTGTGCAACCTCTTGCTGTGAATATTGATGGCGTCTAATGAAACAAAGCAATCCTTCAATTCAACCCCATAAGCTCCGATGTTTTGAATAGGAGCGGCCCCTACATATCCAGGAATAAGACTGAGATTTTCCAGTCCGCCCCAACCGCGGTTCACAGAGTACATCACCAAATCATGCCATACCTCACCGCCTCCAGCTCTAACAAGAACCTCCTTTTCATTTTCTGAAATCACTTCAATGCCCTTCACATTGTGGTGAAGAACACATGCATTCACATCCTTTACCAGGAGCATATTGCTACCACCTCCAAGAATCATAATGGGGAAATGTTCTGGTTTTGAGTCTAGTAATTCTTTTAAGGATTCTAAGGAGTCAAAGCTTGCAAAGTATGCTGCTCTGGCTTCTATTCCGAAGGTATTGTAGTCTTTTAGGGACGCATTGCTGATCCAATTCATGCCGGCAAAAGTAAGGAAAGCGTATAGGTGGAAATGCTTTTCAAAATAAATTCTTTTAAAAGGAAATTTCGAGTTTGGGAAGAAGGGATTTGGTTACCTGGTAATCATAAGGAGCGATGTCTAAATGCCCCACCATACGAATCCGGTTTTTGGCAACGGCTAGGGCTTGAATATGGTGTTTCGCCAATTCATCTACTAGATTTTGGGCTGGCCCTTTGGTGGTAAAAAATAGGATATTGGTTTCTGGATATTCTACCTGCTCAATCCAATCTAAGGGCTTAAGTACTTCTGCAATCTCTCGCATGGCGGCATGGTCTTCTTTTAATCGCGACCTATTGTGAACCAAGGCATACAATCCGGCTGCAGCCAAATATCCCGCCTGGCGCATTCCTCCACCTAAGCTTTTCCGTACCCTCCTTGCCTTATCAATGAAACCTTGGTCGCCAACCAAAACAGAACCAACCGGTGCACCTAGGCCCTTGCTCAAACAGATGGAAATGGAGTCAAACCATTCACCCATTTCCTGACTTGTATAATTGGCCTCTTCCAAAGCATTGAAAACCCTTGCCCCATCTAAGTGAAGGCTAAGGTTCATTTCAAGGGTTTTTTCTCTGAATCCGATTAAATTTTCTTTCGGATAAATACTTCCTCCTCCAAAATTTGAGGTGTTCTCCAAACAAACCAGTCGGCTGAGTGGAAAGTGAGGGTCTTTGGGGTTGTTGAAAGCCCCGGGCAATTGATCAGGGTGAAGAATCCCTCGTTCTCCTTCTAATAATTTTACAGAACAAAGAGAGTTAGAAGCAATTCCCCCGCCTTCATATTTGTAAACATGTGCATTTTTTTCACAGATAACTTCATCCCCAATTTGGGTATGAACTCGGATGGCAATTTGATTGGTCATGGTTCCTGATGGACAAAATAATCCAGCTTCCTTACCAAATAAAGAGGCAGCGTATTTTTCAAGTTCATTAACGGTAGGGTCTTCTCCGAAAACATCATCACCTACAGAAGCAGCCATCATGGCTTGCAACATGTGGTCATTGGGCTTGGTAAATGTATCTGACCTGAAGTCTATCATGGGTTTACTTTTTCTTAAACTTAGTTAAGGATGTTCCTTTTAAAGCAGGTAAAATTCAACAAAGGTTTTACATGAGCCTAATCACCTGCCAATGTACCGACTTTAGTTTCGTGGCAAAATAAACAGACTATGCGAAACATTTACATTTTACTTGCCCTTTTAACAGGTCCAATGGCCTTTGGGCAAACCGTGAACTTGAATCATGTATCAAGTTTTTCAACCGGTATTTTCGACGAAGGTGCTTCAGAAATTCTAAGCTACCATTCGGGAAATCAAACCATTTATTTTTCAAATGCAGATGCCAACTCAATTGGTAGGCTTGACATTTCAAATCCGGCTCAACCAAGCCTATTGGGGTATATTGACTGTAGCCCATACGGGGGAGGTGTGAATTCAGTAGTTGCGGCTTCTAATTTCATTGCCGTGGCCGTTGAAGACACCCTTAAGCAAAACCCTGGATTCATTGTTTTCTTTGATTTGAATGGGAACTACTTGAATCAAGTGCAGGTGGGAGCTTTGCCAGACATGGTGGGAGTAAATTCTACTGAAACCTTCTTGGTGTCAGCCAATGAAGGAGAGCCTAGCGATGATTATGCAAACGACCCTCTTGGCTCTGTGAGCATCATTGACTTAGCCCTAGGGGTATCCAATCTTACCCAAGCCCAGGTAACCACCCTTGACTTTTCAAGCTTTACCGCTCAAGACCTTGATTCCTCGGTGAGAATTTTCGGAAACAACGGACAATCAAGCATTGCGCAAGATTTAGAGCCAGAGTACATCGCTTTCCACCCAAGTCTTCCTGAAGCCTACGTGGTTTGCCAAGAAAACAATGCCGTTATTCGGTTTAACCTCCTGACCAAATCCCTTGTGTCAATTAAGGGTCTAGGTTTTAAAGATCATTCCTTGCCAGGAAATGGATTCGATGCCTCTGATAAAGACGGACAAATTGATATTCAGCCACGCCCGGTACTTGGAATGTATCAACCAGATGCCTTCAAGTCGGCCAGCATAGCTGGAACCCCATATTTCTTTACTGCCAATGAAGGAGATGCTCGTGATTACGATGGATATTCAGAAGAAGAGCGGGTGAAGGATTTGATTCTTGATTCTTCATCTTACCCAAATGCAAGCAGCCTTCAAGCCGATGCAAATTTAGGTAGACTGAAAACGACCAGTGCTAATGGGGATGTTGATGGAGACGGAGACTTTGATCAAATCTATTCATATGGTGCACGGTCATTTTCCATTTGGGATGAAAACATGAACCTGATTTACGATAGCGGAGATGAGTTGGAAAGCATTTTGGCCCAAGAGGAACCGAGTCATTTCAATTCTACCAATGATGACAACGATAGCTTTGATAACCGATCAGACGATAAGGGTCCTGAACCTGAGGCCATAGAGCATGGAAGCTTTGGAGGTATGGACTTGCTTTTTGTTGCAGCTGAACGTCATGGAGGATTGTTCATGTTTGATGTTTCAAACCCAAATGCTCCGGTTTTCTTGGAATTTGAGAATAACCGAAACTTTGCCCTTCCTGCTGATGATAGCAATGCCGGAGATTTAGGACCGGAAGACATTGTATTTGTTTCAGGTAACGACAGCCCGGTACTTGGAACACCTATGGTTTTGGTGGCCAATGAGGTATCAGGAACCATCAGCCTGTTTGAGCTTTCTCAAGTGCTTGGATTGGATGAAGCTGAAGTGGAATTGGCCGTTTATCCAAATCCAGCTCAAGATTTTCTAATGATAAATGCCCGTGGATGGGTTGAAATCATTACGAACCAGGGACAGGTTGTAAAACAAACTTATACTCAAGACGGCCGGATTGATGTTCAAGACCTACCCTCAGGGTTTTACATGGTACGAACTAAAACCGGAAAGCCTTCAAGGTTTGTAAAGCAATAGAGCCAAGCTTTTCAAATGAATGAAACCCCTGGGGAAACCTGGGGGTTTTTTGGTTTCTTGGAGCGGAGGTGGAATGCCTTCTAGGTGAAGCACCATCTTTAAGCGTTTATTTTTTCCTTTACTTCGTAAAAAATCCAAGCTCTATGAAACGCTTTATTCCCTTTCTTTTTCTTCTTGGAATCATAATTTCATGTCAGTCGCCTTCGCATGATTCAAAGCTCGAAAAACCGAAATATGTATTGGTGATTCACGGTGGGGCGGGCAATATTCCTAAAGATTTACCTGACTCCTTGGCGAATGCCTACCATGCTGGATTAAATGAAGCTTTGATGGCAGGAGAGAAAATTTTGGCCAATGGAGGCTCAGCTCTTGACGCCGTTCAAAAAGCCGTTGAAATCATGGAAATCAATCCCCTTTTTAACGCGGGTAGGGGTGCGGTTTATAATGCTCATGGAAAACAAGAAATGGATGCCTCCATTATGGATGGTAAAAGCCTAAACGCCGGAGCTGTTGCTGGAGTAGGCCGGATAAAATCGCCTATTCAAGCCGCTAGAATGGTGATGGACTCTAGCAATCATCTCATGTTCTCAGGTCATGGGGCGGAAGTTTTTGCAGGGTCTATGGGGCTTGAAATGGCTGACTCCGCCTACTTTTGGTCGGAACGACGTTACAAGTCTTTATTGAAAGCCCAAGGCAAACTCTCAAGCATGGACTGGTTCTGGGAAGACAAGAAGTTTGGAACCGTGGGAGCTGTGGCCCTTGACCAGAATGGAGAACTTGCGGCGGCCACTTCTACGGGAGGAATGACCAATAAGAAATACGGACGCATTGGAGATTCACCCATCATTGGTGCAGGCACCTATGCGGATTCAAGGTTTTGTGCCGTTTCTTGTACAGGAAGGGGAGAGGATTTTATTAAGCTTGGCATAGCAAGAGACCTTTCAGCAATGATGGAATATGCGGGTGTGAATTTACACGATGCCGCCCATGAAAACATCCATATTCGCCTTGCAAAACTTCAGGGGTCGGGTGGTTTAATAGCCCTTGATCGGGAAGGAAACATTGCCATGCCCTTCAATACAAGCGGAATGTTTAGAGGGCAAGTGATATCAGGAAAAGAAAGGGAAACTTTTATTCATTAATTGGTAACCGATACCAGTTCAAAGTCTTTCAAATTCAGGGCACATAAATGCCCCATGCCTGGAAAGCGATCTTTGAATACAGCTCCGCCATCCATGGGAAGGTTCATTGATTGTTCCCCTAGATTCTCCTTAATCTTATGCAAAGGTGTTGGTACATGGCCGTGAACAATGGGCTTGGTCTGAGCCTCCGGAATTTCCATTTCCCGAATCCAAAGTAAATCTTCATATACCTCGAAGGGATGATCTTGGTTAAAATCAACCCCTCCATGAACCAACCAAGCATTTTCGGTTTCAAAAAGGTATTGAGTGGCCTCAAAGAATTCCCAATATTTTTCAGGCACCTCACCTTCCACCATAAGGCTTAATCCGTCCAGTCGATTCAACTGATTAAGAACGGCCTCCTGACCTTTTTTTCTTGCGGCTAAAAGCATGGCTTCATGATTGCCCCTTAGAAAATGGGTTTGGGTTTTATTTTTCAAAGCCAAACATTGTTCAATCACCGCTGCTGAGTCGGGACCTCGGTCAATATAATCGCCTAAAAAAATCACCTGATCTTCAGAATTGGGCTGAATTAAGTCAATGAGCTTACGAAGGTGAACATGGCACCCGTGCACGTCCCCAATGGCCCATTGATTTCCTTTTGGTGTTTCAATCCACTCTTTCATAAAACCACCAATTTTTTTTGAACCAAGCGTCCCGATCCTTCAATTTGAATCAGATAGATTCCCTTGGACATCCCGTCAAGGTTCCAAACCTTTTGGTTCTGGAAATCTTCCACTTTTAAAACTTGACCTTTTAGATTAACCAAGCGGATGATTCCCTGAACTTGAGCTTCCACCTTCAACAAGCCTTTTGTCGGGTTCGGGTAAAGGGTGAAATTTATGGGCTCTTCTTCTACCGAAAAGTTTGGAGCGCAGTAATCCATGCCCCAGTTTACCCGCCTCCAGTCTCCCCAAACGCTCATAGGTACTGATGAACCCGGAACCCTCCATACGGATGCTTCCGGACCAGCGGCCATAATGAACTGCTCCATTTCGTTTGGGGTCATGGTTTCGGTGGCCGTGCTCATCAGGTGATGTATGGGTTTGGTGGCTCCAATCGATTGGTACTCTGTAGTTCCTGAATCTATCCAAAAAACCAGGTTGTTTATATAAGATTGCCCCCAATATTCAACATAAGTCTGCGGCATGTACCCATCCACAAATGGATCCATGGCAGATATGTAAAAATTATGGTCTATGGGATTTCCCCAAGTGGTCACATAAAGCTGGTAGCTAGAGTCTGCAATTCCATCGGCTTTAGCCCTATTCATGGCCTTATCAAAGGCAGAACAGAGCTTGTAAAGGTTCAATGAGTCTCCATCAAATTCGGTTTCAACGTCAATTACATATCCATCATATCCGGTTTGTGCGGCAAGGTAAGCGGCCTCAGCTTGAAGTGAATCATCTCCCACTCGGTTGTAAGACCAAGCCCAGATTTCGAGGCCGGCAGCATGGTAATCATTCACCAAAGCGGTGTCCAACAATTCTGACCAGGTAGGAATTATGGTTCCCTGGGCAACTTTGATATAGGCCCTTTTGAAACCGTAATCAACCAGGGTGTCGGCCAATTGGGCATGGGTATATCCGGTATGCTCTATATGCCAAATCCATGCCCCAACTCGGTTGCAAGAATCAGCTTGAGCCATACTTACGGTATGCGTGGAAAGAAAAAAAGCAAAAACCAGAATTGGTTTGTATAGTTTTGCGTTGTTTTGAATCATATTAGCTAGCCCCATATTTTAAGGTACGAATTTACATGGCAAAGGAAATCATTTGTGCGGTAACCAATGATCTGGTTTATGATCAGCGCATGATTAGAATTTGCGGAACCCTAGCAAAAGACGGGTTTAAAGTCAAGCTCATTGGGCGAGAACTAAAGAATTCCCTTCCCCTTAAAAAAGCAGAATTTGCCCAAGAAAGGCTAAGGTGTTGGTTTAATTCAGGAAAGCTATTCTACCTTGAGTATAACCTGCGTTTGTTTCTTAAAATTAGGAATACAAAAGCTTGGGCATACATGGCCGTTGACTTAGATACCATTGCTCCTTTATTTTATCAGGCAGAGCGGGTGGGAGCAAAGAAAATTTACGATGCCCATGAATATTTTACCGAGGTTCCTGAGCTTATTGGTAGGCCTCGGGTAAAAGCTTTTTGGGAGTCCATAGCTAAGAAGTTCGTTCCCAAAGCTGACTTGGCCTATACCGTTGCCCATAATCTGGGAGACGAGCTGAATTCTAGGTACGGAATTAATTTTCATGTTATCCGAAACATGCCCGATTTAAGGCCCCAGGAAAAAAGGGAAATCAAGTACGATTTGATTTATCAGGGCGCCTTGAATCGTGGAAGAGGATTGGAAACCATGGTAATGGCCATGCATAAAATTGATGGAAAGCTTTTAATTTGCGGAGAAGGTGACCTGAGTAAGGAAATTCGAGAAATGGTGGAAAGGGAAGGACTAAATGAAAAGATTGAGTTTGCCGGTAAGCTTATGCCTGAAGAACTGTGGAAGAGAACACAAGAAGCAAGAGTCGGACTAAACCTTTTAGAGGCCAAAAGCCTTTCATATTGGTATTCTTTGGCCAATAAGTTTTTTGACTATATCCAGGCGGGAATTCCGCAAGTTTGTATGGCCTTTCCTGAATATTTAATGCTTTCAAGAAGGAATCAAGTTGCCATGTTATTGGCCCAGTTAGACCCCGATGAATTGGCATCTACCGTTAATCATTTGTTAAATCATCCAGACCGGTATGAACTTATGAAGGCGGAATGTATTCAGGCCGCTAAAGTCTTAAATTGGCATTCTGAATCCGGTCGTTTAATTACCCTTTACAGAGATCTTGAAAAATCATAAACGTTTACATATTGTTTCTTTTGATGTGCCATATCCCGCTGATTACGGGGGGGTAATTGATGTTTTTTATAAGTTAAAGGCATTAAAAGAAGACGGGTATAAGGTTTTCCTTCACTGTTATCATTACGGAAGAAAAGAGCAAAGTGAACTGGAAAACTTAGCCGAAAAGGTGTATTACTACCCAAGACATGCAGGTAGGTCCAGGCTTTTTGTTCGGAAGCCTTATATCGTAGCTTCTCGCGATTCAGACATGCTCTTGACCCGACTTCAAAGAGACAATTACCCAATACTCTATGAAGGCCTTCATTGTTGCCATTCCATAGACCATAAGTCACTTGAGAACAGAATTAAGATAGTTAGGGCTCACAATATAGAGCATGACTATTATGAAAACCTTGCTGAGGTTGAATCGAATGTTTTTAAGCGGTACTATTTTTACAATGAGGCATCCAAGCTTAAGAAGTACGAAAAGGTCTTAAAAAAAGCCAATTATGTTGCGGCCATTTCACCCAAAGACCAGATGTACTTCCAGAAAAAATACAAAAAGGCGGTTTTGGTTCCGGCCTTTCATCCTTACCGCGAAGTAGGGTCTAAAACCGGAAGGGGAGACTTTGTGCTTTACCATGGGAATCTTGGGGTCGGTGAAAACAATGAAGCCGCGCTTTACCTATGCAAAAAAGTATTTCCTCATATAAAGCATCCCGTGGTGATTGCGGGTAATAAGGCCTCTCAAGAGTTAAAGGCTGAGGTTGAAAAGCTTGAACATGTGAAATTAGAATCGCCAGTAGGGTTTGAAAAACTTCAATCTCTCATCCGAAATGCACAGGTGAATGTATTGCCTACTTTTCAGGCTACGGGTATTAAGCTCAAGCTTTTGGCGGCCTTGTATGCAGGAAGGCATGTGGTAGTAAACTATCCAATGGTTGAAGGCAATGGCTTGGAAGAGTTATGCCATTTGGAAAACAATCCCATGAAAATGGCTCATAAAATCAACCAGCTATTTTCCATTGATTTTACCGGAAGCGAAATTGAAGAAAGAAAGGAAGTGCTTTATAGTCGCTACAGCAACCGAGCCAGTCTTACATCCCTGAAACCACTTTTTGTTTAGAGTCGATAAGGGTTCCTCCTTCGCAGCGAATGGTTCGGTTGGGATACTCATCCATCATTAAATAATCATGTGAGGCCATAAGAACGGCCGTTCCTGACTGGGCAATGTTTACCAAAAGCCGCATAATTCCTTTGGATGTATCCGGGTCAAGGTTTCCAGATGGCTCGTCGGCCAAAATCAATTCCGGATCGTTCAATAAAGCCCGGGCAATACCAACTCTTTGTTGCTCACCCCCAGAAACTTCATGTGGCATTTTGAAGGCCTTGGTAACCATTCCTACTTGATTCAAAACCTCTTCAATTCGTTGGTTCATTTTCCTGCGGTCTTTCCAGCCGGTAGCCTTCAGCACAAAAAGAAGGTTATCATTAATGGTACGATCTGTAAGCAATTGAAAATCCTGGAAAACAATGCCCATTCTTCTTCGCAGCGAGGGAATTTGCTTTGTGCGTAAGGTAGAAAGGTCAAAATCAAGAACTTGGCCTTTGCCGTGTTGAAGGGGGAGGTCTCCATAAATGGTTCTTAGCAAGGAGGATTTTCCAGAGCCCGTCGGACCAATTAAGAAGGTCAAGGTTCCCTTATCAATTTGAAAATTCACCTTTTCTAATACCAGGTGATCTTTCTGGTAAATTCGAGCGTCTGAAAAATGAACAACAGGATTTGACATGGCAGAGGAATTGAATTTGAACAAATCTAATTAAAACCGATGATAGGTGATGAAAGAAGCTTTGTTCACTTATACTATTTGTTAACAGAAAGCGTTGAAAAATCAATACAAACCCCAAATTCACGCCCTATTCGAAGCCCTATATTTACTCATTCTTTACAGGTAAATAAGATGATGAGAAAAAGAAACTTATTCTTGGCTTTAGGGCTTGTGATTTCTATCCTTTCCATGGGCCAGGAGTCTATTCAGCTAAGGGCAGATGACACTGACTTCAATAAGGCTATGGCCTTGTTTGAGGAAAAGCAATATACCCCAGCCCAAGAAATTTTTGCAAATATTTCGGGGAACTGTGAAGACCCCCATTTAGAATTATGCGTTCAATCTGCATACTACCAGGCCTTGTGCGCCTTAAAGCTTTACCAACCAAATGCTGAGAAGCTAGTGGTAGACTTTATCACAAATAATCCAACCTCCTCTCGGGTTAATTTGGCTCAGTTTGAATTGGCGGAGTATTTTTTTGAGCGGAAAAAGTACAGAGATGCCCTTGAATGGTTTAAGAAAGTAGAAGAAGGGCAGCTTTCGCTGGAAGACCGCCAAGGCTACTATTTCAAAACCGGTTATTGCCATTTTTCAAACGATGAATTCACAGAGGCCAGGGAAAATCTAGAGAAGGTTAACGATCGAAACTCTTCTTTTGTAGGACCAGCTACCTATTACCTGGGGCATATTCATTATCTAGAAAAAAATTACAACCAAGCCCTAGAGAAATTTGAGGAACTTCAAGACAATTCCAATTTTGGTCCCATAGTTCCATATTACATCACTCAAATCTACTACCACCAAGAGAAGTACGAAGAGCTCCTTGAATTGGGTCCGGCTCTTCTTGATGCAGCCTCTTCAAAACGGGCCCCTGAAATTGCCCGTCTAATAGGGGAGGCCCATTATAATCTGGGGAATTTCCAAGATGCCTTACCTTACCTTGAAATGTATAGAGCCGGGGGTGGCAGACTGGTAATCGAAGATTATTACCAACTAGGCTTTGCGTATTATCAAGCCGAATATTACGATAAGGCGGTTCAATCTTTCAATAAAATTACTTCCGGAAAAGATTCATTGGCCCAAAATGGGTATTACCTCATGGGGGATGCTTATGTGAAATTGAATGAGAAACAGGAGGCTAAAAATGCGTTCTACGCTGCAGCTAACCTATCTTTTGATCCTGTGATTCAGGAAGACGCCGCCTTCAATTACGCCAAATTAAGTTATGAGCTTGGCGACCCTTATTACGATCCGGTAAACGCCCTTCAAGATTTTGTAGAAGCCTACCCGAAATCAAACAAAAAAGATCAGGCCTATGAGCTAATGATCAACTATTTTCTTTCGGCGAAGAATTATGCCAAGGCCCTTAAATCCTTGGAAGAAATTGGCATTAAAAATTACCAATTGGAGGTCGCCTACCAAAAAATCGCCTTCTATAGAGGAATTCAACTTTACAACAACGGCGACTGGAATGGAGCCTTGAAATTTTTTGATAAGTCTCAAAAATACAAACACGACAATAAGCTTTTGAATCTAAGCCAATACTGGAAAGGGGAAGCTTTGTATAGGGTAGGAGATATGCCTGGATCTGAACAGGTCTTAAGGAAGTTTCAAACCAGTTCAGGGGCTACCCGGTTAAGTGTTTACGACCAAAGCTTGTACTCTCTTGCCTATGCCCAGTTTAAACAAGAAAAGTTTAAAGAAGCCATTACTTCCTTTACCCGGTTTAAGAGAACCTCTCCTGAGCATAAGTATTCTTACGATGCTCAATTGAGAATTGCCGATTCCTATTTCATGCAAAATGAATTTTTATTGGCCATTGAAGCTTACCAGGCATCTTTAAATCTTGGGGGTGGTGACGATGATTATGCTACCTACCAATTGGCAGTTTCTAATGGATTGCTTGATAAAACAGATGATCAAATTCAAAGTTTTCAATCTTTCCTTGCCAAGTTTGAAAGTTCAAAACTTCGCGATGATGCCTATTTTGAATTGGGCTCAGCCTATATGAACAAAGCGGCCTATGCTAAGGCCATTGAAACCTTCCAGGCTCTAAACTCAGAATATCCAAACAATGCTTACCAAGCTAGGGCATTGCTAAACATTGGATTGATGTATTACAATAGCGATCAAGGGAGTCAAGCCATTGATACTTACCAAGCCGTGGTAAACCAATACCCTGGAACGGCTGCCGCTAAAGAAGCCATTGCCAATGCTCGCCGAGTGTATGTAGACCTTGATCGGGTAAATGATTACGCAGATTGGGTTTCAACCATTGATTTTGTAGACGTATCAAAGTCTAGCTTAGATTCGGCTGCTTTTGAAGCCGCTGAGAAAGTGTATCTATCAAACAATTGTGAAGAGAGTAGGAAAGCGTTTTCAGCTTACCTTGAGCGTTATGAAAACGGTTTGTTTGCCCTCCAGGCGCATTTTTACAAAGCACAATGCGCCTTTAAGGCGGAAGACTACCCCTCGGCATTGGGGGATTTTGAAAAGGTGCTGACCTACCCAAGGAATACATTTACCGAGCCATCCCTCTTAAGGGCTGCCCAGATTCGCTACTTCCAAAAGAATTACGGAGAGGCGCTCAACCACTATACCAAGCTCGAGAAAATAGCCCAATATCCGGCCAACCGGTATGAGGCTCAAAGAGGGGCCATGCGCTGCTATTTCAAAGTTACCAATTATGAAAAGGCCATTGAGTTTGCCAAGGCGGTTAAAGGAAACGAAAAAGCCGATGCGCAAGCCCTTCAAGAAGCCGAGCTAATCATCGCTAAATCAGCCTATAAAACCCAAGCCTATGAATTGGCTATGAGCTCCTTTAAACAGGTTGAGAAGCTTTCAGAAAACGAGAACAAGGCCGAAGCTGGTTATTACATCGCTGAGCTGCTTTACCTTGATAAGGATTATAAAGGGGCTCGAGAAAAAGTCTTTGAATTGATTGAGACCATGCCTGATTACGGATTTTGGGTAAGCAAAAGCCTATTGGTTTTGGCCCGAACCTACTGGAAGGAGGAAGATTATTTCAATGCAGAATATACCCTGACACGATTAATTGGAATATCTACCAATCCAGAAATTAAAAAGGATGCTGAACATCTTTTAGAGCAGTTAAAGCTTGCAAAGAAGAATTTAGATCAAGGAAGTCAGGATACCCTCCAAATTGAATTGAACCAGCCATGAGAATTTTAAAACCCATACTTCTATCCGCGGTTACCTTTCTAGGTTTAGATACGGTAGCCCAAACAGACCCCAATGCTTTAGGAACTGAAATCACGGTTGTAAAACCCTATACGCCTTCCGTTTCCGATGCAGTTAAGATGAATTTTAAGCCGGCAGAAACGGATACAGCTACCAAGAAAGTAGACCTTAAGTATTCCGTGAGCCCTAGGCAATATGAAACCCGGTATGAGTTTGCCCCCATTCAAGCGGCGCGAATTTCAAGGTCTCCCTTGGATAAACTCCACCCATGGTACATTCGCGGGGGAATCGGGTCAAGATCTACCTCCTTGGCTGAGGTTTATTTCCACTCCCTTCGAAACAAGCAATGGGCCTATGGTGTGCATGCAGGGCACTTCGCCTCTTCTGGTGGATTTTCAGACATGGCTCCCTCCAATTTTTCGAATCAAATCATTTCTGCTTTCGGAAAGCGGTTTTATAGGGCCTTTACCTTAAGTTCTGAGGCCCATGCAAAATGGGATGCCTACCGTTATTACGGAACTGCGGATGATACAGCAAGCTCTGATAGCATAAGACAAAGGTTTTTCAATTTACATCTTGAAACAGAGCTTGCAGGAGCTCAAAATCCCTTCAACCAAAACTTGCACAGCCTCAAGCTCGGATTTGACCATTTTCAAACCGCAAATGGCTTAGGCGAACAAGACATTCGATTAAAGGGTGTGCTTGGCAAAGGATTAGGAGAGGGGCTTTTCACCTTAGGTGCCGGACTACAATTTGTCAAGACCCAATTTGATTCTTTGAATCAGCAGTATTTTGACTTTGGGTTTAATCCGCAGTTTAAGGGTTCGGAAGGTGATATAGATTTTACCCTGGGGCTGAAAGCTCACGTGAATTCACAATCCGGAGAGAATACTCAGGTTTACCTTTATCCTGATTTAGAAATTAATTACAGCCTATTAGAGGGCGTTTTCGTGGTTTATGGTGGCCTTGGCGGCGGATTGAATCAAATCACCATGAGATCTTTGGCATCCAAGAATCCCTTTATCTCATTGAATTCTGAAACTGGAGTTGAAGACGAAGCCATTCGAATCTATGGGGGACTGAAAGGGTCCTGGTCTTCCAAAACCTCCTTTACATTGGGAGCTTCTTTTTCAAGCTTTAACCACATGCCGCTATTCTTCCTACACCCAGATAGCATTCAACCTGGAAGAACGGAAACCTACCAAGTGGTTTACGACTCACTTAAGCGGACCCGTTTCTTTGGGGAACTTGAAACCCATCTTGGCAAGAGGTTCACCTTGAATGGAGCCGCCTTTATAGACCTTTACTCTGAAGGTTTTCAAGAGGAAGCCTGGCATCTTCCAAGTTTTCACGGGAGGGTTTCAGGACTTTATAATTTACGGGATAAAATCCTTCTAAAAGCAAATATGTATTGGGCTGGAAGAAGACCTGTTGGACCTGACGGAGCCCTTGAAACCAGGCTTGAACCCTATACTGATTTGGGCCTAGGTATAACCTATAGATACAATTCCATGTTATCCGCCTTTGTAGAAATTGATAACCTCTTGAATCAAAAATATGAGCAGTTTTATGCGTATAGAGCTCAAGGGTTTACGGTTCGCGGAGGGATTTCTTTGGCTTTCTAGAAAATTGTTAATCCAGTGTTAAAAACTAAGGGGTTCAGAACCTAATTTTCGGGCTGAACCCCTTGTGTTTTAAGTATATTTGTGATTATTCCTTATTTCAAATTTATCCTCACATGAGCGAAGAAAATAAAATGCCAGAATATGGCGCCAGCAGTATTCAGGTATTAGAAGGACTTGAAGCCGTTCGGAAGCGTCCGGCAATGTATATTGGTGATGTAGGACAAAAGGGTCTGCACCACTTGGTTTACGAGGTGGTTGACAACTCCATTGATGAGGCACTAGCTGGACATTGTTCAGACATTGACGTATTCATCAATGAAGATAATTCCATTACCGTTATGGATAATGGCCGGGGTATTCCGGTTGAAATGCATGAAAAAGAAGGAAGGTCGGCCCTAGAGGTTGTAATGACTGTTCTTCATGCGGGTGGTAAGTTTAGCAAAGATTCTTACAAAGTTTCTGGAGGTTTGCACGGGGTAGGTGTATCTTGTGTGAACGCACTTTCTACTGATCTTAAGGTTCAGGTTCACAGGGAGGGCAAGATCTGGGAGCAAGACTATAAAATTGGGGTCCCTCAAAAACCCGTTCGAGAAGTTGGCACTACCGATAAGCGAGGTACCATTGTTACCTTCAAGCCTGATGAAAGCATATTCAACGAAACTGAATACAAATTTGACATCCTCTCAGCCCGATTGAGAGAGTTGGCTTTCTTGAACAAAGGGATTCGCCTGAACATTACCGATAAGCGTCGCAAAGACGATGACGATAATTTCGTAAATGACAGCTTCTTCTCTGAAAGAGGGTTGGTTGAGTTTGTTGAGTTCTTGGATGCCAATCGCGAAAAGCTTATCGATACCACCATTCACATGGAAGGTGAGCGGAACGAGATTCCAGTTGAGGTGGCCATGCATTACAATACTACCTTCAACGAAAATGTACATGCCTATGTGAACAACATCAATACCCACGAAGGCGGTACTCACCTGGCTGGGTTTAGACGCGCCCTTACCCGTACCCTTAAAAAATATGCAGATGAATCTGGTATTTTGGAAAAAGAGAAGGTTGAGATTTCAGGAGATGATTTCCGTGAAGGATTAACTGCCGTTATTTCGGTTAAGGTAATGGAGCCTCAATTTGAAGGTCAAACCAAAACCAAATTAGGTAACCGTGAAGTTACCGGTGCGGTTGATCAATTGGTGGGTGAAATGCTTTCCAATTACTTGGAAGAAAACCCGAAAGAGGCCAAGCAAATCATTTCGAAGGTAGTTCTTGCAGCAAAGGCTAGACAAGCCGCAAGGAAAGCCCGTGAAATGGTTCAACGTAAAAACGTTATGTCAGGCTCAGGCCTTCCTGGAAAGCTTTCTGACTGCTCCAATCGTGACCCGCAAGCTTGTGAAATATTCCTGGTTGAGGGAGACTCTGCAGGAGGAACCGCTAAGCAAGGTAGAGACAGGGCATTTCAAGCTATCTTACCCTTACGGGGAAAGATTTTGAACGTTGAAAAAGCCATTCAGTACCGGGTATTTGAAAACGAAGAAATCAAAAACATCTTTACGGCCCTTGGGCTTTCCATTGGAACAGAAGAGGATGCCAAGGCATTGAATATGACCAAGCTGAGATACCATAAAATCATCATCATGTGTGATGCCGATGTTGATGGTTCTCACATTGCTACCCTTATTCTGACTTTCTTCTTCCGCTACATGAAAGAGCTGATTGAGAATGGATACGTTTACATAGCAACTCCACCTCTTTATCTCTTGAAAAAAGGTACTACCCAAAAGTATGCCTGGAATGAAGATCAACGCGACCAAATGGTACGTGAGATGAAGGGCGGGAAAGAAATCAATATCGGAGTACAGCGTTACAAAGGTCTTGGGGAAATGAATGCCGAGCAGCTATGGTCTACCACCATGAATCCGGATGGAAGAACCTTGAAGCAGGTAACCATCGATTCAGCCGCAGAAGCTGACCGGGTATTCTCAATGCTAATGGGAGACGATGTTCCTCCTCGTAGAGAGTTCATCGAACAAAACGCCAAATACGCCAAAATCGACGTATAAGGTTATTAATGATACATTACTAAAAAGCCGATTCCATTTCAGAATCGGCTTTTTTGTGTTTGGTAATTAGGTTCATAAAAAAAGCTGTCCATGAAAAATCACGGACAGCTTCAATCTCTTCTTGTGGCGGAAATTTATCCTTCTGCACAACCTCTCTACACCAACACCAACCACAAGAAAAATCCTGGTGTTATGCGTGATTCAAATGAATCAGAATTCATGCCATTAACCCATGGCTTGAATGCCAGTAGATTAGTGATAATGACATCCCTCAACAATTTCAATCTTGGAAAAAAATTCCACCTACGGGAAATTTTTGTATATTTGCGCAGACAAAGAGAGATTTGACAAACAATATATCGCTTTAAGAACACCATCACACTATCAGCAAAAAGCCTCGGGAAACCGGGGCTTTTTGTGTTTTAAAGGAATCTGGGTTCATAGTTTTAAAAACAACATTCCAATCCATGGGAACCTGTTCGATGGAATGGATTAAGTTTTTTGGAATAAAGAAAGCCCCGAATGCTATCCTGAAATTACTCGTTTTTACACGTTTAATACACGGCTTAGGTCAAGAATCATAACGAAATTTGAATTGGGGCATGCGGGTCGATGTGAACCGGAGAGGAGAAAGGAATAGAAAATCGGTTTCATCCCCTTTAAGCTAAATTACCTTGAGAGTTTCTTTTATAGCCTGAGGCGGCCTAAACCAATTGGTTCTCTCAAACTTACTACCTAAGAAGGGTAATTCTTCCTGTTTCGCTCACCTTATTTCCATAAAGGTCTTCCGCCTTTATCTTGTAAACATAAACACCTTCTGGTGCTTGCTCTCCAGATTGTTCGTCAACTCCATTCCAAACATGGTCTAAATTATTGGAGACAAAAACTTGTTCACCCCAGCGATTGAAAATAATCATGGTATATTTCACCGGAATGAAGTTGTGGGTAATTGGGTGGAAATAATCGTTTTTCCCGTCGTAATTCGGTGTAAAGGCATTGGGTATCCAGAATTCGGGTTCGCAGTCTTCAATATCAAAAAAGATTCTTGTGCTGTCTTTGCAGTCTCCGTTACCATCTGATTCCATGGCTTGAACATAAAATCTTCCGGTATGATTCGAGAACTGAATGGTAACTGCATCTGTGCCCTGTCCCTTAAGTATGGTTCCAGCATTGGTAGTCCATTTTATTTTAGGAGCCCAGGTATAAGGCAGGTAAAATTCTACATGGCCCTGAGCGAGGCAAAAGGACGGGTCTTGTCCTCTTGCACTCATCAGGGCTCCTAGAAACAGGAGAAAAAATAGAAGTTTACGTATCATCCTTTGGTTGTGATCAGTCTAGTTTGCCTATTAATTATGCATAATTGGGCCGGTGGTGGGCGGAGGATTGAAGCTTATATCAACCCCATCGCTGTCTACACATCCACCCCCATTGTCTACTGACCATGTAAAGGTTACCGTTGATCCGGTTGATCCCACGGTTACGGTAGCGTTCGGGTCATTGGCATTGCTGAATACCGCGGATGGGTCAGAACTTGTCCAGGTTCCAGTTCCTGCATTGGTTGACCCGGCTAGGGTATAAGTAGTACCACAAACATCATCATCCGGGCCAGCGTCTGCTGCAGGCTGTTCACGGAAGGTAACTGCGGCCGCATCGGCACTTGAACAAGACACGTTGGTTATGGTCCAGGTAAATGTTTTTGCCCCATAGCTAGTTACAGTCACATTGGAATTTGGGTCGTTTAAATTTGAGAATACCGCTGATGGATCTGAGGAGGTCCAAGTACCCGTACCAGCTCCTGGAGAATTTCCGGAAAGGGTATAGGTAAGGGCACAGGCATCATCGTCTGCACCGGCGCTTGCAGTGATTCCTGAAACAAAGGTTATTACAACATCATCGGAACTACTGCAACCCCCGTTTCCTTCGGTCCAGGTGAAGGTCACAGGACCATAACTTGAAACGGTAGCGGTAGCGTTTGGATCGTTTGCATTGCTAAAGCTAGCAGGTGCTGAAGCCGTCCAGGTTCCTGTTCCAACAGATGTGCTTGCGCTAAGGGCATAGGATAATCCACATACATTATCATCGGTTCCAGCATCAGCTGAAGGCTGCTCATAGAAAGTGATTTCTACTGTATCGGTTGAGGTACAAGATCCATTGGTGGCTGTCCATACTAAGCTATAGGTTGCGTAGGATGT
Source organism: uncultured Flavobacteriales bacterium (assembly GCA_937139155.1). Taxonomy (GTDB): domain Bacteria; phylum Bacteroidota; class Bacteroidia; order Flavobacteriales; family JBLHRE01; genus CAKZPI01. The sequence goes on from CAKZPI010000001.1 coordinate 38,931, forward strand.
TACCGTAACATTTGAACTTCCAGAGCTGGCATTGGAGAAGCTTACACTTGGATCGGTACTTGACCATTGACCTGAACCAACATTAGTGGTTCCGGCAAGGGTATAGGTTAATCCACAATTATCATCATCGGCGCCTGCATTGGCAGTGGGGGTTTCAATGAAGGTAATTACTACATCATCACTATCGGTACATCCGTTATTATTTTCGGTCCAAGTAAAGGTAACAGCACCATAGCCTGATGCGGTAACCTGGGTATTTGGGTCATTTGCGTCAACAAAAACCGCCCCTGCGTCTGAGGAGGTCCAAGTTCCAGTACCAACCGAAGCTACGGCTTCAAGATTAAAAATCAATCCGCAAGTGTCTTTGTCTGCACCTGCATTTGAATTGGGTATAGGGCTAATGAAAACATCCAAATACACTGGATCTCCAATACAACCATTGGCGTCGGTTTCAACCACAGAAATGGCATTTGAAACAAGGCCGGTATTCATTCCCCAGTCAATGGTGATGGAATTGGTAGTTCCTCCAGTTGCTTGGGTTCCGTATCCCGGATCAACCGTCCAGTTATAGGTTGAACCTGCTGTATTGGTAACCCAATAGGCTACACCTGTTTCTCCGGCACAAACCGTATCCGGGCTGGCAGAGGTTTGGGCCCATCCCGCAAAGGAAAGACAGAGCCCAAGGATTGTGATGATAATTTTTTCTTTCATGACGCAATACTTAATAGTGATAAATCAGTGAGGTGTTCACCGGACCAGGTTCGGTGATGGTAATGTTTTCGGTGCGGGTGCATCCCCGGCTATCTGTGATGGTCAAGGAATAAGTTCCCGGACCTAGGTTATTTAATGTATTTGTGGTGTCTCCTGTATTCCAAGAATAGGCGTAGGGTGAAACTCCACCCGCAGGACTTACTGTCAAACTTCCATCCGCATTTCCGTTGCAAGTCACATCATTGCTTGATTTACTCGCGATAAGTGGGTCAGGATCGTAAATGTAAACGGTGTCATAGCCTACATTACCCCAATGGTCAATTACCTGAATGATGTAGTTTCCTGAGTCTAAATTATTGATGTCTTCATCAGTTGAGGTGTACCCATTCGGCCCGGTCCATTCAATGACATATTCTGTTTTAATCTGACAGTCTAAACCTGCGGTTCCTCCAAATTCAATTTTGAAATCAGGAGCTGTGGCTAAACCTGACAGGGCCGGATAGTTCACAAGGATGTAATAGGTTTCTCCTGAGTCAACATTTAAGGGAGCCACCAAGCCGTTGGCTAGGTTTGAATTATTATCAAATAAAACGGCCTCGCTGGTATCGGTTTCGGCTGCATCCAATCCAATGGTTTGACCCGAAAGTAGACTTACCAACCGATAGGCAGAACAACGTAAAGGAGTGCCAAGGTTTCCGCAATCTTGGTTCGGACCATAAAGGGCGAAATCGAAATCATATAAAAGGTAATCTACTACACCCGTAGATTGAGGTGTAATTTCAAATTCTAAGGAACCTGTTTGTGCAATGCGTATTTCAAACCAAGTTGCATTGTACTCTTTTGAAAAACATGCATTGCTTACATCGTAATTGCCACCTGAACCTGTATTCACAGAAAAGGTTCCGTCTCCGCAAATGGGCTGACTAGAAATGCAATCGTCATTTGTAGCTGAACCAACAAAGCCGAGGCCGTCATTGATGATGGCATCGATACTTCCATCGGTACCTCCATTGCAGTTTATTTGGTCGGGGGTGCTAACTACCGATATGGTAGGTACGTTCACTGGGTTGGACCCACAAGCTGAGTTCATGGTAACCTCAACGAAGGCTGCATTCACCAAATAACTTGTGCAAGGGTGGTTATCAATCAATACCCGAACTACTGTGTTTCGGGTGGCTGTCCAGGTAATCTCAGAAGTTAATAAAGACAAGCCGCAATTGTCGTCGTTGTATCCGAGGGTGTCTCCGTTAAGGTCATCGTAAAGGGTGATTTCAGTATCGAAAACAGAGGTCACGAAACCACAAGTGCTAAAGGTGTATGAAGCACCTTTGCAAACCGTGGCGGTGATGTATTCCCCTCCGAATACAAGTTCTGACTGTGTGTTCCCTACACCTGTTGGGGTTTTATCGGATTTGAATGTATTATCATTCGGACATTGACCCCATGAGCTGGCAGCGAACAAGGTCAGGCAAAGTCCAATATAAAATCTGGCGCTTGACATTGCTCAATTTTTTTTTCTCTGTTTCACCAGTAGCCAAGCTTATTTCGTGCCGATTTCTTTACGTGCTGTTAATCAAGGTTTTATATTGGTGTTAAAAACTGACTTGTCTCATTCTTGGATTTTTTCTTCCCAAAAAAGGAAAGGCCCGGGAAAATCCCAGGCCTTTGGTTTAACTTGTATGTAATCAGTGGTTTATCGAACCAGAATCACAGAGCCATGGTGGTCTAAAACCCGCTCACCGTAAGATCTGTATTTCACCATTACTGAATAAACCCCATTAGCGGCTTCTTCACCGGTTTCAAGAACCTTTCCGTTCCACCCATCTTTAGGGTTATCGGTTTGGAACATAAGTTTACCCCATCGGTCGTAAATACTCATTTCAAAACTTCCTTCTCTATGTCCGATGATCTTCACAAGGAACTCATCATTCACTCCATCTCCATTTGGGGTGAAGGCGTTTGGCACGAATGCTCTTAAATCATCTTTTAGTTCAAGTTCACAAGAGAAGGTTCCAGTACATCCAAATTGATCGGTAACGGTTAAAACTACATTGTATTTACCCAAATACTCATACGTATGACTTGGGTTTTGAAGGTTGGAAGTATCGCCATCTCCGAAATCCCAATGCCATTGATTTCCTCGGTCGGTCATTCCTTGGAAATTATAAGTAGGCTGGGTAGTGTAAATTACAATTTCATCATCAACACAGTCAAAATAGGGCTGAGGGTCGTCGTAGAAAGTAATGTATACTGAATCTTGATCGGTACATTGGCCATTCACATCTTCCCAGACAAAACCGTAAACTCCATAGCCCAATCCAGCCACATCAACTTGAGTTGTTGGTGAATTAGGATTGGAAATTATTGCTCCTGAAGGGCCTGTCCAGGTACCCGTTCCAACCGGCCCAGTTGCATTCATATTGATTTGCAACCCACAAATTTCGGCATCAGGTCCGGCATTTGCATTTGCAGGCTGAAGGAAGTCAATTACAATTTGATCTTGGTCCGAACATGGTCCGTTTGTTTCTTGCCAGGCAAGAGTTATGCTACCATATGAAGAAGCTGTGAGGCCTGAATTTGGACTATTTGGGTTGGAAAGATTTCCAGACCCAGAAACAATGCTCCAAGTTCCGGTTCCTACCGAAGGTGTGGCATAAAGGTTCAGGTTCAATCCACAAACGGTTGAATCTTGGCCTGCATTGGCATTTGGTTGCTCAAAGAATCCCATGCTAATGGAAGCAGAATCGGTACAGTTCCCATTTGACTCAACCCAGTAAACCGTATAGGTTCCATAACCCGCTGCAGTTGCATCAATGGTTGTATTTGCTGAATTCACATTTCCGAAAACAATGTTAGGATCGGAAGCAGACCAAGTACCTGTTCCAACCGAAGGAACAGCGTTTAAACTACCAGAAAGGGTACAAAGGTTTTGGTTGCTACCCGCATTGGCAACAGGTTCTTCAACAAAGGTGATTTGAATGGTGGAAGAATCTGAACAAACTCCATTTTCTTCCTTCCATTGAAGACTTACTGGGCCGTATCCGGTATATGTTACACTGGAATTAGGATCATTAGCATTACCAAAACTAATCCCTGGATCACTTGATGACCAGGTTCCTTGTCCTACCCCTGTAGGAAGGGAAGGATTAGCAAATAGGTTAAAACTTTGACCGCAAATAGTAGAATCTGTGCCGGGGTCTGAAACCGGCTGTTGGAAAAAGTCAATTACCATAGAATCTAGATCAGAGCAGATCTCATTTACTTCTGACCAGTAGATTGTGTAATTTCCATAACCTGCCGCGCTAGCGTCAATTCCGGTATTGGGTGCGTTCGGTGCAGTAAATACGATATTAGGATTGCTTGAAGACCAAGTTCCTGAGCCCACAGAAGGTTGAGCGCTTATGTTTCCTAAAAATCCGCAAAAAGCAGTATCAGCGCCAGCTTGTGCCGTAGGACTTTGTACAAAAACAATTTCTACGCTTGCGGTGTCCGCACAGGTTCCATTATTTTCAATCCAAGTGAAGGTTACTGGGCCATAGTTAGGAACTGAAACCCCAGAGTTGGGAAGAGTGTCATTTGCGAAAACAACCCCAGAAGTGGTTGAAGACCAAATTCCGGAGCCAACCCCGTTTGGTAAAGACCTATTGGCATTAAGCGTATAAGACAATCCACAAATGGTATCATTATTTCCAGCGTTTGCAATGGGTTGTTGGAAGAAGTTTATCCGAACCGTGTCTTCAACGGTACAAGATGAGTATTGAATGCTCCAAACCAAATCGTAAGTATCGTATCCAACCCCAGATACATCTACGCTTGAATTCGGATCATTGGCATTGCTAAAGATCAACGCTTGAGGGGTTCCGTTCGTGTCAAGAGCATACCAGGTTCCTGTACCCGTTGCTCCGGGAGTAGATCCGTTAAGGGCAGCAAACATTGAACAAACGCTGGTATCGTTTCCTGCATCAAAAGCGGGAACCGAGAAAAATTCAACATTTACGGTGTCTTCATCTGAGCAAATTCCATTTACCTCTGTCAAATAGAAATCTACATTTCCATAACCGGTAACGGTCGCCGTAGCATTTGGGTCGTTGGCATCCGGACTAAAGGTTGCCCCAGCATCTGAGCTGGTCCAAGTTCCAGTACCTATGGATGGATTCGCGGAAAGGCTATAATTGAGTACACAGGTCGTATCATCCCCTCCTGCATCGGCGGTTGGTGTAATCAGGAAGTTAACAAGGGTCGTATCGGAAGAATTACACACCCCTTGGTCTACCGTCCAATAAAAAACAACAGGCTGATAAACCGTGGCCGTAGCCGTAGCGTTTGGAGTATTAGGGTCAGGACTGAAGGTAATTGATACTGGGTTTCCGGAGGTATCTTGGGCAGACCAAGTGCCGGTTCCAACGGTTGGGGTTGCATCTAAATTGAAGCTAAGCCCACAAACATCTCCTCCTTGACCAGCTTCTGGTGGGGGAAGGTCATAAAACCGAACCACAGCAGTGTCTTCATCAACACAATCGCCATTGGTTTCCGTCCAGTAAAACTCAACGGTATCACCGCCTGCGGGTAAACCGTTATATTGAATAAATACTTGATGGTTGTTAGCATCAGGGATATAGGAAATCAATCCTCCTGTATTATCCGTCCAAGTTCCTGATCCAACCGAAGCGGCTCCATCAAGTTGAACTTGATTCCCGCAAACGTCCTGATCCAATCCTGCATCTGAAACGGGTTGCTCGGTATACTGAATAACTACAGTGTCAGTATCAGAACACATATTATTGGTTTCAATCCAATAAACCTCGAACGACCCATAGCTGGGGGCGGTTGCGGAAGAAGTTGGTGAAATTGAGTTTGAGAATACAATCCCTGCATTTGATTGCCATTGTCCGTTCCCAATGCTTGGTACCGCATTCAATCCAATGGTTAATCCACAAATGGTATCGTTAGGGCCCGCATTTGCTACGGGTTGTTCAGTATTGGTTAAGGTGTAGGAGAAGCTTGCAGTACAACCGTTGTCATCGGTTACATCCAAATCAATGGTTCCTTGGCTGAGGTTTTGGGCAATGGGGCCCGTTTGACCATCTGACCAATCATAGGTATAAGGCGGTGTTCCTCCTGTAATACCTGGGTCTACGGAGCCTATTCCCGCACCACATTCATCGTCTTGAATGGTTGGATTATCCGTTAGGTCGGCCGGTTGGGCTACGTCAAATTGAAAATCCTTAGAACATCCAATATCATCGGTTATCGTTAAAAAGTAAGTTCCAAAACCAATTCCAGATAGGTCTTCCGTAGTTACAGCCCCTCCGAGTGTTCCTCCCGTCCATGAAAAGGTAAAGGGAGCTTCTCCAACGGTAGTTGTTATATCAATGGCTCCATCCATTCCACCGGAACAAGTCACATCTGTTATTACTTCAGTAACGTCAGGTAGCGGGTAAATGGTAATGGTGTCTAAAAAATATTCAAGACAGCCACTGGTATGTTCAACAGTTTGAAGAACATATTTTTCTCCCGGGGTTGAGTAAGTTACATTGTGTGGGCCAGCTCCAGTTGCAGTTGCTGGGGTTGCTCCTTTTCCGAAATCGTAAGAAATGTTAAGTCCGAATGAAGAAGTATCTGTAAAAGTAATGGTAGGGTTGGTAATACAAGTTGAATTTGTATTAACGTCAAATCCTGCAACGGGGCCTTGAAACTCTCCGGTACCGCCCCAGTCAAGAATAAAACCATTCCCACCGCTTGAGAAATTATTGATGATCAAGCCGTACATCATGCCGGGGGTTTGATCAATGAAACGAACGTAATTGTCATCTCCTGCATAACAGCCTACGGGCTCAATTAAGTCTACAGATGCCATGTTCAACCCGGTTGGACCCATACAAGGACTAGGGGTTCCACTATCTCCAGATCCACAACAACGAATTGCATTGGTTGCATTAATATCTCCGCAGTTCTTATTGGGCATTTCGTAAATCACGAAATCCAAATCATCGTCTGGATCGGTAGGGATAATATCAAGGGTAATGGTACCATTGTCAGCAGCAATCCAGGTAAACCAAACGGAATTATCTTCAATTGGGCCTGGTAAACCAAGGTCTAGGCAAGTACCAGCAATTTCACGTCCATCTGCTCCAAAGCCAGTAAGGTTAACAAAGGATATGGTTTCTTTATTACAAAGGGGGGCGGCATTTATGCAGTCTGCCTGTGGAAATACGGGCGGGAAATAATTATCTACACAAAGTTGAAAGGTTCCTGTATTATTATTAAACCCGTCTACCCGAATTAAATAAGAATCTCCAATATTCAAGGAGCCTTCATAAAGGGCAACAGAATTTGAAGCTGTGTTTTCACATTGTAATTGATTGAAAACTCCACCAGCACAAGCATTGGTGTAAAGGGCTACTTCAGGTCGATTCAAGGTTCCTGCGCCACCAACATTTCCATTTACCGTTATGGTTATTGCGGGGGCAACTGCTGTAAATTCAAACCAAACATCGTTTCCTGAATTGGTCCAACATCCTGGTGTGGCCAAAGGACTAGGCGTTGCGTCAACGTTTGTATAAGCTCCGTTGGGTGAACACCAGTTGGTTACGTCATTCAAAGTTATGGCTCCCGCACATTCATCATTAAGAGGTGCTTGCGCAAATGCGGAGGAAATTAAACTAATAACAAGAGTGAGAACCAGTAGAATTTTTCGGTCTACGTGAGCCATGGGGTAGGGGTATTAGATTTAACTTGCAATATACTACAAACTAACAAACCTCATGAAAATGTCTGTCCAGAATATTACACCTTCAAAACCTAGTGCAATAGGGTAATTGAGCCCCCAGTTTTAAGAACCTCTCCGTTCTCAAGCTCGATGATTACTCGGTAGGCATAAACTCCTTCGGTCATTCTAAGGCCGGACTGATGGTGATTTCCATCCCAACCCATTAGCGGGTCATAGCTCTCGAAAACCATTTTCCCCCATCGATCAAATATTCGCATTGAAAATTCTCCCTGGGGTTCGCTTCCGCGGAAGGTGACTTTAAATTCATCGTTTCGGCCATCTCCATTTGGGCGAAAGGCATTTGGAATGAAAATGTCAGCCTCATAAACCCGAACCGATCGGTAGTAAAAATCAGCACAGCCTTCTTCGTTTTCAACCACCAAGGTGACCAAAAAATTACCTGTAGATGAAAACCTATGTGTGGGATTTAATTCCGTGCTTATGGTTCCATCATTGAAGTCCCAATAATGAGAATTACCCCCAGTACCTAAAAAGGTGAAATTTACGCTCGAGTTTAATATTGAAACCGAGTCACGATCAAGGTCAAAATAGGCATCTGGCCTGGGTGTATGGGGGAAATAGACATCAAAAAACTTAGAACATCCGTTTGTATCAACCACCGTTAATGAATAGTACCCGCTATCAAGCTGGTTCAATTCTGGCACCGAATCTCCGGTGTTCCAAATAAAATCTAGGTTTCCTGAACCTCCGAAAGCCGCTGCATGAATGTAGCCATTGTTCTTATCACAGATCTCTTTTTGATAATCAATGATAAGGCTAATGGAGTCTGGTTGGGTGATTATGATGGTGTCAGAAAAGCTGCATTTATCTGGCCATTTGGTAGATAAATAGTAGGTTCCAGCCTTAAGCCCGTTTACATTGAAGGGGGCATTTTGACTGAAAAGTCTCCCTACGGTATCCCCTTTTGTATTGGTTAAAAAATAATCCAATGAGATGTCATTGGTGGTGGGGGTAACCTTCACTTCACTATGGCTGCCTCCATAACAAAGGGCATTGGTCCAGCTTACGTCTACATCAAGCTGGGTAAGGTGAATGGTGTCGCCATATTCATTGCTTCGGCAATCATTAACACTAACCACCATGCTTAAAGAGGAGTCCAGGTTAACTTGAAAAGTATTGCCGGTGTTCAACAGGTTTCCATTCAAGTCTTTCCACTCAATATCTCCTGAGCTGACGGTTCCATCCGGACTAAATCTATAGGCATCATTGGTGGTGGTCCAAGTTGTGCCATTTCTACCTGGCACCACAAAAGCATTTGCTCCATTGGGTCCGTGTAAACCTTGAACTGAGGTTCCGTTGGCCCATGCACACGGGGGTTTGTCTTGAATAAAATTATCAATGATAAACCCGTTCTCATGCAATACAATTTGAAAGGTTCCCTTGTCTGAAGTGCAGCTGAATAATGGGATTTCAAAATAGGAAATCACGAGCTTCCTATTTGGCTTGGTGCCGATGGTTTCGTACCGAATCTCTCCGCCGTCTGAAGGTTTCCAGTCTTGCCACGGGGCCATTATGCAGTTCTTAGGAACTTGGGGGGAAGGGTTTGGAATGGTGGTGGTTAAATAGGCCGTTGGTTGATTTGGAGAGAATGAAACCCAGCCATTGGAACCAATGTAAAATTCAGAAAAAGTATTCCCGAAAAAGCAAAAATCGAAACCAATCTGAAAGGGGCCTTGGTGATCATCATCTCCCAATGCAACTAGAGTGCCCGTAAAGGATTCCGGATTGAAAGGAATAGGGCTTACTGAGTATGAATTTGTGGTTATTAAACCGGAGGTATTTACCTCAAGAGATTTAGTGAAATTACCACAAAAAACGGTATCGTTCCCAAGTTGAATCTGGGTCCATCCTAGTAGTGGCGTTAAGATGGACAGAGCAATGATAATTCTTTTTAACAAAGGTAAAGGCGTCTTTGGTGCAAAGGTACATCGAATTAATTACCTTATGCAAGCAGTGTATTTATGACTTTCGTTAGGCTATGGTTTTTGAATTTATCGAACCAAAATGGCGGTTCCTCGGTGGTCACCCTTTTTCCCGTCAAGGTGCTCATACCGTATATATACAGCATAAACATCGGGTTTCGCCGGACTTCCATCAGGCATGGTTCCATCCCACCATTCTCCTTCAACATCCGTAGAGAAAACTCTTTTCCCCCAACGATCATAAATGTCCATTGAAAGTGAGCCTATACGGTGGCCCAAAACAACTGCTCCGAATTTATCATTCACCTTGTCTCCGTTCGGAGAGAATGCATTTGGTACAAATAATCTTAGGTCATCTTTTACTTCAATCAAGCATTCGGCAACTCCTGTACATCCAAATTGATCTGTAACGGTCAGGGTCACCTTGAAAACTCCTAAATCATAATACCTATGCTCAGGACTTTGTTGGGTAGAGCTTGTGCCATCGCCAAAGTCCCATTGCCATTGAATGGCCCGATTTGAATTGTCTTGAAACTGATAAACAGGGTTGGTGGCGTAAAGAACTGAATCCGGACAATTGAAATCGGCGAGGGGATTGTCGTAAAATATTAATTCCAGGCTGTCTGTTGAGGAACAAGGCCCATTGGTTTCGGTCCAATAAAGCATATATGAACCATAAGTATTATTGCCAGCATTCACTGTGGTGATGGGCGAGCTTGGGTTTAAGAAAATAATTCCATCCGGACTATACCATTTTCCTTGTCCAACGGAAGCGACTCCTTCCAAATTTGCGCTAAGTCCGCATACTTCAATATTTGGTCCTGCCTCAGCTTGTGGAATTTCATGAAAGGTGATTGAGACTTCATCAAAGTCTGTACATGCCCCATTGGTGGTTGTCCATCTAAGGTTAAAGTTCCCGTAACCCGTTGGATTGAAGATTGAATTTGGGTCATTTGGATCGCTAAAGACCCCAGTGCCACTAGTTATCGTCCAAGTTCCGGAACCTGCAGCAAGGCTAGCATTAAGCGAAATGGTGTTTCCACAAAGGCTAGAGTCGGGCCCAGCATTGGGTTGAGTTGGCTCAAAAAATTCAATTTGGATGCTGTCTTTATCGGAACAAATTCCGTTTACTTCTAACCAAGAAACCCAATACGAACCATATGCGTTTGCTGAGATTGTGGTTTGTGCTGAGGTAGGATTTCCAAAACTAATTTGACTTGAGTTGGAAGACCAGGATCCATTTCCAACCGATGGATTGGCAGAAATTTGTCCCAATAATCCACAGAAGTCAAGATTGGTGCCTGGGTCTGAAACCGGTTGTTGTAAGAACACAATTTGCACGGTATCTGAATCCGTACATGGCCCATTTGTCTCGGTCCAAACAAGATCATAAGCCCCATACGTATTGGTTGAAATAATGGTATTTGCTTGGGTGGGTTGAGCAATGGTTATTCCACCTTGTAGGCTAGACCAAACCCCATTCCCTACAGAGGGGTTGGCATAAAGCTGAAGAGAATTCCCGCAAAGCGTGGTATCAATTCCGGCCATGGAAATTGGTTGTTCAAAAAAGCTTACCTCCAGGGTGTCTGAATCAGTGCATATGCCATTTGTATCATGACGAACAAGGGTATAGGTTCCGTAACCAAGACCTGTAGCGTCTACTTGAGTTTGATACCCAGATTTATTAGAAAACACCATTCCCATAGGTCCTTCCCATGATCCAGATCCAGAGGTGGTTTGGGCTTGAAGGGTGGTGACTAGCCCGCATAAATTTTGATCTGCCCCAGCATTTGAAATGGGGGCATCTAAGAAGGTGATTTGAACCAAACTAGTATCTCTACAAAGCGAATTACTTTCCTCGTAACCAAGAGTATACGTACCTGGACCAACGGCTGTGGCCTGGGTATTTGCAAGGTTTGGGTTGGCAAAACTCACGTTCCCGTCTGGGCTAAACCATTGAATAAAGCTTCCATTCACCGATGGGGTGGCCATTAAATTATAGGTCAAACCACAAATTGAATCTGTGGTTAAACCAGGGTTTGCCTGAGGTTCCTCGAAGAAGCAATGCTCTGCCGTATCCGCAACTATACAATAGGGGTATGTTATCTCCCAAACGAATTCATAACAACCAAATGGGCGCATTCCTAAACTTACTTGGGCATTCGGGCTTGAAGCCGAAGGGGTGTAATTGAAGTTTACCGGAGTTCCATTGCTTGAATACGCTTGCCAGGTACCCGTTGAATTTGGTCCGGGTTGGCTTCCTGTTAAAAGGATGGATCCCGTACAAGTGGAATCATCAATACCTGCGGAATATGCAGGAACTTGAAAAAAGTGAATGGGTACCGTATCGGAATCTACACAGCCTGAATTGTCCTCAGTCCAAATGAAATCATAGTCTCCAAAATTAGGAACGGTGGCCAAAGCGTTCGGGTCGTTTGGGTTTGAGAAAGTTGCATTGGGTGGAAGGGAGGTCCAGGTTCCTGCACCATAGCTTGGTTGAGCCTGTAGGCTGTAGTTTAAGGCGCAAGTTGTATCTATGCTTCCGGCGAAAGCAACAGGTTGATCAATGAAACACACCAATACATCGTCGGAGGTGGTGCAATATCCGTAATCAATGTTCCAAGTAAACCGTGCACAATTGGAATTTGAAATGCTTACGCAAGTTGATGCACTGTTGGCATCTTGAAAAACAGCGGAGGGGTCATTGCTGGTCCAGTAACCCGTGGCACCACTAGGAATGGCAGATCCAGTAAGGCAATAGGTTAATCCACACACTGAATCATTTGAGCCGGCATTAACGGGAGGCAAGTCGTAAAAAGTGATGGTAACGGTATCTCGGTCTACACAACCATTATTATCTTCTTTCCATTCCATGGTGTATGATCCACCAGAAATCACAGAAGCGAAGGACCCGGGATCATTGGGGTTTGTGAATGCTACCCCCGGGGTCAAGGCCGTCCATGTTCCTTGTCCAACACTTGGGTTGGCTAGCATTTGATAATATAGCTGGCAAATATCTGAATCTTGTCCCGCGTCAGCATCTGGATTTTCAAAAAGGGTTATGGTAACCTGGTCAGTTACCGAACAGCCATTGATAGACTCAGTCCAGTCTAATACAAAGGTTCCTGAAAAAGGAACGGTAACCGTGGCATTTGGGTCTGAGACATTTGAGAAAACCACTCCCGGAATGGATGAGAACCATTGTCCTGTACCCCCAGAAAGACTTGCCTGGAGGTTATAAGTTAATCCGCAAACTTGGTCGTCAGGGCCTGCGTCAGGAAAGGGTTGATTCTGATTTATAAGGGTGAAATACATGGTGGTATCACATCCATTCGCATCCGTTACGGTGACATTATAATTACCCGCGCAAAGGTTCGACCTGTTGGGGTTAGAGTTTCCGTCGTTCCACTGGTAAGAAAAAGGGGAGGTTCCTCCTGAAACATTGGTGTTAATGCTTCCAACACATTTATTGCAATCGTCGTTTTGAATATTCGGATTGGCCGAGAAGGGAGGAGGATTTTGGAGGTTTACACTTGCCGTAGCACAACCTTGATTAATGGTTACCGTATAATTTCCAGCGGGTAAATTTTGAATTTGGTCTGAATTCACCCCTGTTTTGGTACGAATGATGTTTCCATTGGCGTCTTCCCAAGTAAAATCAAAGGGAGGTGTTCCTCCACTAGGGTTTCCTTGAATGGTTCCATTGGTCCCACCTGGGCAGGTTGGAGGATTGGCTACTAGGGTAACATTCATCGGGTCAACCAAGAAGCTTACTGACCCAGGCACAGCCACATTACCACATTGATCTTCTACAAAACCACTTCCTCCAACCAGCTTAAGTTGAAAAACCCCGGTACTTTGAATAACTGGGGTGAAAGTAATGGTGAAGTCGTCTTCCGCATTAGCCCCCGCTGCGCAATTGGCTCCGGTTATACTGGTTAATGTATAGGGCCCTCCTGGACCCGTAATCTGGAAATCGGCTAAATCTACGGTATTACAAAGTACGTCTTCATTGAATGAGAAGGAAAGGGTGTTGTCACCGCATTTGGGATTGCTGTTTAGGGCCAAGCCTTGAATTGCCGGAGGGTTCGGGTCAAAAATCTGGGCTGAGGAGGCTGAGAAATCAAGGGTGTACCCAAAATTTGAACCCGAGAAATTACTTACGTTGAGCACGAAGGTTTCTCCAGCTGCTACCGGAATACAAGGTTCGTTTTGTCCTCCTGCATTTCCATTGGCCCCAGTAGGTCCGGGCGTCAAATCATAGTTACAAGATACCTCTAAGCTTGGGTCGCTATAAATATCCTGACAGTCGGCATTTGTCAAATCATAAACCGCCCAATCATAATCATCCGCCCCGTTGTTTGGCGAAATGGTGAAACAAAGCAACCCGCCTGTTTGTACAGTAAAGGTATACCAAACATCGTTTTCTTCTCCAGAGCCTAAACAAGAATTAGCACCGTTGATTTCGTTGGGGTAGTTTCCTTCTCCTTGATAAGAGTTTTGCTGGTTGTAAATATCCTGGCATACCGGAATAGCTCCCAAACAATCCTGCTCTGTAGGTACTTGAGCAAAAATTGATTGGGAAAGGAAAAAAAATAGGCTTAAAAGAAGTGTATTCTTCATATTGGCAAACGATGTGTAAAGGTACAAAATCAATGAAGACTAGAGGGTTCCCTTTCAAATTCCTTCTTAGGCTGTGAAGATGCGCTGGGAATTCTTAAATTTGCCAGCCCAAAATCAGAGATAATCAATAATTTAAAATAAACTCAGATGAAAGTAACCGTAATCGGTGCCGGTAATGTAGGTGCAACTTGCGCCAATGTTGTGGCCCATAAAGAATTAGCCAACGAAGTTGTTTTATTAGACATTAAGGATGGAGTTGCTGAAGGGAAGGCCTTAGACATGTGGCAAACTGCCCCCATTAACCTTTATGATAGCCGGGTTAAAGGTGTAACCAACGATTATGCTGCAACCGCTGGTTCTGATGTGGTTGTGATCACTTCTGGTTTACCAAGAAAACCTGGGATGAGCCGTGACGATTTGATCGCCACCAATGCTGGCATCGTAAAGTCGGTTACTGAAAACGTAATTGAATATTCTCCAAACGCAATCATTATTGTGGTTTCAAACCCACTAGATGTAATGACCTATTGCGCTTTCCTTACCGCAAAGATAGATTCAAAGCGTGTATTTGGAATGGCAGGTATTCTTGATACGGCCAGGTATAGAGCATTCTTGGCTGAAGCCTTAGATGTTTCTCCTAAAGATATTCAGGCGGTACTCATGGGAGGTCATGGAGATACCATGGTTCCACTTCCAAGATATACCACAGTTGCTGGTATTCCTGTAACGGAAATGATTGAGGAGTCTGAGTTGGATGCCATTGTTGAGCGTACTAAAAAAGGTGGCGGTGAACTGGTTAACCTAATGGGAACCTCTGCTTGGTATGCACCAGGAGCTGCAGCTGCTCAAATGGTAGAAGCTATTGTTCGCGATCAAAAGAGAATTTTCCCTTGTTGTGCATGGCTTACCGGTGAGTACGGTATGTCAGACATTTACTTAGGAGTTCCTGTACAATTAGGCTCTAAAGGGATTGAGAAAATCATTGAACTTGACCTGAACAACGAAGAAAAGACCCTTCTTGAAAATTCAGCGGTTCACGTTCGTGAAGTAATGGAAGTTCTAGACAAAATGGAATTGGTGAAATAAGCCTTTCCGGTTAATCAAATATTGAAAAGCGGCCTTCGGGTCGCTTTTTTTATGGTTCTAAAAATCGCTCCCTCCATTTTTTTGGCACCATCGGACAAGCATCGTGCTTCCCAAACCATCGGTAGCGGTTCTTGGCAATGAAATAATAGAGCTTATCGCGAAGGACTTTCGGGATTACTTTGAATACATAAGCCATTTTATAGATTCCACCCATCCTTTTTCCTGCTTCAATAAAAGCATCTGAGGCTGTGTAGATTTCCCCTTTCGAGTAAAATATAAGGGTTTGATAATCCTCCTCTGACTGATAAGGTTCAAGATCGAAGGGCAGGTTCAAGCGATTGGCGTCTTGAAGGGCGCAAAAATGTATAACACCCTTTTTATCAAGCCTTAAAATTAGGTGCACAGCCCAGTTGCAGAGCCTACAAACTCCGTCGTAAAAAACAATGTGGTCGGGAAGCCTTATTGGATCACAAGTTTTTGAACCGATCTGCCTTCTTGAGTTTCAAGCTCAATCAGGTAAATCCCTTTAGGGAAATCAATCAGGTTAAGGTTTACTTCAAAGCCTTGGAAGGGTAAGGACTTAAGAGCCCGACCATCAATACCTCTTACGCTTAGAAACCCTGATTGGTAGCTTGAGGTTTGAATTTGAACCTCAGAGGAAGCAGGATTTGGGAATACTGAAAAATCAAAACTTTGGAGGTTTTCTACAAGGCCAATCTTATTGGTGTCAAGACCGGTAAAGAATTCAAGCCCACCGGTTTTGTTTCCTAAAATTAATTCAACCCATCCATCTTGGTTTAGGTCAATGGCAAAAGGAGCCGAGTAACCCCCATTTGTTTTTCCATCAAAGAGGGTGTCTTGAGCCTTAAAACTTCCGCTTAAATTGTTGTCTATATCTGTGAAGGTAAAAACCTGTCCATCGAAATTTCCGATGAAAAGAACTGTGCTTCCATTGATCTCAACAAAGTTTGGAACGGCATGGCCTACACTAAAAACGGGTGAAATCACATTCACGTTACCGAAATTTGAATTGGTAACCGAGGTAAAGGAAGGGCTATTGATACTTCCATTGTTTGGAATGTAATGCAAGTTTCCATTCCGATCTCCAACCACCAAATCAAAAACCCCGTTTCCAAAATCATAAAGCACCGGGCTAGCTGCAGACCCCACATCGATTCCGCCCATGTTAGGTTCGGTTAAAACAAAGTTTGGGTTAGACCCTGAGCCTGTATTCTCGAAACGGTGAAGTTTTCCATCCGAATCTCCAATAATCATATCTAAGTCTTGATCATTGTCTAAATCCGCTAAAGCGGGATGAAGGGAGAAAGGGAAGGCTGTAATCTGACTAAGGCCACCCAAATCATCCGTAACATAGGTGAATTCAGGTTGAGTTAGGGTTCCAGTATTCTTATAGTAAGCTAGTTGAGAAGTATAATTTCCACTGGTTTGATAATACCCATAATTTCCGATGATCAGGTCAGGAAGCCCATCCCCGCTAAGGTCAGCCATAACAGGAACCACCCTTGAACCATGTTCAATCATTCCGTCTTGTAAAAAGTCGGTTTGAGATCTTGAAAATACAGGAACTTGATCCGTTCCAGAGTTGAGATAAAGCCAATTGCAATTGTAATTCAGTGAAATGTTGGTGGCATTGGGTGCAACTACCAGGTCACGGATCCCATCTCGATTCACATCAACACGATAGGCAGCCGGGAAGATGGGAATATGAACTTCTACATCAGATTGGGGGAAATCTTCCTCCACTGCATCCATGTCAGCGTATTCGGGACAACCCCCATTGTTCAATTTAATGAGGTTGTCAAAAGAAATATCACCTAGGATTAATTCCATGTCTTGATCCCCGTCAAGGTCAGTGGCCAAAATGGTTGAACCTGCATGGGCGCCCCCTCCTGATTCAGCTGTACCGGTTAAAGGGTAATCTCGTTGCATGGCCGTGCAGGTATCATTGTTTACGCAGGTATCAAGGCTAACGTTATTGGTAGAAAAGTCTTCGATGAAGTCTCCGAAACAACCATCAACCATTTGGAAATCCAAGCTATCCGGAACTCCATAATTCTCCATGCTTTGGTTTTGGTGGTATTCAACATATCCGCCTAAAATCCCAAAGGTTAAAATATCAATGTCTCCATCATTATCAATGTCAGCAATGGCCGGAATGTCTACAGAAGAAACGTAAAGGTTGATGTCGTTGGGTGACCCATAATTGGTGTTCAAAAGGCCAGGAGTTACCTTGGTGAACTTTAGTCCTGACCCAGGTTGACTTTCGTTCAGGAAAACAATGATTCCGGCGGAAGCATGAGTGAAAATGTCCATTTTCCCGTCGTTGTTATAGTCTACCGTTACCATCCACTCTCTGAATTCTGGGAAGTCTTTAATGTATTCAGGGGCGTACTTCCATTTTTGGTCTCCGGGGTTTCCGGTGTGCAAGAAGGGCATGAGTCTATACCCATCTCGGTCAAAAACAAGAAGATCTAGAACCTGGTCTTGATTTAGGTCAATATGATTGAACTGAGCATTGTTGGTTCCTCCGGCCCAAGGGTTTTCAAGCTGATCTCCTTGCCGAAATACGGGTACGGTATCCGTTTGTTGAAAATAGTAATTGGGCTTTTGTGCTTGAGAACCAAGACTTAGAAGGATAATAAATGCTAGAGCTAATGTCTTCATAAACAAATTATAAGAGGAAGCTTCAAAGGTATGAAAACCCGTTGTGTTTTTATCTTCCACGGCCTTAAAATCAATATTGGCAAATCAAAGGCGAACCTATATATTTGCGCGTTCAAATTTTATCGATAAAAATATTTAGTACCCATGCAAAATAAAGGGGTTATCCGATTTTTTGCCATCGTCTTCGGATTGGTGTGTTTGTACCAACTTTCCTTCACTTGGGTTGTTCGCAATGTAGAAAGCGATGCAGCTGACTATGCCAATGGCGACCCAGTAAAAGAACGTGCGTATTTAGATTCTATGGCCGCTCAAACGGTTTACAATCTTGGAGTAGTAGAATACTCTTATAATGATTGTAAAAGCCGAGAGCTCAACTTAGGTCTTGACCTTAAGGGAGGTATGAATGTAATTCTGGAAGTTTCTGTTCCAGACATTATTTACGCCCTTTCCAACGACTCAAAAGATCCGGTTTTTAACAAAGCCATGGATGCGGCAATCAATCGTCAAAAGAATTCACAAGATAATTTCGTAGACCTGTTTTACGAAGAATTCCAACGTGTTAATTCTGAGGAGTCGAATCCGGTTCAGCTTAGCTCTCCTACCATTTTTGGTACTAGAGACCTTCGTGAAAAAATCAACATTGGAACCACCGATGAAGAAGTTATCAAAGTTATTCGAGAGGAAGCCGATGGCGCCGTTGAGCGTGTTTACACGGTTCTAAGAGCTCGTATTGATAAATTTGGTGTGGTTCAGCCCAATATTCAACCGCTTGAAAATGGTAGAATTTTAGTTGAACTGCCCGGGGTTAAAGACCCAGATCGTGTTAAAAGAATTCTTCAGTCTACGGCTAAACTTGAGTTCTGGGACACCTATGAGGTTTCGGAAGTGGGCGGATTTTTCATTCAAGCCAACGAAAAGCTTCGCAGCTTAATTGATAATCCTAAAGAGAATTCGAATCAAACTCCTACCGATTCGGAGGAGGATGGTGAAGATTCAGCCATTGATGATCTTCTAAGTGGCAATAATGACACCCTAGGAAATGCATCAAACGGATTAGACTCTTTAGGTGTTGATAGCCTGGCCAATGATACAGCTCAAGACCTTCTGAACCAGTTTAATCCTTTATTTGAGGTATTCTTGATGAATACCACTCAAGATGGACAACGTTTTGGGGAGGGACCTTTGGTTGGATATGCCTTAATTAAGGATACGGCCAAGGTAAATGAATACATCAACCATCCTGAGGTTCAAAAGCTGCTTCCAGCTCAACTAAAGTATGCGAAATTCCTTTGGGGCGCAAAACCCATCGATGACAATGAAACCTTGTTAGGCCTTTACGCCATCAAGTCAAACCGTGAAGGTGAGGCTAGATTGGAAGGAGACATGGTTGCTGATGCTTCCGCAGGATTCGATCAACTTGGTCGCCCAGTAGTTAATATGACCATGGATGCTGCGGGTA
The DNA here is from genome assembly GCA_937139155.1 of uncultured Flavobacteriales bacterium. Classification (GTDB taxonomy): domain Bacteria; phylum Bacteroidota; class Bacteroidia; order Flavobacteriales; family JBLHRE01; genus CAKZPI01. The sequence goes on from CAKZPI010000001.1 coordinate 58,207, forward strand.
CTCAGGTTTGGAAAAAGATGACCGCTCAAGCATCGGAAGTAGAGCCCAAACGAAGTGTGGCTGTTGTACTTGATAATTATGTGTATTCTGCTCCACGTGTAAACGGAGTTATTCCAAATGGAAAAACTGAAATTTCAGGTGACTTTACGGTTGCAGAAACCAATGACCTTTCCAATATTCTAAAAACCGGTAAGCTTCCTGCACCTGCTAAGATTCTTCAATCTGAGGTGGTAGGACCATCCCTTGGTCAAGAAGCAATTCAGGCTGGGGTTACCTCTTTCGCCATCGCCCTAATTGTGGTATTGCTTTACATGATTTTCTATTACAATCATGCAGGTATTGCCTCAAACGTGGCCCTTTTGGTGAACATGCTTTTCATCTTCGGTGTACTTGCTTCCTTTGGAGCCGTGTTAACCCTTCCAGGAATTGCAGGTATTGTTTTAACCATAGGTATGGCAGTGGATGCCAATGTGCTTATATATGAACGTATTCGGGAAGAAACTCGAGCGGGTAAAGGAATTCGATTGGCTGTTACCGATGGATATAAGAATGCTTATTCTTCCATCATCGATGCCAACGTTACAACCCTATTAACCGGTATTGTTCTTTATGTATTTGGAACCGGACCCATCCGTGGTTTCGCTACCACCCTTATTGTGGGTATCCTAACCTCTCTTTTTGCAGCCATCTTCATCACTCGTCTGATTTTTGAAGCTAGGCTCGACAAGAAAAAGGAAATTAAATTTTCTACCGCTCTTACTGCAGGAACCCTTAGTAATGTGAACATTTCCTTCCTTCAAAAAAGGAAAACAGCTTATGTTATTTCAGGTATTATCATCCTTGTAGGCCTTGGCTCTTTGTTTACCGTTGGACTAAATCAAGGGGTTGACTTTACTGGGGGTAGAAGCTACAAGGTTCGTTTTGACCAAGCAGTAAGCACGGTTGATTTAAGAAATAGCCTTGGTGATGTTTTGGTTGATCAAGATGGAATTGCTCTTTACCCAGAAGTTAAAACTTCAGGTTCTGACAACCAGGTTCGGATCACCACCAAATACAGAATTGATGAGGAAGGAGCCGATGTTGATTTGGCGATCCAAGAAAAAATCTTCGAAGGATCTAAGCCATTCTTTGGTCAAGAAGTAAGCTTCGAGGAATTCATTACGGATAACCAGAACAAAGACTTGGGAATCATGTATTCTACCCAAGTAGGTCCAACCATTGCAGATGACATTAAGAAAGATGCATTCTGGGCCTTATTGTTCTCATTGGTAATCATTTTCGTGTACATCTTATTGCGTTTCCGTAAATGGCAATTTAGTTTAGGAGCAGTTGCTGCTGTCTTCCACGATGTATTGATTGTACTTTCAATGTTCTCTTTGCTTTACAAGTTTATGCCGTTTAGCCTTGAGATTGACCAAGCCTTTATTGCGGCCATCTTAACCGTGATTGGTTACTCATTGAATGATACTGTTGTTGTGTTTGACCGTATTCGTGAAAACCTAAACCTGAATAAGAAAAAAGGGTATATGGAGGTTGTTAATACCTCTTTGAACTCAACCTTGAGTCGTACCTTAAATACCTCTCTTACCACCTTATTTGTACTCTTGGTGATTTTCATCTTTGGAGGCGAGGTGATTAGAGGGTTTATGTTTGCCCTTATGGTTGGTGTAATTGTAGGTACCTATAGCTCGGTATTTATTGCAACTCCAATTATGTTTGACTCTTCTAAAAAACTAGAGGAGGCCAAGACCAAGAAGTAAACCTTAGTTTATATCGTTTCGAAAGGCTGCCTTAGGGTGGCCTTTCTTATTTATAGCCTGTATATTTTCTTGGGCATGCCTAATTTCTAATCTTCAACCCGTATTTTTGCACCAAATTCTTTTCATGAATCCATTATTGTTTTTGGGCGGAGGCGAAATAGTTATCATCCTTTTGATTGTGGTGATGTTTTTTGGCTCAAAAAGAATTCCTGAAATCGCTAGAGGGCTCGGGAAGGGGATGAAAGAGATCCGTAACGTCTCCGATGAACTAAAACGTGAAATCCAATCAAGTGGGTCTGGCCTTGACAAGGCTGGGTCACAAATCAAAAGGGTTGTAGACGATGCCGGTTCAGGATTTAAATCGGTGGGCGATCAAATCAAAAAATCGGTAGAAACTGAATTTCTTCAAGACGAAATGTCGCAGCCCCGAAAGCCGAAACCTAGGAATACCCCAAAGGTAGAATCAACAGATCCAAAGGAAACTCCAGAGCAAACCAAGGAAGAAAAAAAGGAGGAAGATTCAAGTCAAACCGATTCTACAGAAAAACCAAATAAGGGCAATTCATGAACCTAGCTTTCCTTGTCGGTGGAATCTTGCTTTTAATCTTTGGAGGCGATCGATTGGTGAATGGAGCAGTAGCCCTTGCCTTGAGGTTGAATATTTCCAGATGGATCGTGGGTTTAACGGTGGTGTCTTTTGCTACCTCCGCTCCTGAACTAGTGGTTTCCCTTTTTGCCGCCATCGATGGGCATCCTGACATAAGTTTAGGAAATGTAATAGGGTCTAACATTGCTAACATTGCCCTGGTATTAGCCATGGTCATTACCCTTTTCGGGATTCATCTTGAGTGGAAAAAAGTTAAAATCGATGTATTTGCGGTGCTTTTAACCTCCATTGCTCTAACCCTGGTTCTATTCCTAGATAACGGAATTTCTAGAACGGCAGGGGTTCTACTTTTTACCGGATTGATTGCCTATATTTTTTATTTGATTAGGGGAGAGCGTAAGGAGGGTAAAGCCGAATCCGTAGGGGAGGGCCATGAGCAAGACCCACTTTGGAAAAGCTTATTGGCTTTAGGATTGGGGGGGATAGCCCTTTATTTTGGATCTGAAGGCTTGATTCAAGGAGCCGTTGGCCTTTCAAGAAACCTCGGAATTTCTGAACGAGTAATCTCCCTAACCATGGTTTCCGTGGGCACAAGTATTCCTGAATTGGTTGCTTCCATCATTGCTGCCAGTAAAAAAGAAGGAAGCTTAAGCGTTGGGAACTTAATCGGCTCAAACATTTTTAATGTGCTTTCCGTTTTAGGATTAACCGCTATTATTCATCCAATTCAAGTTCAGGATCAAGGCATTTTAGGGTTTGACCTTTGGGTTATGCTTGGAGCGGTTGCTGGACTTTTTCTTTTATCCCTTTTCGGGAAGTCATTCTGGTCGAACCGACTCATTGCGGCATTAATCCTAATGGGCTATGCCGTCTATATTGTTTCCCTTTTCACAGGAAGCTAAAAAAAGTAAATTAAGGTGAGGTGTGTTAATTTTAACGGGGGTTCTCGTTAATTTTTTTGTTTTTTTCAGTTTCGACCCCTCAATTTTTTACCTTTGTCGGAAATATTTTTAAAAAATTATGGGCAGTATACGATTTACGGCTTTAGGAGAAACACTTTCTCGCAAGCCAATCCAAATCCAAGAACCAGAAAAAAGACTTTCTGAGTATTTCGGTGAATCCGTTTTCAATTTGAAGGCCATGTCTGAGTACCTTCCAGAGGAAGCTTACAAGCAACTTAAGGAAGCCATCAATCGTGGGGCGAAAATTGACCGAAGAATTGCAGACCAGGTTGCATCAGCCATGCGTTCTTGGGCCTCTGAACGTGGGGTAACCCATTATACTCACTGGTTTCAGCCCTTAACCGGAGCTACCGCTGAGAAACACGATGCATTTTTCTCTCCATCACTAGATGGTACGGCCATCGACCGTTTTGATGGTGGACAATTGGTTCAGCAAGAGCCAGATGCTTCTTCATTCCCTAGTGGGGGAATCCGGAATACCTTTGAAGCTCGGGGATATACTGCTTGGGATCCAACATCTCCGGCTTTTATCATTGGGTCTACCCTTTGCATTCCTTCCGTTTTTGTTTCCTATACGGGTGAAGCCCTTGATACCAAAGTGCCTTTGTTAAGAGCTTTGAATAGCATCGACGAGGCTGCCACTGAGGTTTGCCAGTATTTTGACCGAAAGGTTAAAAAGGTAGCGGCAACCCTTGGTTGGGAACAAGAGTATTTCTTAGTTGATTCAGCCCTTTTCAACGCCAGACCTGACTTGGTTCAGTGTGGAAGAACTCTTTTCGGTCATGCTCCTGCAAGAGGACAGCAGTTGGACGATCATTATTTTGGCTCCATCCCCGAAAGGGCAATGGCCTTCATTAGAGAATTAGAGATTGAGTCGATTAAGCTAGGAATACCTGTTAAGACTCGTCACAATGAGGTTGCTCCTAACCAGTTTGAAGCTGCTCCGGTTTTTGAAGAGGCCAATCTTGCAGTTGACCACAACACTTTGTACAAAGACCTTATTGAGAAAATTGCCAGAAAGCATGATTTCCGTGCCCTTTTGCATGAAAAGCCATATGCAGGTGTAAATGGTTCAGGAAAGCACAACAACTGGTCCTTGGCTACGGATACGGGAGTAAACCTTCTTAGTCCTGGGAAAACACCAAAAAGCAACCTTCAGTTTTTAACCTTCTTCGTGAACACAATTAAAGCAGTTCATGATCATGCTGACCTACTTCGTGCAGCCATTGTTTCTGCAGGTAACGAGCATAGACTAGGGGCTAATGAAGCACCTCCGTCAATTATTTCTGTATTTATTGGATCTCAACTTACCTCGGTGCTTGATGAACTTGAAAAAGTAAGCAAGGGTAAAATGAGTCCTGAAGAAAAAACGGAACTGAAATTAAATGTTGTAGGAAAGATTCCTGAAATTCTTCTTGACAACACCGACAGAAACCGGACCTCTCCTTTTGCCTTTACCGGGAATAAATTTGAATTCCGGGCAGTAGGTTCTTCTGCCAACTGTGCCATTGCAATGACTGTGATCAATTCAATCATGGCCAATCAGTTGAAAGAATTTAAAATTGCTGTTGATGCAAAAATCAAGGAAGGCATGAAAAAAGATGTTGCCATCTTTAATGTACTTCGTGATTACATTGCTTCTTCCAAGAAAATTCGTTTCGAGGGTGATGGATACAGCGACAACTGGGTAAAAGAAGCTGTTTCAAGAGGGTTGACCAATAAAACCAATACCGTTGAAGCTCTCCTAGATTTTGGCTCAGAACAGGCTTGTGAAGTTTTTGAAAAAGCCAATGTGATGAACAAAATTGAGGTTGAAGCCAGAAGTGAGGTGAACCTTGAAGAGTACTTGATGAGGCTTCAAATTGAGTCTAGAGTACTTGGCGATTTAGCCCGAAATCATGTGCTTCCAACGGCCTTGAATTATATGAACCGTTTGGTTGAAAATGTAAGCGGTTTGAAACAAGTTTTTGGAGACGATTTCAAAAAAAGATCAAAGGTTCAACTGGAATTAATTGACACCATTGCAGAGCATGTTGAAGTCATTAAAACCAAGGTAGATGAAATGATTGAGGCTCGTAAACAGGCCAATAAAATTGAAGAAGCCAAGGAAAAGGCAATGGCTTATTTTCAAGAGGTTAGGCCTTTCTTTGAGGAAATTCGATACCATGTTGATAAATTAGAGTTGATGGTTGATGATGAGCTTTGGCCTCTTCCTAAATACCGTGAATTGCTCTTTACTCGATAGTTTTTCTATCAAGAATCATATAAAGCCCCAGCCATGGGGCTTTTTTTTTATCAGAATTTAGCTACTTTAGCGTGCACGCATAAATCTAACAATCGCCTCATATATGAAGATTTGCAGACTAGCGCTTTTAAGCATTATTTCGTTGTTTATCAGCGCTTCCGCCCTGGCTCAAAATAAATTTACTGAGTCAGCCAACGAAGCTTTTGAAGCAAATGAGTTCTACGTTGCCACAGAACTTTACAAAAAAGCCTATTCCAAAGAGAAATCAAGGCAAACCAAAGCCTGGATTAACTTCAGAATAGGTGAGTCTTACAAGAATATGGGTGACCCCCGTCAAGCAGCTAATTATTTTAAACGGGCTGTTCGAATGAGGTATGAAGACCCCATTGCAACCCTTTACCTTGCTGATATGTATAAGCGCCAAGGTGAGTATGAGGATGCTATTGAAGAATACAGCAATTATAAACAAGCCGTACCCAGTGACCCCAGAGGGGAAGAGGGTATTGATCAATGTAAAATGGCCAAGGAGTGGATGAACCAACCTAGCCGGTATACCGTTGACAATTTCTCGGTTATCAATAGTAGAAACAACGATTTCTCCCCCGCCTTCGGGAAAAGAGATTTTACAGAGCTTTATTTTACATCCTCTAGAGAAGAGTCTAATGGTAGAGAAACTGACGGCTGGACCGGTGAGTCCTTTACAGATGTTTTTGTTACATCGGTAGATCGGAAGCGGAGAGGAAGAAGAGGAAGAGAGGGGCCTGTTACCTGGACCTCACCTGTGCCCGTGGCGGAGGTAATCAACTCCCCTTATAATGAAGGTGCAGTTACCTTTAATAAGCGGTACAATATGATGTATTTCACCCGCTGTGATAAGGTTAAGAAAAAGACCATGGGTTGTAGCATTTATATGGCCCGTAAAAGAGGTTCTGGTTTTGCAGACCCCGAAGTATTGAACATTCCACAAGATTCCGGAACCACCATTGGGCATCCAGCCATGTCTCCAGATGATAAGGTGCTTTATTTTGCAGCTAACCTTGAAGGCGGCTTTGGAGGAAATGACCTCTATATGTCTACTTATGACCGTAGAGAGAGATCTTGGTCAGCTCCTCAAAACTTAGGTCCTACCATTAATACCGAAGGCGATGAAATGTTCCCCTTTGTGCATGAAAATGGAATGCTCTATTTTGCTTCTAACGGACTTCCTGGAATGGGTGGCTTAGATATTTTTAGTGCTACAATCGGTGAGAATGGAAGCTTTGGAGATCCTGTTAACCTTCAGTTTCCAATCAATTCTTCTGCAGATGATTTTGGCCTTGTTTGGGCTGAGGATGAAGTTGCTAATGGTTTCCTAACCTCCAACCGCAAAGGAGGAAGAGGGGGAGATGATATTTACCAGGTAACCCTATTGCCGTTAAGATTTACCCTTGAGGGAGTTGTTACCGATGCGAAAACCGGACAAAGTGTTCCTAATGTTGATGTGAAACTTGTTGGTGACGACGGAACCACAGTTACCGTTAAATCAGACGACAAGGGGGAGTACTTCTTTGAACAAAAGCAATTGAATGAAGATGTAACCTACACCATTTCCTTCGGAAGAGACGAATACCTAACCAAGTCTGGACAGGTTTCAACGGTAGCTGTTCCGCTTGAGGCCTTTGAAAGGGTTGATGATGGATTTTTACACCGATTGGTTCATAACAAAGAAATTGATCCAATTCGTAAGCCCATCGTACTTCCGAAAATTGAGTATGACTTGGCTTCTGCCGAATTAAGATTGGAAGCAAAAGACGCCCTTGATGGTTTGGTTGAAGTGCTTGAAGATAATCCAGAGGTGATTATTGAGCTTCGGTCTCATACTGACTTCCGTGGAACTGACGCACAGAACCTTAAATTATCTAGAGCTCGGGCACAATCTTGTGTTGACTACCTAATCTCAAAAGGAATTGACTCTACTCGATTGATTCCGATCGGAATGGGTGAAAAAGAGCCTTTTGTCTTAGAGAAAGATGAGTCAGGCTTCAAAGAAGGAACCAAGTTCGACGAAGGTTTTATTAGAGGCTTGTCTTCAACCGAAGAGCAAGAAATTGCTCACCAATTTAACCGTAGAACAGACTTTAAAGTTTTAGAAAGAAAGTTTACCCCGAAATCTTCCGCTCCGGAAGAAAAACCTGAAGAGGAGACCCCGGAGGATGAAGGGAATGAAGAAAATAATACAGAAGACGAAGGCGAAGAATAGCCTTCCTTCCTTACCTTTGCAAAAGCGTCCTGACCCAAAATGTCGGGATGCTTTTTTTATTCATATCCTATGAGTCAAGAAGCTAGATACAATCAACGCGGTGTATCCGCCGGAAAAGAAGATGTTCATAAAGCCATTGCCAATATTGACAAGGGCCTTTTTCCTAAAGCATTTTGTAAAATCATTCCTGATTACCTAACGGGTTCTGAAGACCATTGCGTGGTAATGCACGCAGATGGGGCTGGAACCAAATCCTCTCTTGCCTACCTTTATTGGAAGGAAACAGGGGATATTTCGGTATGGAAAGGGATTGCCCAGGATGCCTTAATCATGAACATTGATGACTTGCTTTGTGTAGGAGCTACCGGCCCCATCCTGGTTTCATCCACCATTGGTAGAAACAAACATAAAATTCCGGGTGAGGTGATTGCAGAAATTATACAAGGTACTGAAGAGGTTCTTGCTGATTTGCGCGAAAACGGGATTGAAGCTTATTCCACAGGGGGTGAAACCGCCGATGTTGGAGACCTGGTCAGGACCATTATTGTAGATTCTACAGTTGTATGCCGTATGCCAAGAGAAAAAGTCGTTTCAAACCATACCATCCAAGAAGGTGATGTAATTATTGGCTTGGCTTCGGACGGAAAGGCCAATTTTGAATCCATTTACAATGGAGGTATGGGAAGCAATGGGCTAACCTCTGCAAGGCATGATGTTTTCGGAGGGGAAATAGGGAATAAATACCCGGAATCCTTTGATCCTGATGTTCCGAAGGACCTAATTTATTCAGGCTCCAAAAACCTTACGGATCCGGTTCCCAATGTTCCGGTTGATGCTGGGAAGCTTGTGCTTTCGCCCACCAGAACCTATGCTCCCATCATTAAAAAAGTATTAGACGCCCATAGATCCAATATCCATGGAATGGTTCATTGCAGTGGTGGAGCTCAAACCAAAGTGCTTCATTTTATTGAGGATGTTCATGTGGTAAAAGACAACCTTTTCCCAACTCCTGAGCTTTTCAAAATGATTCAAGAGGAAAGCGGTACTTCTTGGGAGGAAATGTACAGAGTGTTTAATATGGGGCACCGATTCGAGATTTATATTTCTCCGGAACATGCCGATGAAATCATTGAGATTTCTAAATCCTTTGGGGTAGAGGCTCAAATCGTGGGTAGAGTAGAATCTTCGGATAAAAAACAAGTTACCATCCAGTCTGAAAACGGAACCTTTATTTACAATTCATGAATTTAGTAGAAAAACTAGAAGCAATAAAGGTACGCTACGATGATGTAAGCCAACAAATCATTGATCCGGATGTGATTGCCGATCAACGAAAATATGTTCAGCTTACCAAAGAGTACAAAGATTTGGGGCCGATTATGAAGGCTTATAAATCGTATAAAAACCTGATCAGCAATATTGAAACAGCCCAGGAAATGTTGGCTGAAGAAGATGATCAGGAGATGTTGGAAATGGCAAAAGCTGAACTTTCTGAATTCCAAGAAGAAAAAGAAAAACTGGAAGAGGAGATTAAATACCTTTTAATTCCAAAAGATCCGGAAGACTCCAAGAACGCCGTGATGGAAATTCGTGCCGGAACGGGTGGGGATGAAGCCAGTATTTTTGCAGGTGACCTTTTTAGAATGTATACCCGCTACGTTGAAAGCAAAGGCTGGAGAATAGAGCTGGTGGATGAAAACGAAGGAACCGCCGGTGGATTTAAGGAGGTTGTTTTTAATATTTCAGGTGAGGATGTGTACGGAACTCTGAAATATGAATCCGGAGTTCACCGGGTACAAAGGGTTCCACAAACCGAAACCCAGGGAAGGGTGCATACTTCGGCGGCTTCCGTGGTAGTGCTTCCAGAGGCTGAAGAGTTTGATGTGGAAATCCATGAAAAAGACATTCGTAAGGATACCTATTGTTCAAGCGGACCTGGAGGACAATCGGTGAATACAACCTATTCCGCCGTAAGGCTAACCCATATTCCTACCGGAATTGTGGCCCAATGTCAAGATCAAAAAAGCCAAATCAAGAATTACGAAAAGGCACTTAAAGTGTTAAGATCAAGGATTTTTGAAATTGAACTTGCCAAACGAAACGAGGCTGAGGCCGGAAAAAGGAAATCTATGGTGGCTACAGGCGACCGATCTGCTAAAATTAGAACCTATAATTATCCTCAAGGAAGGGTAACCGACCATAGAATTAACCTTACCCTTTACAACCTTTCAGATGTAATGAATGGGGATATTGGAAAAATTATTGAGGAGCTTCAAGTAGCTGAAAACGCTGAGAAACTTAAATCAGGAGATGAGTAATGACCCGGGAAGACTTAATTCATGAAATCAAGAAAAAAGGGTCATTCCTTTGTGTTGGGCTCGATTCAGATTTAAGGAAAATTCCAGAACACCTTAAATCGGAGTCAAATCCAATTTTGGCATTTAATAAGGCCATCATTGATGCTACCAAAGATTATGCGGTGGCCTATAAGCCCAATTTGGCCTTTTACGAAGCCATGGGTGAAAAAGGTTGGGAAATCCTGAGGGAAACCCTAGACTATATTCCGAAAGAATGTTTCACCATTGCCGATGCCAAACGTGGCGATATTGGGAATACAGCTCGAATGTACGCCGAAACTTTTTTCCTGCAGTATGATTTTGACTCGGTTACCATTGCCCCATACATGGGCAAAGACTCGGTTCAACCCTTCCTAGAATACCCCGGAAAATGGGGCATTATCTTAGGTCTTACCTCCAATCAAGGCGCCTTTGATTTTCAATTTTTAGACCTGAAATCTGAAGGCAAAAAGCTTTATCAGAAGGTATTAGAAACATCCTCGTCTTGGGGAGATGAATCCAATACCATGTTCGTGATTGGTGCTACCAAAGCCGATATGTTAAAAGACATTCGTCAAATAATTCCAAATCACTTTCTTTTGGTGCCAGGGGTTGGCGCTCAAGGCGGATCCCTTCAGGAAGTTGCCAATAATGGAATGAATCAAGACTGTGGACTCTTGGTGAACATGTCAAGAGGGATTATTTATGTAGATGATTCCGAAAATTTCCAAGAAAAAGTAAAAGCCAAAGCCGAGCAGGTTCAAAAAGAAATGCAAGCACTTTTAAAGGGATTTGACCTAATATAGGGCAACCTAATTTTTCTGGTTTTTCATTTTTCCATACCTTAGAATGGAAATTTTGAACCACCCGAAAACGATCCAAGTCCTTTTGTATTTGGGTGTGTTCTATTAAATGAACCACCATGAAAGAAGAATTGCTTTCCTTTATTTGGAAGAATCGCATGTTTACTACTGGATCATTAAAGTCTCGAAAGGGCAAACCCGTTTCGGTGATTCATCCAGGCTATGAAAACCAAGATGCGGGTCCGGATTATACCATGGCCCGTTTGAGATTTGATCAAACCCTATGGGTAGGAGAGGTTGAATTGCATGTGAAAACCTCTGATTACATCGCGCATAATCATCAATCAGACCCCGCTTACGATAAGCTTATAGCCCATGTGGTATGGGACCATGATTTAAATTATGATCCTTCTGGGGCCATGGTTTTGATTGAGTTAAAATCACAATCAGATCCCAATGTTAAACTCAAGGCCTTGCGTTTGTTCAGGTCTAGGAGAATGCTTGCCTGCGAGGGATTTGCGGAAGATTTGCCTTTGGTTTATAAACGTCAAATTCTAGATTCAGCAATGGTTGCCCGCCTGGTTGAAAAGTCGGAACCCTTGTTTAAGCTGCGGTCTGAACAAACCATTTGGCATTACCTTTTGATTCAACTTTTTTCTGCTTCTGGGGCTCCAATAAACAAAGAACCCATGAAGTGGTTGGCTGAGCTGATTAATCCCAAACATATTTCAGCCTTAGTAGGTAAACCTTTAGATATGGAGGCCCTTCTTTTCGGTCAAGCCGGATTTTTGAATACCCCAGTAGATGCTTACCAAAAGGAACTTAAAAAGCGCTTTGATTTTCTGGTTCAGAAATGGAAGCTTGAGGTTATGGATTCAAAGGTTTTTAAAACGGGTAAAATGAGGCCTCAGAATTTCCCAACAGTATTAATAGCGGTTTGGGCTTCCATCCTAAGTAAATACGGGCATCGGTTTATGGATCTGGTTCTTCTTGAGAAAATGTCAGATGCCTATTCCTTTTTTCAAGAACCCGCTGGCGATTATTGGCTGGTTCATCACGGATTTGGAAGGAAGGGGAAACAGGGGCAACGAAAATTTGGTCCGGCTATATTGCAAAGAATTTTCATCAATGCTGTAATTCCATTTCTCTTTGGGTATGGAAGGCTGGGGGGTAATGAGGCACTCGAAATCAGAGCCATGAACTGGATGGCAGCTTTGCCCCCGGAAGACAATTACATTACCCGCAAATTCAAAACCTTAGACTGGAAGCTTAAGTCGGCAGCCGATTCACAAGCCTTAATCTATTGGTTCAAGAACCGATGTCAAGCTAAAAAATGCCTAAATTGCCCCATCGCGAACCATTGGTTAAAATATGATACAGAAACTACGTAAAGGGGTTGAAATAAGAGTGTTTGGAGTTTGCGCCTGGCTAGGTGAGAAACTTCAAATGAAATCTTCATCCATTCGCCTATTTTTCATCTACAGTTCTTGCCTCACCTTGGGTTCTCCGCTGCTTATCTATTTAGCCATGGCCTTCATTTTGAAACTTAAATACCTGGTTTTTAATCGTAGAACCTCAGTTTTTGACCTTTAATTTTATGGAAAACATACGCTTACTTGGAGTCTGTGAATGGCTAGCCGAGAGGTTTCAATTATCCCTAACCGGAATTAGATGGGTGTTTCTTTTGTCGTTCTTGTTTTCAATGGGAACAACCTTTATTGTGTATTTAGTGCTTGCCATTATTAAACCTAAGTCTTAATGAGGATTCTAATTACCGGTTCCAACGGTCTTTTGGGTCAAACCTTGGTTAGGTATTTGAGCAAGACCAAACACGAATTTTTAACCACAGCCCGGAAAGCTTCTGTAGTAGAAAAGGCAGCTTGGCCCCATGCCATCTTAGATGTTACTGACCAAGAAGAGGTGTTTAAGGTAGTAGATGAGTTCAAGCCTGACTCTATCATTCATGCGGCCGCAATGACCCACGTCGATCAATGCGAATTAAACCCAGATCAATGCCATTCCATTAATGTGAAGGGATCCATTAATATTGGACTTGCAGCCCAAGAAACTGGTGCTCATCTGGTAAACATTTCTACAGACTTTATTTTTGATGGAGAAAAGGGGATGTACTCTGAAGAGGATAAACCCAATCCTTTATCCGTTTATGGCCAAAGCAAATGGGAGGCGGAAAAAGCATTAAATGCAATGGAAGGATTAAGCCTTGCCCATTTAAGAACCATACTTGTTTATGGGGTTACCAAATATGCCTCTAGAAACAATATTGTGCTGTGGGCCAAAGAAAATCTCGAGCAAAAAAAGCCTTTAAGCATAATAGATGACCAATTTCGGGCCCCCACTTTCGTGGATGATTTGGCTCAAGCATCAATTTTTTCCTCAAAAAATAAAGTATCCGGAACCTATCACACATCCGGACCTGATTTCTTATCCATCTATGAATTGGTTTTGAAAATTGCTGAATACTGGAATTTAGATAAATCCCTAATTTCTAAGTCTTCCACCCAAGTACTAAACCAACCCGCAAAACGGCCGCCTAAAACAGGATTCATCCTAGATAAGGCTAAGGAAAACCTAAATTTTCATCCAAAACCCCTTGAGGAAGGGCTTAAAAAAGTAGAAGAATACCTGCAAGCATGGCAATAATCTGTGCAAGTATGTTGTGAAACTTTATATTTGGCCTTTTCCGAAAAATAAACAACCTAATATGCGTCTGAAAAAACTATTCTCTTTATTCATCGCTGCAAGTTTATTCGCTACTCCTCTTTATGCTCAAGAGGAGCAATCCCTAGATGATAAAATCAATGAGGCCATGTCGCCAGCCACGGCTGCCGTGACCGACGTGATTTTCTATCCCATCGTTCTTGGGGTAAAAGGTGAGCTACCTGGTTATACAGATGAGTGGTACGGAAACTTAAGCAATGACCAAATGGTTAAGTTTGACCAAGACGGTGAGGTTAAGGAGATGACCAAAGCAGAATTTGAAGAGTATTTATCCTCAAATTCCTTACATATTAAAACCGGATCAATTTTTAACGAAGGGGGAGATGTCTACAAGTACAGCTTCCCTTTTGTTCTTATATGGCTTTTGGTAGGAGCCATGTTTTTTACCGTCTACATGGGCTTTATCAATTTTAGAGGAATCAAACTTTCCTTCGATATTGTTAAAGGTAAATACACCAAGCCTGACGACGTTGGTGAGGTAACCCATTTTCAGGCATTGACTGCGGCCCTTTCAGGTACGGTTGGTCTTGGAAACATAGCTGGGGTTGCCATTGCTATTGCTACTGGAGGGCCCGGTGCTACCTTTTGGATGATCCTTGCGGGTTTATTGGGGATGTCTTCAAAATTTGTAGAATGTGCCCTGGGGGTAAAATATAGATTGGTTAATAAAGAAGGAAGTATTTCAGGAGGACCTATGTACTACCTAAGCCGTGGACTCGCCAAAAAAGGCAAGGGTTGGGGTAAGCTAGGTATGGTCTTGGCCGGATTCTTCTCTATTATGTGTATTGGAGGCTCTTTTGGAGGTGGAAACATGTTCCAAGTAAACCAGGCCGCCCAGCAGTTTGTGAACATTACAGGAGGAGAGGGATCATTCTTCGATGAGTATAGATTCATCTTCGGAATCATTGTGGCCGTTTTGGTAGCCATTGTGATCATTGGAGGAATTAAAAGCATTGCTAAGGTTACGGATAAAATTGTGCCCATCATGTGTGGGGTTTATGTTTTGGCAGCCTTGGCCATTATTTTCGGAAACTTTACGGAGATTCCAACGGCCTTTTCTTTGATCATTGACGGGGCCTTTGCTCCGAAAGCGGCTCTTGGAGGGGTGATTGGTGTAATGATAGTTGGATTTCAACGGGCTGCATTCTCAAATGAGGCAGGGGTTGGTTCCGCAGCCATTGCTCACTCTGCAGTGAAAACATCTGAACCCATTACTGAAGGTTTTGTGGCATTGCTTGAGCCATTCATTGATACCGTTGTTGTTTGTACCATGACCGCCTTGGTGATTATTATTACCGGTTTATATACCAACCCTGATGGCCTTGACGGAATCTCATTAACATCGGCTGCTTTCTCACAGGTGATTCCTTGGTTTGGATACATTCTCGGAATTGCTGTTATCCTTTTTGCTTTCTCTACCATGATTTCATGGTCTTATTACGGATTAAAAGCATGGACCTTCCTTTTCGGACATGGAAAATGGCAAGAGGTTTCTTATAAATTGGTATTCTGTCTTTTTGTTGTGCTGGGTGCTTCTATGAGCCTTGGTGCGGTAACTGACTTTTCCGATGCCATGATCTTTGCTATGTGTTTCCCGAATGTGTTTGGATTATATGTGATGAGCCGAGAAGTTCGGAAAGACCTGAAGAGGTTTACCAAGGGTGTTAAAACGGGTGAAATCAAAACCTACAGAGAATAGAACCGAAGAAAGAACCATTTTGGAGGCTGAGTCGTGGACAGCGACGCGGTCTCCTTCTTTTTATTCTCCTTGCCGCTGGAATTAAACTGTTTTACTCCTGGCGTGAGTCAAATATTTCGTACCCAGAATTAAAGATTGCAGAAGAAATCCGAGATTCCATCCCCGAAAGGGAAAACCGGAAAGTCCAAAAAATTAAACCAGTTCTCAGATCATTTGACCCAAACAAGGTTGATTCATTAAGCCTAACCCAGTTTGGAATTACCCCCAAAGTAGCACAGACTTGGATGAATTTCCGGCTTAAAGGAGGGCGTTTCTACAATTCTGAGGACGTTCAGAAAATATATGGGCTAAGTAAAGAGGATTATCTTAGACTGAAACCCTTTATTCGCATTCCGGCAGAGGAGGACCATGGTAAATTACCACCTTTGGAATATGATTCTACAAAAATAGAGGAACAAAACTCAGAGGATGATGGTAATGATTTCCCCATACCTCTCAATGAAGCAGATACAAATGCCTTAAAGACCATTCCAGGAATAGGCCCTTATTTTGCCAAGGCCATTGTTAGACACCGTGAAAATTTGGGCGGGTTTATTCGCAAAAACCAAATTATGGAGATTAAGTATTTAGATCGAGAGAAATTTGAGAAGGTAGAAACTTATCTTTACATTTTAGACAGTACCCAGGTCCGGAAAATTGACATCAATGCCGTTGAGATACAGGATTTGGCAAAACATCCATATCTAAATTATAAACTTGCTCAGAATTTGGTGAAATATAGAAACCAGCACGGAAGTTTTGAGAAATTAGAAGACCTTGAAAACTTGGTCTTGTGGCACGACTCAATTATTGGTAAAATTGCCCCTTATATAGAATTTCAATGACCTTACCCCAAATTTCAAGGCTAGTACGTAACATTCCTGATTTCCCGAAACCCGGAATTCAGTTTAAAGATATTACACCCATTCTTGCCAATCCAGAGGCAAGCAGGGCTGTTTTGCAAATTTTAAAAGACCAGGTTAAAGCTTTTGAGGTTGATGCAATTGTAGGCATTGAGTCAAGAGGCTTTTTATTTGGGATGAGTTTAGCCCAAGCCCTTAACATCCCTTTTATTCCGGTTCGGAAAGAGGGGAAGTTGCCGGCCCAAATTTACCAGTATAGTTATGATTTGGAGTATGGTTCATCTATCTTAGAAATCCATAAAGATGCATTAAAAGGTGGGGAACGGGTTTTAATACACGATGACTTACTTGCTACGGGAGGTACGGCTATGGCTGCAGCCGAACTTGCCAAAAAAGCCGGAGGGGAAATAGCTGGGTTTTCCTTTCTAATTGAACTGGAATTTTTAAGTGGAAGAGAAAAGCTCCTTCCATTCAGCCAAAATATTCACACCTTATTATCTTATCAATCATGAATTTTTCAATTTCCGAAACTCAGAAAATGGTGGCGGAGGCCGCAAGAGACTTTGCAGAAAAGAACATCCGACCCAATATTATGAAATGGGATGAGGCTCAAACCTTCCCCGTGGAGATATTTAAAAAGCTGGGTGAGCTCGGTATGATGGGGGTTCTAGTTCCCGAATCATATGGTGGCGCAGGACTTGGTTACCATGAGTACATTGCCATTATTGAGGAAATCTCGAAGGTGGATCCTTCAATTGGACTTTCTGTAGCAGCCCATAACTCACTTTGTACCGGACACATTATGCAGTTCGGAAATGAGGAGCAAAAGAAAAAGTGGCTTCCAAAATTAGCTACCGCCGAATGGATAGGAGCTTGGGGTTTAACTGAAGTAGGTACTGGCTCTGATGCCGGAGGAATGAATACCACAGCGGTAAAAGATGGAGACCATTGGGTGATCAATGGTGCTAAGAACTTTATTACCCATGCAAAAAGTGGAGACATTGCTACCGTAATTGTGCGGACGGGTGAAAAAGGAGATTCTCGTGGAATGACAACCTTCGTGATTGAGAAAGGCACCGAAGGAATGACTGCAGGTAAAAAAGAAGATAAACTGGGAATGCGAGCCTCTGAAACTTGCGAACTTATTTTTGACAATTGCCGGGTTCATGAAAGCCAAATTCTTGGTGAAGTTGGGGAAGGATTTATCCAGGCCATGAAAGTACTTGACGGAGGAAGAATTTCAATTGGAGCTTTGAGTCTTGGAATTGCAAAAGGAGCCTATGAGGCCTCATTGAAGTATTCTAAAGAACGGGAACAATTCGGAAAACCGATTTCTGCATTTCAGGCCATTGCTTTCAAACTTGCTGATATGGCCACTGAAATTGAGGCTGCCGATCTTATGTTGCATAAGGCCGCCAGTTTGAAAAACAAGAAACAACCCGTTACCTTAACTTCAGCTATGGCTAAATACTATAGCTCTGAACTATGTGTTCGAGTATCAACCGATGCCGTGCAAATTCACGGGGGATATGGGTATACAAAGGAATTCCCGGTTGAGAAATTCTATAGAGACTCAAAGCTTTGTACCATTGGTGAAGGAACCTCAGAAATTCAGAAAGTAGTAATTGCGAAACAAATTTTGCGAGACTAGTAGATTGTATAAAATTCTATTATATTTGCGCCCTCAAAAACGAAGACTTCAATGATTATCGTACCAGTAAAGGAAGGAGAATCTATAGAACGCGCCTTAAAGCGTTTTAAGAGAAAATTTGACAAGACCGGAGTAATCCGCGAATTGCGCTCACGTCAGCAGTTTACCAAAAAGTCGGTTGAACGCCGTCATGAGGTATTGAAAGCGGCTTATATTCAGCAGAAAGATTCTGCCGAAGACGAGGCATAGACTTAGTCAAGTTTACAAGATATTTAGAAGGCACCAGAATTCCACTGGGGCCTTTTTTTCTTTGTTTTAACTGCCTACCTTCGTAGATATGACCATAGAAGAAGGAAGCGGGCAGTTTTTAGAGTATATACTTCGCGAGAAAAGGTTTTCCCCTGAGACCTATCGGGCTTATGAGGTCGACTTAAGACAGTTTAGAGAGTTTCTAGAAAGGGAATATTCCTCAACCGAATTGTCGGAGGTGAACCACCAGATGATTCGGTCCTTCATCATTCAATTATTGGAAGACCGAGATCCCAGATCGGTGAACCGGAAAATTTCCAGTTTGCAATCCTTCTTTAAGTATTTAGGAAGGCGGCATGGGATGGAGGATAACCCCATGGATAAGATAGTACGGCCTAAGCAGAAGAAACGGCTTCCGGTGGTTTTTTCTGAAGACGAGCTTGCTGCAGTTTTGGATGAAGTCGATCACACCCATGATTTTACTGGAGTTCGGAATTTGACCATCATTGAAACCTTGTATGGAACAGGCATGCGTCAATCGGAACTTATTAATTTGGAGGATGGGCATATAGATTGGTCAAGAAAGTTGATACGGGTTAAGGGGAAACGAAATAAGGTGCGCTTGGTTCCGTTATCATCGAGGTTGGAGGAAAGGCTTAGGGCTTACCTTTTGAAAAGGACGGAGATTTTTCAAGGGAGTGAGCCAGGTCATTTGTTTAGAACTGAAAAGGGCGGAAAATTGTATCCAAAGCTTGTTTACAGTCTTGTTAATTCATACCTTGGAAAAGTCTCTAACCGAGTTAAAAAAAGTCCCCATATGCTGCGACATTCATTTGCCACCCATTTGTTGAATAAAGGCGCTGACTTGGTTTCCATTAAGTCATTATTGGGGCATGCAGACTTGTCCGCAACTCAGGTTTATACCCACAATTCAGTAGAACAGTTAAAAAAAGTGTTTAACCAGACCCATCCAAGATCAAAGGGGGGGTCTAAATAATTCATTCGCCTATGAAAATGTATTTTCAGTCGGTAAACTTTAATGCCGACCAAGATTTGGTAGATTTCGCACAGAGGAAGTTAGATAAGTTGGATCATTTCTTTGATCGCATAGTAGAGAGCGAAGTCTTTTTGAGGGTGGAAAATACCAGTGAGAAGGAGAATAAGATCTCGGAAGTCAAAATAAACGTGCCCGGAAACCAATTAATTGTTAAAAAGCGTTGCAAAACCTTTGAAGAAGGATTGGATCAATGCTCGGAAGTGCTTGGCCGTCAGCTCAAAAAACATAAAGAGAAAATGAAAGCATAATTTTTTTTCAAACCACGTTTGTACGTAGCGTTTTTGTTTATACATTTGCAGTCCCTTAAAAAAGCGGGCTGCATTTTTTTGTGCCCACCGAGGGACTGAGCGTTGCCGGTGTAGCTCAGCTGGCTAGAGCACGTGATTTGTAATCTCGGGGTCGGGGGTTCGAGTCCCTTCACCGGCTCAGGTTCTTTTTAAAAGAAGAAAAAAGAAAGGTTTAAACGCCTTTAAGTTCATTTACATTTTGATTGGGGAGATACTCAAGCGGCCAACGAGGACAGACTGTAAATCTGTTGGTTTTTACCTTCGCAGGTTCGAATCCTGCTCTCCCCACATTGTATATTTTGGAAAGACCAGGGTGTGCAGTAGCCAGATCTCTTCATGATGGAAATTATGGAGGGAAAAATGCGGGAGTAGCTCAGCTGGCCAGAGCATCAGCCTTCCAAGCTGAGGGTCGCGGGTTCGAATCCCGTCTCCCGCTCAAAGGAACCTTGCAGAGATGCGAGGTTCCAACCTGGTCTCGCCGACGTAGCTCAGGGGTAGAGCGCTTCCTTGGTAAGGAAGAGGTCGCGGGTTCAATTCCCGCCGTTGGCTCGAAATTGAACGTAAAAACTTCCGGAGGTTGAAACAGCTTTCGGTTTTATTAGTAAATAAATATTTGATTAATCTAGAACTGAAAAGTCATGGCTAAAGAACAGTTTCAACGGAACAAGCCACACTTGAACATCGGTACCATCGGTCACGTTGACCATGGTAAAACCACATTAACAGCTGCCATTACCAACGTATTGGCTAATGCTGGTTTCGGTGAGAAGCGTGATTTCGATTCAATCGATAACGCTCCGGAAGAAAAAGAACGTGGAATTACAATTAACTCTTCACACGTAGAGTACGAAACAGCAAACCGTCACTACGCTCACGTAGACTGTCCGGGTCACGCCGACTATGTAAAGAACATGGTAACTGGTGCTGCTCAGATGGACGGAGCTATCTTGGTAGTTGCTGCAACTGATGGTCCAATGCCACAAACTCGTGAGCACATCCTTCTTGGTCGCCAGGTAGGTATTCCTCGCATCGTTGTATTCATGAACAAAGTGGATATGGTAGATGACGAAGAGCTTCTTGAGCTTGTAGAGATGGAGATCCGTGATCTTCTTTCTTTCTATGAGTACGACGGAGACAATGCTCCTGTAATTCAAGGTTCTGCCTTGGGTGCTCTTAACGGAGATGACAAGTGGGTTCAAACCGTAATGGATTTGATGGCTGCTGTTGATGAGTACATTGAGATTCCTGAGCGTGATGAGGAGAAGCCTTTCCTTATGCCTATCGAGGATGTATTCTCAATTACTGGTCGTGGAACCGTAGCTACGGGTCGTATCGAAACTGGTGTTGCTAATACTGGAGACGGTGTTGATATCATCGGTATGGGTGAAGAGAAACTTACTTCAACCATTACTGGGGTAGAGATGTTCCGTAAGATTCTTGACACGGGTAAAGCTGGTGATAACGTAGGTATCCTTCTACGTGGTATTGAGAAAACCGATATCCGTCGTGGTATGGTAATCTGTAAGCCAGGATCTGTAACTCCTCACAAGAAGTTTAAGGCTGAGGTTTATATCTTGAAGAAAGAGGAAGGTGGACGTCACACTCCATTTCATAACAAATACCGTCCGCAATTCTACCTACGTACAACTGACGTAACCGGTGAGATTGTATTGCCAGAAGGAACTGAAATGGTTATGCCTGGTGATAACTTAACCATCACTGTAGAATTGATTGCCCCTGTAGCTATGAACAAAGGTCTTCGTTTCGCTATCCGCGAAGGAGGTCGTACCGTAGGTGCTGGTCAGGTAACTGAAATCATGGACTAAGTCCATTTTAAATAGTCTACTCGAGATAAAGGAAAGTCGGCCATTGGGTCGGTCTTTCCTTTCCTCGTAAAGATTAGGGCGGTTTTGCCCAACGATAAATAAGGTCTACGGGTGTAGCTCAATTGGTAGAGCACTGGTCTCCAAAACCAGGGGCTGGGAGTTCGAGTCTCTCCACCCGTGCAAGCAGAAAAAAGCAATGGCTAAATTAAAAACAGTAGTACAGGAATCGTATGATGAGTTGGTTCACAAAGTGAGCTGGCCAACCTGGAAAGAATTGCAAAACTCGGCCCTAATTGTGGCTGTGGCTTCCTTGATCATCGCTCTAATTATTTGGGGTATGGATCAAGCCTTTTCAAATTTATTGAAGCTTTTCTATAATCTGTTCTAAAAGCCCCTCGAGGATGTCGGATATTGTTAAGAAGTGGTATGTGGTTCGGGCCATAAGTGGGCAGGAGAATAAGGTTAAAACTTATATCGAGAATGAAGTGTCTCGTCTTGGCTTCGAAGAATATGTAAGCCAAGTTCTGGTTCCAACTGAAAAAGTGTACCAAATTAGAAATGGTAAGAAAGTAAGCAAGGAAAGAAATTATTTTCCGGGCTACATTCTTGTTGAAGCTGCCCTAGTAGGAGAGATTCAGCATACCATTAAAAATATACCGGGTGTAATTGGCTTCCTTAGTGGAACGAAAGGTGGAGAACCCATGCCTTTGCGCCAAACGGAAGTAAACCGAATCTTAGGTAAGGTTGATGAGCTTAGCGAAACCGATGAGCAAATCAATATTCCTTATGTAATCGGAGAAACCGTTAAGGTGATCGATGGCCCCTTCAATACCTTTAATGGTACCATCGAAGAAATAAACGAAGAAAAGAGGAAACTCAAAGTTATGGTTAAGATCTTCGGCCGTAAAACACCGGTTGAACTTAGCTATATGCAGGTAGAAAAAGTATCCTAATACGCATTTAAAGAATCAGGGTGCCTTCTCAATGCTTCCCACCCTGAGGACTTGAATATAAACACAATATAATAAAATGGCTAAAGAAGTAATCGGATTAATTAAACTACAGGTACGTGGTGGCGCTGCAAACCCATCTCCTCCTGTTGGTCCGGCCTTGGGTGCCAAGGGTGTGAACATTATGGAGTTCTGTAAGCAGTTCAACGCCCGTACTCAAGAAAAAGCTGGAAAACTCCTGCCGGTTGTAATTACAGTTTATAGCGACAAGTCTTTTGACTTTGTGGTTAAAACTCCACCGGCAGCTGTACAACTGATGGAAGCTGCAAAATTGAAGAAGGGATCTTCAGAATCTAACCGCGTGAAAGTGGGTAAGGTTTCTTGGGATCAAATCAGAACGATTGCAGAAGACAAAATGCAGGACATGAACTGCTTTACGGTAGACTCAGCAATGTTGATGATCGCCGGTACTGCTCGCAGTATGGGACTAACCGTAAAGGGTGGTGATGCCCCTGTAAAAAACTAATATACCATGGCAAAGTTGACTAAAAAACAAAAAGAAGTTGCAGCCAAACTTGATCCGAATAGTAAGTATTCGTTGAAAGATGCTGCTGGCCTGGTAAAGGAAATTACAACAACCAATTTTGACGCAACGGTTGATTTGGCGATTCGTCTTGGGGTTGACCCTAGAAAAGCCAATCAAATGGTACGTGGTGTAGTAACGCTTCCTCATGGAACCGGTAAGGACGTGAAAGTGCTTGCTTTGGTAACTCCAGATAAGGAAGAAGAAGCGAAAGCCGCTGGCGCTGATTTTGCTGGTCTTGATGAGTACATTGAGAAAATCAAGGGCGGTTGGACCGACGTTGACGTGATTGTTACCATGCCTTCAGTAATGGGGAAAATTGGTCCTCTAGGACGTATTCTAGGTCCTCGTGGATTGATGCCTAACCCTAAAACGGGTACTGTAACCATGGATGTAGCCAAGGCTGTATCTGACGTTAAAGCTGGTAAAATTGATTTTAAAGTAGATCGTTATGGCATCGTTCATGCAGCCATCGGTAAGTCTTCATTTGACGCTGATAAGTTGTTTGAAAATGCTAATGAACTCCTGCAAACTATTGTGAAACTTAAGCCAACGGCTGCCAAAGGTACCTACATCAAGAGCATCTCGATGTCGTCTACCATGAGTAAAGGCATTGCCATCGACGCTAAGTCAATCTAAGCAGGCTAAAATATTCGGAAATGACTAGAGAAGAAAAAAATCAGGTAATTGACCGCTTGACTGAGCAACTAAAAGGCTCAAACACGGTTTACCTTGCTGATATTGCCGGTTTAAATGCCGAGCAAACCAGCAATCTCCGCCGGATGTGTTTTTCTAAAAACGTTAGCCTGGAGGTAGTTAAAAATACCTTATTGGCAAAGGCAATGGAGAAGTCTGGAAAAGACTTTTCTGAGCTTGGATCAACGTTGAAAGGAAATACATCTATTATGATCGCTGAAGCGGGAAATGCTCCGGCCAAAGTGATTAAAGATTTCTTGGGCAAAAGGAAAAAAGCAGATATCGAAAAGCCTCTTCTAAAAGGAGCTTATATCGATGAGGCTGTGTTCGTAGGACACGAAAACTTAGAGGCTTTGGTGAACCTGAAGTCACGCGAGGAACTCATCGGAGATATCATCCTATTGCTCCAGTCACCAGCCAAATCTGTTGTATCTGCTCTTCAATCGAGCGGTGGCAAATTGGCCGGTATTGTAAAAACGCTTCAGGAACGTGAAGCATAAGGGTACGGTTACGCACTCCAACTATAGATTAAAAACAATTATTAAATTCTACCAAAATGGCAGATTTGAAAGACTTCGCTGAACAGTTGGTTAACTTGACAGTGAAAGAGGTAAATGAGTTAGCAGAAATTCTTAAAGAAGAGTATGGCATCGAACCAGCTGCTGCTGCAGTTGCTGTTGCTGGTCCTGCAGCCGGTGGCGACGCCGATGCTGCTGAAGAGCAATCAGAATTCGATGTAATCCTTAAGGCTCCAGGTGGATCTAAACTAGCTGTTGTTAAGCTTGTTAAAGAACTTACCGGTTTAGGTCTTAAAGAAGCAAAGGCTATCGTAGATAGTGCTCCAGCTCCTGTAAAGGAAGGCGTATCTAAAGACGAAGCAGAAGGCTTGCAAAAGCAGCTTGAAGAAGCTGGTGCTGAAGTAGAGCTTAAGTAAGCTTTACTACCTGAAAATTAAAGGTTTAGGTCTTGGAAACTGAGGTTTCCTTGGCCTAAACCCTTTTGCGTTTAAAGCAAGGTCACTGAAATTAATTTAAATTTTCTGTCCATTGGCTCAGTCAGAAAACCGGATGAATTTTGCATCCATCAAATCGCAACTCGATTATCCAGACTTTTTGGATATCCAGTTGAAATCATTTCAAGACTTCTTTCAACTTGATACTAAATCAGAAGATCGAAGCAACGAAGGACTTTACCGAGTATTCAGTGAGAACTTCCCAATTACCGATACCAGAAACCAGTTTGTGCTGGAGTTTTTGGATTATTTCGTTGACCCTCCCAGGTACTCCATTGAGGAATGTATCGAAAGAGGATTGACCTATTCGGTTCCCCTGAAGGCTCGACTTAAACTGTATTGTACAGACCCTGAGCACGAGGATTTTGAAACCATCGTGCAGGATGTTTATCTAGGGGTAATTCCTTATATGACTCCCCGTGGTACTTTCGTAATCAATGGGGCTGAGCGTGTGATTGTTTCACAACTTCACCGTTCTCCGGGTGTTTTCTTTGGTCAATCGTACCATGCAAACGGTACCAAACTCTACTCTGCAAGAATCATCCCTTTCAAAGGGTCTTGGATTGAGTTTGCTACCGACATCAATTCTGTGATGTATGCTTACATTGACCGTAAGAAAAAGCTTCCTGTTACTACCTTGCTTAGAGCCATCGGCTACGAGCGAGATAAAGATATTTTGGAAATCTTCGAACTTGCTGAAGAAGTAAAGGTTACTAAAACCGGCATCAAAAAAGCTGTGGGTAGAAAACTTGCTGCAAGGGTGCTGAAAACCTGGATTGAAGATTTCGTGGATGAAGATACAGGAGAGGTGGTTTCCATTGAAAGGAACGAAGTAGTTCTTGACCGTGAAACCATTCTTGAAAAAGAACACATTGATGTGATTCTTGAGGCTGAAGTGAAAAACATCCTTCTTCATAGAGAAGATGTGAAGTCTTCAGATTTCTCCATCATCCTGAACACCCTTCAAAAAGACCCAACCAACTCTGAAAAAGAAGCGGTTGAACATGTGTATCGCCAACTTCGGAACGCTGAGCCACCGGATGAGGAAACGGCACGTGGGGTTATTGATAAATTGTTCTTCTCTGAACAAAGGTATAACCTTGGAGAAGTTGGTCGTTACAGACTGAACAAGAAACTAGGTCTTGAAATTGAACACGATGTTCAGGTCTTGACCAAAGATGATATCATCTCAATCATCAAGTACTTAATTGAATTGGTAAATTCAAAAGCAGATGTTGATGATATTGACCACTTAAGCAACCGTAGAGTTCGTACAGTAGGTGAACAATTACACAACCAATTTGGGGTAGGTCTGGCTCGTATGGCTCGGACCATTCGGGAGCGTATGAATGTACGTGACAATGAAGTGTTTACTCCTATTGATTTGATCAATGCCAAGACCCTGTCTTCGGTAATCAATTCTTTCTTCGGAACCAACCAGCTTTCTCAGTTCATGGATCAAACCAATCCATTGTCTGAGATTACGCATAAACGTCGTCTTTCGGCATTAGGGCCAGGTGGTCTATCTCGTGAGCGTGCAGGTTTCGAGGTTCGAGATGTTCACTATACACATTACGGGCGCCTTTGCCCAATTGAAACTCCTGAAGGACCAAACATTGGTCTTATTTCTTCACTTTGCGTATTTGGTAAGGTGAATAAAATGGGATTCATTGAAACTCCTTATCGTCATGTTGAAGACGGAAAGGTTGACTTTAATGCTGAACCAGTATATCTAAGTGCAGAAGAGGAAGATGAGAAAATCATCGCCCAAGCAAATGCTCCACTTAAGGAAAATGGTGAATTTGAGAACAATCGTGTTAAAGCCCGTGAAGAGGGTGATTTCCCGGTTGTAGAGCCAAATCAAATTAACTATATGGATGTTGCGCCGAACCAGATTGCTTCAATCTCGGCGTCATTAATTCCTTTCCTTGAACATGATGATGCGAACCGTGCTTTGATGGGATCTAACATGATGCGTCAGGCAGTTCCATTGTTGCGTCCTGAAAGTCCGGTTGTAGGAACTGGTTTGGAAGGTCAAGTTGCTCGTGATTCGCGAGTTTTGATCAACGCTGAAGGAGAAGGTACGGTAGAATATGTGGATGCCAAAGAAATTGTGATTCGTTACGAACGTACCGAGGACGAGAAATTGGTGAGCTTTGATACCGATACCAAAAGGTATTCCTTAATCAAGTTCCAGAAAACCAACCAAGGCTCAAGCATTACCCTAAGACCTATTGTTAGAGTAGGTGAGAAGGTGAGCAAAGGCCAAGTATTATGTGAGGGATACGCTACCCAAAAAGGAGAGCTAGCCCTTGGACGTAATATGATGGTTGCTTTCATGCCTTGGAAAGGGTATAATTTTGAGGATGCAATTGTGATTTCTGAACGCGTAGTTCGGGAAGACATTTTCACCTCAATTCATATTGACGAATACACCCTTGAAGTTCGTGACACCAAATTAGGTGCTGAAGAACTTACCGCTGATATTCCTAATGTTTCTGAAGAGGCCACCAAAGACCTTGATGAAAACGGAATTATCCGTGTGGGTGCAGATATAAAACCAGGCGATATCCTTATCGGGAAAATTACGCCTAAAGGAGAGTCAGATCCAACTCCGGAAGAAAAGCTTTTACGTGCCATTTTTGGTGATAAGGCGGGTGATGTTAAAGATGCTTCCTTGAAAGCTTCTCCTTCACTATCTGGGGTTGTAATTGACAAGAAGTTATTCTCTCGTGCCATTAAAGACAAGAAGTCAAGAGCAGCCGATAAGGAGGTGATTGAACGTCTTGAGCAAGAGCAGTCTGAAGAACTTGCAGCACTTCGCGCCAAGCTAATTGAGAAATTAATTGTTTTGGTAACAGGTAAAACCTCTCAAGGGGTTACCAATGACCTGAACGAAGATGTGATTCCGAAAGGAACCAAGTTTACCCAGAAGCTTCTTCATAGCATTGATGATTATACCAGAATCAACCCTGATGGCTGGACCACCGATGCTTATAAGAATCAGTTGATTCGTGAGCTTATTCACAATTACTCAATCAAGGTTCTTGATGTTAAGGGTAATTATAGAAGAAAGCGTTTCAACATTACGGTAGGGGATGAACTTCCATCAGGAATCATCAAGCTTGCTAAAGTTTATGTGGCCAAAAAGCGTAAACTTAAGGTAGGTGATAAGATGGCAGGACGTCACGGAAACAAAGGTATTGTTGCCAAAATTGTTCGTGATGAGGATATGCCATTCTTGGAAGATGGAACCCCTGTAGATATTGTACTTAACCCATTGGGTGTACCATCGCGTATGAACCTTGGACAGATTTACGAAACCATTCTAGGATGGGCTGGTAAAAACCTTGACAAGAAATACGCTACTCCAATTTTTGATGGAGCTTCGATTGATGAAATCAATAAGGAGATTCAAGCAGCGGGAGTACCAGAAATGGGACAGACTTTTCTATATGATGGAGGAACTGGACAGCGATTTGACCAGAAGGCTACGGTAGGTGTGATTTACATGCTGAAACTTGGCCACATGGTTGATGATAAGATGCACGCCCGTTCTATCGGACCATACTCATTGATTACCCAGCAGCCACTTGGTGGTAAAGCACAGTTTGGTGGTCAGCGTTTTGGTGAGATGGAGGTTTGGGCCCTGGAAGCCTTTGGTGCTTCTAGCATCTTACAAGAGATTCTTACTGTGAAATCAGATGATGTTATTGGTCGTGCGAAAACCTACGAGTCAATCGTGAAAGGTGAACGCATGCCAGAGCCTGGAATTCCTGAATCATTCAATGTATTGATGCATGAATTGAAAGGTCTAGGACTTAAGATTTCACTAGACTAAGAGTCATTTTTTGAATTAATAAGCTTTTTGCCTCGAGCTATGAGAAATAAAGAACAACAACCCAAAAGGTTCAATACGATTACCATCTCTTTGTCGTCTCCAGAAGATATTTTGGAAGGCTCATTTGGTGAGGTATTGAAACCTGAAACCATTAACTATCGGACCTACAAGCCCGAGCGTGATGGTTTGTTTTGCGAGCGGATCTTTGGTCCGGTAAAAGACTACGAATGTCACTGTGGTAAATACAAGCGTATCCGTTATAAGGGTATTGTTTGTGACCGCTGTGGGGTAGAGGTTACCGAGAAAAAGGTACGTCGTGAGCGCATGGGACACATTAATTTGGTGGTTCCAGTTGCTCATATTTGGTACTTCCGTTCGCTTCCAAATAAAATTGGTTACCTACTGGGTCTTCCAACCAAGAAGTTGGATATGATTATTTACTATGAAAGGTATGTAGTCATTCAGCCTGGTATTGCAACCAATGCGGAAGGTGAGCCATTGAAATACATGGATTTCCTTACCGAGGAAGAGTATTTGGATGCCTTGGAAAGAATTCCAATTGAAAACCAATACTTAGACGAGTCAGATCCGAATAAATTTGTGGCCAAAATGGGAGCCGAGGCTTTGTTTGATTTGCTTTCGCGAATTGAACTTGACACCCTTTCCTACGAACTTCGCCACAAGGCAAATACCGAAACATCTCAACAAAGAAAAGCTGAAGCCCTTAAACGTCTTCAGGTGGTTGAGGCTTTCCGTGATGCCAATGGAAGAATTGAGAACAATCCAGAATGGATGATTTTGAAGGTGATTCCTGTAATCCCTCCAGAACTTCGTCCGTTGGTACCTCTTGACGGTGGCCGTTTTGCAACCTCAGATTTGAACGACCTTTACCGTCGTGTAATCATCCGTAACAATCGTCTGAAGCGCCTTCTTGAAATCAAAGCTCCTGAAGTAATTCTAAGGAATGAAAAGAGGATGCTACAGGAAGCCGTTGACTCCTTACTTGACAATACCCGTAAGGCTTCGGCTGTAAAAACCGAGTCGAATCGTGCCTTGAAATCGCTTTCTGATTCATTGAAAGGAAAGCAAGGTCGTTTCCGTCAAAACCTTTTGGGTAAGCGGGTTGACTATTCAGCACGTTCGGTAATTGTTGTAGGCCCTGAATTGAAGATGCACGAATGTGGTCTTCCAAAGAATATGGCCGCGGAACTTTACAAGCCATTCATCATCCGTAAGATGATTGAAAGAGGTATTGTGAAAACCGTTAAATCTGCAAAGAAAATCATTGATCGTAGAGATCCGGTGGTTTGGGATATTCTAGAAAACGTATTGAAGAGTCATCCGGTTCTACTTAACCGGGCACCAACCCTTCACCGTCTAGGTATCCAGGCTTTCCAACCCAAGTTGATTGAAGGAAAAGCTATTCAGCTTCACCCATTGGTATGTACTGCATTTAATGCTGACTTTGATGGTGACCAGATGGCGGTACACGTACCCCTAGGACCAGAAGCAATATTGGAAGCTCAAATCTTGATGTTGGCTTCTCACAATATTTTGAATCCAGCAAATGGTGCTCCAATTACGGTACCTTCACAGGATATGGTACTTGGTCTTTATTATATGACCAAGGAAAGAAAGAGCACCAAAGACCGTGATGTTAAAGGCGAGGGAATGGCTTTCTACTCTTTGGAGGAAGTTAAAATTGCCAGAAACGAAGGTCGTCTTGACCTGCATGCAAGCATTAAGTGTAGAGCACAGGTTAAAGAAGATGGTGAGCTGAAGTGGAAATTGATTGAGACCACCTGTGGTAGGGTTCTATTTAATGAGGCTGTACCAGAAGGAGTGGGTTATATCAATGATGTACTTACCAAAAAAGCCCTTCGGAATATCATTGGTAATATCTTGAAAGAAACAGATGTGCCAAGTACGGCCAAGTTCCTTGATGATATTAAGTCAATGGGTTATGGTATGGCATTTACCGGTGGTCTTTCGTTCAACCTAGGGGATGTAATCATTCCTGCGGAAAAAGAAACCATGATTGAAGAGGCCTTGAATTCAGTTGAAGATATTTCTTCCAACTATTCAATGGGTCTTATTACCAATAATGAGCGTTACAATCAGGTGATTGATGTTTGGACCAATACCAATGCTCGTCTAACCGAATTTGCTATGAAGCACCTTCGTGAAGACAACCAAGGGTTCAACTCAATTTACATGATGCTTGATTCAGGTGCACGGGGATCTAAAGAACAGATTCGTCAGCTTTCTGGAATGAGGGGTCTGATGGCCAAGCCACAGAAATCGAATTCAGGAGGGGGTGAAATTATTGAAAACCCGATTGTATCAAACTTTAAAGAAGGCCTTTCCATTCTTGAGTACTTTATTTCTACTCACGGTGCTCGTAAAGGTCTTGCGGATACCGCTCTTAAGACGGCGGATGCAGGTTACCTAACCCGTCGTTTGGTGGATGTTGCTCAAGATGTGGTAGTATCTGAAGATGATTGTGGAACACTTCGTGGGGTTGTTGAATCAGCTCTTAAGAAGAATGAAGAGGTTGTTGAAACCCTTTCTGAGCGAATCATTGGAAGGGTATCCCTTCACGATGTATTCAATCCTTTAACCGGAGAACAGGTACTTACCTTAGGTCAGGAAATCACTGAAGACTTGGCTGCTATTATCGAGGAGTCTCCGATTGAGGAAGTTGAAATTCGTTCTCCATTAACCTGTGAATCTAAGCGCGGTATTTGTGCCAAGTGTTACGGACGTAACCTTGCAACCGGCGGCATGGTTCAACATGGTGAGGCTGTGGGTGTAATTGCCGCTCAGTCAATTGGAGAACCAGGAACACAGCTTACACTACGTACCTTCCACGTTGGGGGTACTGCATCTAATATTGCAGAAGAATCAAGCTTGATTGCCAAGTTTGATGGTATTCTTGACATCGATGAATTGCGTACCGTAAAAACCAAAGACGCCGACGGAAACAAGGTGGAAATGGTAATTGGTCGTACCGCAGAAATGCGAATCATTGACCCTAGTACTGAGATTGTTCTTACCACAAGTAATGTGCCTTACGGTTCAACCATGAAGGTGAAGAACGGAGCCAAGCTTAAGAAAGGAGATGTGATTTGTACTTGGGATCCGTATAATGCGGTAATCCTTTCTGAAACTTCAGGTTCTATTGCCTTTGAAAACATCGAAGAAGGAGCAACCTACCGGGTTGAGATTGATGAGCAAACAGGTTTCCAACAGAAAGTGATTTCTGAAACCCGTGACAAGAAGAAAATTCCTACCATTAAAATTCTTGATAGCAAGAAAGAGGTGGTTAAGAGTTATAACCTTCCTGTATCTGCTCAGATTATGGTTGACGAAGGGGATAAGATTGAATCAGGTAAGATTCTTGTGAAGATTCCACGTAAGTCATCTAAATCAGGTGATATTACCGGAGGTCTTCCAAGGGTAACTGAGCTTTTCGAAGCAAGGAACCCATCGAACCCAGCCGTGGTATCTGAAATTGACGGAATTGTTTCTTACGGTAAAATCAAGCGGGGTAACCGTGAAATCATTGTTGAGTCTAAAACGGGCGAAACCAAGAAGTACCTAGTATCTCTTGCCAAGCAGATTTTGGTTCAAGAAAACGATTACGTACGTGCAGGAATGCCATTATCAGATGGAGCAATTACTCCTAGTGATATCTTGAAAATTCAAGGCCCGAACCAGGTACAAGAGTATCTTGTAAATGAGATTCAGGAGGTATACCGTTTGCAGGGTGTGAAGATTAACGATAAGCATTTCGAGGTGATTGTTCGCCAAATGATGCGTAAGGTTCTAATCAATGACCCAGGTGATACCCGTTTCCTTGAAAATCAATTGGCTCATAAAAACGACTTCATTGAAGAAAACGATCGTATTTTCGGAATGAAAGTGGTTACTGAACCAGGAGATTCTGATGAGTTGAAAGCCGGACAAATTTTGACCGCTAGAAAACTTAGAGATGAGAACTCGAAACTTCGAAGAGCAGATAAGAAATTAGCTGAAGCGCGTGAAGCCCTTCCTGCTACCTCTCGTCCGGTTCTTCAAGGTATTACCAGAGCCTCACTTCAAACTAAGTCGTTCATCTCGGCAGCTTCCTTCCAGGAAACTACCAAAGTCTTGAATGAAGCAGCTATCGCTGGAAAGCAAGATATGCTTGAAGGACTTAAAGAAAACGTGATTGTAGGTCATAAGATTCCTGCCGGTACTGGCCAGAGACAGTTCAATAAAATCATTGTTGGATCTAAAGAAGACTTTGAAACATTGACAGCTCGTAAAGAATCTAAAACCGAAGAATCTAAAGAAGAAGTAAAATAAGATGTCTGAAGAAAATCAAAATAAGCAGGGTCAATTGAATATTGAACTTTCTGAAGAAGTTGCAGAAGGCACCTATTCAAACCTAGCCATCATCAACCATTCTCATTCAGAATTTGTGGTAGATTTCATTCGAATGATGCCAGGAGTTCCGAAAGCTAAGGTAAAAAGCAGGATTGTTTTGACCCCTCAACATGCGAAGCGTTTGATGAAGGCTTTGGCTGATAATGTTCAGAAATATGAATCTCAGTTTGGGGAAATTAAAGACAATGACCCCGGGCAAGCGATTCCTTTAAATTTCGGAGGCCCATCAGCTCAGGCTTAAATTTTCTTGAAAACCTATACTTAATAAAAGCCGTCTCAGTTTGAGGCGGCTTTTTTTATAGAATGTTTTTGGATTGGCTTTATATTTATTTTCCTTAAAGAGGGGAAACTATGGAACAGGTCCCCTATTATCAAAAAGGAATTAGGAAAGTAGGTTTTGTAGGCCAAAAATTTCCAACCACTAATACAAATGAAAAGTTGAATTTTCTTTCTCCATTTGTGAAAATAATCAAGAGTGAAATATGAGACACTGGGAAATAGGTGTAGGTCAAGAAAATTTTGAAGTAACTCGAGACATACCTGGTGGTCTGTACCTTAACGTTAAGGCCCGAGGGAAGCATTATGAGGTTCATAAGGTTACTGGTGGATATAAACAGCTTAAACTTTATTAATCCCCATGAAAAGGCTTACGGTGTTTTTGTTTATGCTTTTCTCATTGCAGTTAATCGGACAAGATCTTGCTTTAGACTCTATTTTGTACCGTGATACATTCGTTGTAAGATGTGCTTGTATGAAGAAAGGAATAGCAGTGCTAGATGTTCAAAGTGCAGAGGAGCCTGAAATGGTTACTAGGTTCGTCTTTGATCATGAAAATATTCAGGCACTTACGGAGGTCAATTCGGAAGATACAATAGCCTTAGATTTTTATACATATTACTTCAAAGACAGTCAATTTTATTACAATAGATATTTAGCGTTTAATGAGGATAGTCTACAGTTTTTGGTTTATCAGCCCAGTTATGAGGACCAAATAACACGCATGTTTTTCGTTGATGATTTTAAGCCAAGATTTTACTTCTCAAGAAAATGCAGTAATAAGATCATTAAACGGGAATATTGGTTTTCTTGGATTTTAAGAAGGTTATGTCATCCTTTTTAAAGATTGGAGCTTGAGTTTTGGATTCCAATATTTTCGGCTCCTCACAAAAACCTCGACGGTTCTAAAATTCTGAATATTGTGTGATTAAGGTGGAACAGGAGGTTCCTCGAAATAGGTGCCTTTGACCAATTTTGTCGTAACCCTTCGGCCTTGCCCCTTTAGGATTCTTCGGTGAAGTTTTGAGGGAAGAGGCTTTGAAGGTTGGTAGCTAGGGCTTCGTTGATATTGTCTGGGCTGTGTTGAAGCCACTTAAAGTAGTTCACTCCGTTTGGCTTACAGGTTCCAAAAAAGGAATACCTCATCTATGGGTTTACTGTTCATAAGGATTAACCACTTTCAAACCATCAATGTTTTTAAAGTCACTAATATTCCTAGTTATAAGTGTGAGGTTAAAAGCAAGGGAGGTGGCCGCAATGATGGCATCCGGAAGCTTGACCTTAAAGTTCTTGCGAATCTCGGCTGTTCCTAGTTTAATGTCCTTTGTTAACTCTAAGACAAGGGTATCGTTTATGAAATTATGAAGTACCTCTAAATCCTTCTGACTGGATGTTTTCCAGCATAGTAATTCAATCTCAGTAATTACCGAGATAGCTGGTCTGGAGTATTCTAAAGTCTGGTCGATGAATTTTTCAGCCTTAGGCGGGAATTGTTGCTGAAGAAAGTAAATTGCCGTATTGGTATCCCAAAGGTATTTTAATTCCATTCGGTCCGGAGCTCATTAAGCTGTTGGTCAATCTCCTTTTCCGTTTGTTTAGACATAGCCCCTTTGTACTTGGTCAAGTCTGAACCAATAGCCGGATTTTCATCATTCTTCTCCCGTCTTAAGCGGATTAACTTCAATTGCTCTAAACCTTGCAGAAGCTTTAAGGCTTTTTCATTAATTATATCTATTGTGATTGTGCGCATGCTTTTCATTTATTGTTTAGGTTTAAACCTCAGAATAGGGTTTTCAATTTACGATAAAACGAATGAATGGGGTACATACACCCTTTGTCAGATTCATTTGGGTGCTGGTCAATAAAAAACCAGCTCTTATCAACCTGATGATTTCCTTAAAATACATGGTACAGATTGTTTGGCCATCGTTTTTCGTGGGCCCATATTTCATTTAAGGTTTTAAAGTAATTAGCCCCATTCTAGAGCCTAAATTGTTCCAAATAAAATATAAGAGAACAAATTTTTCAGAAAAAAGAACTGGGTAAATAGGCCTGAGAAACTTTAATTAGCTCAATTGAAATACAAAATGCAAGATCGAATGCTTATTTTGCAGCTTCATGCAAACATCGCGCATCACATACAGACTTACTAAAACCCAGCCCCCTTTCTCGCGCGAGGAAAAGGTGAGTAGGGAAAATCTCAAAAAGGGAGTAGAGACAGGCAACTACTATTACGGGGCTCGTTACTACGACCCGAAGATTTCTGTTTGGCTTTCTGTGGATCCGCTGGCGCATAAGTACCCGAGTCTTTCGCCTTATGTGTTTACTGGTAATATCCCCATTATGTTGGTGGATTCGGATGGGAGAAGAATAACATGCCCCAAATGTCCAAAAACCAAGGAATATGAATATTTCCATAAACCTGGAATAACTTATTCATATTCTGAAGGGTATGGACCAATACCGGTAATTTCTAAGCCATTTCCAAATGCCTCTGATGATTTTAGAATGAAACAGGGAGACAAGGTTTCGCTAAGCGTAAATATTAGGGGGGGATTTGACAAAGCTATTGACTAAAATGAATATTAAACTTTACGGAATATTTTTGGTTGTGATTTTAGTGGTTTCCTGTGATCAAAAAACTAAAAATGTTCAATTGGCAACGGAAATAAGCACTATGCTTAAAGGCTGGAACTTAAGTTCCGTTGTTAAGGTTGATTCACGGATCGATACAACCGAAATTTTCATCACTTATTTAGAGCAAAAAGAAGCACTGGATTCAACAAAACCATACTTCCTTGATGAGGCTACAAATTTTTTACTTATATATTTCATCTTATTTCAATTTTATGAAGAATATCGCAATTGCGAAAATATTAATGTATTTGTTTATTTTGATCAGGATTCTAGCTACTTTATTAAGTATTCCAATTCTGTAGAAGAGGTTAAAAGGGAGTTAGAAACCAAAATTTTTGCTAACAAGATTTTTTTCGAAAATTCGGATTATTTATTAAAGCAGTTAACATATCGTGAGGTCATCTTATTGGAAACGTTGATGAAGAAATCACCTGTTAAAGATCTGAATCCTGATTCCTTTTGGGCCCTTATAAGTGAATTTAGCAATTATTGTTTGCAGGGTAATTCTGGAAATAAAAAATCGGCCGAACTTTTCTTATACCTGAATCATTGGTTACTTAATAATGAGCTGGTCATGGGCGGGATTGATACAAAAGCAATTCAGGAAAAGTTGAAACCTGTTTATTCCCGTTGCGGCTTTACTGACATTTTCCTGGCAAGACCGTTTTCAAGAATCATTGAAGACTTGAAATAGTGTTTGTTCTTTCAATGTAAGTTTAGAATCTTGAGCAAGATGTCTCCAGGGCAACCCTCAAAGACAGTTAAAATAAACCTTTCCTTATATGGAACAGGTCTGAAATTCGAAGAAACACGAGTGGCCTGTTGCGCTTTGGGGTGTGAGAGTTGGGGAAGTGCCGTTCCCACCCCAATTCAAGTTCCACAACCTTGGCTTTTTATCCAACAAAACCCCGATGAAAAACATCGTCAACTTGAATCTTTTGGAATTACTAAGTTTTACCTGTGAAACTTAGGCTAATACATCAAGACCAAACAAAAGGCAAAAACCTCTACGAATACAACGCCGGCTCAGAAGACTACACTCTCCATAACTGTCTACCAGCAGGCATGGCCGCTTAAACCTAACCCGTGGCCTTGCTGAGTTGGCTGATGGTAAGGAATCATACCCTAAGGCCTGCCAACCAATACCATAAGATGCCAATCAGCCCGTAGGTGGTTTGCTGGGGGGGTAGAGGATTGAAGGGTTAAATGGATTGCCCTTTTTCTTTCTCCTAAAGGATCAAAAACTGTCTTGGGATGGCTTGATATACAAACCCTGCTTGTCCTTAAAGTTTCCCGTAACAATGAAGATGAAGTCTATGATGGTCCATATCCCGAATCCTCCAAGGGTAAGGATCATTAAAATTCCGGTTCCAATTTTTCCTGCGTAAAATCTATGTACGCCAATTCCTCCAAGAAAGAAGCACAATAAAATCATGGGCACATAGCCAATTGGGCTTATTTGGTTGTCTAAGTTTTGGTCGATGGGTTGATTCATGGTTTTGTGTTAAAAAGATTCTTGTCCGGGGTAAGCTACAATATTCCCCTGACCATCCTTGTATTTTCCTACTAACAATAAAATGGTTACCCAAATGGTATGACCAAGGTCTAGGGTGGCAAAAACAAAGCCCATGCCCGGGTATCCGAATAAAAAAAAGCAAATGGTGGCTAGAAACAATCCGAAATCCAATATGCCCATTCCCCATCTTTCTAAGTAAAAATGGTGTATTCCAACCACTCCAAATATCCCTGAAAGGATAACCGCCACGGCGTATGATTTTGGAGATTTCATTCTTATTTGATTTAGGTTGATGGGCTTAGGGCAAAGTATGAATATTTTAGAAATGGTTTATCTTGATGCCAGAATTCCTCACTTACCCAAACATGTATCCATGAAAAAAGGATTACCCATTCTCGGTCTTGCCGGGATTGCTCTTACTTTAGTTGTTTTATTTCAAGCTGAAAACCCACGAGATCAATACCGGAAACTCATTCAAAGCCATCCTTATTCTCAAAGGGAAAACTTAAGCCCTGAAGACATTAAGGCCATGCCTAAAAAAGATCGTCCTGACCTAGCATGGGAGCAGGATTTTTTGGCAACTCTTGACCCTGCTTTAGGAAGGCCAGCCCCAGAAAGGTTGGTTCCGATTTATCATCAAATTGCTCAACATAAGGCAAGCCATAAGCAATCAGGAAATGCAAATTGGATTGAAAGGGGCCCAAATAATGTGGGAGGGCGTACCCGAAGCATTATGTTTGACCCCAATGATCCAACGGGGAAAAAAGTATGGGCAGGAGGGGTTTCAGGTGGGTTATGGTATAATAATGACATCACTGACCCCCAGTCAAATTGGGTTGCTGTAAATGATTTTTGGGCCAATATTGCCATTTCTTCTATGGCCTATGACCCTACCAATACCAATGTGTTTTACGTGGGTACCGGGGAAGGTTTCGGAGCGGGAAGCGGAAGAGGTGCCGGTGTTTGGAAATCAATGGATGGAGGGGCAAGCTGGACCCAATTACCCGCCACTTCTGACTTCTATTATGTGAATGACCTTGTGGTAAGAAATGAAGGCGGAAACGGGGTTTTGTATGTTGCCTGTAGAGGATATTATTATCAACAACAATGGCACGGCTTAAACAAAAGCGGTCTACAAAGGTCAACCGATGGGGGAGGTTCTTTTTCACAGGTACTACCTTTAATTCCCGGAGAGTCCGTGAACTTCATCCCTGCTGACCTTGAAATAGCGGCTAATAATAGGTTATGGATGGGTACCATGAAAACCCCATACTCGGCTACAGATCAAGGGGGAGGAAGGATTTTCTATAGCGATAATGGAACTAGCTGGACCCAGTCTTACAACGCCACGAATGGTTCAAGGGTTGAAATTGCCTGTGCTCCTTCCAACATTAACTATGTGTATGGAATGGTGGAGTTTAATGGAGAGATTGAGGAAATGGTGAAAACAACCACCGGGGGAATTTCCTGGTCAAACATGACCGAACCCAACGATGCAGACGGGGGCATTTCAGCAAGTGATTTTAGTAGAGGACAGGCTTGGTATGATATGATTATTGCCGTGCATCCTACCAATGAAAACATGGTTTTCACCGGTGCCATTGATCTGTTTCAAAGCAGTGACGCAGGTGCAAACTGGAACCAAATTTCACATTGGTATGGAGGTTTCGGTTACCCTTATGTACATGCTGATCAACATCAAATGGCATTCAATCCATTCAATCCCAATCAACTTTTGGTGGGGAACGATGGAGGTTTACACCTTACTTCAAACGCCAGTCAATCCAGTCCTACTTGGACCGAAATCAACCAAAATTACAATGTAACCCAGTTCTATGCATGTGCTCTCCACCCAGGAAGCGGCAGTCATTATGCTCTAGCTGGTTCTCAAGACAATGGAACTCAAAGGTTTTCCTTGCAAGGTTTGGATGCAACCACTCAAGCAACCGGTGGCGATGGGGGCTACTGCTTTATTGACCAAACCGACCCTACCTATCAAATCACCAGCTATGTTTATAATTCCTTTTGGAGGAGCATAGACGGAGGACAAAGTTTTGGTTCCATGTTTCAGTCCAATCAAAACACGGGAAGGTTTATAAACCCTGCAGATTATGACGACAACCTTGACATTTTATATTCTGCTGAAACCAGTACTACTTTAAATCGGGTAACAGGAATTAGTTCCTCCATTAATATTTCAAGCATAAACATTCCCGGGATGAATGATATGGCCTCACACATTCGGGTTTCTCCTTATACCACCAATACCACCACCTTGTTTGTGGGTACAGATGCCGGAACCCTGTTCAAAGTTACCAATGCCGATACCAACCCATCGGCAACTAGCATTGGGTCTGCACTTCCTGCCGGAAATATTTCTTGCATTGAGTTGGGGGCCAACGAAAATGAAATTCTAGTAACCTTTACCAATTATGGGCTTACCTCCGTTTATTATACCGCAGATGGTGGACAAAACTGGGTGAGCAAAGAAGGAAACCTACCAGATATGCCTGTTCGGTGGGCTTTATTCAATCCGAACAACCGGAATGAAGTGATGCTCGCCACCGAAGTTGGGGTTTGGACCTGCAGTAATTTTAATTCGAGTTCTCCAACCTGGTCCCCCAGCGTTTCGGGTTTGGCAAATGTTCGGGTAGATATGCTTCAATTGCGTAGTTCAGACCATGAAGTGATTGCAGCTACTTTTGGAAGAGGTTTGTTTACAACCAATGCTTTTCAGATTCAAGTGGCACCTACCGCTAATTTCGGGGCCTCAAACACACATCCTTGCCTGGGTGAGTCTGTGACTTTGGTTGACTCATCTTTGGGGGGAGTAACAAATTATGACTGGACAATCACTCCAGGAACCTTCTCGTTTACGGGAGGCACCAATGCAAGTTCTGCATCCCCAGAGCTTAGCTTTCAAGCCAAGGGAACTTATACGGTCAAACTTAAAGTTACCAACGGTTCAGGCTCTGATTCGCTTAGTCGCAGTTCATTCATTCAAGTAGGGGGAGCAAGCCTTCCAATAAGTTTAGACTTTGAAAATGGACTTGAAAATTGGACCATTGAAAATCCCGATCAAGGAACTACTTGGGCGCTTACCTCTGTGGCTGGGAATACCCCGGGAAGTACCGCACTTTATGTAGATAATTATAACTATTCCCCGGCAGGACAAAGGGATTATTTGGTTTCTCCTGCTCTGGATCTAAAAGGGCTTAGCTCGGTTAACCTTGACTTTGAATATGCTTACAACCGTTACGGTACAAGCTATCAAGACAGCCTGGCGATTTATGCTTCTTCAGATTGTGGTCAAACCTGGACCCAAGTAGTCTTGTTTTCGGACGATGGTACCCAGAATTGGGCAACGGGCCCAGATAATACCTCGGCATTCTCTCCAAGCTCAAGTTCTAATTGGTGCGGAACCAGCCCTGTATGCCCTACGGTTAATTTAGACGCTTACGCGGGAATGGATCAGGTGAAAATTAGATTTGAGAATATATGTGGATGGGGGAATAATTTCTACCTGGATAATATTTCAATATCGGGGCTAAATAACGGTCAACCAGTGGCAGATTTTCAAGCCTCAGAGCTTACCATCTGCCAAGGGGATACCGTTTTATTAACCGATCAATCAACCAATTCACCCACTGCCTGGACCTGGACCCTGAGTCCGGCAAGTGGTTTTAGTTTTATTTCGGGCACTTCGGCTTCAAGCCAAAACCCTATTCTTGTATTTAACCAATCCGGAAGCTATTCAGTTAGCCTTGACGCTAGCAATGCTCAAGGAAGCGATACGGAAGTGAAGTCGAATTATCTATCCGTAAGCGCCAAATTGACCCCTTCAGTTTCCGCAATTGCATCAGACACTAGTTTCTGCGCGGGTACCTTGGTTAATTTTTCTTCCAATCCAGTTCACGGCGGACCAAACCCTAGTTATGTTTGGAAAGTAAATGGGGGCGTGGTTGGAACCGGAGCTAGTTATTCTTCAAATTCATTGAACCATGGAGACCAAGTGACGGTAGAAATGGTGAGCTCTGAACTATGTGTAAGTACCTGTTGTGCGGTGTCAAGTCCTATCACCATGAATGTAGCAAGTCCGAACACCCCAACGGTTTCCATTAGTCCTTCTGCAAATAATGTTTGCGAGGGTACGCTAATAAACTTTACCTCGAACATTAATTATGGAGGAAGTAATCCTGTTTTCCAATGGAAATTGAACGGGAATAATGTAGGAAGCAATTCACCAAATTATTCAAGTTCTAGTTTGCAAAATGGAGATCAGCTTATTCTTGTAATGACCAGCAATGAAGATTGTGTTTCTCCCAATCAAGTAAGTAGCAATACTTTGATTATGAGTATTTTATCAAAGCCAACTGTGACCATAAATCCTGCTAGCATTAACCAGGATTTATGCCAGGGCGATAGTGTGGTTTTAAGTGGAAATCCGAGTGGAGGGGCCTTTCAAGGCATAGGAATTCAGAATGGAGTTTTCTTTGCTGACCTTGCGGGTACAGGGACTCATTTAATTACCTATACCTATACCGACGGAAATAATTGCACAAATACGGATAGCCTTGAAGTTTCAGTGGAAATTTTACCTGAACCCACCATTGGAAATAACCAAGGAGTTCTTACCTGCAATGAAGCTGGGTTTGCTTACCAATGGCATTTAAACGGAAACCCAATCAATGGGGCCAATTCTCAAACCTATACTCCAAGTCAAAATGGAGATTATACCGTGGTGATTTCTCAAGGAGATTGTGAGAAAGAATCGGCGGTAGAACAAGTGATGGGCATTCATCTTGACGAGTGGCTAAGTGTTCAGTCTTTACAGGCCTTTCCAATTCCGGCCAATGAATTTTTACAAATTGATATTCAGGCCTACGAATTTGAAGAGGCCGAATTTCAACTCATTGATATGTATGGCAAAACCTTGGTTGTAGAATCTTTTCAGATACGGCCAGGCTTCAATTCCTTCACCCTTGAAACCGGATACCTACCTTCTGGGCACTATGTTTTAAAGGCCAAAAGCCAAGTAGGATTTTATTATCAATCGCTTGAAATTGTACATTAATGCTTAGAATCTTCATCTTGTTCATTACGCTTTTTGGGGCATGTTCAGGAACCAAACATTTGGCAGATGCTACCAAGATTAGCTTGGGAACTACAGGTCAGGGCTTGAGGTACTTAAAATTCTACTACATGGCTTCCGCCGATGGGAATACTTCGGAGGTAGAAGATGTTATTTTGAATGGAATAAAGATTCCAATTGAATTCAAACAATTGGATGGCATGATTC
Organism: uncultured Flavobacteriales bacterium; assembly: GCA_937139155.1. GTDB lineage: Bacteria > Bacteroidota > Bacteroidia > Flavobacteriales > JBLHRE01 > CAKZPI01. The sequence goes on from CAKZPI010000001.1 coordinate 100,810, forward strand.
AGTATTCTTCGGTTTTAATGTTGGAGGTGAAGTCAAATACAATTGAAAATCCAGAAAAAGAAAAACATCCTAAATACGGAAACCTTCTAGGACTTCAAGAAATTGAGGTAAGCTTGGTTTTGGAAGGAGGGAAGAGAAAGACCTTTATGGTAGTTGTAGACTAAAGGGCTTAATCATATTTCCCCATACGGGTTCCATACCAAGAGAATTTTTCACCATCCACCAAGAAAACTTCGGTTTGAGGAAGAATAGATTTCCACTCCAGTAGGTGTTTGCTGGCGAAAGGGTAGGGTTCAGAGCTCAGCAAAAGGTAATCGGGTTTTAGGTCAATGATTGCCTCTTTTGAAATTTCAGGGTATCGGTTTTCATCCTGTAAAAGATTTTGAAATCCGTACTTCTGTAACATGGAGTTAATAAAGGTGTCCCCTCCAACGGAGAGGTATGGATTGGCCCAAATCAAGTAAATGGCGCTTCCTAACTGGGAGGCTTTGTTCTTGAATTTGTCCTGAATTTTTTGGTTCCATTCTTTGGCCTCAGCTTCTTTTCCTGTAAGAATGCCGAGGTTGAGAATCATTTTTAAGGCCGACTTATAATCGCTTACATCCGTTGTATAAACAGGTGCAAACTCTTCAATCTCCTGAACGTGATTTTTTAGGTTTTCCTCCTTGTTGGCGATGACCAAATCAGGTTTTAATTGCCTGATTTTTTCAATGTTGGGATTCTTCGTGCCCCCGATAAGGGTTTTCTCCTGTAACCAAGGTTCAGGGTGAACGCAAAATTTAGTTATTCCAAGAACCTCTGAATCCAGTCCAAGATCAGACAAAGTTTCGGTTTGAGAAGGAACCAGCGATACAATCCGCTTCGGCGGAGATTCGATTGTAATCTCTTTTCCTAAATCATCCCAAACTTGCATTACTTCATGGCTTCAATAATGTCTTGGCGGGTAATAATGTGTAAGTTTTCGTTTTGGTCGCGGGTAAGAACTGCTGGAATTTCAGAGGTAAGCTTTCCGCTAACTTCTTCAATGGTAGCTGTGAACTCAACCGTAGGAAAGGGCTTCCGCATGATGCTGCTAACGGGCTGATCGGTTTTCGCTTGGTTTTTAAGAAGGGCGTTGTATAGATCCCCATCCGTAAGACCACCTTTTACAACCTTACCCTCCATTACTGGAAGCTGAGAGAAACCCGTTGCGCTAAATTTTTCAATGGCCTTTTCAATGCTCATATTTTGGTCAATGCTTACCAAGGTTGAGTCTTTTCTGCCAGCGATAAGGTCTCTTACGGTAGCTTGTTTTTTGTCAAGGAAGCCCCTATCGCGCATCCAGTCATCGTTGAATATTTTCCCAACATATCTAGACCCATGGTCATGGAAAACAACTACAACCACATCGTCTTTTGAAAGTTGGTCTTTCAGCTGAAGGATGCCTTTTACAGCACAACCTGCAGAATTACCGCAAAAAAGACCCTCTTGTTTGGCCAGTTCTCGGGTATAAATCATTCCATCTTTATCCGTCACCTTTTCAAATCGATCAATGAGGCTGAAATCAACATTTTCTGGAAGGATGTCTTCACCAATACCTTCGGTTAGGTAGGAGTAGATTTCCTTCTCATCAAACTCTCCGGTTTCGTGGTATTTTTTGAAAACAGAACCGTAGGTATCAATGCCCCAAACTTTGATGTTCGGATTTTTTTCTTTTAGATATTTAGCGGTTCCAGAAATGGTTCCACCGGTTCCCACTCCTACAACTAGGTGTGTAATTTTGCCATCGGTTTGATCCCAAATTTCTGGGCCGGTTTGTTCGTAATGAGCTTTTCGATTGCTCAGGTTATGGTATTGATTTGGATAGAATGAATTCGGAATTTCTTTATTCAGCCTAGCCGCCACAGAATAATACGACCTTGGGTCATCTGCGGATACATTTGTAGGGGTAACCACTACTTCGGCACCCATGGCCCTAAGGATGTCAATCTTCTCTTTGCTTTGCTTGTCAGGAACCGTGCAAATAAGTTTATAGCCCTTCACAATGCAGGCCAGGGCAAGCCCCATACCTGTATTTCCAGAGGTGCCTTCAATAACAGTTCCGCCGGGCTTAATCAGTCCATCCGCTTCAGCGTCTTCTAGCATTTGCAAGGCCATCCGGTCTTTGATGGAATGCCCAGGATTAAAAGTTTCAACCTTGGCTAAAACCGTTGCTGGAACTTCTTTGGTGATCTTATTCAGTTTAACCATAGGAGTGTTTCCGATGGTTTCAAGGATGTTATTGTAGTACTTCATGCTCTGAAATTTGGCGGGGGCAAAGGTATTAAATCCTATCTCGGATGCTTAGGATTTCAGGAAAACTTCGACCCCTTCCTTTTTCGAAATAATTTTTACTTTTAGCTTATTCGTTAACCACCCGAATCTCCAATTCCTTTTCAAGAAAATTTGGTCTTCGGGAAAATTCCGATTCTATGAAAGTTAAAGTTTTTAATATCCGCTTAGAAAAAGAGTTTCAAGAACAAGACGAACAAACTCTAAATGCTTTCCTGGCACAAGTAATCATGAAGAAATCGAGTACCAGCTTGGTTCAGACAGATCCGCCCTTTTGGTCAGTAATTATTCATTATTTAGAGCCTAATGGGGAAATACCAGAAAACCAAAGCGTACCTAGACCCAAGGTGAAAATTTTAGAGGAAGACCTCAGCACCAAGGAACGTGAGCTGGTAGGTTTTATTAAAAAATGGCGAAGTGATAAATCAAGTTTGGAAGGCATTCCTCCCTACATGATTTTATCGAATCAAGCCATTTATTCCTTGGTTAAATCAAGGCCTGAAAGCCTGGCTGAAATGGAACATGTGCATGGATTTGGGGAAAGGAAGGTTGAAGTTTATGGAGATGATTTATTGTCAATTCTAAATACTGTATGATGAAAACCACCCGTGAACAAGAGCATATTATACAAGTTAGGGGAGATGCTAAAATCAATGCAGTGGCTGGTTCAGGAAAAACCACAACCCTTATTGAGCTTGCCAAAACCCGACCCAAAAGCCATAGAATTCTTTACCTAGCCTTTAATAAATCAGTGAAAACTGAAGCCCTGGTAAAGTTTGCCAAGGCTGGATTGAATCAAGTGAAGATAGAAACGGCCCATTCCATGGCTTACCGGGCCGTTGTTCCTAAAAACAATTATGAGGTATCAAACCAAGGGTATAAACATTCAGAATTGGTTGAGGTCTTAGGCTTGTCCTCGTCTGGAAAGAATTTTACCGAATACATTCTTGCGGATCATGTTTTGAGGTATTCGGCATTGTTTTGCAACAAAACTACTAGCAGCATTGCTGAGCTTGATTATTTAAGTACCATTTCTGACCCAAAGGCAAAGGCTTTTGCCAAGAATCATTTCGGTGCCATTCAGAAGCTGACCAGAGTTTTTATGGCTAAAATGAACGAAGGTTCCATACCCATAACCCATGATTTTTACCTGAAGAAATTCCAGCTTTCAAAGCCTGTGCTTCCCTACGATATGATTCTCTTTGACGAAGGACAAGACGCATCTCCGGTCATGCTGAATATTTTCCTGAATCAGGATGCAGAAAAGATCATTGTTGGGGATAGCCACCAACAAATTTACTCTTGGCGATTTGCTGAAAATGCATTGGAAACCACAAAATTCCCTTCTTATAGCCTTAGTCAAAGTTTCCGTTTTTCTGATGAAATTGCAGACTTAGCCAATAAGGTTTTGGCCTTGAAATCACAACTTGGCAGAAAGCTTGACCTTTCCATTAAGGGCTTAAAAGACCCTCCTTTAAAAGAAGGTCAAAAAGCAATAATTGCCCGCACCAATTTAGGTTTGCTAAAGCGGGCCATTGAATTGGTTTATGAGGGGAAAGAGGTGGAGAAAATCTATTTTGAAGGTAATTTCAACTCGTATACCTATGCTGACAGCGGCACTTCCCTATACGATGTTCTAAGCCTTTATCAGGGAAGAAAAAACAAGATTCGCGATAAGCTGATTAAGCGGATGCCAGATATGCAAGGTCTTGAAGAATACATCAAGAAAACCGGGGATATTCAATTATCTATGATGGCTGAGATCGTTCGAAAGTATAAATCGAAGATTCCTAAAATTCTGAAAACCATTAAAGACAGTCATCTTAAGGACTCAGATAAGCCAAAGGCGGAAATCATTTTTTCAACCGTACATAGGGCCAAGGGAATGGAATATGAGGAGGTTGAACTCATTCCGGATTTTTTAACCGAGGAAAATCTGAATTCAATTTTGGAAGAGGGCGAATTAAACCCACTGGACCGAAACAAGCTAAACGAGGAGATTAACCTGCTTTATGTGGCCATTACCCGTACCCGGGGTAAACTTAAACTTCATGAATCGTTGGTTCCGGAGGGGTTTAAGGCAAATAAATATGTTGAGGTAATTCTGGATGAAGAATCAAAAGATGCTGATTTCTTTGAACTGGAGGAGAACGGTTACTCTGAGATTAGAAAAAAGCATAAACTAGCCTATCGTCCGTGGACCCCTGAGCAAGACGAGGAGTTAACCATTCTTTTTTGTGAGGGAGCTAGGGTAAAGGAAATTGCCGAGCATTTTGGACGAACCCATGGAGCCATTCGATCTAGAATAAAAAAGCTGGAATTATTGGAGTTATACGGGTCTTGAGTTTATTCGAAGCGGATGGCTTTAACGGGTTGAATCTTGCTAATATAACCTGAGGGTATCCAAAGCATAATCAGGGTAATAATTCCCGTTCCAAGGTTGATTCCAAAGAACCAAAACCAGGGGAAGCTAATGGGAACATGATCTACATAATAGGTGCCCGGATCTAGTTTAATGAGTTCAAATTGGTGCTGAATCAGAATAAGTCCGAGCCCAATAAGGTTGCCCCAAATCATGCCTCGGGCCAAAAGGCTCATTCCTTGATTTAGGAATAAAACCCGAATGAATTTTTTTTCAGCTCCCAAGGCTTTTAAGGTGCCAATCATGGGCGTGCGCTCAATCATTAAAATGAGTAGGGTGGTAATCATATTAATGCCGGCTACCAAGATCATAATGATTAAAACCACCAGAATATTCAGGTCGAACAATTCAATCCATTGAAAGACTTGAGGGTATTTGCGCTCAATGGATTCAGCCTTTACCAGAAAGGATGTTTTTTGATGGAGAAGTATTTCAGCCTCTTCCATTTGGTTGGGGTTGTGAAGTCGTATTTCCAGCCCTCCAATTTCTTCCTCCTGCCAAAGGTTGAGTTTACGGAGTCCAGCAAGTTTTCCTACTACCAAAGATTCATCCATAAAGTCCATACCTGTTTCAAAAATCCCAACCAGTTTAAAGGTTCGAACCCTTGGTTTTGAACGAGATCCGGAATTAATGTAAATGGCAATTTTTTCCCCTAGGTCAATTTGTAAACGGTTTGCCAAATATTCCGAAACCATGATTTCATAAGGAAGGCTATCCGCTTGAGCGGGAATATTTCCTCGGATCAAGTAGTTTGAATAATTTGAGAAATCAGAGTCAAGTCCCTTAAATACGATGCCTTCAAATTCCTTTTTTGACTTGGCAATTCCAGCCAAGGTTCCGTAGGGCTCTACGCTCTTAATTAAATTAGGATGGGCTTCTAGTAGATCTTCTTCAATGGCTTCAGAAAGCAGAAAAGGGGGAGTGGTTTGCCCATCGGAATCCTTATAGGCGGTAATTTGAATATGCCCCGATAAATCGGAAACCTTATTTCGAATGGCCTCTTGAAGTCCGATGCCGGTTGCTGCGGCAATAATCATAACCACCATTCCAAGAGCTACAGAGGCTGTTGCAATGCGGATTATGGGTCCGGTTACTGAGCCCGATTTCTGGCTAGACCTTAGCCTTTGAAGAAAAAATAAAATGGTTTCTCGCATGGATGCTTTATCGAATGACAAAAATGCTAAAAACCAATTTCTTTTTCCTACCCGTAAGCATGTCTCGATAAATTAAAATACTCGGGTAAGGGCCCATGGGAACCATATTTCCTTTTAAGTCATTTCCTTCCCACGAAAGCTCGTCACCGGTTTGGAAATAGACTTGCTCTCCCCAACGGTTGAAGATCCTCCATTGAACATCATAAACTCCCGCCAGGAAAAAGGTGTATCGGTCGTTTATTCCATCTCCATTTGGAGAAAAAGCGGTTGGGACATGAAGCACGGGTTCTGGTTCAATGCAAATGGTATCTCTAAAAACAGATTCGCAGCCAGCTTGGTTATAAATTACAAGTTCAAGGGCGTAGGTTCCAGTGTCTGAAAATTCGTGAATGGGTGAAGACCCCGGGGTGTAAGGAATGGAGTCACCTTCGCCGAAATACCAGTAACCAGTTACACCTCCGGTAGAAAAGTCGAACATTTGAATTTCCCCCTCAGCTGTATTAATGCAGGGCCGATTGGGAAATTTTGTAAAGGCTGCATTGATGTACGGATGACTAATAATTTCAACGGTATCGAATCCTTCACAACCGGTTTGAGTATCTTGAATATAAACTGAATAAGTTCCTGGCCTTCCAAAAACCGTATCTCCGGTTTGAACAGGGTTGGTATTCCAAGTGTATTGATAATTGCTCCCCCCGCTAATGGTTGCATACCCAGAGTCAGCATAACAAATGGTCGGACCCGGATTTCCTTGACTTGATATTTCAGGATGAACCTCTTGCCTTAAGTTCACCTGAATAGGATCTGAGCAATTGTCTGAAACTGTAATGGTATAAGTGGTGGTGATGGACGGGTTAACCCAAACTGAATCGTTGGTTCCTAGCCCATGCGACCAAGAGTAGAAATAGGGCCCTCCGTTTCCTGAAAACCCTGAAACGGAAAGGAGAGAGGAGTCTCGCGGACAAATTGTATCGGTATTGGTTTGGGCAAAAGCTTGAAGGGGCGAACCTACATTTACCTGAACATCCATGCTATCCACGCAAGTACCGTTGGTTACCAAGTATTGCAGGGTATGGGTTCCGGTTCCCGCGGAAGCGGGATAAAAAACATTGTTAGACACTCCAGGACCGGAAAGGGTGCCTCCAGAAGGAGAGAAATTTAAGCTTCTTCCTTGTGATGAATAGCAATGGTTAAGTTGAACCGAAGAAGCATCCAAAATGGGAAAGGCATCCACTTGTATTTGTATGGAATCAATGCAGTTGGCTTGGTTTTCGTAGGTTACCCAATGATTTCCTGGTCCGGCCTGAAAGGGGTCAAAAGTTCCGTTTTGGGCATCGGTGATACCTAGTCCAGCCCAGATTCCACCTTGAGGGGAAGCCTGGAGATTAACGGGATTATCATATTCACAAAGGGCTGGTTGAGGACTAAGACTTGGTTGCGGGTGGATGACCACCACCATTGAGTCCATGCAGCCATTGGCATCGTAATCTAGCTGGAAGGTGCCAACCCCGGCAATTTGAGGGTCAAATTCACCAGGAAACTGAGGCGATGTAACCCCTGGTCCGGTCCAAGTTCCGTTTCCGGGATGTCTTCCTGTATTTGCAGTATTCAGTAAAATTGGGTTATCGTCTATGCAAAAATGCAAGGTGTCCATGGCAACCACGGTTTCTCGGATATAAATAAGGGTGGTATCTGAGCAGCCAAAAGCATAATAAACCACGGTGTCATTTGCGTTTCCTCCAGCCCAAGATGGATCGTAAACCCCATTAATAGAATCGACCACCCCGTTTCCTTCCCAATATCCACCTGCAGGAATGGGAGCCCGCATGGTAATCAATCCTGAATTGGGGCAGTAAACCTCAAGAGAGCCTACGTCAATGTCTACCACTTCAATTTCAAAGGTATCCCTACAACCCACCACATCGTAATAAATTTGGTGGGTACCAATACCCGCTTGAACCGGATTAAAGAGTCCTGTTGAAGGTTGAGTACCAGGGCCAGTATATAAGCCGCCAGCGGGGCTCATGTTTAGAAAGAATGCCGGATTGTTTATGCAGGTTGAATCAGGCCCAGGATAAGAAATGGTGTCTACGGAAACCGTAATTGAGTCATGGCAGTTTCCTAAGTGATAGGCAATTTGGTACACCCCAGGCACTGCTGGATTAAACATTCCAGAGCTATCCGTAAAGGGTCCGATAAAATACCCACCAGGAGGCGAGGTGCCCCCAAGTTGAAAGGGAGGTTCTCCAGGGCAACTGGCTCGATTCGGGCCTGGGTTTAGATTGAAAACCGAAATCTGCATGGAATCCGAACATCCATTCACAGAATAATAAACATAATGATCTCCCGGACCTGGAATGCTTGGGTCAAAGCTTCCAATAGGGTCAATAATTCCCACCCCAGTCCAGGTTCCATTTGAAGGAGCTCCGTGGGTCAAATTCAAAAGGCCATTATTCGTGCACCAAACCGTATCGGGTCCGGCCTCAGGATAGGGGATTTCAAAAATGGAAATATGGGCGGTATCGTTTGGGTTTCCCTTGGTATCACTGAGTACCACGTAAAAGCTTGTATCGCCATTTAGGCAAATGCTATGAGGTCCACGGGTAGAGGGTAAACCATTTGACCAGGTATAGGTAAGGTTGCAGTCGCCACCTTGTCCAAAAGCCATAACCGTTGTACATCCACCTTCACAAATACTGTCAGAGGCCGCCACAATGTTTACGGAAAGCGGACAATCGTCAATGCCAAAGGTGCCCGGAATTTGAAAATCGTAAACACTGTCACAAACATCAGCAATGGAAAGGTCATAGTCTAAAAGAAAATTTCCGCAATCTCCGAAGGAATTGCTGAGGTCTAATTGTATCACCCGGGTAGAATCATTGGAGCAGTTTAAAGGGGAGGCTCCAGTTACGCTTGGTGGGTTTACCCCAGAAAGGCTAAAAGCCGAGGGGTAAATGGAATCACAGTGTACCGTTGTATCTAAATAAACTAATACTTGATTTGAAGAGCAGGAGGCTTGAATTGAGTCTATGCTCGGCGGAATGGGAGGTCGAACCGTAGTTGACCAAGCCGCTTCCCAGCCCCCACAGGCTAGGTTGGCATCTGATTTAAAATGAATGGTAAGGTAACCAGAATTGGCAATGATTACCGGAGGGTTTGTAGTTCCGGAATGCGGACCAAAAATAAGGGGTGAATTCACATCGGGTCCGTCAAAAAAACGAAGGGTATCTATTCCGAATTCTGAACAGAATTGGGTGAAAATCATGCGTATTTCAGTGGCTTGCGGAATAGCAATGGTAAAGGTTAAATCTTCATTGTGGTCGTAGTTGCCCGAGGGCATTCCCGCATCTGAATCCAGAAATATTCCATCGCAATCACTTACCACCCCATTGAACATATTGTATGTGTTCTGGGCAAGGGCTCCCAAGGATAAGGATAAAAGAGCTGCTATGGAGATTAGCCGTATCATTCCCGGTTAATGGTGATCAGCGGAGTAATTACCTCGTTGCTCCAGTTTCCATTTCGGTCTTTAATCTTAATTCGAAACCGAGTGGTTTCTTGGTCGGCTGTTGAGCTTAATACAAAAGTTCCTGAAAGGTTTACGGTTAATTCACCCTGAATGGAAATCTTTTCTCCTGGAGGAGCCAAGGGTTGAACATGGTACCAATCCGGAGATGAGAGGCGGTCATCCCATACCCTCAATGCATTTGAGTCAGGATTTGAAAAGCCCAGGTTTCCGTCTCCATCGGTATAGGCCAAAACCACCTTAATTACATCTTGGTATTCAGTGATTTCAGTTGGATGAACCGAGACAATGGAGATTTCAGGTTTGTTCGGTAATTCATTTTCTACCGTGCAAGCCCCCAGAAGTCCGATTAAAAAGATTGGCATCAAAATATTCCTCATGGCTTCCGAATTAAAGATGCATAATCCTTGAAGGTAGAAAAACTTCCGTTGGAAGGAATTTCGGTTTGGCTTGGGTTAGAGTCTTGAACATAAACTCTCATATAAAGAGGGGTAAGGGTATCTGCCACCAAGGTTTGTGGATTTACCGTGATTTTATGATGGTAATTTACTTGTCCGCCAAAATACCCAGCCTCTATAACTGGGTTTTGGAGAATGTTCAAGGATTGAGAGGCTTGGTTTCCGAAATCATTGATTCGGTCAGAGAACTTAATTTCGTTCACTTGAAGGTTGGTAGATTGGGTAGAGTCATCCTCGAAGGCGAAATATAATTCGAGGCTATTTGCCTGCATAGGAACCTCAAGGGCCCCAGAAGTGTTTTCGCGGGAAACTGGGGTAGAGCTCCCATCGGCGTAAGCCAAAACCCCCACAAGCTTAGGAGCCTTATTGCCTAAGCTTGGATGATCTCCATAAATGTCTTTTGCTCCGGCGTTGATCCAGTCTTGAATATAACCAATGTATTTGTTTCTATGGGTTCCCCAATCAGAGTCAGGATCAACTACAATGGGCATTTGGTCTTCAACCCCATCCATTTTTCCATTCAACCGCTCCATTAATAAACTTTGATTGGCAGAACCTGGCATCACCCGGTAGGTGTATGTGCCCTGGTTGTTATTTTTAATAATTGGATGATACACCAAGGACTCATAAGAAGAATATAAGCTGGAAAAATCTGGTTCAAAGGTTCCATCATGGCAACCTGAATTGCTGCAAGTTGGCTTGAAGATTTTATAATGCAAATAGGTAAAGGTGGTGGGATCCAGGGTGTCTTCTGGGTTTATTTGAATGCTGTCTTGGTCATTATTCTGATCAAAAGGATTGTCAGTAGACTTCTTACAGGAGAATGCGGCAAGAAATAGGAGAGATATAATAACTAGGTTTCTCATATTCTATCAAATAAAGATTGTGCCTGAGGGTCTAAGGCTCCGGAGGCTTGAACCTCTGACTTAAATCCGAGAATTTCAGCAATGGTTAGAACATTGTCTGTGGCCCTTCCCGTAGGGTTTGACTCCGAACCGACCTTTAATCCAGATTGAATGCCAGGACCGGCCATAAGGGTAAAGATTCGATTTGAATTGCTGTCAGAATGGTCGTATCCAAACCAATCGTTTTCATCAAGAATAGAGTTTGGGTTCGCATTTCTACCGTGTTCTGGGGTTGCAATAAGGGCGGTTTTATTGGCTAGAACCGGGTGATTTTGAATGAAATTCCAAAGGTGGCCCACGGCGTGGTCTGCCCGGTGAAGGCTTTGAAGGTAGCCCGTAAAATTACTGTGACAACCGTCAACGGCGCTCATATTCACCACCGTTAATTTCGGAGTGAAATAATCAAGAACAGAGCATGCATATCCTAAATTTCTCAGGTCACCATTGTCGTTTACGGGAGGAAAAGGAATGGAAATTTGCCCATTCAAAACCCCATCCATATAGGTTTTGACCATTTCTCTTTCCTCAAAAGTATTTCCAATATCGGCAAGGGTAAGTCCGCCATTAATTTCCCAATTCTTATTGAGGAAGTTCTTCATGATATCCACATGCCTAAGCTCCTCTTCGGGGTGGTAAACCTTTGCATTGGCAAGATGTTCTTGGCCGAGGCTACTAAAGGTGGTATTCGGAATGAGCATATTGGCGCCGTACTTAGCACCATAGTCTTCATGCACGCTATAATTTAAGAGGGGTACTGAATTGTTGATGGTATTTCCGATGAACCAGGTTTCGGTGGCAGAAGCCCCTAAGTGTTTCCGGGTGTATTCAAACAGCGTGGGGAATAGGGGCTTTTGTCTTAGCCCTTGGGTTACTGCAGTATTTCCGGTAATGAGGGTGTTTAATCCGCCGTAATGCCCAGCATTGCTTGCATGAACTTCTGGGAAAAGGGTTCCTTGGCTTTCAAGGCTTTGGCTTAATATAGAAGGAATGGGATTCGAACCACTTGGGCCTACCGAAGGGTCTGTTCCATAGGCAATTTTAGCAGGAGGAGGATCCCCATTTAACATATTGTACATGATGTTGCCCTCAAAATTCACATTTTGACTGTCGGCAAGGTATCGTTGCAAAACAGACTCTTGCTGTCTCACTCCCCCTGCAAAAAGAACATAAACCACATATTCGGCCATGGCAGAACCGGTGGAGGCAAACAACCTTCCTGAAGGCAGGATGTAGGGCATGGTTATGGCTCCGGCCGAAGCTAGAGCAGACTTTTTGATAAAGCTTCTTCTATCCATTAGTAGTACTGATATTCATCGCTCAAGGCAAAGCTGAAATAAATAAGCTCTGCAAACCTTCCTTGGGTATTGGAAGGGGCATTTTGAAGGATGTAATTTCTAAAATAGGTGAGCTCAGCCTGGGTGGGTTGCCGAACCAAAAATCGTTCGTAGGTTTCCTTGATAAAGCCATCCACATCTGAAAGCATTTCAAAATCAGAAGGAATGATTACCCCGGGTTTGTTTAGGAAGTTTGAAATGATGACTTCTTGAATGACCCGCTTATCTCCAACCGACTCAATGAGCTTTTGAATTTCAACCAAATCATTTGCCGATAGGGCCTTTTGGAAAAGGTTTGCATGTAAGATTGCGATGTATTGGGTATTGGTTTTCAGTTTGTCCTTATCGGCTGAAACCAAATACAAATTCTCATTGTTTACCTCGTAAATTGGCTCTTTTTGGCAAGAAGAAAATAAAATCCCGCCAAGGAAAAGTGTTAAGAAAAATTTAGTCAAAACCTGCATACTCATCACTTATAGCAATTTGAACTTGAACCTCTTGAAGGTCTCTGGTTTGTGAAAAATAATCAAGATGATGGGCGGTTTCAGCTGAATTCGGAAACCTTTGCAATAGGTTTTGGTAAAGCCACATGATGATCCCTTCATGAAAGTTAGAAGAGGCCACCATGGCTTGAATGTACTCATCCTTATTGCTAGCTCCTTGTCCGAAAATCAGCTCGGTTTGGTTGTATTCTATTACGTTGTAGGCTCGGTTAAACTCATCTCCCGTTGGGAATCGATACAATAGATTATCAAAGGAGGCATTCACAAAATTGAAGGAGTTCATATTGATGAAATCATAGATTCCGTTGTTAATCATTCTTGCGAAGACTGAGTCAATGTAAATGAGTCCTTGTTCAAACTCATGGTCGCAGTCTAGAACCTTCTGGTATTTTTCAACCTTCCTTTTATTCTCGTCGTAGGCCGCCCAGTTACCATTGATGCTGTCTTGTTTCATTTGGGCTTTGATGATGCCCATTTTTTGGTTGATTTCACTATTGCTGGCTCCCTCAATGACTCGAGCTTTCGACAGGTTGTACATTCTATGGTAATAGGCCCTTCGGTACGAAGAGTCACCTTCAATAAAGCTGGTGTCAGTTTGAAGGTTTTCTATCATTTTTCTTCGGGCGTCAAAGGCCAGGTCGGCAGCTTTTAACTTTCCAACTTCCAAGACCATTTCAGAGTCAAGAGGCTCCCTTCCTATGAAATCAATATAAACTCGGTTTACATAATTTTCTATGAGAAGGGTAGAGACTTCATTATAATTTGGGGCATCATTGTTGGTAATAATTGTTTCCTTAGCGCAGGAAACGAAAAAAAACGATGCCAAAAACCAAAAAATCGTTGAACGATAGGGATTCATTTGGTAAGGCGTTAACGTGGATTGTAAAGGTAACCTTAATTAAAAACATATTCTAAGCGAATGAGATATAAATTATACTTGATGATTGCGGTTCTCGTGGCGTCCTTTTCAGGGAAATCCCAAGACTTGAAGTTTTTGAATTCGAGCGATATACAAACCGGAGCCGAAAGGATTGATGAGTGGATTGGAGATTTAGATGGGATGTCTGTAGGCGTTGTTGCCAATCAATCCTCCTTAATTGGCAGAGAACATTTGGTGGATGTATTAAGGGAAACCGAGGTGAATTTGATCCGGGTTTTTGCTCCGGAACACGGATTTAGAGGAAAGGCCAGTGCAGGTGAGTTGATTAAGGATGAGGTAGATTCCAAAACTGGTTTGCCCATTGTTTCATTGTATGGAAAAAACAAAAAGCCAGGTTCTGAGGTGCTCGCTGATTTGGATGTGGTAATTTTTGATCTTCAAGATGTTGGAGCTAGGTTTTACACCTATTTATCAAACCTGCATTATTTAATGGAGGCTTGTGCCGAAAACGGGGTAGCCCTTTGGGTACTAGATCGGCCAAACCCAAACGGTTATTATGTGGATGGTCCGGTTTTGAAGCCAGAGTTTACCTCTTTTGTAGGCATTCATCCTATTCCGGTGGTTCATGGCTGTACCTTGGGTGAGCTAGCTTTGATGATTAAAGGAGAGGAATGGGCAAAGGGAGTAGAGGACCTGAATTTAAAGGTTGTGCCTTGCTTAGGTTATGACCATAATTCGGTTTATGAGCTTCCCGTAAAGCCATCTCCAAACCTGCCAAACGCAAAATCTGTGTATTTATACCCCTCACTGTGTTTTTTTGAGGGTACTAAAATTTCGGTAGGAAGGGGTACTGATTTCCCCTTTCAAATGTACGGGGCTCCATGCCTAGATTATGCCAGCTTTTCCTTTGTGCCTGAAGACCGTGAAGGGGCCATGAACCCGAAATTGGAAGGGGAAACTTGTTATGGGGTTTTCCTTGGTGAATATGCTGAAAATCAATCGAAAAACCCGAGAGAGTTAAACTTGAATTGGCTGGTAGAAGCTTATAATGCTTGCTCAAATAAGGATGATTTTTTCAATCCATTTTTTGATAAACTTGCAGGTACAGATGCGTTAAGAAAAGACATAATTCAAGGCTTGAATCCGATCCAAATAAGAGCCAAGTGGAAAAAAGAAACTGATGATTATCAATTGATTCGGTCAAAGTATTTGCTTTATTGAGCGGTGTTTCGGAAATTTCGAAGCACAACCAAAAAATTTGCTATGACTATTTCTACTCCCCCCCATCGAGGAATTGTTTCAGCCTTTGATGAGTTAAAAGGCATCGGACAAGTGAAGCTCATGCCAACGGAACAAGAGTTTGTTTTTCGAAATTCAGGTCTTAAAGAATCTGTTGAAGAAGGTGATCAAGTTGAATTCAGGGTTAGTCCGGGTAAGTTTGGCGGACTTCTGGCCTATGATGTTTCAAAGGTCAAAGATGTGGTAGAGCAATCGGCTTAAACCCTTTCCCTCATTCTTTTCACAATTTCGGCTACAGCTGGGCATACCAAGGTGTTTTTCTGGGTAAGATCTAATATTTCATGTATTTTCTTCCGGTCGGTATGCGGATATTCTGCGCATGCTTTTGGTCGAACCTCATAAACCATACAGGTATTGTCTTCGTTCAAGAAGGCACAAGGAGATGAATTCAAGACGTAGTCTCCATCTGAGTCCAAATGCAAATAAGTTTCAATAAACTTCACAGGCTTGATTCGAAGAAACTTAGAAATGCGCTCGATGTCTTTCATTTTGAAAATAGGAGAGGTGGTTTTGCAACAGTTGGCACATTTTAAGCAGTCAACCTCTTCAAAAACTTCTTCATGCAGTTCGTGAAATTCTTGGTCTAGATTTCCTCCTTTCTTTTTTTTCAGAGATTTCAAAAAATTTTGATTCCCCTTCCGATCTTTCCGGCTGAGGTTTAACTTATCTTGGTATGTAGACTCCATTTCCATCCTGCCAAAGAAATAAAAAATATAGACCTTCGCGGCAAATCCATTTCTTTATGAATGATCCATTTGGTCAGGCTCTGCTTGATTATTATTACTACGGTAGAGCTGATTCTATAAAGGTTTTAAATCAATATAGGGATGAAGACGCCATGGTTCCGGAGTATTTGTTTCGAGATTTTGAGGGCATGCCAGAGCTAGAAAAGGAAGCCTTGCGAGAGGTGAAGGGGAAAGTGATTGAGTTTGGGGCAGGGGCAGGGTCTCATCAAATTTGGATGCAAACCCGAAACATAGATTGTCTGGCCGTGGAACTCTCTCCGGGCGCCTGTAAGGTCATGCAACTTAGAGGGGTGAATTCAGTGGTTCATCAAGATTTTTGGGAGTTTGAAGGAAAGGGAGATACCCTTTTAATGATGATGAATGGAATGGGGATAGTAGGTGATTTGCAGGGGTTAAGAAGATTTTTAACCAAGGCAGAATCGTGGCTTAACCCGAAGGGGCAAATTTTGTTTGATTCTTGTGATATTGCCTATGTTTTTGATGATTTGCCTTTGCCCGACCAAGGGTATTACGGGGAAATTGAGTTTCAGATGATGTATAAAAACACAAAGGGTAACTGGTTCAAATGGCTATACATTGATCCAGTTACCCTTGAATTTGAAGCCCGAAAACTGGGCTGGTCTTTTCATATGGTTTCCCAGGATGAGCAATTTCAATACCTAGGAAGGTTGGAAAGGCTATAGTGGGTCGGCCTTCACCGAAAAGGTCATGTTTCCGATAACCTCTGTATCATAGGTGACCGTTTTATCTGTGGTGATTTCAGCCTTTACTCTAAATCCATCTCCCTTCACATATTCATCAAGTTCAGCTTCCGATGTAACCAAGTCAAGTGTGGTTAATCCAGTTTCTGGAATATCTGAAATGGATGCCACTTGAATGGCAGGAAGGGAGTCTGTTTGAATGGAAAGAGACATAGACTCAACAAAGTCGAAATTGGCCTGACTAGGGCCTTCAATGGTAAGTGTAAACTCAGTAAGCTTAACCTCTTTTACCAAATCCTTCCGGGTATCGTTGTTATCGATTTGCTCATTGAAATTAGAGGTGGTTTTTGGGGTAATGATATCTGGAATGGGCACCACAGAATTTCTAGGAATGGTGAATTCTGTTTCCGCATTGATATCAAACCGCAACAAGTCTTTCAGCTTTTCACAGGCCAAAAGGCTAACTGGAATCAACAATAGAATTAAATACTTTTTCATTATTTTAAGGTATTACCCGGATAGGCATCAAGAGCTCTTCTCAATACTTCAACGGCATTTTTTAGGTCTTCAACTTGAAGTACGTAGGCAATACGCACTTCCGATTTTCCAAGCCCTTCAGTGGCGTAAAACCCTGAACCAGGGGCAACCATAACGGTTTGACCATTGTAATCAAAAGATTCAAGAATCCACTGGGCAAAAACATCGGCATCGTCAATGGGCAGTTCAGCCACACAATAAAAGGCTCCTTGGGGCTTTGGGCATTTTACCCCTGGAATGGTGTTTAGGCCATCTACCAAAACATCCCTACGCCTCACATATTTGGCTTTTACCTCGTCAAAATAAGATTGAGGGGTGTTTAAGGCTGCTTCTCCAGCTACTTGGCCAAAGGTAGGCGGACTAAGCCTGGCCTGTGCAAATTTCAGAGCCGTTTCCATTAGGTCTGAATTTCTAGAAATCAAAGCTCCAATCCGCACCCCGCACATGGAATATCGTTTGGAAACCGAGTCGATCACGATTGCGTTTTGCTCAAGACCGTCAAGGTTTAAAATGGAATGATGGGTGCCTTCGTAGATGAACTCTCGGTAAACTTCATCTGCAATTAAATACAAATCGTGCTTAAGCACTAAATCACGCAATGCTTCTAGCTCTTCAATGGTATAAAGTTTACCAGTTGGATTGCCAGGATTGCAGATAATTATAGCCTTGGTATGATTGGTGATTTGCTTTTCAAAAGAAGCAATTGGGGGAAGAGCGAAACCATTGTCAATATCAGAGGTAACAGGCACCACATTTACACCGGCTGCCGTTGTGAATCCATTGTAATTGGCATAAAAAGGCTCAGGAATAATGATTTCATCACCCGCATCACAAATGGAGTTCAAGGCGAAGCTAATGGCCTCTGAGCCCCCACAGGTAACCATAATTTCCTCTGGCTCAAGGTGAATTTCATTCTTCTTATAAAATTCGGCCAGCCCTTCTCGGTACGAAGTAAATCCAGCCGAAGGACTGTATTCAATTACCTGGGCATGAAAATTCTGGACTGCCCTTAGGGCCACCTCAGGGGTTTCAATGTCTGGCTGACCAATGTTTAAGTGGTAAACTTTTTTACCTGAAGCCTTTGCTCCGTTTGAATAAGGTACCAATTTCCGAATTGGAGATTCGGGCATGGAAATACCTTTGTGCGATATTCCTGGCATAAATCAATATTTTTTAAATAATACGTCCCGGCATGCAGGGCAAACCGGGACGCAAAATTAAGGTTTTAGGCGGCTTATTTTCCAGGAGCCATTGGAGAACCTTCCGACGGCTTCTTGGTAGGAGAAGTTTGCTGGTCAGTATTCTCCACTTTTCCTTTGATACGGATCACTGTGGTTGGCTTATCAGCGTTCGAAGTAATGGTAACAGACTTGTTAAACGGACCCACTCTTTTGGTGTCATATTTAACTTTAATCACCCCTGATTCACCTGGAGCAATTGGTTCACGTGGCCATTCAGGTACGGTACAACCGCAAGAACCTTTGGCGTTTGAGATGAACAATGGCTCTTTTCCGGTATTGGTGAAAACGAATTCATAGGTTCCGTCGCCACCCTTTTCAATGGTACCGAAATCATGCTCTTTTTTCTCAAAAGCAATCTTAGGAGCATTTGGGTTTTCTTCTGCACTTTGTGCATGGGCTGCTGTGATTCCTCCAAAGGCCACAAGGCAAGCAAGTAATAACTTTTTCATAGGTATATAGAGTGTTTATTTTTTACGAGGGTAAAACTATATCCATTTTCATGGGATGACAAATCTTTAACAGAATTTTAACGGCGGTATTTTTTACCTTCGCAGCCCAAATTTTCAAGCCCAAAACTCAGAATTTCTCATGAGCCTAGCAAGTAAATACAATCCCAGAGATCACGAAGACAAATGGTATGCCTATTGGCAAGAACATGGAATGTTTCGTTCTGAACCCGATGAACGGGAGCCTTATACCATTGTGATTCCTCCGCCAAATGTGACGGGTGTATTGCATATGGGCCATATGTTGAACAATACCATTCAAGACATCCTGATTCGTAGAGCCCGGATGAAAGGGTATAATGCCTGCTGGGTTCCTGGAACCGATCATGCCTCCATTGCCACGGAGGCCAAGGTGGTAAATAAGCTCAAGGAAGAGGGCATTTCAAAATATGATATTGGCAGAGAGGAATTCTTGAACCATGCCTGGGATTGGACCCATAAACATGGGGGAATCATTCTTGAACAACTCAAAAAGCTTGGGGCTTCCTGCGATTGGGATCGGACCAAGTTTACCATGGATCAAGATTTGAGTGAGTCTGTGCTTCAGGTTTTTGTTGACCTTTATAATAAGGGGCTCATTTACCGTGGAGTAAGGATGATTAACTGGGATCCATCGGCAAAAACAGCCCTTTCAGATGAGGAGGTGGTTCATAAAGAAGTTGCTGGGAAACTCTATCACCTTAAATATGCAATTGAGGGAAGTTCAGAGTTTATAACCATTGCCACAACAAGGCCCGAAACCATTCTGGGGGATACCGCCATTTGTGTACACCCAGAGGACGAAAGGTATGCCCATTTGCATGGGAAAAAGGCCTTGGTTCCTCTTGTTGGAAGAGCCATTCCTATTCTTGCCGATGATTATGTAGATCGTGAGTTTGGAACTGGGGCCTTAAAAATTACCCCTGCCCACGATGTGAACGATTACGAGATTGGATTGAGGCATAACCTGGAAAGCATCGACGTTTTAAACGACGATGGGAGTATTAATGATTCCATTGGTTTGTATGCCGGCCTTGACCGCTTTGCCTGTAGAAAGCAAATTGTAAAAGACCTCAAGGAAGGTGAATTATTGGTTAAGGAAGAGGAACACGTACATAAGGTTGGGTTTTCAGAACGAACCGATGCAGTGATTGAACCAAAACTTTCCCTTCAATGGTTCTGTAAAATGGAAGACATGGCGGGTCCGGCTCTTGAAAATGTCATGAACGATACCATTAAATTCTTTCCTAAGAAGTTTAAAAATACCTACCGCCATTGGATGGAGAATGTGAAAGACTGGTGCGTTTCTCGTCAGCTTTGGTGGGGACATAGAATTCCGGCTTGGTATTTTGGTCCGGGACCAAATGATTTCGTTGTTTCCTTAGAAAAGGAGGACGCCCTCAAGCTTGCCCAAGAAAAGGCCGGAAACTCAGATTTGAAACTTGAGGATTTACGACAAGACGAAGACTGTTTAGATACTTGGTTTTCATCCTGGCTATGGCCACTTTCTGTGTTTGACGGTATCCGGAATCCGGAAAATGAAGAGGTGAAATATTATTATCCAACCAATGATTTGGTTACTGCCCCTGAAATCTTGTTTTTCTGGGTAGCCAGAATGATCATGGCGGGTTATGAGTATAAGGATGAGCTTCCGTTTAAGAATGTTTACCTCACCGGAATTGTTCGCGATAAGCAAGGCCGAAAAATGAGTAAGTCTCTTGGGAATTCACCAGACCCAATAGAGCTGATGAATACCTATGGGGCCGATGGAGTACGAGTGGGCATGTTGTTTTCATCCCCAGCCGGCAATGATCTTCCTTTTGATGAAGCCTTGTGCGAACAGGGAAGAAACTTCGCCAATAAAATTTGGAATGCCTTCCGCTTAATGGATGGCTGGGAAGTGGTAAAAGAAGCTCCCTCAGATGCCGATCGAACCGCTATGGTTTGGATGGAGTCTAAATTCAACAAGGCCTTGGAGGAAATCAACCAGAATTTTGGGTCCTATAGAATTTCAGATGCCTTGATGGGAGTGTATAAGCTGATTTGGGATGACTTCTGTTCTTGGTATTTGGAAATGGTGAAACCTGAATACGGATCACCCATTTCTGAGGAAGTGAAAAACCGGAGTTTGGAGATTTTTGAGCGGCTTCTAAAAGTACTTCACCCCTTTATGCCCTTCTTAACAGAAACCCTTTGGCAGAACCTAGAAAACAGGTCTGGAGGGGAAAGCATCATGATTTCAGATTGGCCGGTAGTTGGGAAAGCTGACGCCAAGAAAATACAAGGCTTCGAAACCTTTTCAGGCCTGGTATCTGAAATTAGAAAGGCGCGGGCGCAAAAGCAGATTTCGCCCAAGGAGGCCCTAGACATCTACCTTTCTGAAATACCTGAAGAGCTGAATGAATTTATGGCTTTGACCAAAAAATTGGCAAACCTTGATTCAGTGGTTGAAGGCGAGAATGACGGAGCAGGAGTAAGCTTTAGGTTTAAAAATATTGTGGCCTTCATCCCCCTTGAAGGAACCGTTGATTTGGAAGAGGAAAAGCGGAAAATGGAAGAAGAGCTAGCCTATACCCAAGGTTTCTTGAATAAAATTGAGAAAAAGCTTTCCAATGAGAAATTCGTGAATGGAGCCCCTGAGAAAGTGGTGAACATGGAACGAAAGAAGAAAGCCGATGCCGAAGCTAAAATTGAGACCCTAAAGTCACAACTTCTTAATCTTAGTTAGGGAATTTTAAGAATTTCCTAACATTAATTTTATTTAGTTCCCCTCTTTTTCCTTTCTTTTAAGCAATTGAAATGAAAGGATGAAGTTTAGGGTAATAAATAGAGAGATTTCTTGGTTGAGTTTTAACCATAGGGTACTGCAAGAAGCAATAGATCCAAGGGTTCCCTTGATAGACCGGATTCGGTTTTTGGGTATTTTCTCAAACAATCTGGATGAGTTTTTTCGGGTTCGGGTTGCTACGGTAAAACGTATGATTGGACTTGGAACGGAGGTTCGGGCTTATTTTGAAATGGATCCTAAACAATGCCTTAATGAAATTCAAGAAAAGGTATTGACCCTTCAGAACCAATTTGAGAAAACCTTTCAATCGCTAATTCAAGAATTGGCTGAGAATGGGGTGAACATCAAAACCCATGAAAATCTCTCTGAAGAACAATCTGAATTTGTAGGAAAATACTTTTACAATGAGGTGCTCTCTCATTTGGTACCCATCCTTTTAGGAGGAGAAGGACCGAAGCCTCAGATTCAGGATCATTCCATTTACTTAGCCATTAAGCTTTGGAAGAAAAAGGATAAAAAGAACAAGTACACCAAATACGCCTTGATGGAAATGCCTGAAACGGTTTCGAGGTTTCTAGTATTGCCAAATTCAACCGAGGATCAAACCGATATTATTTTATTGGATGATGTGATTCGTCATGGTCTGCCTACTGTATTCCACATCTTTGAATTTGATCATGTGGTAGCTCATACCATTAAGCTCACCCGGGACGCAGAATTGGATATTGAAGAGGACATTTCTTCGAGTTTGATGGAAAAGCTTGAACGTAGTCTGGAACGAAGAAAATCCGGGCAATTTGTGCGGTTCGTTTACGATGAATCCATTCCGGATGATCTCAGAAAAGCGGTAGAAAAAAAGGTGAAACTTAGTCCTGATGTAAACAGAATACCCGGGGGTAGGTATCATAATTTTAAGGATTTCATAGGGTTTCCGAGCTTAGGACGCAAAAGCCTAAATTATCAAAAGCTTCCAGCCATAGACCACCCAGATTTGGCGGGGAAACGAAGCATTTTAGATGTTATCGATGAAAAAGACATATTGCTCACCTATCCTTTCCAGAAATTTGGGCATGTGATTGACCTTTTACGTGAGGCTGCCATGGACCCTTCGGTAACGAAAATCAAAATCAATCTTTACCGGGTAGCCAAGCATTCAAAGATTATAAACGCCCTCATCAATGCCGTTAAGAATGGGAAAAAAGTATTGGTGGTTTTAGAGCTGCAAGCTCGGTTTGATGAAAAGAACAACCTTAAGCTTTCCCAAGTGTTACAAGATGAAGGCGTTCAGGTTCAGTTTGGGGTTCAGGGACTGAAAGTTCACTCAAAACTTATTTTAATTGAGCGAAAAGTAGGGGTTGGAAAAAAATTGTACGCCCATATTGGAACCGGTAATTTCCATGAAGGAAACGCATCCATATACACAGACCATAGTTTGTTGACTGCGGATGAACGAATTACCAAAGAGGTAAAAAAGGTCTTTAATTTTTTGAAGCAAAATTATCAACGAGAATTGTTTCGGCACCTTTTGGTATCGCCATTCAATACCCGAAGAAAGCTAATGCAATTGATTCACCAGGAAATTAAATATGCCAAAGAAGGAAAGGAGGCCTATATATACCTTAAGGTGAATAATTTGGTTGACTCTAGTTTGATTCGCAAACTTTACGAGGCCAGTCAGGCAGGGGTAAAGATTCACGGGGTGGTGCGAGGAATTTGCGCCTTGATACCTGGGGTAAGTGGAATGTCTGATAACATTCATTTGGTTTCAGTGGTTGACCGCTTTCTTGAGCATACCCGATTGATGATTTTCTCTGGAGGAGGAAATGAAAAATACTTCATTACATCGGCTGATTGGATGACCAGAAATCTTGATCGAAGGGTAGAGGTAGGCACCCCAATTTATGACAAAGCCATTCAAGAGGAACTGAAAGAATTATTCTTGCTAAGCTATTCTGACAATGTTAAAGCCAGAAGGCTTGATAAGAATATGGAGAATAAATACTTGCCTTCGGGTGATAATCGATCCATTCGTTCTCAAATTGCCATTTACCATTATTTCAAAGAAAAATTTGAAGCAAGCAAACCAGTAGAAATTTAGTCGGGCTCATCCCCTTTATTGGGGACGTCCAAATATTCCATGTCAACCATTCCAAATAAGATAGGTGTATCAAGATGAAATCTTGTTTCATCCGGTTCCTCAAGGTTAAAATCAAAGGTAAGGGAGGCGTTTGAAACCTGTTTCGTGCGTAGTTTAACCTGACCAGGTTTATATCCGGGATAATTAGCAACCAATTTGATTTTTGAATTTACTTCCACCCAAGTGGAGAATTCATACGCTCCGTCAGGGTCCGTTGTAAGTCCGACAATCAAATTCTCTTTATGGTATAGGAATATTTCGGCTCCAGGCAAGAGGGAGCCTTCTAGTCTGACTGTGCCTTTGAATTTAAGGCATGCCTTTTCCTCCCCGGCAGAGGGAACTTGTATTTCACGGTGTGATTCATTGAGTACGTTGAGTTCCAATTTCGGAGATAGGAAGGAATGAATGGTCGAGTTTGATACTCCTTTCTTCTTCCAATACTCAATAAGTTGATTTCTATTGAAAACTCCACAATGAGCTTTTCCTGAATTGCCCAATTCAACCAATTCTTCAAACGATTTATCTCGGTGGTCTTCAACATGTTTAGAACAAGAATCACAATGGAAACCATTTTCATCCTTATCCATATTCTCTAATGATTCAGGGCAATTGAATTTTAGGTGTAGAATTTTCTTTTCAGGCATGCTCATTTTCCTTGTCAATTAATTGAATTTCTTGAATTGTGGATCGGGTAGAGCTACAATTTATTAAATCCTTGACGGAAGTCCTAGGCTTTGATTTTTAGAGAAAAGGAGGGGAGTTCATGCGGAAAATCGAGGGCTTTCTCTTTCTCTTGTAAATCGGGGCATTTCCACCTAATTTAGCCGTCCGAAAAAACAAGTCATTATGGAAGCACAAGCACCCTATAAACCCAAGCATAAAATTAGAGTAGTAACAGCCGCCTCATTGTTTGACGGCCACGATGCTGCCATCAACATCATGCGCCGAATCATCCAGTCTTCAGGGGCGGAAGTGGTTCATTTAGGGCATGATCGATCGGTTGAAGAGGTTGTGAATTGTGCCATTCAGGAAGACGCCAATGCCATTGCAATGACCTCTTACCAAGGGGGGCATATGGAGTACTTCAAGTACATGTATGATTTGTTGAACGAGCGAGGAGCAGGCCATATTCGCATCTTCGGAGGTGGAGGAGGCACCATTCTGCCTGAGGAAATTAAAGAGCTTCACGATTATGGCATCTCCAGAATTTACCACCCAGATGATGGCAGAACAATGGGCCTTCAAGGGATGATCAACGATATGCTTGAAAAATGTGATTTCCCTACCGGACAAAACCTAAATGGGGAAGTAAACACCCTTGCAGATAAGGATGTAAAAAGCATTGCTCGCATTATTTCTGGAGCAGAAAATTACCCTGAACAAACCGCGGGCATTCTGGATGAGGTGCATAAACTTGCCGAGGATGTAAAAGCTCCAATTTTGGGTATAACCGGAACGGGAGGAGCAGGAAAGTCTTCTTTGGTAGACGAACTGGTGCGAAGATTCTTACTTGATTTCAAAGATAAATCCATTGCCATTGTATCGGTTGACCCTTCTAAAAGGAAGACTGGAGGAGCCTTGCTTGGAGACCGGATTCGGATGAATGCAATCAATAGTCCGAGGGTTTATATGCGTTCACTGGCTACCCGTCAAAGCAATTTGGCCCTGTCAAAGCATGTAGCGGAGGCCCTTTCCATCCTCAAGGCTGCCAATTACGATTTAATCATTTTGGAAACCTCGGGTATTGGACAATCTGATACCGAAATTCTTGACCATTCCGACGTAAGTCTTTACGTAATGACCCCTGAATTTGGGGCGGCTACCCAGCTTGAAAAAATTGATATGCTGGATTTCGCCGACATAGTGGCCATTAATAAATTTGATAAGCGAGGAGCCCTTGATGCCATTCGTGACGTTAAGAAACAGTACAAGAGGAATCACCAACTTTGGGAAATGAAAGATGAGGATGTGCCTGTATTCGGTACCATTGCTTCTCAATTCAACGACCCAGGAACCAATTCTCTCTATAAAGCTTTGATGGATAAGCTGGTTGAGGAAACCCAGGCTGATCTTAACTCAAACTTCACCATTACCGACGAAATGTCGGAGAAGATTTACATCATTCCGCCTAAGCGTACCCGGTACCTTGCTGAAATTGCTGAAAACAATAGATCTTTTGACCAATGGGTAGATGAGCAAGTTAAGGTGGCTGATACCCTTTTTGGACTAAACATTGCCATTCAGTCTTTGGGCGGTTCAAATCAATTGACTGAACAAGCCGAACAAGAAGGCGATACCGGAGCGTTAAAAGAGCTTTACGCCGAATTCAATACCCGTAAAAAAGATCTTGATCCCCATAATTGGGACACCTTGATAGGGTGGGAAGATAAGCGGAACAAGTACAAAGAACCTGAGTTTTCATTTAAGGTTCGTGATAAAGAACTGAAGATTAAAACTCATACGGAATCTCTTTCCCATACTCAGATTCCTAAGGTTGTTACGCCTAAGTATAAATCTTGGGGTGACATTTTGAGGTGGGTTCTTCAAGAGAATGTGCCAGGAGAATTTCCTTTTACTGCCGGACTTTTCCCTTTCAAAAGAGAAGGAGAAGACCCTACAAGAATGTTTGCCGGTGAAGGTGGGCCTGAGCGTACCAATAAGAGATTCCACTATGTTTCACTAGGCATGCCAGCCAAAAGGCTTTCAACAGCTTTTGATTCAGTAACTCTTTATGGCAACGACCCAGACCATCGTCCGGATATCTATGGTAAGATTGGAAATTCAGGGGTTAGCGTTTGCTGCCTAGATGATGCTAAAAAACTTTATTCAGGCTTTAACTTGGCTGACCCATTGACCTCCGTGTCAATGACCATTAATGGTCCGGCACCAATGCTTCTTGGTTTCTTCATGAATGCAGCCATTGATCAACAATGTGAGATTTACATTAAAGAGAATGGCCTTGAGAAGGAGGTAGATCAGAAAATTGAAAAAATCTATAAAGAAAAAGGGGTAGATCGTCCCGTTTACCGAGGTCAACTTCCGGAAGGGAACGACGGTTTAGGCTTGATGTTATTAGGCGTTACCGGTGATATGGTTCTGCCAGAAGATGTATATCAAAACATTAAGAAAGATACGCTAAGCAAAGTAAGAGGAACCGTTCAGGCTGATATTTTAAAAGAAGATCAGGCTCAGAATACCTGTATTTTCTCAACTGAATTTGCCCTTAGAATGATGGGAGATGTTCAGTCTTATTTTATTGAGAAAAAGGTTCGGAATTTTTATTCAGTATCAATCTCAGGGTATCACATTGCAGAGGCGGGTGCTAACCCAATTTCTCAGTTGGCCTTTACCCTTGCAAATGGTTTCACTTACGTGGAATATTACCTGAGCAGAGGAATGGATATAAACGCCTTCGGACCGAATTTATCCTTCTTTTTCTCAAACGGAATTGACCCTGAATATGCCGTAATTGGAAGGGTTGCAAGAAGGGTTTGGGCCAAGGCCTTAAACAAGAAGTACGGAGCCAATAAAAGGGCCCAAATGTTGAAATATCATATTCAAACTTCGGGTAGGTCTCTGCATGCTCAGGAGATTGACTTTAACGATATTCGAACCACCCTTCAGGCTCTTTATGCCATCTATGATAATTGCAATTCATTACATACAAACGCCTACGACGAAGCCATTACTACTCCTACGGAAGAATCTGTAAGAAGAGCCATGGCCATTCAGCTCATCATCAATAAAGAGCTCGGATTGGCAAAAAATGAAAATCCTTTACAAGGCTCTTTCATCATTGAAGAATTAACCGATTTGGTTGAGGAAGCTGTATTGTTAGAATTTGAAAGAATTACCGAAAGAGGAGGTGTTTTAGGTGCAATGGAAACCATGTATCAGAGGAATAAAATCCAGGAAGAATCCATGTACTATGAGCATCAAAAACACACCGGTGAGTTCCCAATCATTGGTGTGAATACTTTCCTTAGCTCTAAGGGGTCTCCTACCATTGTTCCGAAAGAGGTTATCCGGGCTACTACCGAGGAAAAAGAATCTCAAATTGAACAGTTAAATATTCTTTGGAAAGCAAATGAAAAAGAGGCAAAAAATGCCATCGAAAAAGTTCAGGATGCAGCCCTAAATAATAAGAATATTTTTAAAGAATTGATGGAGGCCTGTAAGGTATGTTCATTGGGCCAAATTTCGAATGCATTGTTTGAAGTAGGCGGACAGTACAGAAGAAACATGTGATTTCTCATTTTTTTTGAACCCTAGATTGATTATTATCGTAACTAGTGAGCTGAGGATACAATAGCTTTGTTAAAATTTAACAAGGCATGTTTAACTCGGTCAAATTAACTAGGCAGGAGATAGGAATGAGATTTATTAAGGAGCTTTTCTCGAAGGATGAGGAAGGAGATTTAACAAGTTTTAATGGAAACCTTCACACGCTTTCATTTTTAAGCATGGATGGAAAAGAGGTTCCGTTTAAGAAATTCAAAGGAAAAAAGCTTCTTTTGGTAAACCTTGCCGTTGATTGTGGTTTTACCAATCAGTTTGAAGAGCTAATAGAGCTACAAGAGGAATTTAAAGAAGAACTTCAAATCATAGGCTTTCCAAACAGCCAATTTGAAGATGATGGCCCCAAAACCAGTCAAGAATTTTTGAAAATATCCAAAGAAAGGTATAAGGTGAATTTTCCCTTGTCAAAAATGGTTAAAGTAAAAGGGAAGGGTATTTCTCCCATCTATAAATGGCTTACAGATCGTAAGTTAAATGGAAGAATCGGTTCAGAAGTTGAATGGAATTTCCAAAAATATTTAATCGATGAAAACGGAGATTTCTTAGCCGTTTTTCAATCTGCAACTTCTCCCTTAGGACTAAAGATTCGTCATTACTTAGAGAAGGCCTAGCTTAAACCTTTTTTGAAGTCAAACATTCAATAAATGCAAGATTTTGTGGGGTTTTGGTTTCGGAGAGACTTGAGAGTTCAAGATAATCATGCCCTATTCCAAGCCTTAGGTTCTGGCTCTAAGGTAATTCCCATTTTCATTTTCGATGAGCATATTCTAAGCGATTTAAGGGATGAATTTGATCCAAGGGTTAGTTTTATCCACCAATGCCTTAGCTCCATAAATTCAAGATTCTTAAAATTCAATTCAGGGCTTCAAGTTTATAAGGGGAAGCCGCAGGAATTGATTCCGGAAATTGCCGAGAAACATAATTTTTCTGCCCTTTATTTAAATGAAGATTATGAGCCTTATGCCCTTGATCGGGATGCAAAGGTGAAGGAAGCTTTAAACGTTAAGGGAATAAAGTTTTTAAGCTTTCAAGATCATGTTTTGGTGCATCCCAATCAGGTTTTAAAAAGCGATGGAAAGCCTTATTCTGTTTACACTCCCTATTTTAAAAAATGGATTCAATCCATTTCTCGAAAAGAAGAATTTCCTTCTGAAAAAAGTCTTGATGCCTTAAAAAAACTTAGTCCTAGGTTGCTGGCTTTGGAAGACCTCGGATTCAAGCCTTCCAAAATTCAAGTGGAGGATTTCAATATTTCCAAATCAAATTTACTCAACTATCAAGAAGAAAGGGATCGACCTGATAAAGACTCTACTTCTAAACTCAGTGTTCATCTCCGCTTTGGTACGGTAGGCATTCGTGAAGTTTTTAATGCAGTGAATGGGCATTCAGAAACCTTTTTAAAAGAACTTGCTTGGCGCGAATTCTTCATACAAGTACTCCATCATAATCCAAGGGTGGTATTTGAGTCGTTTAAGCCTAAATACGATCGAATCAAATGGAGGAACGATGAGGCGGAGTTTGAAAAATGGAAGCAGGGAAAAACGGGATTCTCTTTGGTAGATGCCGGAATGAGACAGTTGAATACCACCGGCTGGATGCACAACAGGGTGCGGATGTTGGTTGCTTCCTTTTTAACCAAACATCTCCTCATAGATTGGAGGTGGGGAGAGGCTTATTTCGCTGAGAAGCTATTGGATTACGAATTGGCCTCGAACAACGGAAACTGGCAATGGGCCGCAGGTTCTGGCTGTGATGCAGCTCCGTATTTTCGAATTTTTAATCCGATTACCCAGGCAGAAAAGTTTGACCCGGAGGGGGAGTATAGAAAGAAATACATAGAAGACTGGAAACAAGACGGATACCCTAGCCAAATGGTAAACCATAAAGAAGCTAGGTTGCGGTGTTTAGAAACTTACGAGGAAGGCATTAAATCTGTTTAATATATTCTTTACGTTTGTTCAACAAAGCATGTGTCTGTGTCGAAGTACTCCATAACTGAATTAGAACGTTTATCCAGTATTAAAGCCCATACCTTGAGAATATGGGAGAAAAGGTATGATTTGTTTGAACCAGACCGGGTTGGAAACAATAAGCGACTGTATTCTGACGAGGATTTAAGGAAGGTCTTGTGTTTAGCCACCCTTAATTCTCACGGATTTAAAATTTCTAAGATTGCTGGCCTTAGTGATCAAGAGTTGAACGAAAAGGTGGAGGAGGTATTGACCAAAGGCGTGGCTCCTTCCGCTTTTGTGGATGGTTTATGTTCTGCCATGATTGACCTTGATGAACCTCTTTTCGAGAAATGGCTCTCACGGGCCCTTATACAACATGAGTTTGAGCATGTGGTTATTGAAATTTTCTACCCACTTTTAGAAAGAGTAGGACTGCTTTGGTCCGTTCAGAAAATCCGTCCGGCTCAAGAGCATTTCCTTTCGAATCTAATTCGTCAAAAAATAATTTCCGCCATTGATGTTTTGCCTCCTGCCAAGGGGGGTGAAGCTCCCTATGTTTTGTTCCTACCTGAAAATTGTTGGCATGAGATATCCCTGCTCTTTTATCATTACCTCCTGAAAAAATGGAACAAACCGGTGGTTTATCTCGGACAGCACCTTGCTTTTGAGGATTTGAAGACGGTGGTGAACCTTTACAAGGCGAAGTATTTGGTAACCTCCATGATTACTCGTGCTGAGGAGGATGAAATTGAGAAGGTCATTCATTGGGTAGAAAAAAACCAGCGAACCCTTCTAATTGGGGGTGCGGCGGCTGATGAGTCGTGGGCGGATAAATCTTGTGTGTTTTTATTTCAGTCCTTGGCAAAGTTCCACGAAATTGTGGGACCAAAGAACGAATGAATTATGAGTAAAAAGATTTTGGTAACTGGAGGTACTGGTTTAATCGGAAAGCATGTGGTAGGCATACTTGCTCGTAAGGGGCATGAGGTTAGGGTTTATTCCAGGAAACCGGTAAAGCGGGAAGTTGGTGCGAAGATGTATCATTGGAATCCAGCCAAAGGGGAGTTGGATAAACTTGCCCTTAAGGATTTAGACTGCATTGTTCACCTTGCTGGGGAAGGGATTGCTGATAAACCTTGGTCAAGAAGAAGGAAGAAGCAAATCATTAAATCACGGACTCAAGGATTGGACCTGATTCGAAAAACTTACCAGGATCTAGGTCAGGCCCCAAAGGCTTTGGTTTCGGCTTCAGCCATTGGATATTATACCCACAACCGTCAATCGGTTAATACTGAATCGGGGCCAAAGGGCCGGGGTTTTTTAGCTAAGTCTGTTTATGAATGGGAAAAGGCCGTCAAAGCTTTTGAACCCCTTTGTTCCACTACCCGAATGAGGATAGGATTTGTGCTCTCAGGCGAAGGGGGAGGTCTGCCCCAAATGGCTCAGCCCTTTAGAAAGGGATTAGGAGCTCCTCTTGGTTCTGGAAAACAAATGGTCTCTTGGGTTCATATAGATGATGTGGCTCGTGGCTTCGTTTTCGCCGTAGAGAATGAAGCTTCCGGGGTATTTAATATGGTAGCTCCAAATCCATGTACCAATAAAGAATTATCCAAATCCGTGGCTAAGTCAGTTGGAAAGTGGCTCCTGCCCATAAAAGTTCCTGCCTTTGTTTTACGCTTGGCTATGGGAGAAAGGGCTGATTTGGTTTTGGCTGATAATAAAGTGATTCCAACACGACTTCTAGAGGAAGGTTTTGACTTTAGGTACGAAAGGGTAGAGGAAGCAGTAAAAGTGAGTTTAGCTTATGTTTAGTTTGTACAAAAAGGTTGTGCTACCTATTGGATTGGAAGAGGCATGGGGGTTTTTCTCAAACCCGAAAAACCTTTCCAAAATTACCCCCAGCACCATGGATTTCCGGATTCTTAACAATCCGGGTAAAATGTATCCTGGCCAAATCATTCATTATACGGTTCGACCCATTTTTGGGATTAAAATGGAATGGGTTACTGAAATTACGCATGTTAAAGAAGGTGAGTATTTTGTGGATGAACAAAGGGTGGGGCCCTACGCTATGTGGCATCATGAACATAAGTTTAAGTCCTTAGGCGAAAATCTAGTTGAAATGGAGGATGTATTGTCTTACCAATTGCCCGGGGGGTTCTTAGGAAACCGCCTTCTTGCGCCCATGGTTAAACCTAAGGTGGAAAATATATTTACGCATAGGGCTGCCGTGCTTACTGAGCTTTTCGGAAAAACTGATTAAAATTTTTTTACCCGAACATATTTTGTTTAACTAAAAGAGTATATTTGTTGAACAAAATGAAAATGTCATGAACCTACAAGCAAGATTTAGTTCGTTTTACGATAAGCACTCAAAAATGATATTTGCGGTAGGTCATCGACTTACTGATTCAGAGGTCTTTGCTGAGGAGGTCCTTAAGCAAACCATACAAAACTTGGTTACCAAGGCTCGATCAAAGCAAGAGTTTTTTAATTTCAGCCCAGATACCGTACGGTTAGAGGCGGTGAAGGTTTCAATATTGGTTAAGAAAAAACATAGACTTCCGCCTTATGGTAATGCCAAAATGTACAGCGCTTAATGAGGTTTCATTGAGATTGGTTTTCATGTGGTTCCTTTTATTGGTTGGGTTAGGAGCCACAGCCCAAAGCGCTCAAATAAGGGGTAAGGTTACTGATGAAAAATCGGGGGAAGCCTTACCCTTTGTTAATGTATCTCTTCCCGAACTTGAGCGGGGAACAACCACTGATTTGGATGGGAATTTTGAGATCAAAGGCCTTCCAAATGGAAATTATAATTTGATCATTTCTTATATAGGATATGCCCCTAAAAAGTTTCCTGAATTATTAATTAGCTCAGCCAAACCTGTGGTGCTAAATGTGGCTTTGGCTCCATCTGTAAATGAATTGGCCGAGGTTACTGTAACGGTATCCGCCTTTGAAGAGCAGAAAGAGAATCCGGTTAGTTTACGTGCTTTGGGTATAGCTGAACTGGAAAGAAATCCTGGAGGCAATAGAGATGTCTCAAAGGTAATTCAGTCGTTGCCGGGAGTAGGACAAGGGGTGAGTTTTAGAAACGATTTAATCATTCGAGGGGGTGGGCCTTCAGAAAATGCCTTTTTTATAGATGATGTTGAGACCCCAAATTTCAATCATTTTGCTACCCAGGGGGCTTCCGGCGGACCCGTTGGGATGATTGATGTGAATTATGTGCAATCCATTGATCTAGCTACTTCCGCTTTTCCGGTATATGTTCAAGATGCCTTGTCGTCTGCCTTAATGGTTAAGTACAGAGAGCCAAGAGATGATCAGGTTGGATATCGTTTAACCTTGGGGGCTTCTGACCTGGCTTTTGGGGCTGAGGGGCCGATCAGCGAGAAGGTGAAATTTCTGGCATCCTATCGGAGGTCATACCTTCAATTTCTTTTCCAAGGATTGGGTTTACCTTTCCTTCCAACCTATAATGACCTTCAGTACAAAATCATTTATCGGCCCAATTCAGACCATACCCTTTATTTGAATTTTTTAGGAGCCTTGGATAAGTCGCGATTGAACCGAATGGAAAATCCGGACGAATCTCAGGCTTATATCTTGAAATATTTACCAGAGGATGACCAGTGGTCTTATACCCAAGGTTTGGTTTGGAAGTATCGAAGGAATAACGGGTTTTACCGTACGGTTTTGAGTAGAAATATGCTCAGGAATCAAAGTGAGAAGTATGAAGGAAATGACCGGGAAACTGGTTTACAGACCCTTGACTTTCAGTCGGATGAAGCGGAGAACCGGGCTAGGGTAGAGCGGGTGATTTTTGGAGAAAAAGGGAAATGGTTCTTCGGCATAAGCGGAAATGCCTATAAATTCTCCATCAACCAAAATCAGGTCATTCCGGTTGATTCATCCTTGGTTTACACCTCAAATTCTGCAAACTTGAGTGGGATTCGATATTCAGCCTATGGTCAATACGAACGTAAGTTTTTTGGAGAGCGCCTCCTTCTTCAAACTGGATTACGATATGCTGGAGATTCTTATAATTCAGAAATGCAGGGCGGACTTGATAATTTCTTGCCCTATGCATCTGCCCGTTTTAACCTTTCCAGTCAATGGGCCTTTAATGCAGGTTTCGGACTGTATCAACAAGCACCTTCTTATACAAGCTTAGGTTATGCTGAAAACGGGGTCTTGGTCAACCGTTCAAGTCTTGACTTTATAAAGTCTAGGCATTTGATTGCAGGGTTTTCCTATTATACCCGTAAGGATGGATTGTTTTCCGTTGAAGCCTTTGATAAAGCCTATACTCGCTATCCGGTATCCATTGAAAAAGGCATTGTTCTGGCCAATCTAGGAGGAGATTTCGGGGTGGTAGGTGCTGAATCTTTAAGATCGAATGGAAGAGGCAGGGCCAGAGGGGTTGAATTTCTTTACCAGCAGAAATCTTTCAAAGGGTTCTTCGGGATTTTCGCCTATACCTTTTTGGTTTCTGAGTTTAGTGCGGAAGGTGATGAATTGAAACCTAGTTCATGGGATGCCCGGCATACTATTTCCGCTACAGCGGGAAAAAGATTTAAGAATGGCTGGGAAATTGGAAGCAAATGGAGGTTCTCTAGCGGAAACCCATATACCCCTTACGACCTAAATCAATCCTCTTATCAACAAGTCTATAATATAAATCCACTTGGGGTTTTAGATTATTCAAGATTGAACGAAGAAAGGTTTCCGGTTTTTTCTCAGGTAGACTTGCGGGTGGATAAAAAATGGTTTTTTGAAAAGGCAAATTTGAATCTCTATTTCGATGTTCAAAACCTATTGGGTTCTACATCCTTTACCCGCCCCATATTGCTTCCGGTAAGAGATGCCAGTGGAAATCCTGTTACCGACCCAAACAATCCGGAAAAATACCTTTTAAGGGTGGTTGAAAACGGAAGTACTACGGTTTTGCCAACCCTCGGACTTATATTTGAGTTTTAAGAAATAAAAAAAGCCAGAATTTTTGGTTCTGGCTCTTCATGGTTTTATGCAGGGTCTACTTAGAAGCCCTTTCAAAAAGGGTTGGTGCAAACTCTAGAAAAAGGCCATTGCCTTGATACGTGCCCTTTAGAATTCCAGTATCGCTAGAATCCCCTTCATTGAACATATTGAGTTCAAAGGATAGGTCGTACAAGCCTTGGTTGTATGAATTTACATGTAAGCTTCCTGAGCTGGCGGAGTAGTAAATGGTATCGGTTCCTCTTACAATGAAAGAATAAGCATCATCAAAAGTATTGGCTCCCCAATCGGCATCAAAATAGTAAGTGCCCGGTTTTATATGGTTTGTTGTACTTGTGGATACCTCAAAATAAAGGTATTGTGAAGTGCCTATAAACTCATAAGTTGAGGTGTCTAGATGTCCATCAAACAAGTGAAAATCTAAATTATACTGGCCATCTAAGTCCTCTCGCTCATCATAATTGAAAACAATTAGAGTATCTAAGGGGTGGGTTTGACCTTGAAAGCTAAAACTTCTGGTTTGGTTGGGGACATTATCACTTGGGTCGTCTTTACAGGAAGCAGCAATTAGGCCAATGGCTAGGCCGAATAAAAGGATTTTCTTCATGGAATTCTTATTTAAACAATCAATTATTTACGGTTTCTTTTGCCAAACTTTATCGGCATCTGGAAGATAATTCGGTAGGGCCGCCGAGCCGTACCATGGGATGTAATGGGCCTTTAAATATCCATTTTCGATGGCGGTATCATTGGATAACCACTCTTTGGCTTCTTCAATATCTGCGGTGTTTAGGATGAAAATTCCGCGAAAGCTTTTCTTGTTTTCACCAAAAGGACCCGATACAATTAAGTCGCCCCGCTCAGCAAGTACTTTGATGTTTTCCATATGTCCTTCAAAGCTTATTTGCTTGGCTTCAGGGTCTGTATCCTTGTTTTCTCCGGTGGTTAATAAAACGAAGGTATAATACTTCATTCCATACTCATCTGCTCCAAGCTCTTCGGCCATTGCTGGATCGTAGTTTTCGTTTTGAGCAAGGCATAGAAAGGGAAGGAATAGGGCTAGAAATAGTGTTCTTCTAATCATAAATGAAAATTTTTAGGGTTCATGAATAGGTTGAAAACGAGTCCGGTTAATATAGCAAATCCACCGCAAACTGTACCAAGGCGAGATTTCGGAAAAGACCGATCAATTGGGTGAGTATTTGGATTGATTATAAGTTAAAAACTGGTTGATCACATCATAGCCTGCTCGTTTAAGTCCTTCAGATATTGGGCTTTGAGACTTTTTCAATCTCTTGGCTAAGGATTTTTGGCCTTCATCCTGATGGGTCAATCTCAAATGCATGGTTTCGGCTCTAATAACTGACCATGGATTGGTGATGAACATGGCGAAATCACAAAGTAGGTTTAATTCATTGTCTAGGTTTGGCTTGCCTGTTGAAAATTGCAAGCGCTTTTTCCTAATGGATTAAAACAATTGCCTGAGCGTCCTTTTGGCTGTAGCGTTTTTAGCATGCTTTAATCAGGAAGGCCGATTTCAAAGCCTTTTCCACGGAAGTCTGGAGTAAAAAAAAGGCGATCCGAAGACCGCCCTTATCCTTGATTTTAAAAACTTTAGTCCTCTCGCCAAGAGTCATCCCTACCCGGGGTGTAAGGACTCACGGATTGATTAAGCTTATCTTCCAAACCGCCTACATTTCGAATGGCTTCATGAAGATCATTTAAAACAGGCTGGTAAAGCTCTTCGGCAATTTCCAACTGTTTCCGATGCAAATCAGTAGGTGCAGCAAGGGCATTCCAAGAGCTCCAAACGATGGTTTCAATTCTAGACTGAATACCAGGAAGGGTTTCAAACTGATGGGTTGATTTCAGGCCGTCTCCCCAAAGGGCGAGTTCAATGGCTTCTAAATCAGATTCAATCTTCTCAACTTCCTGCAAAAGATTCATAGGAATGCTTGGATAAACCTCAATGGCTTTTTCAATGTACTCGAGTCTGTTTCGGGTTTCTTGCAAAAGCTTAGAGCTTCCACGAACCGATCTTCTCAGTTCAGAAACCTCCTGTTGAAAAGCAAGAAGGGCCGCTTTGTCTTCAACCGGAAGGGTTTGATGGTTTAGGTGTTCTATGACGAAACTGGTAGCTTGGGTAAGCTGTTTTAGCTCGCCCAATTGATACAGGTGGAGTTCAACGGTGTACTTACCCGGAAGAGCAAGCGGACCTTGGTCAGGGCTGCTATATCGGCCAATGTTTTGCTCACCCAACTGGATGGGAGTGGTGGTGGCATGCCTGGCGTCCCAGGTGATTCTCTGAGTGCCTGACCCCGGCTTTTCCCTAAGCTTTCGAACCACATTCCCGGCATCGTCTTTAATTATGAATAAGAGATAAGGGTCTTCCTCATTTTCTTCAGCTCTTAATTTATCAAAGCTAGGGTAGGGGTTGTCTTCTCCTTCTTTTCTACGATTGGCTTCCGCCTTTTTTCGTTCGTCCTTTAGGGTTTTCGGGGCTTCCTTTAAATAATAGGTGAAAACTGCACCTACCTCCGGATTAGGTGCCGTGAAATAAGATTCCCCTTGCGCTGACTTTCCGCGAAGTCCGATGGGGTTGTTTTCAAAATAAACCAAATGGGTATCTGCTGTAACCAGAAAGGCTTCTTTTTTAAGGTCTTCAGCCTTTAATTCCCTCAAAGGAGAGAAATCATCAAGCACAAAAAATCCTCTACCAAAGCTAGCAAGCACCAAATCGCTTTCCCTTTCCTGAATTTCCATATCGCGAATGGCAATGGTAGGTAAGCCGTTTGAAAAATTGGTCCAGTTTTTTCCTCTATCAAGGCTCATGTGAACGCCAAATTCTGTGCCCACAAAGAGAAGGTTTTCATTTTCTGGGTCTTCTGCCATGCAATAGGTAGAGCCTCTTTCTGGAAGATCCTCAGAAAGGTTGGTCCAGGATTTCCCCAGGTCGTTTGAAACGAAAACATAAGGCTTAAAGTCTCCTCTTTTGTGGTTGTTGAAGAGGGCGTAGATGCGGTTTTTGTCATGCTTAGAAGCGATGAGCATATTTACATAGGTCATAGGAGGAACCCCTTTAATGGACTCAATTTTTCTCCAAGACTCACCTCCATTCTCTGAGATTTGAATCAATCCATCATCGGTGCCAACCAAAAGCAGGCCTTCTTGAATGGGCGATTCATCAAGGGCGACAATGTTTCCGAAAATGGTGGTGGAGCGATTTTTCATCACCGCGTCAATGCTCCATACTCTTCCCATTACATCCAGGGTATTTCGGTCTAGTTGGCGGGTTAAATCAGGGCTTACGCTTTTCCAGTCGTTTCCTTTATTGTCAGATTTAAAGAGTTTATTGGCCGCAAAATAAAGCCGACTTGGGTTATGAGGTGAAATCAGAAGCGGTGCATCCCAGTTCCAGCGGTAGGCGGCTTCTCCTTTTTCAGGCTGGGGTTTAATTCCAACCCGGGTTCCGGTGGCTTTGTCAAATCGTACCAGCCAGCCATATTGTGATTGGGCGTAAACAATGTTGGGGTTGGTGGGGTCAACTTGAGCTTCAAAACCATCTCCTCCGTTGGTAATGAACCAATCTGAGTTTACAATTCCGGCATTGTTAAGGGTTTGAGAGGGACCTCCAATGGTGTTATTGTCTTGGGTTCCTCCGTAGATATTGTAAAAAGGGTAGTCGTTATCCGTTGCCACCTTGTAAAACTGGGTAATGGGTAAATTGGGTTTGAAGTGCCAGTCAGAAGCGGCATTCCAGGTTTCGTAAATTCCACCATCGCAACCTAAAATCCAATGGTCGGTATTTTTAGGGTCAATCCACATGGCGTGGTTGTCAACGTGTTTATGCTTTTCTCCGGTTTGAACAACGGTTTTACCTCCATCCTCTGAATGGTGCAACCAGGTATCCATGAAGAAGATGCGATCTGGGTTTTTGGGGTCACAAACAATTTCTTGGTAATAGTTTCCGCTTGTTTTGTAAGAGGATTGTTTTGAGAAGCTAGCCCCATAATCATCGGAACGGTAAACACCTGACTGATCGTACATGGCCTCAACAATGGCGTAAATCCGGTTTGGAGCCTTTTTAGGAATGGCCAGACCTATTCTTCCCATTTCGCCGGTAGGTAGGCCTGATTTAAGCTCTTCCCAGGTTTTTCCACCGTCGGTTGTCTTATAGATCCCAGACGAGGGTCCGCCCCCGATGTAGGTGAAGACATGCCTTCGCCTTTGGTGGGCTGCCGCATAAAGGGTTTTGGGATCTTTGGGGTCCATTACCAAATCAGAGATGCCCGTATGTTCATCAATGTAAAGAACCCTTTCCCAGGTTTCACCCCCGTCTTTGGACTTGTAAACCCCTCTTTCGCCTCCTTCAGACCATAGCGGACCGTAGGCAGCAACATAAACGGTGCTTTCTTTTTTAGGGTGGATTAGAATCTTTCCAATATGCTCTGAGCGCTTAAGGCCCATATTTTCCCATGACTTTCCGCCGTCTTCCGATTTATAAACCCCGTCTCCGTAGGCCACCGAACGTTGGTTGTTGTTTTCGCCCGTGCCTACCCAAACGATGTTGGGATTGGAGGGCGCTAAACTTATGCAGCCAATAGAGTATGAGCTTTGTCCGTCAAAAATGGGTTGGTAGGTGGTTCCGTAATTTTCTGTTTTCCAGACACCTCCGCTGGCTACGCCTACATAATAGGTAGATGGAGTTTTGGGGTGAACCGCTAAATCACTAACTCTGCCTGAGGTAAAGGCCGGGCCGATGCCTCGAAACTTGTAGGCGTTAATAGCATTTTCTGGTACATCAAAAGATGTTTGTGCGTAAGTTTGCAGCGTTAAACACATCGCCGCAATACCAAGTATTTTCTTAACCATTCTAGAATTTTTTACGGGTTGAAATTAGCATACATTCCGAAAACCTCAATACTTTCAATCCTGTTTTTGGTATTTGCCCTAAGCTTTGGTGCTAAGGCGCAAAGTATAAGGATGGTAAAAGACTCCGTTTATGCGGATCAATCTCTTCAAGTTTTTGAGCCAAAACATAAGTCTGAATTTGGGCCCATGCTCATCGGATTTCAGCCTCGAGTTTCTAGAGTTTGGCCAGAAGGAAGGTATTTAGACTCTCTTTCTGATTTGGCAAATAAGTACAATGCGGTATTGATTGTACCCAATGGTGGGCGTGATGGGGAATTTGAAAATGAAGAGGATTATGATTTTCTGGCCCGGTCTGTAAAGGCTCTTTTGGTAGAGTTCAGGTTAGATCCTACCCGAATTTTTGCAGTTGGTCTGAACGAAGGGGCAGATGATGCCATTCAATTTTGCCTGAAGAGGCCAGAGGTGATTTCAGGAGCCATCCTGATTGATCCTACCCTAAGCGGGCAAAAGCATGTTTTTAACTTCAAAGAGAACGCGGTTGGTAAAAAGTTTTTGTTCATTCATTACTTTAAGAATTTCCCCAGAAATCGAATGAGGCCCTTGGTAGAAATGCTTCAACACAACCATGCCAATGTAAGGTTTGAGGTAGTAAAACCCATGACTAAAAAATTCAGTTTCGGAAATACCCATTCAAGATTTATTGAGAAATTAGACTGGATTCTTGAACAAGACTATTGGGGGATAAAGGCTGAAAATGAAGAAAATGAGGCTTTGAATGTCTTTGTTTACAATGTTTTAAGTCGTGAAATACCCATGGGCGGTAAGTTAACCATCGACCTAACTTCGGGTCGGCCAGGTGCCATGCTCATTCAAATCATCGACCAAGATGATCGCATTCGATTTGAGGAGGTATACTATTTTGTTTTTGGAAAACGATATGTTGTGATTACTCCACCCAAACTAGATCAGGGGCATTATATACTTCGCTTAAACTGCCCGCTAGGCGTGGTAGAAGAGTCTTTTCAGGTTAAGGGTTAGTCAAGGTCAAGGTCTAAGTTCAGTCTATAAATGGAGTCAGCAAGGCTGTTTAGTTTCCAGTAAGGCAGTCGGAAGCTAGTATCCAGTTTCATTTTGCTGGTTTTCCATTCAGCATTTTCTGAAAATCCATCCTTGTAAGATTCCTGTATTTCTAAGATTTGAAAAGGCGATTGATTGGCAATTTTCAGAATTACCTTCCTTTCAGGTGCATTCGTGGCTAGGGTATAAGTGAATTCATGTTCTGATTCATTAAGGGTTCCCTTTGCGGGGATGGGTTTTGGGTCTAAATGTAAAAGTCTTAGAGTAAATGAATTCGGGAAGATCTGAAAATCACCCGTAGGTAAAAGCTCAGGACTTAAACGGGCGGTGTTGAACAAGGCATCCTCAAGAAATACATTACCTAGGCTCTTATTACGATCTCCCTCCTCTTCGAAATAAGAAAACTGTTGAAAGAACCAGGCCTCTTCGTTGTAATTCAATTGATGAAAGCTTTGTCCGCACCAGTCTTGGCTAGAATGTGTCACCTTCAAGGCCTCCTTTCTAAAATCAACCGGTGTAAAAACGGAGTTCATCATAGAGTAATCATACAGCCCCGTGGTAAATCTTTTGATGTGATTTTGTTTTAAAACGGAGGTTGAAGGTTCATTCCCCTTTTCATTTTTCACTTGTTTATCGGTTCGGAAAGGCTCGGTAACAAAAATGCTCACGGATCTACCCTTACGAATTTCCCCATACCGACTTTGTTCCAAATCGTAGAGGTTGATCTCAGCCAAACCTTGGTACCAGTATGACTTAAAAGATTCAGAGGCTTGAAATTTTTCTAGATTTTCACTGGCTTCCTCCTGGCAGCTCCAAGAAAAAAACGCCAAGGCAGTTAAGGTTACGTACTTTATGGAAGCTTTCATATTTCCTGTATTTTCGTTTAAAGCAAAATGGCAATGACCCAAGTTCTAAAGAATATTGAATATATCAAATGGCTGAAGGAGGTCTTGAGAACCGATCTCCCCGGCTGGAATGCTCAGTCGAGGCTTTTGCCAAATAGACCAAAACCCAATTGGGAATGGGTAGAGAAGCAGAAGCCTAAAGTTTCAGCCGTGCTATTATTGCTATACCCAAGAGAGGAGGGCTGGCATATTGTATTTACCAAAAGGCATAATTATAAGGGGGTACATGCCAATCAAATATCCTTTCCTGGAGGAAAGCTTGAAAGGGGAGAAGGCTTTAGAGAGGCTGCTTTGCGCGAAACGGAAGAGGAGCTTGGTTTGAATCGGGAAAAGCCAGAGCTTTTGGGTTCCTTGTCGAAAATCTACATTCCACCATCCAATTTCATAGTTCACCCTCAAGTGGGCTTTGTAGATCATACCCCAAAATTTATTGCTGAAGAGCGGGAAGTAAAAGAAATCATCGAGGTCCCCGTTTCCTATTTTCATTCCCTTGAAAAAGCCGAAGAAGTTGAGCTTTTGGTTCGGGGTGAAAAAATGAAGGTTCCAGCCTTTAAACCCTTCGGTGAAATCATCTGGGGGGCCACCGCCATGATCTTGTCTGAATTCATTGCTCTACACGAAGCAGACAAAAAGGCATAGAAAACAAGGGTTTTATCATTTTATTAGCGAAAAACACGACAAGTTGTCATAAAAGCAGGTCTGGTATTTGATTTGACCTGTATGGGTTGAACAAGAAAAAAGTATAACCTAAAAACAAAAAGATTATGACACTTGTAAAATTTAACAACAAACCCTGGAACAATTTAGACTGGCTTGAGTCTTTCTTTGATTCAGATCGCTTAGACTCTTCCGTGCATCGAGGATTGCCTGCGGTGAACATCCGTGAAAACGACAATGGTTTTCATATTGAGGTATCCGCGCCCGGATTCGAAAAGGACGATTTCAATTTAGAAATTGAAAACGAAATGTTGAAGATTACGGCCGAAACCAAGGTTGAAAAAGACCATGATGAGGACCGCTATACCCTACGTGAATTTGGGTACACAAATTTCCAGCGTATGTTCAGCCTACCTGAATCGGTAGATTCAAACAAGATTGAGGCTAGCTATAAGAATGGAATTCTTCATATTGAAGTTCCTAAAAAAGATGAAGCAAAGCCCAAGCCTGCACAAAGGATTCGCATTAAATAGAAGAATTGGTGATTGATGGGTAACGGTGTTCTTGCTCAATTGGGCGAGGGCACCGTTATTTCTTTTTTAAGCTTTTTCAAACTTTCCTACCAATTTTTCAGATTTGGAACATCAATAAATTTCGATCCGTATTTTTGACCCATGCTGAGAAAAGATCCCTTTGGACATATTATCCTTTTGAAACGTCTTCTTTATATGGCAGTAGGCAGCTTGACCTATAGAAGATATAATGGATTCAATGACCTGGAGATTGAAGGGGCGGAAATCTTGAAAGAGCTGCCTGAGCGGGGAGTTATGTTTGTTTCAAACCATCAAACCTATTTTGCAGATGTAATTGCGCTCTATCATATCTTCTTTGCAGCGAACAATAAAAGGTACGGA
The DNA here is from genome assembly GCA_937139155.1 of uncultured Flavobacteriales bacterium. Lineage (GTDB taxonomy): Bacteria > Bacteroidota > Bacteroidia > Flavobacteriales > JBLHRE01 > CAKZPI01. Next base: position 143,913 of record CAKZPI010000001.1, read on the forward strand.
AACCTTAAGCCACCTACCTACCTTCTAAGGCCCAAGACCAATATTTACTACGTTGCGGCAAAGGAGACCATGAATGCAGGGCTTCTTCCCAAATTATTCAAGTATGCAGGAGCCATAACCATTAAAAGGGCATGGAGAGATGCCGGAAAGGAGGTTAATCGGGCGGTAGACATGGGTGAGGTTGAGAATATTTACAAGGCAGTAAAACAGGGCTGGGTCATTAATTTCCCGCAAGGAACCACCAAACCATTTGCCCCCGGAAGAAAAGGAGTGATTCGAATTATAAATGACACCAACCCAATAGTTGTGCCGGTAGTGATTGATGGGTTTAGAAGGGCCTTTGATAAAAAAGGTTTGAGGATCAAAAAGCGAGGGGTTACCCTAAGAATAAGGTTTAAGCCCCCTTTTCATTTAGATGACTCAATGAATAAAACGGATCAGCTCAACAAGATTATGAAAGAAATTGAGCAAAGCCCTGAGTTCATACGAGTCAAGTCTTTGGATGAGCTGCGTCAAGAAATGAAGTAGCTTTCAATTTCAGTCGAAAACCAATACCTTTTCAAAAATTGATTGAAAAATGAAAACCTTGGTATTGGTTAGACATGCAAAGTCTACTTGGAAAGAAAAAGATCTTGCAGATATAGATAGGCCTTTAAATCCTCGAGGAATACGAGATGCACATCTGCTTTCTAAAAACCTTTCTTCCAAATTAAAGCCCCAAAAAATCTATACGTCTCCTGCTACCCGGGCATTCCATACGGCCACCATTTTTGCCCGAAACCTGAACTTTTCCTTCTTTGATTATCATGTGAAAGAGAACCTATACGACCACTCAGGAAGCTTAGAATTGCTTAATTTTTTTCAAGGATTACCCGGTTTTGCTGAGCAAATCTTGATTTTTGGGCATAGTCCTACCTTTCAGGTTTTAACGGAAAACCTGAGTGGAGAAAATCTTGATTCTTATCCAACCTGTACGGTTTCGTTTTTAGAGTTTCCGATTGAAACTTGGAGGGATATTCATTCAGAAAAGGCCAAATTGGAAGTTTATAAACCTGAGGATTTCCGGTAAGAGATTGATATTGAGAAGTCTCAATCCCTTGAATTGAAATTATGCTTTTTGACCACTTAATTTATCTTTAAGCCAAAGTGATTTTCCATGGAAATAAAGAGGGTTGCAGCCATAGATATTGGTTCAAATGCGGTGAGAATGTTAATTTCAAATGTCTTAATTGACGGAACCTCTCATTCGTATAAAAAAGGAAACTTGGTGCGCTTGCCCATTCGTTTAGGAGCAGATGTTTTCTCAGAAGGCAAAATCTCGAAACTGAATGGAAACAAGTTGGTAAGTGGAATGATGGCCTTTAAAAGAATCATGGAAATCCACGATGTGGTTACCTATAAGGCCTGTGCAACCTCCGCCATGCGTGAAGCCGAGAACGGTGAAAAGTGGGTTCAAAAGGTTTTGAAAAAATCAGGGATTCCCATTCAAATTATAAATGGAAAAGAGGAAGCTCGAATCATTTATTCTACCCAAATTGCAGAAATGCTTGATGATACTGAGCCACATCTTTACGTAGATGTAGGGGGTGGTTCAACCGAAATCACCCTGTTCTACGAAGGGAAAATCTTGGCAAGCCAAAGCTTTAACATAGGAACGGTTAGAATCTTAAACGGGAAAGTAAGCGAGGAAGCCTGGGAAAATCTTAAGACTTGGCTAAAGCGTATATCAAATCAGTTTGATTTTATAAACCTGATTGGGTCGGGTGGAAACATCAACAAAATCTTCAAAATAAGCGGAATTAAAAACGGGAAACCCCTTCCTTATGTAAAGCTATATGAGATTTACAAAGGACTGAATAAGCTGAGTTTAGACCAGAGAATGTCTGACATGAGCTTGAACCCCGATCGTGCGGATGTAATTGTTCCGGCGGCTGAAATTTTCTTAACCGTAATGAAAACGGTTAGTTCAAAGAATGTTTTGGTTCCTAAGGTTGGTTTACCCGATGGTTTGGCAAGAATGGCCTACGAAGATTTTGTTGAGTATAAACTCGACCTCTAATACTGAATAATTTGGGAAAAGTTCTAATCATTGGCTCTGGTTTTTCCGGTATGAGCGCCGCTGCCTTTATGGCTAAATCTGGCCACCAAGTAGTGGTTCTTGAAAAAAATGAGGGTCCGGGAGGAAGGGCAGGTGTTTGGGAAAAAGGAGGCTTTAAATTTGATATGGGACCTTCCTGGTATTGGATGCCGGATGTTTTTGAACGTTTCTTTGAAAGCTTCGGAAAGAAGGTAGAAGACTATTATCAACTTGAAAGACTGGATCCTTCCTACCGGGTTTATTTTGAAAAGGATGAATTTGATGTACCCGCGAGTTTTGAAGAATTAGGAAATAGGTTTGAAATTCTAGAACCTGGAGCAAAAGCCAAACTGGATAAGTTCTTAAAAGAGGCTAAGATTAAATATGAAGTAGGCATGCAAGACCTGGTTCGGAAACCTGGTTTAAGCTTTACCGAATACATTGACCCTAGGGTTTTCAAAGGCCTTGGAAGCTTGCATCTTTTAAAAGATATGCGCTCTTACGTACAGAAAAGCTTCAAACATCCTCAAATTAAGGCCATTCTTGAATTTCCAGTTTTGTTTTTAGGAGAAAGGCCTCAAAAAACACCTGCCCTATATAGCTTGATGAATTATGCTGATTTGGTATTGGGAACATGGTATCCAAAGGGGGGAATGCATGAGATTTCTAAGGCCATGATGAAACTTTGCCAAGAGCTTGGGGTTGATTTCAAGTTTAAGAAAGAAGTGGTTTCCCTTGAAGGGGAAGGAAAAAAGCTCTCAAAGGCCATTCTTAAAAACGGAGATATTCTAGAATTTGACCTTGTTATATCAGGAGCTGATTATAATCATACCGATCAAGAATTGCTTCCGAAAGGAAAACAAAACTATTCGAAAAAATACTGGGAATCTAGGTCGATGGCACCGGGTTCAATTTTGTATTTCTTAGGGGTTAATAAGCGCATTCCTAAGCTTTTACATCATAATTTATTTTTTGATACCGATTTCGATCAACATGCAAATGATATTTATGAAAATCCAAACTGGACCCAAAATCCGTTGTTTTATGCATGCTGTCCGTCTAAAACTGACCAGGCCGTAGCGCCCGATGGAATGGAGAATTTATTTATCTTGATTCCCACGGCGCCTGGAAAGGCAGATTCGGCGGCGGTTCGTGAAGAATATTTTAACAAGGTGATGAATAGGTTAGAAGATAGAACGGGTACCTCCTTGCGCAATCATATTGTGGTTCGGCGAGATTTTGGCTTTCATGACTTCAAGTCTCGTTATCACTCTTTCAAAGGAAATGCTTACGGCTTGGCCAATACCCTGAAACAAACTGGGTTTCTAAAACCGAGTATTAAGTCTAAATCTTTTGAGAACTTATTTTTCACGGGTCAATTAACGGTTCCAGGTCCTGGGGTGCCTCCCTCCCTTATTTCGGGAGAGTTGGTTGCCAAAGAAGCTGGTAAAATTCTTTAAACCTTGCCTATGAAGCATTTGTACGATTCCGTTTCTTATAAAACAAGTAAGGCCATTACTCATACCTATAGTACCTCATTTTCTTTGGGAATTAAAAGTTTGGCTACTCGTTTTCATGATCCCATTTATGCCATTTACGGTTTTGTGAGATTGGCGGATGAAATTGTGGATACCTTCCATGATTTCCCCAAAAAAGAACTCTTAGATCGGTTTGAAGCGGAGACTTGGAAGGCTTTGGACGAAAAAATTTCGTTGAATCCGGCCTTGAACTCCTTTCAAGATACGGTTCATAGTTTTCAAATAAGTCCTAAACTTATTCAAGCCTTTTTGCATTCAATGCGGCTTGACTTAGAAGAGCAGACTTATGACCGGGAGGGGTTTGAAGAGTATATTTATGGTTCAGCAGAGGTAGTAGGCCTTATGTGCTTGCATGTTTTCACCGAAGGGGATAAGGAGCTCTACAAAGAGCTTGAACCGGGAGCCAAGCGGTTGGGGGCTGCTTTTCAAAAAGTAAATTTTCTTCGAGATGTACAGGCCGATTTTGAAAATTTAGGACGGGCCTATTTCCCAAACGTAGATTTACGGGCTTTTTCTGAGCAGGATAAAAAAGAAATTGAAGCTGAAATTGCTGAAGATTTTAGAGTAGCTTACGAAAGCATTAAAAGGCTTCCGAAAGGGGTTCGATTTGGGGTAGAGGTAGCCTATTTTTATTACATGGCTCTGTTTCGGAAAATCCGAAAAACACCCGCCCCAAAAGTAATGCACCAAAGAATTAGAGTACCCAACTTGAGAAAGGCCTTTATTTGGTTTTCAACCTATTTCAAGTGCAATGTCATAAATTATAGATTTGGCTAAACTAGGAATCGCTCTACTTATATTTTTTACTGCCGCCAATAATCCCTGGAAACTCAATGCGAGTTTTTGCCTAGGAAAGAAGGAGGAAATTCAAAACCCTAAATCTGGCCTTGAATGGGCTTATGCCGGAGCTTTTGAATGTATGAAGGCAGAGGATGCTTGGAATCCTTATTCTAAATATGAGCACTTCAAAAAGGGGTGTTCTTTTATTGATAAAGGGGTGAGCCTGGATTCTAACAATGTTCATGTAAGACTGGTTCGTTTTGTGATTCAAGATCAGTCTCCTGAATTCCTAGGCTATCATTCTGAAATTGAGGAGGACGAAGCGTTTTTAAGGTCAAATTTAGAAGCTTGGCTGAAAGAGGCTCCAGAAGAAAACCAAGAATTGGTAATTAAAATGCTCAAAAGTACAAGGTATTATGAGGAATGAACCTCAGGTGATATTGGTAGATGAAGAAGATGTTCCCATTGGTAAAATGGGCAAACAAGAGGTGCATGAGAAAGGCCTTTTGCATCGAGCATTTTCCGTTTTTGTGGTGAACAATAAAAAGCAGATTCTTCTCCAAAGAAGGGCTTTGACCAAATATCATTCTCCAGGCTTATGGACCAATACTTGTTGTTCACACCCAATGCCCGGTGAAGGAACTGAGGTTGCTGCGCATAGAAGGCTGGTTGAAGAGCTAGGTATGGGGGCCCAGTTAAGGTATTTGTTCAAATTCATTTACAAACATGAATTTGAGAATGGACTTATTGAACATGAATTGGATCATGTTTTTTTAGGAAGGGAATCAACGGGCTTAAGTTTGAACCCAGAGGAAGTGGATGGGGTGAAATGGATGGGCCTACCTGAAATTGAAGAGGATTTGAAAGTAAATCCTCAGTCCTACACTCCGTGGTTTAAGATTGTTTTTCAGAGATTTGCAAAAGAGTTAAAAGATAATATTCATGATTTGGTTTAAAATTCTTTGTGTACTAGGGGCTTTCGCCGGAATGGAATTCATGGCATGGTTCACGCATAAGTATGTGATGCATGGATTTTTATGGAACCTTCATGAAGACCATCATGTAAAGGAGCCAGGCTTCTTTGAAAAGAACGATGCCTTCTTTTTAATCTTCGCCATACCAAGCATGCTACTTTTCGTTTTTGGAAGTTTGAATGGGTTTGATTTTCGCGTATTCCTGGGCCTGGGAATTCTAATTTATGGCGCATGTTACTTTTTGGTGCATGATGTGCTAATTCACAAGCGGTTTAAATGGTTCAATAAGGTTAAGAACCCTTATTTGAAGGCTCTTCAGAAAGCACATTATACCCACCATAGCCATTTAGGAAAAGAAGAAGGAGAATGCTTTGGCATGCTGGTGGTGCCTTGGAAATATTACCGAAAAGCGTTTTCTGAAGTTAAGAAGGCTCAGGCCAGTCAAGCTCAAGCAAATTCTTAGACCAAAAAAAAGCCGCCCTAATCAGGCGGCCTTTTGAAATTCATCAAGAAGGATTATTCCTCACCTTCATTTTCCATTACTTCGTTAATTGGGTAGGCAACGGTTGTAGTTGCGTTCTCCATTCCAACTTCCATGGGATCGTTGGTGTAAAATTCAAAAGCAGGCCCCATAGGCTGAAGACCCGATTCTTGCATTTTGGCTTCAATGGCCATGTGCTCAGCTTCGGTGTCATATCCTCCAACTTTATAGGCTACCAAGGCTTCAGTAGCCGGGAAGGTATGGTAGATTACACGATCTCCACTTTCTACTTCCTCCGCAACCGGAATGGCGGCTTCAAAAACGGTAGAAACACTGTCCCAAGAATAATACAAAGCAAAAGGCATTCCGGCCATTTCTACTCCTTGAGCCTTAAGATGGTCTCCGATTAAGCCGTAAAGCTCTCCAAGTTTGGCAGAAACACTGTCGCCAATAGAAGCACAAGAATCTTTAACGCTTAGGTACTGAATGGCAGGCATAAGCTCCATTTTAACCTCCACCTTAGGTTCAATTGGCATAGATTCAGCAACTTCCTTTAAGTTGGCAAGTCCGGCTTCAAAATCAGCCCCAAGCATACCATCCATCAATAAGTTGAACGGACGCATGATGAAAGGAGTTTCCCCTTTCATACCCCAGGTAGTTTTGGTTTTTCCCTCTTCCTCATCAAAAGACCAAGATCCATAACCACGACCCTGACCCTCAAAGTCAACCGTGGTTCTCATCATTTTGTTTTCTTCGGCCTCAATGATTTCAAGTCTTCCAGTACCTGATTCTTCGGAGGTCCAGGACATAATTTGACCAATGCCCATTTCAGCACCCGAGAAGGTATTGTCAATGGTAGAGTCTTTTTCCTCCCACGGCGACCATTTTTCCCAATTTTCTAGGTTGGCAACTTGGCTGTACACAACATAACTAGGTGCATCAATGCTGGTAGTACGGCTTACGTTATATTCCTTAGGAACCAAAACACAAGCCAGTAGGTAAATACCTACTATTACAATTAAGACGGTTAGTAATTTTTTCATTTTCAGGGTTTTACCGAGTTTGGCAAATATAATTTACTTCATAAAATTTTTGAAAAGATAAAGAAAAATGGCAGCAACCAATATGCCCAGTAAAATCCATATCGATCCTCGATAATGTTTTTTATGGGTTTTTAGGTCTTTTTGATAGCTCCAAACCAAATAAGTAGCAAAGCCAGTTAAGAAGATGAGGGCAAAGATCCAATGCCCGGTTGTAATGTTTTCCATAGTTGAATTTCAGCCCTCAAATTTAATGGTAATTTAGCGGCTAAGGTAAAATATAGTTAAGGTTATGAAAAAACAGATTGAGCGAGTTGCCCTCTTTCACAATAGGTTTAAAATCGAAAATGCGGCTCAGCCCACAGCAAGTCTTTCTAAGGAGGATATGGAGTTAAGGCATAGGCTGATGGAGGAAGAGAACAATGAATATCTTGATGCTTGCAAAGCCGAAAACTTGGTTGAGGTAGCGGATGCCCTTGGGGATATGATGTACATTTTATCCGGAACCATTTTAAAACATGGCCTTGAAAATCATATTGAGTACATCTTCGATGAAATTCAGCGGTCTAACCTTTCTAAGCTACAAGGAGATGGTACTCCAAAACTTAGAGCCGACGGGAAAATTCTAAAAGGAGAACATTATTTCAAGCCAAATATCAAGCGGATTTTAAACCGGCCTTTTATCCTTCGGGTTTTACCCTTCAATTTTGAACAAAAAAAGGAACGAGAAGCTGCTTTTGCCATCCGAAAAGAGGTTTTTGTGGAAGAGCAAAATGTTGATGCACGGGAAGAATACGATGGATTTGAGGCTTCCTCCCAGCATTATTTGGCTTTCGCCGATGAAGAAGCTGTAGGAACGGCTCGTTGGAGAATGGTGAAGGATGGTACCAAAATTAAGCTGGAAAGATTTGCCATTCTCAAGGCCTATCGAGGGCATGGAATTGGCTTAGACCTGGTGCAACATCTATTAGACGATGTGAAGGCCTATAATCTTCCTGTTTACCTTCATGCCCAAGAGCAAGTGGTTGATTTTTACGAGAAACTAGGCTTCCGTAAAACCTCTGATCGCTTCATGGAAGCGGGCATTGGGCATTATAAAATGGAATGGCTTATTAGATAAGAGGAAACCTCCATCCAAACTCATCTTCAGACCGTCCGAACTGTATATCGGTAAGGGCGGTTTTTAGTTTTTTCCAATGGCCATCTTCCTTAACCTCCACCTTATAGTTTTTCCCTTCAATACCAACCGTATCAACCGGGCTAACCACGGCAGCGGTTCCCACTCCGAATACTTCGGTAATGGAGCCATCTTCTAGACCTGCCTGGAAATCTTGGATGTGAATGGGCTCTACCTTGGCCTCAATACCTATTTTAGGCAATAGCTCTAAAACAGATTTTCGGGTAATTCCGGAGAGAATGGAGTCACTGGTAGGAGGGGTGAAAAGTTGATCACCTTTTCGGAAAAATAGGTTCATGGTTCCTACTTCCTCTAAGAATTTATGATCCTTACCGTCGGTCCATAATAATTGCATATATCCTTCTTCCCTTGCCAAAGACATGGGGTAGAATGAGGCTGCATAATTCCCGGCAGCTTTGGCCGCTCCGGTTCCACCTTTTGCCGCACGTGTGAAATGAGTTTCAACCTTCAACTTCACCGAACCACTGTAATAACTAGCCGTTGGTGATGTTAGAATCACAAAGCAATACTCATCGGCTGGCGTGGCCATGATGTATTCACTTGAGGCAAACAAAAAGGGACGAATGTAAAGCGAATGACCTTCAGCCCGCGGAATCCAAGCCCGATCAATTTCTATTAGTTTTTTAAGTCCTTCAAAGAAAACTTCCTTAGGCACACTAGGTATGCAAAGCCTTTCGGCGGATTTATTCAGTCTATGATAGTTCTCTTCAGGTCTGAATAGCCAAACCTTTTCTCCTGAAACATCATTATAAGCCTTCATGCCTTCAAAAACAGCCTGACCGTAATGCAAGGCATGCATGGCTGGGGTATGGGGCAATGGACCATAAGGCATGATTTCGGGTTCTTGCCAAGCTCCACCTTTGTAGTAGGCTACTAGCATATGGTCAGAAAAGGTTTTCCCGAAAGGAAGATTTGAAAAATCAACCTGAGAAAGACGGGAGGAGGAAGTCAGGTTTACCTTCATGGTCTTATTTTATATATCTAAAGTCTTGCTTGTTTTGAATCTTAAGCAAGCTTTGGTAAATCAATTGAATTACATTCGAAACATCTTCTTTATGCACCATTTCAACGGTTGTATGCATATAGCGAAGGGGTAAGGATATCAGGGCAGAGGCCACACCCTTTCCAGCGTAAGCGAATGCATCTGTATCTGTACCGGTTGAACGAGAAGCCGCCATTCTTTGGAAGGGAATTTCGTTTTCTTCAGCGGTTTCAAGGATTAATTTAAGCAAATTATTCTGAATGCTGGGCCCGTAGGTAACCACCGGTCCATCACCTGTTTTTAAGTCTCCTTGTTTGATTTTATCAATCATCGGCGTATGGGTATCGTGGCAAACATCCGTTACAATAGCCACATCCGGTTGAATGAAATTGGCAATCATTTGTGCCCCTCGAAGGCCAACCTCTTCTTGTACAGAGTTTACAATGTATAAACCGAAGGGGAGGTCTTGCTTTTTTTCTTTGAGTAGCCTGGCAACCTCCGCAATCATGAATCCACCAATGCGGTTGTCCATGGCTCGGGCTACAAAGTACTTATCATTCAAAACGGTAAAGGGGTCTTCATAAGTAATCACACATCCTACATGAACACCTAGGGCTTCTACCTCTTCTTTTGACTGGCATCCGCAGTCAAGAAAAATGTTTTCAGGTTTTGGGGGTTTCTCATCCGATGCCGAGCGGGTATGAATGGCAGGCCAACCAAAAACTGCAGGCACCTTGCCTTTCTCTGTATGAATTACTACTCGTTTTGACGGAGCAATTTGGTGGTCAGAGCCTCCATTCCTTCTTAGGTAAATGAATCCTTCTTTGGTAATGTAATGCACAAACCAAGAAATTTCATCGGCATGGGCTTCAATAACCACCTTGTATTCCGCTTCTGGATTTATCACCCCAACCGCAGTTCCGTAGGTATCTGTAAAATACTCGTCGATGTAGGGTTTTAGATAGTCTAACCACATAGACTGCCCCGAGCTCTCAAAGCCCGTAGGGGAAGGGTTGTTCACGTATTTTTCAAGAAATGCAATGGAAGATTCCGGTAAGGAAAGCTTTTCAGACATAGGTCAGATTTTAGGACTGCGAAGGTAAGGATTCCTTTCCTTAAATATATTGGAGCAAGAAAACGAAAGATTGGCCTGAAACCTTAAAAGGCCTGAATCATTATTTTACGGGTCAAAATACCATGATCCGTTATAAATTGAAGAAGATAAGGCGCTGAATCTAATTGAAGATTGATATTATAAATACCATTTTGGTCAAGTACATTTATTTTATCTACCAATTGCCCATTCAAATTATAAACTTGAACCTGGTGAACTTTATGTCTTTCAGTTTCAAAATACAAAGCGCCATTTGAGGGGTTTGGGTAAATGTTAATTTGGTTTAGGTCATTTGGAAGTTCTTCGTTGCCTAAGCCATAAACTCTTCGGGTGAAAATTATTTGATCAAATGCAAAAAGGTCATTTTTGACCCGCACAATTAGATTATTCGGGTTTCCTTCAACAACATTACTTGTTGGAATCCATGTTAAGGTGACGTTTTTTAAACTTGAGACTCCATTCGGGCTATAATCAACCTGAAGGGTCTGGGGCCCTAGATATGCAACGGCTCCTCCCAAGGCGATTTCAACGTTATTACCCTTTGTTTCTATCTGGAATGAATATTCAATGGTATCCCCAATTTGAAACTCTGTAAAAAACGGGGGAAAACTATTCTGGCTTGAACTGAAATTTTTGATTTTCAATCCAGATGGGTTGGCCATGGGGGTAAAAAGGATTGTATAGGTCAAATTCACCTCAGATACCCGATTGCCATTGTGATAGATGCCAATTTGATTGCTTAATAAAAACTTTCCTGCGGTTGTTGGGTTGAATTGTACCTGGCCTAAATTGGGGTGAACTTGGATCCGCTCGTCAAAATCATTTTCAAGAAAAGAATAGGAATTCATTTGTACCAGGGACCCTTGGGATGGAGAATGAAAAGGCTTTTCAAAAGAGTATTTTATAGAGTCACCGGTTGTGGTAAATGCGCCAATATTATATCCAAGGGTGGTATCTAGGGCATGCGTGAACACTGGATTTTGTGAGATTTCTGCGGTTGAGAATCCATTGGCACCCGTGAATAAGCTTGACACAATAGTAACATCTTGACTGCCATGGTTTTGCAGGTTAATTATATCTTGGTTTAGGCAACAGGTATTCCAGTAAAATGAATACTGCTTATTGACTTTAAGTAGAACTGGGTCAGATTCATACTTTAGGGTCTCAATTTTGAATCCATCACTTTCATTCAAGCTTGAACCCATGTAATCTAAAGGTATGGAGGTTAAGTTTGGGTCTCCATTGACCCTAAGCAAAGCGTTTGTGGGCCCGCCAACCCCATCCATGTCGCGAAACAAATGAAGCTCAAGGATGTACCGGAAATTTCCAATATGTTTAGCCGTAATATACCCCCCAGTAAGGTGTTCTGAAAAGCTAGAGAAGGAAATCCCCATGAATAAAGATAATGCCAATAAAATCCTCATGTCTATAATTTTTAGTAACGGTTAAAAATTATGGGGATTAATATTAAAAAAAGTGGGCCCAGAAAGGCCCACTTTGCAAAATCACTTTTAATCTTAAAGTACTACCATGGTAGTTTTTACAGATCTAAATCCTTGATTAAACTCTACTACATAGGTCCCAGAAGGTAAGTCGTGTTGCAAATACCTTGGTCCGACTTGGGAATTTAATTGGGTGGACTTCATAAGTTTTCCATCCAAGGAATAAATATTTACAAGGGTTTGTCCTTCAGGTAATTCCAGGTAAATGCCTTCGGTAGACGGATTTGGGAAAATCTTAACGGGATCCATTTTGGTTTCTTCCATGCCAACTCCACGTTCGTGAACATGGTAAAGAATGGACAAGTCAAAGCTGAATGTCTTATCATTCACTCGATAAACCACGATATAAGGCTCATCACTGGCTTGATCTGCGGTTGGCACCCAAGAAATATTACCGGTTACTGTTTTTCCTAAATCGGTATAAGTTTTTGAGAAAACTGCCGGATTGGAATCAAATTCAAAAATGGCACCGTATGCATCCATTTCTGTATTCACATCTGAAGAGGCTACCAGGTCAAAGCTCATTGGAGCATCTGTGGTCATGTCAAGGCGGTAATGGCCGTTTTGATCCGTAGGAATTTGTGCAATATTCGCAATACGAAGGGAGGAAGAATCAGGCACTACAATGAATTGAAGGTCTCTGCGAATTTCTCCAATCTTTACTCCGTTTCTGTACTCTTCAACCAAAATGGAGGTTACGTAATTACCAAGAGCTGCAGGGTCCCAAGAAATGGTTCCTGTAATTGGGTCCATGCTAAAGGGACCAGCTGAGTCAGAGGGTGGAAGGGTATATCCGGCGCAAGCCTGACCATTCATATTCATTGGGGTGTCTAAAGACCAAACCAAAGAATCTCCATCGGCGTCAAATGGAAGCGGATTGTGGGTCCAAACTGTATCAGCAGGAACCACCAAAACAGGAGTTGTTAAGAATACAGGCGTGCTGTTGTTTGAGGTGTCAACCATTAGTTCTGTTTTCAACCACATAGATTCAGAGCCAGGTTGGCTTAAATTCAAAATGGCGGCATTTCTACAGCAAGTTGACCAAGTTAGAGAATAGGTATCAGGACCTGGGAAGGTCAGGGTGTCAAAATACCCGTAAATCTCAACACCATATGCTGAGGTTGGCAAAAGGGTGCCTGAGTAGACCGTATCTAAATTCATGGTTTGACTAAAGGCAATATTCCCTTGACTATCGTAAACGTCCAAAGTGGCGGTTTGAGCGACAGGGATACCTAGCGTATCACGATAAATTACCAAAAGGACTTCATAGGAATTGTTTCCTATGCTTCTGGCAAGAATTTCGCCTCCCATAAGGTGAGATGCATGTGCCGAAGCCATCATGGATAAGGCAAACAAAAGGGCGTAGATTTTTTTCATTGAAAAGAAGGTTGTGTTTAGGGTGTACAATGTAGAAAGATTTTTTAAGAAAACCTTTATAATGAGGGAGATGGTTTATGATTTTTCGGAAAGACGGAGGCAAATTTTAAAGGGAGTTTATGAGTAGAGCCAAGCTCGACTTATGATTTCTATCCACAAAAAAGCATTTTGATTAGCCAATTAATAGTTTCATTTTTGCACCAAATACAGATTTGAAATGAAAAAAATAGCATTATTTACTATGGTTGCTGCCTTAGCAATCTCTTGTAACTCATCCACTTCAACGGATTCTTCAAAAGAAGAAACTTCAAAAGAAGAAACATCTCAAGATGAGAACGCCTTAGTTTTTGGCGAGGATTTTACCCCTGAAAACCCAGTACCTTCTACCAAAGTATTGGCCATGGAAGGTCTTAATTCACCGGTAGTTTTGGAAGCAGAGGTGAAAGCTGTTTGCCAGAATTCAGGCTGCTGGTTGGATGTGCCTTTGTCTGAAGGAGAAGACATGAAGGTTACCTTTAAAGATTATGGGTTCTTCGTACCCAAAGATATGGCTGGAGAAAAGGTGTACATTAAAGGAGACATCAGCCTTGATACCTTGTCGGTAGATTACCTTCGACATATGGCCGAAGATGCCGGAAAAGACTCAACAGAAATTGCTTCCATAACCGAAGAAGAGGTTAAACTTACAATGGTTGCCACCGGCGTTCGTCGGGTTGAATAAAATGGTGAAAAGAAATTGGACCAGAAAAGTAGAGCGGACCTCTGATGGTTCCTCTACTTTTTTTATACCCGAATGGAACGAAAGGTACCATTCACAGCATGGAGCAGTTCAGGAAAGCATGCACGTATTTCTTGAAATGGGCCTGAAGGAATTTCAGAGCCATGCAGAACTCAATGTTTTTGAAATGGGGTTTGGAACTGGGCTGAATGCCCTGCTAACCTATCTTAACAAAAACTCTGAACAAAATATCTTCTACCATAGCCTTGAGGCCTACCCCCTGCAAGAAGAGGAAATCAAAGCCCTTGCTAATACCTATGGTGAGGATGGTGAGGTTTTAAAAGATTTCTTGGTTCAAGAATTTGAAAAAGAAAAGAAGTATTCAAATTTCACCCTCTTAAAAACCAAAGCCTTTCTTCAAGATTTTGATTTGAAAAAAGAATCAGTGGATTTGGTTTATTATGATGCCTTCGGACCCAGGGTTCAGCCAGAGCTTTGGGAACTGGATTGTTTCCTGAAAATGTATTCGGGCTTGAAGCCGAAAGGGTGCTTGGTAACCTACTGTGCCAAAGGGCAGGTGAGAAGGAATATGGTTGAGGCAGGGTTTCAAGTTGAGAAATTGCCTGGACCTCCCGGAAAAAGAGAAATGCTTAGAGCTTGGAAACCATGAAGCAGCCTAGTAATTTTAACCTAAGGGCTTACGGTCTCTTATTGGTGGAGGATAAACTTCTGGTCATGGAAGAAAGCTTTTTAGGGGAGCCTATTTACAAGTTTCCTGGAGGTGGTGTTGAATTTGGAGAAGGCCCCAAGGATACGGTGGTTCGTGAAATGGAAGAAGAACTGGGACTAAAGGTTTGCGAAGCCGATCATTTCTATACCACGGAAAACTTTGTTCAATCTGCTTTTAAGAAGGAAGACCAATTAATTTCGATATACTATAAGGTAAAGGTTTCCAATCTTCCTGATTTAAACTTCAACCCGGAAGATAAGGGAGATTGGAAGGAGGTGGCCCTTCACTGGATGGACTTGAATGAAATAGGTCCGGAAGATTTAAGTTTACCGGTAGACCGGAAGGTTGTAGAAATGTTGAAAAGCTAAAACGCGTTTCCAAGCCTTAGTTGAACCTGAGCTTCAACCTTTTTGAAAAGGGCATCCGGATGGGCGGTTCTCCAAGAAAAGTCCATGAACTTTCCGCCGGAGATCAGGTAGTTATCAATGCCCATTTCGGTCATTTCTTCCAGAATATGCTCTCTAAAATTCACCATAGCAATCCACCCATCTTCAATTTCATCAAACCATTCTTCGTAATAACAATCATCCGATCCGTGAAAGTTAAGAATGTTTTCACCGATTAGAATGAACTTATCAATTCCGGCATCCATCATGGGTTCAAGAATGTTCCGCTTTAAGCGCATCACATCGTTTTCAATGGCATCGTTCCATTCACCTATAAACTCAAGAATGGTATAGCCGGTATCGTAATCCGCATATAATTGCTTCATGAATAGGGTAGACGACCCTAGCTCATCCCATTGGGGATGAATTACATGATCGTAAATGGCATGGGTGAAATAAACCTCTGAATTTTGGTATCCTGAAAAAGGAGATTGGGAATCTTCTGAGGCTATGTATAAATGCCTCCAATTGAAGAAGGGCTCTAGGGTATGCATAAATATTACTGTTCCGAATCAAAAAATCCTGACAATAAATTACGTAAACCGAAGACAAAAAGTATAATGGCAATGAAACAAAGGCTGAGAGATAGGATGAGTAGGCCGTTTGCTCCTTGATCCGACTTGGAAAAGCCTTCCATAAGTAAACCGGGTGCAATGAAAATTAGGGGCAAGGCACCTGCCATAAACTTAAATCCTCTTGCCAGTTTATCCTTATTCATTTCCTTATTTTTCACCTGCTTCAATGGCTCTACGAACCGACCCATGGGTAAAGAGCAGGTCTTTGGCTTTTTCATCCGGAATGTTCAGGGCAGTGGCCACCATTCTTGTTCCGCGTTCAACCAGTTTGTTGTTGCTGAGCTGCATGTCTACCATTTTATTGCCCAAGACCCTTCCTAATCGAACCATTACCGAAGTGGAGATCATGTTCAAGACCAATTTTTGGGCGGTGCCTGCTTTCATTCTGGTTGAACCAGTTACAAACTCGGGTCCTACCAAAACCTCAATAGGGAACTCAGCAGCTTTGGCTAGTGGGGTAGAGGTATTGCAGGTAATGCAGCCGGTGGTTAAGCCTTTTTTCCGGGCTTGTTCAATGGTTCCCACCACGTATGGAGTGGTTCCAGAGGCGGCAATGCCAACCACGGAATCGTATTTTTTGATTTGATGCTTTTGAAGGTCAAGCCATCCTTGATCGGGATTGTCTTCGGCAAATTCAACCGCCTTCCGAATGGCTCCGTCTCCGCCTGCGATTAGACCCAAAACTAGGCCATGAGGCACTCCGAAGGTGGGCGGACATTCACTGGCGTCAACAATGCCAAGGCGGCCGCTGGTACCCGCTCCTAAGTAAAATAGCCGACCTCCATTTTTCATGTTTTCAACCACCCTATCCACCAGTTTTTCAATGGAAGGTATGGCCTTCTCAACTGCGTAGGGAACAATTCGGTCTTCTTTATTTATGTTCGATAGAAGATCTCGGGTTGACATGGCCTCGAGGGCCTGGTATTTGCTATCCTGTTCGGTAGTACGATTCATAATTTAAAGCGCCGGAAATTCTTCAGGTTTGGCCTCATGCATAAGGGCATAGGCTGTTTCAAATACATCGTCAACGCTGGGCTTAGAGAAATAGTCTCCGTCAGTACCATAGGCTGGTCTATGAGCTTTGGCGGTCAAGGTTCTGGGCTCAGAGTCTAAGAAATAATATCCTTTTTGTTTCTCAAGCACTTCTTGCATCATAAAAGCAGAGGCTCCTCCAGGTACATCTTCATCTAGGAATATTACCCGGTTTGTTTTCTTTAAAGATTCAACAATGGAATGGTTGATGTCAAAAGGAAGCAGAGATTGAACGTCAATGATTTCAGCAGAAATTCCGGCGGAAGCCAATTCAATTGAAGCTTCTTCGGCAATTCTGCAGGATGATCCATAGGTTACAATGGTAAGGTCTTCACCTTCCCGAATGGTTTCCGGAATGCCCAGTGGGGTTCGGATTTCCTTAAGGTTATCGGGCATTTTTTCTTTCAGGCGATACCCATTCAAGCATTCCACAATCAGGGCCGGTTCATCAGATTCCATCATGGTATTATAGAATCCAGCGGCCTTGGTCATATTTCTTGGAACCAGTACATGGATTCCGCGCAAGCTGTGTAAAATCATGCCCATGGGTGACCCTGAGTGCCAGATTCCTTCCAATCTATGTCCGCGGGTACGAATGATCATAGGTGCTTTTTGTCCGCCTTTGGTGCGATACTGAAGGGTTGCCAAATCGTCGCTGAGAATTTGGATGGCATAGAGCAAATAATCAAGGTATTGAATTTCAGCAATCGGGCGTAAGCCTCTCATGGCCATACCAATGCCTTGTCCTACGATGGTACATTCTCTAATACCTGTATCAAAAACACGATGTTCACCATGTTTTTCTTGCATGCCTTCAAGTCCTTGGTTTACATCTCCAATGTTTCCGGAGTCTTCACCAAAGATTAAAACCTCAGGGTGGTCAGAGAGAAGGTGGTCAAAATTGTCTCTTAGAACCAAGCGGGCATCTACCTCTTCAGATTCATCGCTATACTTAGGGGCTACTTCTTGAACCTTCATGGCAGAATTAGGAGACTCACTGAAAAGGAAAGAAGAGTACCGGTCATGGTTTTTCTCCATTTCGGCATTCAGCCAAGATTTCAGGGCTTCTCTAGGGGCAGAATTTTCACCCCTGCTAAGTCTTAATGCTTTTCTTCCGGCATTGAAAATTTCTTTCCGAATGGGCTCGGTTGATTTACCGAG
This sequence comes from uncultured Flavobacteriales bacterium, assembly GCA_937139155.1. Lineage (GTDB taxonomy): Bacteria > Bacteroidota > Bacteroidia > Flavobacteriales > JBLHRE01 > CAKZPI01. The sequence continues at coordinate 161,638 of CAKZPI010000001.1, forward strand.
TTCATCAGCGAGGGGCTGAATGAAGTTTTTATTGGCACTGGCGTTGGCTAGATTTTGAATCAATCCAACGGCTTCGGCTTGTTCTTTTTTAATGGGCTCTATGAAGGCGGACCAAGCAGCAGCCTTAGCCTTTCTAACCGCCTTTTTCGATTCTTTTTCAATGGCATCGAGGTCTTCAGGCTTCGCAATGGAATTTTGAATCATCCATTCTCTCATTTTACTGAGGCAATCAAATTCCTCTTCCCATTTCAGGCGGTCTTTTGATTTATAACGCTCGTGAGAACCTGAGGTAGAATGCCCTTGTGGCTGGGTCATTTCTTGAACGTGAATGAGAACAGGCACATGTTCACCTCTGGCAATATTTGCCGCTTTTTCATAGGCTTCTACCAAGGCAGGGTAATCCCAACCTTTTACGGTAATGATTTCATAGCCTTTGGTTTTATCGGTACGTTGAAAGCCGAAGAGAATTTCAGAAATGCTCTCTTTGGTGGTTTGGTACCTCGCTGGAACCGAAATTCCGTACATATCATCCCAAACGGAAATCACCATAGGCACTTGCATTACCCCGGCGGCATTAATGGTTTCAAAGAAAGGGCCTTCGGAGGTAGAGGCGTTTCCAATGGTTCCGAAGGCAATTTCGTTCCCGTTCTTTGAGAAATTGGTCTTTTCTTTTAGGTCTTTGTTTTCACGGTACACCTTTGAGGCCTGAGCCAAACCAAGAAGTCTTGGCATTTGACCCGCGGTGGGTGAAATATCAGCAGAGCTATTTTTTTGCTCCATTAGGTTCACCCAGTTTCCGTTTTCATCGAGGCTACGGGTAGAAAAATGCCCTCCCATTTGTCTCCCTCCAGATGCAGGTTCATGATGAATATCTGTATGTGCGTAAAGTGCAGCAAACATTTCTTGAATTGAAAGTTTGCCAATGGCCATCATGAAGGTTTGATCGCGGTAATATCCAGACCGGAAATCACCGTTTTTAAAGGCTCTAGCCATGGCCAATTGGGCCACTTCTTTTCCGTCTCCGAAAATTCCGAATTTGGCTTTACCAGTAAGCACTTCTCTACGGCCTAAAAGACTGGCTTCTCTTGACTCAACGGCAATTCGGTAATCCCGAATTACACCATCTCTAAATTGTTCAAACGAAATGCTTGACTTATCCTTGGTTTTTGTTGACATAGGAATGGGTTTATCAATATTTTGAGGGCCTGGCAAAGGTAGGAAAAATCAGGTCAGAAAAGGACCTTGGTAATCAGTAAAATAACCGTTTACATGCTTGTTCAAGACGTTCTTCTAAATTGAAGACCAGGGCAAACCGAACTTGATTTAAGTAGTTTTCTTCTTGCCAAATTAGGCTTTGGTTGGAGTAGAGTGGAAAATAAATCTGAATCCAATTTGGAAGTGGACTAAGCATGACCCCTGAGCCCAGGTAAACGCTGCTGTAATCTATACCAATCTGAGAATAGGGCTGAATGTATTTTAGAGAGGTATATTTTAGGGTATAAGATCCGAATACAAACCTTCTTCTAAGGTCGTTTTCCGTTAGAATTCTTCCCCTTTCGGGGATGTATTGGTTGGTGCCCTTAAACCGGTTGTAAATTAGGTGGTCAAAGAAAAAGTCCTCGGCTTGCATGGGGGAAATTTTCAAATCTCCAGCCTGTCCGATGCTCATTCCTAAGTAATAATTCCCCTTAAACCCTTTCAGGAGTTTTTGATAGGGGTGTAGGTCTCCATAGGTTTCTAGACGAATTTCTTTTCCATTGGAAATGGCTTGGTAATGGGAAGTTAAATACCCAAGCTTATGGTTGAGTTTTAGTTCGCCACGAAGCCGAAACATCCAGGTTTGGGAAAAGTTAATGGAGCTTGATTCTGGAATGGATTGGCTGGATTGGAGCCTTTGTACATCTGCACCCACTGTAATTCTCCACGGGCTTTCGTAGTTTTTTTGGAAGGAAAGGGTAGAAGAGAAATGCAAGCGAGTCCATTGGCTTTGATCAGGCCCGGTGAACCTATGTGCATGGATTTTATAATCTTCTTTCAGGCGGTTTTTTCCTTGGTGATAAACTCGTTTTCCAAGACTTACTGAGCCAATGATTTCCTTATTGTTCAAGCTGAAAACGGGCGAAACCGAAAGGTAAATGGGTCTTCGGGGGTAGGATGAATTGGATAGGTTAAGTCCGAAACCCATTCCATCGTAGGCCGTAAGTCTGAGGGCGGGACCCCAAAACCACTGGTCTTTTCTAGGATTAAAAGCGTCTCCGATAAACTGTAGGGAAAAAGGTCTTTTCTTGACTAAGCTATTTCTGAGATTGACCATATTATCTTTGAGGTTCTCATCGGGCATGGAAAGCCCAATATTTACCCAAATTTGGTCTAAGTCCTTTGCCTTTAGGTCTAGAACCGTGTCTTCTGAAAAGCCCTGGAACCATCCATCTAAAACCTTTTGATCTTGGAAGAAACCTTGAATGTGTAAAGGACTAGGGATTTGGTTTTTGTTCTTAATTAAAACCTGTGAACCATGCAGCCATTCAATGGAGTAATCAGCCCAGGCGTTCTCTTTCAAATGACTAATGAATAACCAGTTTAGTTGAAGGTTGAAACGCTTTTCAAGTTCAGACTGAAACTCAGAGTACGTCAAGCCTGCCTTTCTATTTTGGTACCAGTACCTCCGCAAGAAACCATTGAAATCCTCCGGACTAATGTATGCATAGAGACCGCTGAAAGCCCTTTTAACCTTTTCTATTTGAATATTTCTCAAAAGCAAGTGGTTTCGAGTAAGGGGGTAGCGTACGGGGTAGTCTTTTTGCATTAACCTTTGGGGTTCCCAGATTTTCGCAAAATCCTGGGTTCCGGTGCCTGGGGCCACCAAATTGGCAGCCAATGAATGCCAAACCTCTTCGGCAATCAAATGAGCGAGGCCTTCCATCAACCAGGGGGAAGCCTTTGGGTGATACGGTTTTTTGGTTTGGTTTAAATGAATTTGAACCAAGCAGGAAAGAAGTTCCCTTTGAAAATTGATTTCCCCGTTCTGTGAAGAAATTTTAGCTAGGTTTTCGAAAACATTTGGACCCATATTTGAGTAATTGTTTTCAGTAAGGAAGACTTGTTGGTTGGTGAAAGGGCCCAACACCTTCTCAATTTCAGGAATTGCCCGTCTTAGGAATTCAGGGGTTTCAAACCAGGTGTCCATGTACTGGTTAGAGAAGCTTGAAATCACCGTTAGCTTTTCCCTTTTGCCCAGCTTGTCGGTTAGAAAGACCATGTGATTTGGGCTGGAGGTGAAGGCTAGGAATCTTGATTTTTTTTGATTGATTACCAGTTTTTTATACCAGACTTCATGCTCTAATTTTTCACGGCTTGCAAAGGCGGTCATTCGTTCTTGGGTGCTGAGAACCTCAAAGGACTCCTTAGTTTTTTCGGTTTGGGAGTTTACTTGTTGTAGCCAATACCATTCTTCTGCATTTGAAATGTATCCATTCGGACTGATTCTTAAATTTTTTGGAGATTTTATGGATGCGGTAAACTTTGCTAAAGGAATGGCTTGGGCATGGGCTGGGAGGCTGGGGTCTGGTTGGAAAACTGAAGGATTTTCGGAGGCCAAGATTGGATGCCAATGAACATAATCTTTTACCTGGCTTGAATTTGAATAATTAAGGAGGGCAAAATGAAAGCCCAGGGTAAAGGAATTACCTGAGGGGAGGTCTTTTTGCAGGTCAACCCATATTAGTTGTGGATGGCTGGGGTCTTTACGGAAGGGGAAGACTTGGTCTTTAAAGAAGAATCTCAGGGAGTCAGCGATGAATTTCAGACCGGGTTGAGGGTCAAGTTCGTGCCATTCGGGGCGTTTCTTTTTCTCGGTTCCGGCAGGCACCCAAAGGGGGATTTCTGAGATGGGAAGGCTGTCTTTGTTGTGGAAAACCAATTCTGCCACCCCTAGAAATAAGGGTGAATCATTGGCTTGGTAAGCGGAAATTGAGTAGGAAGGCAGTTGTGCCATTGCCGAAACCCAAACCCACATCACCAAAATCAAACATCTCAGGTGCTTCGGCATCATTCTATGATTTCAGTAAAAATACTGATTTTTGTTTGTTTTTGGAAATTTTCCATGATGTAGATTAGTTTTTCAGATTGGGAATTTCGAATATAAGGTATGAAAAAGGCTGGACCTGGGTTATTTTTTGGATTTAGCTTATTGCTGGTCAGTAAATTAGGGGATCACGAATTGCCTTAGAGTTGAGGCGTTTAGTCGTTTAGTTGTTGAGGCGTTTAGTTGTTGAGTCGTTTAGTTGTTGAGACGCTTAGGCGAAGAATTTCAGGCAGGCCCATGATTCCTATTTCCTATTACCTAGTTCCTATTGCCCCAAACGACCATTGGCTAGTTTAAGTGTAAAGATGCTGAATATCAGGCGGCTAGTCACTAGTCACCAGTCACTAGTCACCCCTGAGTTTAAGGTTGAGGGTTTATAGTTGATAGAGTTGTTGAGGCGTTTAGAGTTGATAGAGTTGTTGAGGCGTTTAGTCGTTTAGTCGTTGAGGCGAAGAATTTCAGGCAGGTCCATGATTCCTATTTCCTATTACCTAGTTCCTATTGCCCCAAACGACCATTGGCTGGTTTAAGTGTAAAGATGCTGAATATCAGGCGACTAGTCACTAGTCACCAGTCACTAGTCACCCTGAGTTTATGGTTGAGGGTTTATAGTTGATAGAGTTGTTGAGGCGTTTAGTCGTTGAGGCGAAGAATTTCAGGCAGGTTCAAGATCCCTATTACCTAGTTCCTATTGCCCCAAACTTCAATCGTCAGGTTTAGCTGCTAAGAGGCTGAGCATTAGGTATCTAGTCACCAGTCACTAGTCACTCCTAAGTTTATGGTTGAGGGTTTATAGTTGATAGAGTTGTTTAGTTGTTGAGATGTTTAGGTGTAAAGAAGCTGAATATCAGACATCTAGTCACCAGTCACTAGTCACTAGTCACCCCTGTTGAGATGTTTGAACAGGAATAAACCAACAAATTCATTTTCTTTGACCGATGAACCGTTCCAATGGTAGGTAGAATGTTAAGCAAAGACCCAATAGTACAGGCTCCGGCTTTTTCACAAAGCTATAATGGTTATGCATATGCATGGAATAACCCCCTCAAGTACAATGACCCAAGTGGGTACGCCAATGCGCTTAGTCAAGATGCATATATACCCTACGAAGACCGAAGAGGAGGATGGGGAGGCCCGGTTTATGATCCGATGAGTGAAGTTTTTAGTAGGTCTTGGTCAAGAAACCCTCATAATACGGTTACGTCCTTAGCAGGCTATAGTATGTCATACAATTGGATTAGAGCTTGGTGGCCATCTACGCCACCAGATGGTGATAATCCCGGACCTGAAAGTTCTAACCTACTCCCCACATCACATGTTGGATTATTTGGGTTGCAGTCGGCCTATCAAGCAAATTTAGGCGTTACTTTTTTCAATCGACCCCAAAGAGAAGCTTTTGCGCAAGGCGGGGGGACGCCAGATTGGGTTAACAGAACAATAGGTGCCACAAGTGCTACCAATGGCTATTTTCAAGCAGGTTATCTGAATGATGCCAAACAAACATATAAGTATGCACAACGCATAAACGGCAAAGTTCGATCTGCAAACACGATAACAAGGGCAAACAGGATAAGCTCTTTGAGCTCTGCAAAGAATTTATCTCGTGTCGGTGGTGGACTAACCTTCTTAGCTGCTGGTGCTACAGTTTATGACGGATTAACGGGAGAAGCAGGTTGGCAAAATCACCATACGGCAGATTTGGCTGTAACTGGTGCAATTTATTTAACAGCGGCTTCTTTTCCAGTAGTAGGGTGGATAGCAGGAGGATTATATTTCGCAGCAGATTTAACCACTCAGTATTATACTGGAAAGTCAATAACCCAAAACTTATTTAATCCATGATTTATAAACTGACATACTATTTTATTTACCTATTAGCTAAAAAAAGAAATCCAGATCCCTTGTTCTATTCAGCTGGTGTAGTAGCCTTTATGCAGCTCATTCATTTTCTGTTTCCATTTGTACTTGTACGAGCATTTTTTGATATAAGAATACTACCCACATTTAGCGATACTTATTTTATCAATAAGTTAATGGTTATGCCCTTTTTATTGATATGGCTTATCATTGTCCATTGGCGGTACAAAAAACATCTAAAGGAAATAGAAGAAAAGTTTTCAGGTAAAAAAGTGATAACTCTGAGAAATGGCTTGATTGTGTTTGGGTCACTTATAATTCCATTAGTAATTAGTATATTATTGCTGACAAATTAGGATATTAGGAACAGACGTTTTTTTACCTATTGTGGATGCGCAAGGCGGGGGGAGTTTTTCTGATGGCTTTATGAATGGAGGTGACCGTTTTGGAGACGTAAATGGCTCTAATCTTACTGGTACTGCCAATATGATGGCAGATGGAATGTATGCTGCGTATAAATATGAAGCCTCAAATCACGCAAAAAATTGGGCAAGTAAAGCAGGGGCTTTAAAGGTTGCTAAATATGTTAGTTATACAGGTAAGAGTCTTGGTGTTTTAGGAGCAGGGTTTACGGCAATTGAATCTTTTGCAGATGGCAATTTTTCATATGGAGATGCGGCAAAAGTGGGACCAGGTCCTTTTTATGGGGAGCAGGACAAATTAAGCAAAGATTTTTTGGAGTCGCGAAAGGAAAAGTTTGGTGTCATTCACCCCTC
>CAKZPI010000002.1 GCA_937139155.1 uncultured Flavobacteriales bacterium
GCAGGAGAAATTAATTAGCCCTGGTAAAAAGTGATAGCTTTCATTGAGCACTTTTGGACGGGGTAATGTGGGGAATTATACACAATGTTAGCGGTTCGGGCTTTTTTTTTCGGTCAGCAACATTTCTTGTCTTGTTGAATTGGCGGACATTTCTCACTGCCATAACTGCAATAAACACAGCAGTCGCCTTGTTGTGGTTTCAATACGGTCTTGCAGTTTTCACACTCGTAAAAATATTGGCAAGCATCTGTCGGCATTGTTTCTTCTTTCTTGTGTCCGCAGTTGGGGCAAGTGATTGTTGATTGCAATGTTATTTCCATTTTATTTTTCCTTTTTGTCTGTTACAGAATATCCTGTTCCGTTAATTGCTATCTCGATTTCGGCTATGTTCGTTTTTGAGTTGTCAAATTCCACAATTGCGTTTCCATTTTCGTATGAAGCAGTTGATTTTATTATTCCTGAAAGTTTGTTCACTTCGTGGTTTACGTGTTCTTCACATCCTGCACAAGTCATTCCTTTGATAGAAAACTCAACGGTCTGAACATTTGATTTGTCAACTACAATTACTTGCTTTTCTGACTTGGGATAGAAAATATGAGCATAGTAAGGAAAGGCAAGCATTACAATTGCGAATCCTGTTACAATTCCTAAAAACTTTTTACTCTGAATGAATTTTGGCTTTTCATCAGTTTCACAATCACAGTCTATTTCCTTTTTCGGTTTTAGTTTTTGATACCAAGCAAAACCAAGAACCAAAATTGTCAAACCGATTAAATATGGTCGGAAAGGTTCAAGCCACGAAAAAGAGGAAGCAAGTCCGCTTGTTCCTGCAATTAGTGCCAAAACTGGCGTAATGCAACATAGAGAAGCAGCAAATGCTGTTAAAAGTCCTGCTCCGATTAATTTATTGTCCTTTTTCATATTGTCTCAAAAATTTTGTTTTCGTCAAGTATTATGAAAAACGGTTCAAGCAGGTTTTTATATTCGTTTGTCAGCGAGTAGAAAATGGTCTGTGCTTGCCTTTCTGTTTCAATGAGTTTTCGGTCTTTGAGTTTTCGTAAGTGTTGAGAAACTGAAGAAATAGTCATTCCAAGAATGTCACTTAAATCGCAAACACAAAGTTGTTTCTCTTCATAAAGCAGGAACAGGATTTTCAGTCTGACGTTGTTACCCGCCAATTCAAGTCCGTTCGATAAATAGTCAAACGAGCCGTTGAGTTCTGAAACTCGGTCTTTACAACGGTTGATTTGCTTAATGTCCGCTTGTTGTCTTATGCAAGAATTGTTTGCCATAAGACAATGATAGTCAATTTGTTTATTTAAGCAAATGCTAAAATACAATATTTTAAAAATAACCCGATTTGTTTCTCGGGTCGTTTTTTGCCTGACCGCTAACGTTCTGCATATGGTGTCGTGGCTGACGTTAGGAAGCCATGCACTATATGCCTTGTTGTGTGGTGTTTTTTATTCATTTATTCTTTCAAAATGGACTCTTACATTATTATCAGTCCTTACTTTAATTCCTAAAATTTTACCTGGTACCCAAATGGAATCTTCTTTAATCCTTTCTACACCAAGTTCAAATAAGTTGTCTTCGTACTTTTTATTCCAATCAAGCTGTGGATTAAAATTGTTAACGTGGAAATTAGAGATTACGCCTGTAGTGTCAATATTGAATCCAATGTCCATAAATGGTCTGTAAACTGCAAACATGTCTTCGCCTTTGCTAGTCTTCCATTCTTTTCTAAATTTTCTAATGGGTAAATCGACTTCAGCGGTTAAGCTGTTGTCATATCCGGGTTTAGAATTAGGTCTGTGTGGGCGTTCATCACAAGCGTAATATGCAATAAATTCAGAACGACTATTATAAACCATTAAAGTGTCAGCTTCCTTCATTAAACTATCTATAAATGACTGACCAAACTTTTTCTGAATATAGTAATCCATGGTTTCACGATAACAGTTTCTATCTATTGGTAAAACATCGGGAGGTGGGCCAAGGTCTTTATATTTTATGCCATGATTTTTTAATAGCTCAATAAATTCTTTTTCTTGTCGAAATGGCCACCTTGGGTGTATGCAAAGAACAAGTGAATCATTTTTAATTTCTTCTAGTGCTTTTTCTATTTGGTCGAAACAAAGAGTGTCTTTTTCTAGGTAATATGAATATCGGTCAATTGAATTTGAGTTATAGAAGGTAAAGGTCTCAAAGCCGCTAAAAAGTTCTTTAGCTCCGTCATTAAGAAGCTCCAATTTGATACTATCTTTTGCTGAAGATAGGATTTTGACGTATGAAATGGAGTCTTTAAAATCAATTAAATTGTACGCATTTACTGTTTTATTTATAATTCTTAGCGTATCAGACTTCAAAGAATATTCAAAAGAACATGTCGTTGGATACATGTCTTTTATTGGAATAATAATCAATGTTGAATCAAACCCAATAAAATCTAATTCAGAATTTTCCCAACGAACTCCGAATAGAGTGGCTACAATGCTTTTTTTCTTATCCGCATTTTCACATGAGAATAATGCAATAGTTGCAAGTAATAATATGTAAGTCCATTTTTTCATTTCAAATGCCACACAACGGTTGGCGGTATGGTTAGTTGCCGATTTCGGAGCACTTTTGCATCAAGTTACAACTACTTTTGATACGGACTGTGCCGCTCGAATAAGCATTGCACCGGCAATTAACTATACCGCGTGTTACCAGCTGGCATTCCTATTAATTCATAATTTGTACTTCTTCCTCCTGCTACTTCTTTTTTCAATATTCCTTTTTCAATCAAGTCGTTAATGTCTCGAACAGCTGAATCTTTTGAACATTTTGCGATTTTTGCCCATTTTGAAGATGTTAATTTCCCTTCAAATCCGTCCATTAACTTATTTAACAATTTTCTTTGTCGCTCATTTATAGCTGTATCCATGTGCTTTTGCCAAAATTCAGCTTTGAACAATACTCTTGTTAGAATTGAATTCGTGGATTTCAAAGCATTAATCAAACAGTTTAAAAACCAAACAATCCAATTGGATATATCTAAATTACCTTTTTGTGTTTTTTCCAGTATCTCATAATATTGCTTTCTTTCTAATCTAATCTGTGCTGACATACTATAGAATCGCTGGTTACTTTTATCAGACCGGGCAAGAAGCATATCTGTCAATGCCCTTGTTATTCTGCCATTTCCATCTTCAAAAGGGTGAATAGTTACAAACCACAAATGTGCAATAGCAGCCTTTATAACCAAATCAATTTTATCGTTATTAAACCATCCTATAAACCGGTGCATTTCCTTTTCCACTAATTTAGAATCAGGAGCCTGAAAATGAACTTTCTCTTTTCCCATTGCTCCAGATACAACTTGCATTGGCCCTGTGGTGTCCTTTCTCCAGTTTGCAACCGTAATCTTATACATTCCACTTCTACCTGTCGGAAATAATGCGGCATGCCAATCAAAAAGTCTCTCGGCGGTCAATGGTGCAAAACAATTTTGTGTTGCATCAAGCATCATTTCAACTACTCCTTCTACATTCCTGTCAGATTCAACTGCTCCTGCTATTTCCATTCCTAATCTACGGGCAATTGAAGAACGCACTTGGTCTGGGTTTAGAAATTCTCCCTCAATCTCTGAGGATTTTATTACATCAAGTGTCAATGTATCAAGTATAGCCTCATTTCTTAATTCGAAGCCCAATGTCTCCATTTTACCAATTAGTCTGCCCTGTAAATTTCGTGCTTCACTTAACAGGCTCATGAAATCATTACTGTTCCATGTAAATTCAGGCCAATTGTCTTGTTGATGTATAAAAGTGTTCATTCAATGCAATATTTGCAACGAAAGTAGCCTTTATTCGTCGCAAGTCAAAATTATTCGTCGCTTATTTTGCGTCGAAAACTCATGTTATTCGTTGCACCATCGTTTTTTTGCTTGCTGGTAACGTCTCGGCATAAGAACCGTTGCCTATACGTTAATTGGTTAAGGAGACTAAACTAAGAAATTAGCCCAAGAGAATTTAGCACTCCTGGCAATTTTCAATTCACCATTAAAGAACCACCCGCAAAATTCGAATTGAAAATTGACCTTTTGCCGGGCAATGGTTTTTATGCATGGTTGAGCACCGTTCAGTTTTAACTAGAAAAATCCTTAAAAGTGATAAAGGCAATTAAAAATCTAGGAAGTGGAATAGGGTACCGGTGCTCATAAGTTCCGGCTGCAGATTACCCTAAATCTAAAGCATAATACCCTTCATCTCAAGCCTCCTTTCGATCTTCAACACATTACCCTTGATGTTCCGAGCATTCTGTTAGATCACAACAATGCCAAATCTTCATCTGAATCCAATGGTGCTCAACGGTTCGGCTATGAATAGTGCGGGAGATTGAAACGATAAACATTCAATCCGCTACACTGTGAGCCAAAATTAGTTTTGTGGATTAAATTACTGAAAAAAATTCGTCAAAACTTGTTTTGGCGGATGAGCAAAGTAGAAACTTTCCTTAACCACTAAAGCCCGCATTATTTATAGCCATTGTTAGCCAAAGTTATTTTTTTACAAATTACCCCTTTGTTGGTTAGTATATTTAATAAATACAAACCTGAGGGTAGCTCTGACACATCTATACTGTCAAATTTATTGTGGTATGTTTTTAAAGTTTTCCCTTCCAAATTATTCAGACTTATAAGTTTAATTTGATCCTTTTCAATCTTTATGTTTATCATATTATCAGCTGGATTAGGGTATATCATCACTTTTGTTGAATATGGTGTTTCATATATACCAACTCCTAAACAAGTTTTATGAACTTTGATAAATCCTTCGCTTGTTCCAAAATAAATATTGTCAGTGTATTCAGAAACAAAGATTTCCGAAGTAGATGTGTTCTGTAAATCAATTTGCGGGATAAAAAACCAGTCACCATTATATTTGTATAAAATTTCAATTTCTTTATCTTGAAATCCAGTAGGTAAAGTTCCACACCATAGTACACCATCTTTATCAAACTGCATTGCACTAATAAACTGTTTCATTGTATCTAGTCCATTATTAATAGTACCATCAGGTAAGAGTGTTTGGTGTTCAAGTTGCCAATTTGACTGAATAGAGTTATAAACTCCGTAATTAAAGGCAGCCCATATAGAATTTTCAAATGACGCTATACTAGTACCGGAAGGATTGTTAGGTGCAAGATTAAATACAGTTTGGGAATTGCTATCTATTTTTATTACATCTGAATTATAGAATTCATTTCTAATTATCCATATCGTTCCAAGGTTATCAATTGTAATGTCAATATTGGTACTTCCAAGTCCTCCTATGGATTCCTGTAGAGTTCTTACTCGTAAAACATTTGCCCCGTTTAAATAATATAACTTATTGTGATTTGCCCCTCTATTGTCGGCAATAATCAAATTCCCTGATGAATCTTCAATTAATAAACCATTAATGGTGTCATTATAAACATTGAATGAGCCATCATTATATACTAATAGATTACTGTCAGTTGAAATAATAAGTTCATTGTTGTAATGAATTAGATCTAGAATATAATTACTGTTGATATTAGAATTTGAGGTGTTATAATATGTTTTGATTTCCGATAGCTTGTTAAATTTTATCAAGCCATTATTATTTGTACCAATCCAGAGAAATGTGGAGTCTTCAGTAAAGGATGTTACTTTTTCTCCATAATAATACTTTGTACAATTAGATTGTCCATTTACCTTGTTTAGGATAATAAAGATGAAGCAGGTTAGTAAATAGGCTTTAGATTTCATTTTTTTAATTTTGGCTAACGTTCCGGCTAAGCTTTCGGGCGGATTTTACAAACGCTAAACTGTCGGCTGTGACCAACGATAGCAGATATGCAAAAACCTTGCGGACAGCCGTCAGCCCGCCTGAAGCTTAGCCATTGTTAGGCGCATGTTCTTTATTTTTTCCTTTCGTTATTAAGTGTCCGATTAAGTAAACTATCAGTAGGTATGGTGAATAGAAAACAAATGTCATTATCGCTTGTAATGGCCAGCCTATTCCGAAGTATCCTATTTCAAGTTGTTTTACTTTTTCAAGGTTTTCAGGTTCTACTTTTTCGAAGCGTTCTGTGTCATTCATTGCGTGAAAGTCGTAGCCGTAATGACTCATTAAAAGTTGGTCGGAATAGTCTGCCCACCACGCAAATGCCAATGTAATTCCTGCGGTCAGTATAAGTCCAATAGTCAAGTAAGTCAGAAAATTAAATTTAAGACGATTCCATTTTTTTAGTCCAACGAAAAGAAGAATCGGGACGGAAATCAGTCCGATTAAAAGAATGAATGATATTATTATTGTTAATGTCTCCATTTAGAATTCTTTGTCGTCAGTTTTTGAATTGCGCCTAACGTCTCGGCATAAGAACCGTTGCCTATACGTTAATTGGTTAAGGAGACTAAACTAAGAAATTAGCCCAAGAGAATTTAGCACTCCTGGCAATTTTCAATTCACCATTAAAGAACCACCCGCAAAATTCGAATTGAAAATTGACCTTTTGCCGGGCAATGGTTTTTATGCATGGTTGAGCACCGTTCAGTTTTAACTAGAAAAATCCTTAAAAGTGATAAAGGCAATTAAAAATCTAGGAAGTGGAATAGGGTACCGGTGCTCATAAGTTCCGGCTGCAGATTACCCTAAATCTAAAGCATAATACCCTTCATCTCAAGCCTCCTTTCGATCTTCAACACATTACCCTTGATGTTCCGAGCATTCTGTTAGATCACAACAGTGCTAAATCTTCATCTAAATCCAATGGTGCTCAACTCGTTCTATGTGCGACCAATATAATTATAAATCTAAAAAACCGCGGGATAAGTGATCATTTCCTTGGCCCTTTTCACGGTTTGATAATTTGTTCATCTGGCGTTCTACCAGTTGATCAAAAGGGTTGGTCATCCTACTTAAATGATCCCGGGTAACGTAGGTGTATATCTGGGTGGTCTCTGGCCTACTATGCCCCAAGGCCTCTTGTATGATTCTTAAGTTTATGCCCGCCTCTAAACAATGGGTCGCGAAACTGTGACGCAACATATGGGGGGTGATTTGTTTCTTTATTCCCGCCTTTTCTGCCGCCCTTCGAAGTATATTCCTTACACTCCCCGCTGAGTATTTGCCCCCGTTCTGTCCCTCAAATAATTCGTGCCTTGGCTTGTACATATGTAGGTATTGCTTCAGTATGATCCCGCAGTTCTTCGCCAATCCTATATACCTGTCTTTCTTGCCCTTGCCTGAAACTATATGAATCATCCCGCGTTCAAAATCTATGTCCATTACACGTAGATTTAATAATTCCCCTACTCGCAAACCAGCAGAATACAACAAGGTAAGGATGCACCGATGCTTTAGATTTGAAGTAGACATGAACAATTGGGTGATCTCTTCATCATTCAAAACCTTTGGCAGCTTTTTTACCTTCTTAGGTGACACCACCGATACCACCTCCTCAGATTTCTTCAAAACCAACCGAATGAAATGCTTTATGGCCGTTGCAAATTGACGCTGAGAACTGTTGGCGTATCGCCCCCTAACCAAAATGTCATATTGAAATTTTCGGATGCTTTCCTCCGTAATTTCCGAAGACTCATGCCCCCAATACCGAAAATACATTTCTACCATCTCTTGGTAAGTAGCCAAGGTATTTCTTGCATATCCCTCAACTTCCAACTGACCCGAAAACCAATCCAAGTCTTGCCTTACCGATGACGGAATCTCTTTGGTCAAGTATTTATGCTTTATCCCCTCTCCCCATAGCCTTTTAAACAGCTCAGGGGCGTCCTTAATCATGGGGTAAAATGCATTGAAAACGGACTTTAAGTTTAAAGCCGACTCCTGAAGTTCCCAGAAATCTTCGCGGTTGTTCCATTTCGCGCCAAGCTGGACCATTTTTTTCTGAATCTCAGGACTATATAGATTAACCTTGATTGCATAAATGCGAACCTTGTTAACCTCTTTAATGGAAATCTGGATGGTGGGTAGGTGGTTCATGACCACCAAATTAGAAAAAAAAAGAATAATTATGAAAAATCCGACCTCCGGGCCTGAAGACTCATCCACTCATCGCGTAAAGCAGCCGCCTCAACAAATTCAAAATTCTTTGAGGCTTCCTCCATCAATCTGCGAACTTGCTGAATCTTCTTCTCCAAATCCTCCTTGGTACGGTAAATCACCTTATCACTGGCCACCTGTCTCGGCGCCTCCTCTGTGCTATCAACATATTTGCTAACAGACGACTGCTGCATGATGCTTGTTTTGCTCTTCTTTATCTGCCTTGGAACAATTCCGTGCTCCTCATTGTACTTCATCTGTAACTCTCTACGACGATCGGTCTCATCCATGGTCTTACGCATGCTCTTGGTGATCTTGTCTGCGTACATAATGGCCTTTCCACTTACGTTTCTGGCTGCCCTTCCTACCGTTTGTACCAAGGAACGCTCAGACCTGAGAAATCCCTCTTTGTCTGCATCTAAAATGGCAACCAAACTTACCTCGGGTAAATCCAATCCCTCCCTCAATAAATTAACTCCAACCAATACATCAAAAACTCCCAACCTTAAATCACGCATGATTTCAACCCTTTCCAAGGTGTCAACCTCTGAGTGAATATATCTACACTTTACCTGGTACCTGGATAAAAACTTGGTCAACTCCTCTGCCATACGCTTGGTCAAGGTTGTTACCAGTACCCGCTCGTCTTTTTCAACCCGAACCTGAATCTCCTCCAATAAATCGTCAATTTGATTTTCGCTGGGACGAACCTCAATGATTGGGTCTAATAAACCAGTTGGACGAATAACTTGTTCAACATATACGCCTCCTGATTCAGAAAGCTCGAAGTCAGCTGGGGTTGCTGATACATATATGGTTTGTCCTTGTATCTGACGGTATTCTTCGAATTTTAAAGGACGATTATCTAATGCCGCCGGAAGCCTAAACCCGTATTCAACCAGGTTCAATTTACGACTACGGTCTCCTCCGTACATGGCGTGAACCTGAGGAATGGTCACATGACTTTCGTCCACAACCGTCATATAGTCATCCGGAAAATAGTCTAAAAGGCAGAAGGGGCGAGTGCCTGGCTCTCTTCCGTCAAGGTATCGGCTATAGTTTTCAATACCAGAACAATAGCCCAATTCCCGTATCATTTCTAGATCAAACTGAGTTCTTTCCTCCAGCCGCTTAGCCTCTAGCTTTTTATCGGTTTGCCGGAAAAAATCCAATTGATCCATCAAATCATCCTGAATGTTGTGAATGGCTTGCTGAAGCATGTCCTTTGAGGTCACAAATAAATTGGCCGGAAAAACACGTAAAGCCTCTAAGTCCTCAATTTTCTGCCCCGTCCCCGGATCAAATCTGTGTATCTCCTCAATCTCATCATCCCAGAATCCAACCCGGTAGGCAGTATCGGCATAAGCTGGAAAAACATCAACCGTATCTCCCTTTACCCTGAAGTTACCCCTGCTAAATTCACCCGTTGTTCGGGCATATAAGGCCGCTACCAGGGCGTGAAGAAATTTTTGCCGCCCTACTTGATCACCCACCTTAACCTCTACGGTGTTCTTTCCAAACTGTTCCGGATTCCCCATACCGTAAATGCAAGACACCGAAGAGACCACAATTACATCTCTCCGACCAGAAAGTAGGGTAGAGGTGGCACTTAATCTAAGCTTCTCAATTTCGTCGTTGATGCTTAAATCCTTCTCAATATAGGTTCCAGTGGTAGGTATGTAGGCTTCCGGTTGGTAGTAATCATAATACGAAACAAAGTACTCAACCGCATTTTCAGGAAAAAACTGTTTGAACTCTCCGTAAAGCTGTGCGGCCAAGGTCTTGTTGTGGCTCAATACCAAAGTTGGACGTTGAACCTGCTGAATGACATTGGCAACTGTGAAGGTTTTTCCAGATCCAGTAACCCCCAAAAGGGTTTGAGCCGAAGCCCCGTCCGTTAATCCCTCAACAAGCTCTTTAATGGCCTTGGGCTGGTCACCTGTGGGCTCAAAATCAGATGTTAATTTGAATTCCACCTTCTTAGGCCTCCTTGGCTGAATTCATGCGGTTTTTCGCCATGTTTAAGGATTTCTCCAGACGGTCTACCAATGATTTTTGCTTCTTAATCCGATCTTCAGCTTGCTTCATCAATGGATTGTTTCCTCCTCCAGTTTGGGTGAAAAATTGAATGTTGGTTTCAAGTTTTATCAATTCTTGCTCTGCAGATTTATGCTTTTTCTCTAAGTCGTAAATCTCCCTCTGCAGCCCCCGCAAATCACCAGCCTGAACGTATTTATCATATTTACTGGCTTCTCTGAAATTCTCCTTCTCCTTCTTACTAAACCCAGCCTTCTCAAAGAGCTCATCCATTTTCTTTCTAAACTCCGCCTCCAACCGGTTCACCTCTTTTTTAGGAACCTGACCCATGGATTTCCATTCTTTCTGCCAGGCCTTAATTTTAGAAACCAAATCCTTGCCTTCTTCTTGTACTTTTTCAGGGTCTAAGCTTTTCAAGAACTCCTCTCTAGCCTCAACATGCTTTACCAATTCTTCTTCACCTGCCTTGATTTCAGACTCCAATCGGTGAAAGAAATAATTGCATGACTCCCTAAATTGCTTCCAAATCTTGTCTGCTTCCTTTCTTGGTACGGGTTTAATTTTTTTCCAATCTGCCTGAAGGCCTTTCAAAAAGTTTGAGGTTTCTTTCCACTCTTCACTTTCTTTCACGTTCTCAGCCTCTTGGGCTATGGCCTTAAGCTTGTCAAGATTGTCAGACAATTCTTTCTTATGCTCTTTGTAAAACTGGTTCTTCGCATGGTTGAAGTCCCTGATATGAGCCCTCATTTTCTCCCAAATCTTATCATTGGTAGACTTTTGCAAATGGCCGGCAGCCTTATATTCATCCATAATCGCCTTAGACTTACGGATGGCGGATTGCCATTTTGGATGAGAATCAGGCAAGCCTTTCACCAATTGGCCCATTTTCTCAATGGCCTCATCTTTGGCCTTAATAACCTCCGCTTCTTTGGCCTTAAGTTCTTGTATAGCTTCCCTGCGTTTTTCATGTATCAAATGGGTGATCGCAGAGAATTTTTCCCAAATGGCCTCTCGGTCTTCCTTCCCAACCGGACCCCCTTCTTGCTTCCAACGCTTGTGTAAATGCTGAAGACGCTTAAAGGCTTCATGCACATTCTCAAGTTTTAAAAGCTGATTGGCTTCAGAAATTAAAGCCTCCTTATGTTGTAAGTTCTTCTTAAAGTCTAAATCCCTAAGCTCTTGATTCAGTCTCACGTAATCGTAAAATCGCTCTACGTGAAAATGAAAGGTCTTGAAGATCTCATCGGCCTCAGCCCTGGGTACCGGACCCGCATTTCGCCACTCTTCTTGAATTTTTCTGAAATGCTCAAAGGTTTCATTTAGCTTTTCCTCAGACTCAATCAGGCTCTTCAGTTCTTCAATAAGGGCCTCTCTACGTGCCATGTTTTCATTAAATCGCTTTTCAAGTAGCTCTTTATGGCGCTGCTTCCTTGCACGATACTCCTCCCAAAGACCATAAAATTTCTTCTTGTTTGCGTTTTCGTAGGCAAAGTCAATCTCATTTCCACCTCCCTCAATAAAAGCCTCCTTTTTCTTCGCTTTATCTTCTGAAATTAAGGCGTCAAACGACCTCCGTACCTGCTCAGCAGCATCCCGTAAGTGTTGGGCCTCGTAGTTTTTCATCAAAGATTCAAGCACCTCAATAAGCTCCTCCTCAGACTTTCCTTCCGTCTCTGGAATCTCTGGATAAGGATTCGTTTTTTCGCTTTCGCTGGATGGCTTATCAGAAGTATTCTTCTCTGTGCTGTCGCTTTCGCTGGATGACTTATCAGAAGTATTCTTCTCTATGCTTTCGCTTTCGCTGGATGGCTTTTCAGAAGTATCCTTTTCTGTGTTTTCGCTTTCGCTGGATGGGCTTTCAGGTTTTCCAGGATCAGAATCTTGACTTGCTTTGTTGGAACCTTCCTTTTGGCTAGCCGCATTTTCCTCGGTAGAATCAATACTACCTTTGGCGTCCTTGGCTTGAGATGAAGCGGAATCCTCTTCTACACTCAATTTTTGCTCAGTGCTTTCACCCTGTGCTTTAACTTCTTCCGTTTCAGAAACTTTATTTTCTTTTTCCTGATTCATGCTAATCTTCAAAATAGAATTTGGGGAAACAAAGGTAATAAGAAGGAGGGAAGGGAGGAATGAAAACCAAGGTCAATCTTCAGAGTTTCTTATTTCCTAAACAAGGGCCTTTCTAAGGAAACAAGCTGGATTTCGAAACCATTGAGAAAATGAATGTATATAACATGAAACCAGTAGATTGCGGTTTTTTTCTGAAGTTTAACTTTAGGGGAAGAGTCCTATTTATCCCTTTCTAAATTTAAAATTTGGGTACAGATTGACTGGATTAATCTTGGGCATTCCAGATTTTCCATGAGGCCTCGGCCTGAAAAACCAGCATATTATAGCCGTTTAAGACCATGGCTCCGCGGTTTTTTGCTTCTCTTAAGAAAAGAGTTTCCTCTGGATTGTAAATCAAATCAACTACAAAATGGTCAGAACCAATACCATCGTATGGAATGGGAAGCTTATCATTTATGTCTGGAAACATGCCAACCGGCGTGCAGTTAATCAATAGCTTAAAATGATTGATATGGTCTTTGGTAAGCTCACTCAATTGAAAATTCCCCTTTCCTTTCTCCCTGGAAACGGTAAAGGTCTTTACCCCTAAATCGCGCAAAGCATAATGAACCGCCTTAGAAGAACCTCCAGATCCGAAAACCAAGGCCTGATCATGTTTTGAAGCTAAGAAAGGCTTTACACTGCGTAAAAATCCAATCCAATCCGTGTTCCACCCAGAGGTATGACCTTCACTGATTTGAATGCAGTTAACAGCCCCAATTGAAATCACATCCGGACTCAATTCTTCCAAATAGGGGATAACGTCAATTTTATAGGGAATGGTGACATTTAAGCCACCCAATTGAGACATAGAGAATAGACCTTCAATCAAATGGATTTCATCCAAAGGAAAGAGTTGGTAATTAACCCCCTCAATTCCTTCACGCTTAAATTTTTCAGCAAAATACCTCTCTGAAAAACTATGTTCTAATCTCTTTCCTACAAGCCCAAATAATGATTTCATTCCTCCTTTGCCAAATATTCAATCAACCAAATGCTGAAGATACCAAAAAGAATTAGGCCAATGGCAAGTAGGGTATAGGCATCAAATTCAGGAGGAAGTATCTTTTCGTATTTTAAAGGAACAATCTCACCGCTTGGTTTCACGTAAGTCTCAACAACTTCCTTCCAGGGCCAAATAATGTTTAAAGAACCGAAAACAAAGCCGGTTAATAGGGCAATGGTAGCATTGAAATACCGCTTTAATATCCACGAAAGTACATGAGAGAAGGAAACCATTCCAATGATAGACCCCAAGGCAAAAACCACCAAGAGAACCCAATTCAAATTGGAAATGGATTCCACCATAAGCAATTCATAATTGCCCATTAAAATCAAAATGAAAGAGCCTGAAAGACCAGGCAGCATCATTCCGCTAATGCCTATGATTCCACAAAGTCCAACGTATAAGAGATTGTCGTTGGCAGAGGCCGGCTTAAACATTGAAATGCCAACCGCTATTACAACTCCTAGAATGAGCCAAAGAATATTGACCACATTCCACCTGGTTACGGTTTTACCCACAAAATAAACGGAGGCCAAAATCAACCCAAAGAAAAAAGACCATATGAGAATTGGATGCTCAGCAAAAAGGTATTCAAACAATTTGGCAATGCTGAACAAGGAAGCGGCAACCCCTATGGAAATGGAAAGCAAAAACTTGAAATTAATGTGCTCAGCCAATAATTTCCAGCGAAAGCTGAACAATAATTTTACAGCTTTTAGGTCTAAGCATTTTAGAGAATTTATGAATTCAATATAAATGCCTGTAACCAGAGCAATGGTACCTCCTGAAACTCCAGGAATAACGTTTGCTGCACCCATGGCAAAGCCTTTGAGGGCAATGATTATATAATCGTAAAGTTTTCTTTGCATGCCTAATTTAAGCTTGTGTATGCTTCATAACCACCTTCAAGGTTGATAATGTGGTCAAGGCTATGCATTTTTTTGAACATATACACCATAGCCGCCCCTCGTTTTCCAGTTTTGCAGTAAACAATAACCGGAACGTCTCGACGAATTAAATTGGGGTTGGCCACCAATTCGTCCATTGGAATGTTTTCAGCAGGTAAATGCCCCTCTTCAAACTCATAATTCTCACGAATGTCAATTAGCTGAATGGGTTCTTGAGCTTCTAAGCGCTGTTGCAATTCAAGAGGTAGAATACTTGCAATCATGGTCAATGATTTTTTGTTGCCGGCAAAGGTCGGTAAAGCAAATGAATTAAATGAACTAGGTTTTTTTCCTAATTATTCAATTTTCTTGCTGGCAACATGCAAACGAATGATGTCTTTTACCTCACTTCTTTCCTTTAAATCCGGGAAATTATCAAGTAGGGTAGAGTGCTTTTCAAAGTTTAATTTCAAGGCTGCCCTTAAACAATCAAAGGCATGTACCTCTTCGTCCATGCTAAACAAGATTCCGGCTGCCAAATAATGCAGCTCCGCCGAGTCAGGATTGTGATCAATTCCACTATACAAAGCCTCAATGGCCTGGTCTGTTTGGTGAAGGTCTAAAAGCAAATCGGTGTATTCAATCCAAATTTCCATTTCTACGCAACCCAGCTCAATCAACTGTTGAAAAGACCGCTCTGCTTCATCTAAATACTTGTTTCGCTTGTAAAACTGCGCGGTTATATACCAATAATCCGGATTGTCTGGATCAAGTTCAAGGGCCTTTTTTAAATGAGATACAGCCTCGTGTGGCCTTCCAATGGTTTCCAAAATCAAAGCTCGCTCCATCCAAGCTTCATCCAATTGAGGATCATAATGGGTTGCCTTGATTGAATGTATTAAGGCCTCTTTGTAAAATCCAGCCTCTTTGTAAGATTCAGAAATTTTCAAAAACACATAACCCGATGGCTCTTCAAAGGCCAAGGTCTCAGCCAAGCATTTAGCCGCCTGAAGGGGCCTTCCTAATTCATTGAGAATTCTGGCCTTTTCATGATATGCTGCCGAAAAGGTTTCGTCAATTACCATGGCATAATCTAAGGCCCAAAGCGCTTTTTTAGGGTCTTTCTTCTTATGGTAAAAAAGCCCCAATTGATGCCAGGCAACCTCATTGAATGGATGGTCTTCTATGAATGAATTGAAGTATTCTATGCCTTCAGAATAGGCTGAGCACATTTCCAAACAAAAGGCCAAATTGTATAAGGCTACGTCGTCTTGGGGGTCAAGCTTAAGGCAGTGCTTTAGCCATTTTGCCGCCGTTTCATACTCGGCTAAATTCTGGTATTCATAGGCTATGAGTAAAGCAATCTCAGATTTTTCATCGCTCCCATGGTAGGCGGTTTTGAAAAGCTGAATGGCCTCATCATGCTTACCTTCCCTTGAGAATAAGTTTCCGCGGTTTAAAAGTAAGTCGTGATTCAATGGGTCAATCCCCTCAGCCAAATCAAGGGCCAGATGGGCGTCTTCTAACATTCCCTTTAAACCAAAGAGTTGAGCCCGTTTAATGTAAAAGGTACTTGCCTGAGGATGTTGCTCTATGGCCATATTGTTCAAGTACTCAGCCTGAGCATCCTCACCATGGTCAATGAAGTGGTCAATCAAAGACTCGTAGTCGTCAATGTCAAAATAGAAGGACCCACCTTCCAGCTTAATACTACGAAACCTATCTAAGAGGTTCTGAATATGTGAATTATCCCTTTCAAACATGGTTCCTGCTTCTTTGGTTTCCTTGGATATTAAAACTACGCCGAAAATCTAGTCATTGTTGTCTTTTGAATTTCATTTGTCAACAAAAAAATTAACAAGCAGGTTTCTGGAGAAAATTATCTTTGCGCGAAAATAGACACTACCATGACCTTAATTAAATCAATTTCAGGAATTCGAGGAACCATAGGTGGAAAGGCCGGAGAAGGCTTGACCCCCCTTGACGCCGTTAAATATGCCTCGGCCTATGCCGCCTGGATTAAGAAAAGAAACTCAAAGAAATCCGAATGGTCTGTTGTGCTAGGCCGTGATGCCCGCATTTCCGGACCCATGATTGAATGTCTGGTTATGGCAACCCTGCAAGGCTCTGGCATTCACGTAATCCACTTAGATCTTTCAACAACCCCCACGGTAGAAATGGCTGTGCCCGGTGAAGACGCCGACGGGGGCATTATTCTTACCGCCTCCCACAATCCAAAACAATGGAATGCCCTTAAACTCCTCAACGAAAAAGGTGAGTTCCTAAGTGCTGCCGATGGAGCTGAAATTCTGAAACTGGCTGAAGCCGATGATTTTGAGTATGCTGAAATTGATGACCTTGGAGGGTATACTCATATTGACGATTATATTGATCGTCATATTAAAGCCATTGAGGCCCTTGATTTGGTTGACTTTTCAGCCGTAAAAGAGAAAAAATACAAGGTGGCTGTAGATGGAGTGAACTCTTCGGGAGGTATTGCCATTCCGGCCCTGCTTAAAGCCATGGGCTGTGAGGTTGTTGAGCTTTATTGTACCCCCAATGGTGAATTTCCTCATAATCCAGAACCCCTTAAAGAACACCTCACCGACATTTGCAACCTGGTGGTTAAAGAAAAATGTGACCTAGGAATTGTGGTTGACCCGGATGTTGACCGTCTTGCCTTTATCACCGAAGAAGGGGAAATGTTTGGAGAGGAATATACCCTGGTAGCGGTAGCCGATTTTATTCTTCAATTTACCCCAGGGGCTACCGTTTCAAATCTTTCTTCATCCTTGGCTCTTAGAGATGTAACCGAAGCTCATGGTTGCTCTTATACAGCCGCCGCGGTAGGAGAGGTGAACGTGGTTGAGGAAATGAAAAGAACCAAGGCCGTAATTGGAGGGGAAGGCAATGGAGGAATTATTTATCCTGCCCTTCACTATGGCCGGGATGCCCTGGTAGGAACCGCCCTATTTCTTACCTACCTGGCAAAATCAGATAAGTCTGTAAAAGAACTCAGAGATACCTATCCTCATTATGTAATGGCCAAGGAGAAAATCACCTTGACCCCCGAAATTAATGTTGATCAAGTGCTGGAAGCCTTTAAAAATAAATACGCGGACCAAAACCCGATTATCATTGATGGCGTGAAAATCATTTTTGGCAATGAATGGGTACATTTGAGAAAAAGCAATACAGAGCCAATCATTAGAATTTATACAGAATCTACTTCTGCTGAGAAGGCACAAGACCTTGCTCAACGCATGATTAAAGAACTCAAGGACTTGGTATGAAAAAGGTCTATTTGGATAATGCCGCAACCACTCCCATGGCCCCCGAGGTAGTGGAAGCCATGGTGCCGGTAATGAAAGAAGAGTTTGGAAATCCATCCTCTACCCACGGTTTCGGAAGAAGAACCCGGTCTTTGATTGAAAGAAGCCGACGCTCAATTGCTAAACACTTAAATGCCCAAGCATCTGAGATTTATTTTACATCTGGGGGTACAGAGGCCGATAATATGGCTCTTATGTGCTCGGTTCGAGACCTGGGGGTAAAACGAATCATTACCTCGCCCATTGAGCACCACGCAGTTCTCCATACAGCTGAATACCTGGCTGAATCAAACCAAGCCCAATTGGAATTGGTAGATATCAATGAGTACGGTGAAGTGAACCTTCAAGATCTAGAAGCCAAGCTCAAGGCCTCTGACCTGCCTACCCTTGTGAGCCTTATGCATGCTAACAATGAGGTGGGCACCATGATCAACCTTCATGAAGTAGGTGATATTTGTAAAAAATACAATGCCTATTTCCATTCGGATACTGTGCAAAGCATGGCGCATTACTCCTTTGACCTTAAGAATACCCCCGTTGATTTTATTACCGGAGCAGGACATAAGTTTAACGGACCCAAAGGTGTTGGTTTTCTTTATATCCGTAAGGATGTGAACATCAACCCTCTGATTCATGGTGGTGCCCAAGAAAGAAATATGCGTGGAGGAACTGAAAATGTTTACGGAATTGTTGGCCTCGCAGCTGCAATGGATTCAGCCTATACGCATATTGAAGATCATGAAAGCGCCATTAAAGGGCTGAAGTCAACCATGATTCAAGGGCTTAAAGAAGCCATCCCCGAAATTCACTTCAACGGTACAAGCGGTGAGGTTGACAAAAGTCTTTATACGGTTTTATCCTGTTGCTTCCCCAAAACTGAGTTTTCTGATTTCCTATTGATCAATCTTGACATTCTGGGAATAGCTGCCTCAGGAGGGTCTGCTTGCAGCTCTGGGTCAAACATTGGCTCTCATGTATTGGCTGCCCTGAAGGGGAATACCGATACTAGACCTACCGTAAGATTTAGCTTTGGAAGGTATACCTCCCCAGAGGATATTGACTACACCCTTGAGAAAATCAAAGAGCTTTACTTGCAGGAAATGGCCAAGTAATTCAGAATTCGTTGTAGCAAAAAAAAAAGGTTGTCCCGAAAGACAACCTTTTTTCATGTAAGATCCTTTGAATCTACTGAAGCGAAATAGCTCGAGTGGATTCTTTGGTATTGGAAATGATTTTCACCTGGTAAATCCCAGCGGCTAAGTTCCGCAAGTCAAGTTCATGATGTCTGTAACCAGCTCTTTGGTCAAGTTGGAAGGTTTTCACCAACTGCCCTTGCATGTTAAATACTTCAATCTGAACAGGTTCAGCATTTTCTGCAATGAACTCAAGATGAACAAAGTTTTTAGCAGGATTAGGATATAGACTAAGTTGGTCAAATCCGTTTTCTTCCAAAGAAGCATTGTTTCTGGCTTCATAAATGGTCATATCGTCAACGGCTGCCTCAACCAATGAACCACCGTCTAGGTTTTGTCCCGGACGAAGAGAATCAGAAGCAATGAAGCGCATTTGAACCGTAGAACTGGTGGTATAATCTTTCACACGGAAAGCATTTCTCCTCCAAGTACGATCGGAAGTTTTGGTATCCTCAATCCGAATCCAGGTGTTTCCGCCATCACCGGTGATTTCTACTTGCCACCAGTCAGCATTTGGATTTGCACCTGATGGTGGGTTGTTCACATACCATCTATAGTAAGCAATTACCGGGTCTGCAACAGATTCAAGGTTGTAGGTAGGGGTGAATACCGTAGTTTTTCCTCCGTCAACGTCGTTGGTTCCAACTGCGTCGTTCGGACTACCGGCATTTCCTGTTAAAGCACAGGCAATTCCTCCTGGGGTATGCTGAGCATCGGTTTGAACTGGAATACCATTGGCATCAAAAGAACCTACCGGAATATCTTCAATCCACAATCCGGTTGTGGCATTGTCATCAGATGCACCGAAAGTCCAAATTCCACCATTTCCGTCAAAGTCTTCAACAATAACCGGAGCACATCCTACCAAAATATAATTGGGTAGGTTAGGATCGGAAATATTGGCCGAGAAAGGAGTTACCTGAGCAAGGTTTCCATTATTATCTTCTAAAGCCAAGTAATATCCAACCACAGTTCCTTTCGGCTGACCAGGAATGCTGGCAGTGTAATTACTACCTGAGGTATTGTTCATGGCAATGGGCATAAACCCACCATTGTTTACACGGTAGAACATTTTAACATCGTTCAAGGCCCATGCATAGGTTACCGTAACGCTTGCATCAATGGTAATGGAATTGTTTACCGAAGCGGCAAGAATAGGGGTATGGGTAAGGTTTGCATTTGAAAGCAAAGAAATCCCATGATCGTCAAAGGCAGTAACAATGTCAATATCATTCGGGGTACCATTGGTAATGTCATTATCCCCTCCGTTTGAAGGAACATCATCCATGTTCAAAGCTTCAATTAAGACGTCGGTATAAAGTTGACCCTCGTTTCCGTTGGCTGCATCTGGGGTGAAAGGATAAGTGTCCGTCCAAAGATCAGCCATTTGCTGAAGGTCTTGGAAATAGTCTTCTCCTAAATCCCACCAAGCACCTGCAATGATCTCTCCGTCAGCATGAACCTGACCAACAAGGTCGGCAGGGTAAACCTTAGGGTTAATGTCATATCTACGAATGAATGAATTCGGGTCTGTGGTTTGGTAACCTTCTGCCAAAACAGGGTATTCCGTAATAATCAATCCCCAAATATCAGCGTACCCTTCATGCATGGCACCGTTCTGAAGACCACCTGGTGAGCCATTTGCCGCATAATACAGGTCATTGATACCATGGCCATATTCGTGATAAACCACATCTCTGGCTTGTGATAAACTGTAACATCCTCCGCCTTGAGCGTAAAAATTAATGGAAGATCCATTCCAGAAGGCATTACAAGTTCCAGAGGTTAAATCAACATTGGTAGGAAGGGCAAAGTCCAAGCCGGTAAAACTCGGGAAATGAGCCTTCATGGTATCGTGAATAATGTTCACATGGTAATAAGCCGAACGCTCTTGCAAACTGGCATCGTTATCAAAGGAAATGGTAGCTCCATCACTTAAGCTCGTAGTAAAGCTTGGGGTGCTTCCGTTTGTAATCACCTTTGAATAAAGCCCTTGAAGTTTTACGGTAGCCGTTTGAGTTCCGCTTAAAGAAGGTAAACTTAAATGTCCGTTGGCATCTGTATTATAAGTGGTTCCGCTAATTTCAACCTCCATATTCGGAAGGTTTTGAACCGAGGGAGCATTGTGTGGATTGTCGTTTTGAACCGTTGCTTCAAAGTCAGCGTCAATGGCTTGACAAACCTTGTTTCTACGGTACAATACCTCTCCTGAGTTTGCATCAACTAGGGTGTAATATACCCCCGGAATCTGGTTCTCATTTAGGGTCTTGATTTCAACCTCATATACCAAACGCTTGTCGTATTCCTGGTTTGATGGGATGGGAAGAATGGCCAATTGCTTGAATTCTGCGCTTTCAATTTCCCCAGTTAGTCCATCAGCACCTGCAGTCAAAGCCGCTTCTTGAGAAAGGGTTGGAACAATGCTGAAACCATCTAGGTTTGGCTTATCCAATCCGAAAGAAACTACCTTATAATCAGGGGTTAACTTCACGAAATTGGTTGAAAAAAGAACCGGAACGCCTTGGTGGCTTTGATCAAAGTACACCTTCTGATAATCTTGATTTCCGGTGATGTGTGAGAATCTAAGGTCATGGATGTCAACCTCTAAATCAGCTGCCACGGTTTGTAGAAAACTTTCAGCCGCTGATTGGTAACCCGCCCCCATAACTTGAATAGGCTTTCCAAAAGCATGGTGGGGTAATCCGTTGTTTTCATTGAACTGTACATACCAAATTCCATTTTTTGCAAGGAAATTCTGCCAGTTCTGGGTAGAGCGAAGTTCTGCCTGGTATTGTGCCTGGTAAGGAACATACCCCTTAGGAAGAAATCGAACATCCCCATCGTGTGTGTGATTGTGGTCATTTGCCTGGGCTGAAAATAACAGTCCGAGGCAGATTGCCACAGGAAGTAGAATTCTTTTCATAAATCATTGTTGTTTTTCGGTGCCCCAATATATGTATTATCGGAGTGATACACTTAAGGAATCGTATGCTAGCCTAACATTTTCAGGAAGCTGAGCTTCCACATCCTCATGTTTGCCAAGCAAGTGCGAGATATGGGTTAGGTATGCCATTTCTGGATTTATCTCTTGAATCACTTCCAATGCTTCCTCAAGGGTGAAGTGTGAAATGTGTTTTTCTTGTCGAAGTGCATTGATGACTAAAATTTTACTCCCCTTTATTTTTTCAATTTCTTCGGGGTCAATTTTATTGGCATCTGTAATATACGTGAAGTCTTTAATTCTAAATCCAAGCACCGGAAGCTTATAATGCCAAACCTTAATGGGCGTAATCGTATGGCCCAAAACCTCAAAATTTTGGTCTTCCTCAATGGTGTGCAGTCTTACTTGGGGTACACCTGGATATTTATATTCTGAAAAAATGTAAGGATACTCGCGAATCAAAGCTTCCTGTACCCGTGAAACAGCGAAAACATCCATGTCTTCCTTCTGTTTGAAATTGAAGGCCCGGATGTCATCCAAGCCTGCAACATGGTCTTTATGTTCATGGGTGAATAAAACTCCATTCAGCTCTTGAACGTCCTCCCTCAACATCTGCTGCCTGAAATCTGGCCCCGTATCAACAATTATATTTCCTGAATCAAGGCTGATCATAATGGAGCTTCTTAGCCGCTTATCTTTAGGGTTTTCTGAACTGCAAATGGAACAATTGCAGGCAATTACCGGAACGCCTTGAGAGGTTCCTGTACCTAAAAATGTGATTTTCATGACTCAGGTTTTCGTAGTGATTGGCTAAAAATATAGGTTTTGCCTTGATTTCATTTTGTTTAGCCCTAATTTTGCCTACAGAATACAGTCTACATGGAAACCGTTTTACTTAGTCCTGATCAGAAAGCTTTGAAAATCAATCTTTCCCCACAGTTTTATGGCACTTTTGCCGAAATTGGGGCCGGACAAGAGGTGGTGCGACGATTCTTTCGGGCAGGAGGGGCTTCAGGAACCATTGCGAAAGCCATGTCTGCTTACGATAAAGATTTCTCAGATGCGATTTACGGGAAAGAAATTAAAGGCCGCTACGTTTGTGAGCCCCGCTTGGTTAAAATGCTCGATCATGAGTATGGCCTAATTGAGGAGCGCCTTAACCGGGAAAAACATCCTGACAAGCAATATTTTGCCTTTGCCAATACCATTGCAACGGTAAACTTTCAAAGAACCCTAGACGGCCATGGCTGGTTGGGCTTTAGGTTTCAACATCACCCCAAAGCCAAACCCTCTCAGGTAACCATCCATATTCGCCTTCATGAAATTGAAGCCAAACAGCAACAAGAAACCGTTGGAGTTTGTGGGGTAAACCTGATTTATGGATGCTTCTTTTATCATCAAGATCCAAAAAGATTGGTAACCAGTCTTTACGACCACATTACCCGAGATCAAATGGAGCTGGATATGATTAACCTTTCAGGCCCAGCTTTTGAAGGGGTTGATAACCGGTTGATGAGTTTGTATCTGGTTAAAAATGGAATGACCGATGCCGTTATTTTTGGGGCCGATGGAAATAATATCCAACCCGCTGACATTCTCTATAAAAAGAACATTCTTACCATCCGCGGAAGCTTTAGACCCGTTACCAAGGTGAATATTGACATGATCAAGAATGGGTATAAACTTTTCCTAAAAGAGAATAGGGTGGAAGCCGAAGACATGCAGGTGCTCTTTGAAATTACCCTGAGCAATTTGAAGGCCGAAGGGGATATCGATGAACAAGATTTCCTAGATCGGGCCGATATTCTATGCTCCATCGGGCAAACCGTGTTGATCTCAAATTATCAGGAATACTATAAACTGCTTGAGTACTTCTCAAGGTTCTCTAAGAAACGGAAAGGACTGATCATGGGAGTGAACAACCTCATGGAGATTTTCAACGAAAAGTATTACCTGAACCTGAAAGGCGGAATCCTTGAAGCTTTCGGAATCCTTTTCATGCAAGACCTTAAAATATTCTTGTACCCTTACCAAATGAACGGAGAGACCCTAACCTCTAAAAATGTGCCCATTCGACCACGAATGAGACCATTGTACAATTATTTGGTGCAGAACGGAAGGATTAAAGACATTGAAGACTTCAACCCTGAATACCTGAACATTTTTTCAAGAGATGTTTTAAAACGCATTAAAAATCTAGAACCAGGTTGGGAAAACATGGTTCCGGCTTATGTGGATAATATTGTAAAGGAGAAAAAGCTTTTCGGCTGGAAAGCGTCTAAAGAAAAGTCGGAGGCTTAATTTTCTTTTAGGTAATAGTCCCTTCCGTTTACAATCCCGTAAACTTCCCCTTTTAAACTTTGGTTCCAAACCGGTGAGTTCTTGGATTTAGAAAGGTTGGTTTCTCGGTTTAACTTGAAATCACCTTGGTCAGAAAACAAACTCAGCCGGGCGTATTCCCCTTTTTCAATAGGAGAGGGTTCTAAATTGAAAACATGCTCACCTCCTCGGTAAAGGGCAGGCAACCATTTTTCCAAATCTTTTCCGGCGAAGGCCTTCAAACATAAATTATAACAAGTTTGAAGCCCAATGGCCCCAAAATCTGCCAGGTCAAACTCGCAGTTTTTGCCTTCCTCACGCACCGGCCTATGGTCTGAAGAAATGCTTTCAATGCTTCCATCCAATACTCCTTGAACCAGGGCTTCGCGGTCTTCCTTGCAACGCAGAGGCGATCGTAGTTTGAATTCAGTTGGGTAGCCAAGCAAATCCTCTTCGGTATAAACCAGGTTCATAACATTCACATCGCAGGTAACTTCTGCTCCTTGCTCTCTGGCCTCTTTGATGATTTCCAGTCCTGATTTAGAACTTAGGCCCATGATGTGAACCGGAATCTTATTGTAGCCTGCAAGTTTCAAGCAGGTTTGAAGGGCGATCTCTTCGGCGATTAATGGCATTCCTTTTAATCCCATTCGGGTAGAAATCATGCCTTCATGCATTTGACCGCCTTGGTTTAAGCTAATCTCTTCTGGGTGAAAGAAAAATACACCTTGCACGGAATGGGCGTACCTCATTACCAGTTCAAGCATATCAGCCTTCATATTTGACAAGAAATCATTGGTGAAGCCAAATGCCCCCGCTGATTTCATATCGTGCATCTCTGTTAGTTCTTTTCCTTCAAGCCCTTTTGTAGCAGCCCCAAGTGGGAAAATTTGACATGGAGAGTTTGAAGACTTTCCCAAAACATATTCAATATCCGCCTTGGAATCCAATACAGGTTGAGTGCTAGGCACCAAGCCAACCCCCGTAAAACCTCCCGCTGCGGCACATTCAAGACCGGTCTCAATGCTTTCTTGATCTTCATTGCCCGGATCTGCAAAATCAACATGAAGGTCTAACCAGCCACGAGAAACTTTTAGGTTTGGATAAGTAACCACCATTCCCTTTTCAAGGTCAATGGAGTCTGAAACCTCTGCAATGATTCCGTTTTCAATCAGAATATCTTTTTCTTGACCGTGAAACGGACTGTCTGGGTCAACTACGGTAGCGCGCTTAATGAGCAAACTCATGCCTTGAATCTTTTTAAGAGAAGTGACTCCAAAAGTAAAAATAAGAGGGCGAAACCAAGACAATACCAAGCGTATTCTTTCGGACCTTCCGCCTTGGCAAGTCTTGTTCCTGATTTTGAACCAGATTCGGAAGCCAAATAAGCCAGGTTCAAACCCTGATCATCTAATATATCTTTCAGTTCTGATTCATTTGGGAATTTTAAGTCTGACTCTTTCCGGTCATAATTCAAGGAAATTAATCCGAGCTTTTCATCTCCTTTTCTAAGTTCAAAGCCCCCTGGCTCAGGCAAAGCCCTTTGTAAAAAGATTCTCAAATTTCCTTGCCCCGGAATTTGATTAGGAATAAACTCAATATTGCCCTTTAACAACCTAACCGGGCTTTCATTTTTTGTTTGGGAGTCTTTTATGAGAATAGCTTCCTCACTGCCCATTTCATAGCCTGGCTTGCTCTGTTGGTTTTGCAAAATAGCCATATTGAATAGGGTGGGAACAAAGAGGGCATGCCGTTGGAAATTACTCC
Source organism: uncultured Flavobacteriales bacterium (assembly GCA_937139155.1). Classification (GTDB taxonomy): domain Bacteria; phylum Bacteroidota; class Bacteroidia; order Flavobacteriales; family JBLHRE01; genus CAKZPI01. The sequence continues at coordinate 25,667 of CAKZPI010000002.1, forward strand.
AATCATCAGAAAGGGCAGAGGCCATAAAGAGCATATTTCCCTGGTTGAGCTCCTTCCATACCGCAAAATCGCCCCCAAATTCATTTTTCAGAACCGCTAATCCTCCGGAAATCGAAAGGGAATACCACCTTTGGGCAATAGGAGCCTGGAAATTTTCAGACTCTTTTTCAAAAACCGGCTGGTAAAGAGGGTGTTGGTATTCAATTTTATTGATCTTAACCCTACCCGTATCGGCTTTAGCCAAGGCATTAAAACCGAAAACCGCCATGGCTTCATTAATTAATCCTGGCTCATTGGGAGGGAAAATAACCAGGTTTCCCCCTAGTTCAAGATAGGACTTCAAACTTCCGGCAAATCCAGAAGAAAAGCTTTGGTTACCATGCCAAATGATTAAATCATAGATTCCCAGGCGGTCAAATTCTATTTCCGAACTTTTTCTGTGGTCTAAACTAAACCCCTGTTCAGAACCAAATAAGGCCTTTATATAGGAGGATGGATTTTCAGAAATTTCCAGAACCCGGTAAGCATCTGGTACGAAATACGAAATGAACCATTGGTTGTCAAATTGAATGGGGTAATCTTCAATTTCAACCTTGCCCTGAACCCATCCCGATTCTCGGTTCTGGAAATTTAATTCTACCCATTTCGTTCCGCCGGGTTCCAGGCTAATTTGGTTAATGGCTCGTTGACTTCCATTCAGTCTTAATACCAGAGGTAAATCGCTAATTGACTTTTTACCCGAATTCACCACCCGAACTTTCAAAGCTTCATTCATGCCCTTTCGCATAAGCGGATTGGCAAAATAAACGGAGTCTATGTACAAGTTCTCAGATTCTTGGTTAAGGAGTTTTAAAGCGTTTATTTCAGGAAAGGTTTCCATGTTCTGGTCTGACCCAAATTCTAACATGGAACTTTGGAAATCAGAAATCCAGTAAACCTTTGCCTCTTCCTTATGGGTCCACATTGAAGACTGCATCTGCATTACCTCATCAATGCTCAGCCGATAAGGGCTAATCCGAAGTCCTTCAATAAAATCAATGGCCTCCGATTTATTCATGAACCGTTGAGCTTCAGGGGCAGCGTCATTGGTTAGGATGTGAAAAGCATCCGTTTCTCTGTAGTTTGAGAGGAGTTGAACCGCTTCGGTTATGGCTTGATCCAATAAGACTCCGCCTTGATTTTCGGCCCCCATGCTAAAGCTATTATCAATATAGATTGACAGTTTGGCATCCGGGTTTCTGGAGCCCGCTTCCGCTGGAATGTATGGTCGTGCAAAGGCAAAAACTAAGAAACTAAACACCAATATCCGCATCAACAATACAAGCCAATGCTGAAGAACAGACATTTTGCGGGTCTGCTTTCGAATTTCTTGAAGGAATTTAACATTGGAAAAGTAAACCACCTTGGGCTTTCTCAGTTGAAACAAGTGGATCAAAACTGGAATGGCCAAGCCGAATAGAGCGTAAAGTATATTGGGGTGTAGAAATTTCATTGAGCGCGAATTTAAGGAAAGGGAATGGGCTTATTTGAAAGATTCAAAAACTCCAAGGCCAAATAAGGCAAAATCATATTTCACCGGGTCTAAAGGGTCTAATTTTCGCAAAGAAATGTCTAGTCTTTCCACGGCTTTCCAATCGTTTTGTTTTCGATCTAATAATCCTAAGGCACGGGCAACCCTTCCACTATGTACGTCTAAAGGGATGGAAAGTTGAGCAGGGGAGATTTGTTTCCATATACCAAAATCAACCGGAGAGTCTTGCCTTACCATCCAACGTAAAAACATATTCAATCGTTTTGCCGCTGAGCCTTTTTCAGGATTAGCAATGTGTTTTTCAAACCTCTTTTCATGGTTGGTTTTCATTACCTCATGGTGAAATCTAAGAAGGCCTGATTTGAGATTTTCTTCATCCTGACTTAGGAAAACCTCCTCTAGACTACTGTAATCATTGTACATACGACGCAAGGCCAAAACCAGGGTTTCAATGTCTTTCCCCATAAAAGTTCTATGCCTAAAACCTCTTAAAAAACTGAGTTCTGATTCACTGGCATTCATTACAAAATCAAAAGGAGCATAGTCCATTCTCTGCAAAATGGCCCTAGAAGATCGGATGATTAAATCCCTTCGGCCCCAGGCGAGGAGGGCAGAGATTAAACCCGAAATCTCAATGTCGGTTGAATTTGTGAATTCATGCGGAACCTGAATGGGGTCAGTTTCTATGAATTCTTCAGATTGATAAGCTTTGGTTTTCGACTCTAAGAAATCTTTCAGCTCCTGTTCGGTCATTCAGCAAGAATTTTTCCATCCAACATGGTCAGCTTCCGGTCGGCCATATTGGCCAGGTCTTCATTATGAGTAACCATTAAAATGGTCAAGCCGTGCTGGTCTCTTAGTTTAAAAAACAATTCATGAAGATGCCTGGCATTCTCTGTATCGAGGTTTCCGGAGGGTTCATCAGCTAGTATAATCTTGGGTTGATTCATCAATGCCCTGGCTACTGCAACCCTCTGTTGTTCTCCGCCACTCATTGAATTGGGCTTATGATCAAGCCTATGACTTAATCCGAGCTCATCCAAGAGGGCTTCGGCTCTGGCTTGTACATTTCTTAGTTTTTTCCCGCCAAGGAGTGCTGGTATGCAAACGTTTTCCACAGCAGTGAACTCAGGCAAAAGGTTGTGAAACTGGAAGATGAAACCAATTTCCTCGTTTCGATACCTGGCCAGCTTTTTCTGATTAAAACCCATTATGTCTTTATCCTGCACCATAACTTTTCCAGAATCTCCTCGATCAAGGGCTCCGATGATCTGAAGTAAGGTTGTTTTTCCGGCGCCCGACGGACCCACTATGGCAACTACTTCCTTTTGATTCAGCTTTAGGTCAACCGATTTTAAAACCTCAAGTTGGCCGTATGCCTTCTTTAATTTTGAAATTTCTATCACTTTCTTAGAAGTTTTTCTCCGTCAAGGAAATATAGAATCTTGATTGAGAGACTATTGGAAACGGGAGAGCTCCAGGTATTCTCAAGGTTAGTAAAGAATCCATCAATTAATTCACGTTCGTTGGTTGAGATGGCGTTTTTCCAAACCAGGCTAATTTCTGACCCTGGCAAGAACCACCAGGAATACACCAGGTCAATGTTCCAGAAGTTCAGGTTTAAATCATGGTCTGAATGGAAGCCTGAATCGTCAATATAGCCCCCAGCATAAGGGGAAAACTCAAGGTATCCATCTTCTCCAAGTCCATGGTAATCCAGGTATTGAACAGACGACCAATAATGCCGAAAATTCAAACTCAAGCTCATGACATTATTAAAGATGTATGAGCCCGTTAAAGTGTTCACAATGGTGCGAATGTTTCGTTCTCCCATGATTATGGTTCCGTCATTCTCTTCTTTTACCCAGCCAATGTCAGAGAAATCCTGGCTTTGGCGATACCGGTACACCATGGAAAGCCGGTCATTAAACCTAAACCTTGGAGAGAAGTTCCAGGAATACCAGAATTGGTTTAAAGGCATGGTTTTATAGGTTTGTGCCGGGTATAATCTACCCCTAAATCAATGGCGAACTTCTTACGGTAATCAGAAGAAATCCAAAGATTACCGCCTACATGGGGCATTTCTACCAGCTTTCTACCTGGTGAACGAGGCTCAAACCAATCGTTACGCTCAATGGGCCTTGACCATAAATTGTAGCCAAATGCATGAAAACTCTTTAAGGTAAACCAACCCCAACTGCTTAAATTAAAATTGGCAAACTCAAAGGGTTGGTAGAGGTAGCTATTGTTAATGCTGGCGCCTAAGCCCAGGTTGTTAAAGATGCCTCTGGGTTGAAAAATTTGATAAGAACCACCTACCCATTGGTTGAATTCATTGTTGTTGTATAAAAATCCAAGGTCATTGGGGTTGAAAGTATCGCTTTCAACATTGGCTCCGGCCCAGTACCTCCATTGGCCTGAAATCTTATCCACAGAAAGGTTGGAGGAGAATCCGTATTTCCGCTCTCCATTTTCCCAAATCAAACTTTGTTTATAGCTTCCGGAAAGCTGGTGGCTCATTTTCTTATTTGGCAGCTGAAATAAGATTGCTGTAGAATTTGCATCCCGAAAATCACCCCTCCTTACCACATTGGTATTCACAAAGGTTACCGAAGAATTTTGCCTAAACCTTTGATCAAAAACCAGCACGTTGTAATTGGCTAATGATTCTGTCAAGACTTCCCTAGTGTCCCCTGTAATGGTGTCTTTTACCACCGCATAGGTATTTCCGGTAACGGCATTAAAAAAGCCCAATCCTAATTTATCTGAGGTTCTACCTGATATCTTGGTAGCGTTTAGCAATTGAACCTTATTGGGATTATTTACAACCGTTTCGTCCTTACCCAGGCCTTCATAGGGTCTTCCCATTTGGGTAGGGGCATTGCCAATTCTTCTACTGTAAAACAATCCGCCCTTATTGAAAAGCTCCGTTCCTTCGGTAAAAAACTGTCGGTTTTCGTTAAACCGGACCTCAAAAGGAGTAAGGTTTAAGACCTGGTTATCGAAGGCAACTTGCCCAAAATCAGGAATCAAGGTCATATCAAGGGTGAAAGATTCACTCAGCCCATACTTCAGGTCCATGCCATAATTGTATTCAAAGCTATTTGCCCCACCAAATCGGTTTGCATACCCTGATACATAGGGCAAGAGTGATAAACGAAGAGGGGGTTGAATGTCCTTGATTCCCTTTAAAATACCGGCATAAATTTCAGGGTTTCCGGTAGAGTTATCAATAAAAGACCAGGTATATAACTGTCGGTACCTTCGAATTTGCCTACCCAGATTTAGCGACCAATCCTGAACATCCTTTTCAGGGAAACGAAGGGCATTATACGGGATTTCAACTTCTACAATCCAACCGTTTTCCACAATACTGACCTTGCTTTTCCAAACGGCGTTCCAGTTTAAATCATCCCCATTATCTGTAGTTCTGGAATCGGTTTGAACTCCGGCGGCAGAAACGAAGAAATTAATGTCTGAAAGGCCATCGCTATAGGGGTTGATCCACATAGCAAACCAATCGGTATTTCGGTTGTTGTCATCCCTTTTTCCGAGCTCCCTTAAAATGCTGTCTGGATTTGGATCATACAGCATAGCGCCGAAGTAAATGGCCTGGTCATTGTATAATATCTTAACCTCAGACCTTAAGGCTTCCGGTTCTGGTTTCCCGTTATCTGGGGTCCACATCACGAAATTTTTGGCCACAGGGGCATTTTCCCAAACCTCATCATCCAAAACCCCGTCTATAACAGGCGCTGTTTCGGTGCGTTTCATTTTGAGGTTTTTACGTTGATGAAAGGTGCTATCAACTTGAGCTTTAGAGCCAAAACTGAACAAGGTGAAGCAAGCAATAAGAATTCCCCCTATGCTTTTCATGGATTAGGTTTTAGGTTAAACGCAAAGCATGCGATTATCGCGCACAAAATTGGGGGTAATGATGCGAAGTTTAAAGCCTAAAGGTAGGAAAGTTTTTAAATCCTTTAAATCTGCTCATATTTTTCCTTGTCCAAGCCCTACGAAGTTTTACTTTTGTGGCAAATTTTTAAGCCAGATGAATTTACACGAATACCAAGGAAAAGAAATTCTAAGCAGTTTTGGAGTAACCGTTCAACGCGGAATTGTAGCCAGCACTGTTGAGGAAGCAGTTGAAGCAGCCAAAAAGCTTAGCGAAGAAACTGGAACCCAGTGGTGGGTGATTAAAGCTCAGGTTCACGCCGGTGGCCGCGGAAAAGGTGGCGGTGTAAAACTGGCCAAGTCTCTTGAAGAGGTAAAAGAAAGAGCCAATGACATCCTGGGGATGCAGTTGGTAACCCCTCAAACCTCTGCTGAAGGGAAAACCGTTCACCAAATTCTCATCGCCGAGGATGTATATTATCCTGGCGAATCAGAAACTTCTGAAATCTACATGTCGGTTCTTCTTAACAGAGCTACCGGTAGAAATATGATTGTTTATTCTTCAGAAGGGGGAATGGATATTGAAGAGGTAGCGGATAAAACCCCTGAACTAATCTTTCAGGAAGAAATTGACCCTACCGTAGGTCTCCAGGGTTTCCAATGCCGTAAAATTGCTTTTAACTTGGGTTTGTCAGGGAAGGCCTTTAAGGAAATGACCAAATTTGTGAAAAGCCTTTACACCGCCTATACTGAAGCAGATGCAGCTCTTTTTGAAATTAATCCTGTGCTCAAAACTTCAGATGACAAAATCATGGCTGTTGATGCAAAGGTTGCCTTAGATGGTAATAGCCTTTTCCGCCATCCAGACTACGCTGAAATGCGTGATAAAAGAGAAGAAGATCCCGCAGAAGTTGAAGCCGATGAATTCGGTTTGAACTATGTTAACCTTGACGGAAATGTAGGTTGTATGGTAAATGGTGCCGGACTAGCTATGGCCACCATGGACATTATCAAAATGGCTGGAGGTAATCCTGCTAATTTCCTGGATGTAGGTGGTACAGCTGACGCGGAAAGGGTTGAAAACGCCTTTAGAATCATCCTTAAAGACAAGGAAGTGAAAGCCATTTTGGTGAATATCTTCGGAGGAATTGTTCGCTGTGACCGAGTTGCTCAGGGAATTGTTGATGCCTATAAAAACATGGGGAATATTGATGTTCCTATCATTGTTCGCCTTCAAGGTACCAATGCAGAAGAAGCTAAGAAACTAATTGATGAATCCGGATTAAAGGTGCAATCGGCAATTATGCTTCAAGAAGCGGCGGATAAAGTAAAAGCTGTTGTAGGCTAAATCTTTTTAAATCAGAATATTAAAGGCTGTTCCATTTTCATGGGATGGCCTTTTTACATTTTATACCCTCAGGTTAAAACCGTTGAAAACCCCTGAAAATCTAAGCTTTTCCCCAAGCTTCATTTTTGTATTTTCGAAGCTTCAGAAAATCATTTTGCATGAAAAAGATATTGGTTGCCAATCGGGGTGAAATCGCCCTTAGAATCATGAGAACAGCCCGGGAAATGGGTATTGCTACTGTTGCCATTTATTCAGAAGCGGATAGACATGCTCCCCATGTCAAATACGCAGATGAAGCCGTTTTAATGGGGCCACCTCCTTCCTCAGAATCTTATCTTTTGGGTGATAAAATCATCGAAATCTGTAAGAAACTAGGAGTGGATGGAATTCATCCAGGTTATGGTTTCCTTTCCGAAAATGCAGACTTCTGCAAAAAGGTGCAAAAGGCGGGTATAATTTTTATCGGACCCAACCCAAACTCAATTGAGGTAATGGGCGATAAGCTTTCCGCCAAACAGGCGGTTAAATCCTACGGTGTGCCCATGGTTCCAGGTGTTGAAGAGGCCATAGATGATATTGAGGAAGCCAAGAAAATTGCCGCGGATATCGGATTCCCTATCCTAATCAAAGCCTCAGCCGGTGGGGGAGGAAAAGGAATGAGAATCGTTGAAAATGAAGGAGATTTCGAAGAGCAAATGGATCTGGCTGTTTCTGAAGCCGTTTCAGCTTTTGGAAATGGAGCCGTTTTTATTGAGAAATACGTTGGCTCTCCACGCCATATCGAAATTCAAATTCTTTGTGATTCCCATGGAAATGGGGTTTACCTTTTTGAAAGGGAATGCTCCATTCAAAGGCGTCATCAAAAAGTAGTTGAAGAGGCGCCCTCAGCCATTCTTACACCTGAAATTCGTAAAGCAATGGGTGAGTCTGCCCTGGCTGTTGCCAAGGCTTGTGATTATGTGGGAGCAGGTACGGTTGAATTTCTAATGGATGAGAAACTTAATTTCTACTTCCTTGAAATGAATACCCGTTTGCAAGTTGAACACCCGGTTACCGAAATGATTACAGGCATGGACCTTGTTCGGGAGCAAATCAGGGTTGCCAGAGGGGAAGAACTTGGTTATTCACAAGATGATTTAGCAATTAACGGACATTCATTGGAAATGCGTGTTTATGCTGAAAATCCAGCCAATAATTTCCTTCCAGATATTGGTAAATTAAGTACCTATAGAAGGCCGCAGGGCCCTGGTGTAAGGGTTGATGATGGCTTTGAAGAAGGAATGGAGGTGCCCATTTATTATGACCCCATGATCTCAAAATTGGTGGTGCATGGAGCAGATAGAAACCAGGCCATTGAACGAATGAAAAGGGCCATTGCTGATTTCCATATTGCTGGGGTTGAAACAACCTTACCTTTCGGGGCTTTTGTCATGGACCATCCAGCCTTTGTATCCGGTGATTTTGATACTCATTTTGTGAACCATCATTTTAAACCAGAATACCTGGAAGCCGATGATTCTCTGGTAGAAATCGCCGGTTTGGCCGCTGCTATTTTTGAATCTGAATCGAAAGATAAAAAGAGTCAAGTGCTTGATGTTGAGCCTTCTAAAGAATGGAAAGAGCGCAGGAGGTATAACCGGGGAACAGTTTAGCACGATACTTGTTTTTTTATGACTATGAAAAGGTTTGATTTTATACTATTTCTCGTTTTGGCTTTCGCCGGAAAGGCCTTTGCCCAAACTGACTCTACTTCCATGCCTAAGGAAAAACCAAATACCTTTTGGTCAGAGTATGTGCTCTATAATGGAGATACCATCCCCCTTTCCTATTTAACCGAAGTGGTGGTTTTAGAGCGACCAACCTTCGAAACAAATGAAGAGAGAAGGGCCTATTTCCGATTGAGAAGAAAGGTGTTGAAAGTCTATCCTTACGCAGTAATTGCCTCTGAAAAATTAACCGAAGTAACCGAAGCTACGGCTGATTTGAAGAAGAAACGGAAAGTCAGAAAATACAGTAAGAAAATTGAAAAATACCTTCGTGAAGAGTTTGAAGCAGAGCTTAAAAAGCTGACCAGAACGGAAGGAATGATTCTTATAAAACTAATCTACCGCCAAACCGGGTATACCACCTGGGACCTGATTAAAGACTACAGGGGGGGAATCAATGCCGTTTTTTACCAAACCATGGCTAAATTCTATGATGCCGATCTAAAAGCTACCTATGATCCTTTCACGGTAGAAGAGGACGCCATGATTGAAACCATCCTTCAAAGGGCCTTTATTGCCGGAGAGTTGCAACACCAGGAAACCCCTGTGAACTTTTCAGATTTTAGAACCAATTCTAATATGTTAGATAAGGTTAGGGAAAAGGCCAATGAGGAGGAGGAACAAGAAAATGAAAAGGAATAAAAAAGGGCCGGAAGGCCCTTTTCTATTATTCTAAATTAAACTGGCTTCAGTTTATTTCAAAAACTGAGCGGAAACAACAGCATTTTTGGGTCCGTTGGCGTAGTTATAAAATCCTTCACCTGATTTCATTCCCCGTTTTCCTGCAGTAACCATATTCACCAATAAGGGGCAAGGGGCGTATTTAGGATTTTTAAATCCATCATGCATTACCTCCAAAATGGCCAAACAAACGTCAAGCCCAATGAAATCTGCTAAATAAAGGGGTCCCATTGGATGCCCCATACCTAATTTCATTACTGTATCTATTTCCTCAACACCTGCAACCCCTTCCCAAAGGGTATAAATGGCTTCATTTATCATGGGCATCAAAATTCGATTGGCAACAAATCCTGGGTAATCATTAACCTCTACCGGAACCTTTTTAAGGCCTCGGCTCAAGCTCATAATATCTTGGGTAACCTGGTCTGAAGTTGCATACCCACGTATAACTTCTACAAGTTTCATAACAGGCACAGGATTCATAAAATGCATTCCAATTACCTTATCCGGACGGTCTGTAACTGAAGCTATTTTGGTAATGGATATGGAAGAGGTATTGGTAGCCAAAATGCAGTCAGCCTTTGTGTTGGCATCCATATCACGGAAGATTTTAAGCTTTAGATCCATGTTTTCTGTAGCGGCTTCCACTACCAGGTCTGAATCTTTAACTCCTTGGGCTAAATCCGTTACTGTATTAATTTTTCCCAGGGTATTAGACTTATCGTCTTCTGAAATGATTTCCTTTTTAACCTGACGGTCAAGGTTTTTTTCAATGGTGGAAAGAGCCTTATTTAAGGCATCCTCAGAAATGTCAATTAGGTTGACAGCATATCCGTTTTGGGCAAATACATGGGCAATTCCATTTCCCATGGTTCCGGCGCCAATAACTGCAATATTTTTCATGAATTTGGATTTATATGTTATCGTAAATTTTCAACAAAGAAACCTATTTTCCACGGCCTTGTAAAACAATTAATACCGTATGAACCAATATTTTTATATCGTGCAAAAGGCTCATATTCTCAACATAAAGTAGGTCGTACTTCATTCGGGTAATCATCTCATCAATGTCTTCGGCATAGCCGTATTTCACCATTCCCCAAGAGGTGATTCCGGGTTGAACCTTATGCAAATGCCTATAAGCCGGAGCCTTTTCCACAATCTTTTCTATGTAGTACTCACGCTCAGGCCTCGGACCCACAAGGCTCATGTCACCAATCAATACATTGTAAAATTGGGGCAATTCGTCAAGGCGGTATTTCCTCATGATTCTTCCCCAAGAGGTTATTCTTGGGTCATTGTCAGATGAAAGCTGAGGACCATGTTTTTCGGCATCGGTAAACATGCTTCTAAACTTGAGAATATAGAAGGGCTTTCCGTGTAAACCTATCCGTTTTTGCTTGAATAATATAGGTCCGGGTGAGGAAAGCTTAACCATCAAGGCGGTGAATAGGTAAACGGGAGATAAAATTATTAGGGCAAAAAGGGAGGCGAAAATGTCAATGGCCCTTTTGCTTACCAATTGCCAGGTAGGCATCAACCGCTGATCGATTTCAATCAGAGGAGTTCCGAAAATGGAGTTCATTTTCACTGAGCCGGAAAGGATATCATACATGTCAGGTATGATTTTCACTATGACCTTTTTCTCTTCCAACTGGTTAAGTACAGCCTCTAGTTTATGGTGCTCTGAGCTTTCTACAGCCAGAATTACATCCTCGATACCCATTTCTGCAATCAGGTCAGGTAGCTTTGTATAAGGCCCTAAATTGGTTAAATCATCGGCAAGTAAATCTGGGGTATCCGGGTCAACCCTTACATATCCAACAAACCTTTCACCACTTGCAGGTTTGGCCTTTGACATTTCCTCGTACAATTCCTTGGCTTTCTCATTTGAACCAACAATTATGGTATCAAAACCAATCAAGCGGTTATGAACCTTGTAGGCGGTAATTGAAGAAAGTATGAACCGTGGAATAAAGGTTAGAAAGAAATGCAAACCGAATAAAACCAGAAACGAAACGTAATAGGTTTTATATGAGAGGATGGTGTCATCCAAAATCATGGCAAAGAAGATTGCCACACAGCCAATTAGGGAGATTAAAAAAGTTTGAAAAAATTCATTCAACCGGCTTTTCCTATAAGGGTTTTTATAGGTTCCCGTAATCAGGTAAAGGCATAACCAGAAACAGCCAATGATCAAGGCGGATTTAACAAAATAACCGCCCAGCTCAATCGGAATGTTTACCCCGAATTTCTTTGACTCAACAAAAATCTTCCGGTAATAGAAGAAGCAGGTATAAGCCAAAATGGCAGCCATGAAGTCAAAAAGGGCGTATTTAAACGATTGTAGAAATCGATTCATCGATAAACCAATTTGATATTATCAAGGTAAATGGCAGCGGAATCCGACTCTGTTAAAACAGCCCCAAAAAAGATTTTAAAGTTCAGGGCATTTGGGTGGAAAAATACATTGGGCCCAAGATTAATGTATATCTTATTCCATTCTTCCTTCTCATTTAAAAGTAGAATAGACTCTTGGCTAACGGATTGTGGTTCATTTGCAAAAATCCCAACCGTAAAAGGGTGGTCGCATTTATAATTCATTTCCAGGAAAATCCTTCGGTCTCCAACCGTGGGCAATTCAAAGGCCTCGGTTGAAATGCCTTCGAAAAAACTATGATCCTCATCCATGAAAAAGGCCACAGAATTATTCCCTTCAAATACATGGTTAGGGTCGCTAATTAGGGTAAAGGTAGTGTCTGATTTATTTGAGGCTTCAAGCGAAAATCCGGGGTCTTCAAAAGGTTCCATCCATTCAAAAACAGTGGCATCGGTATACTTAACTCTCGGGCTTAATTCAATGCTTGAATCAGGATATAGGTTTAAATTATAAGTTCGTTCAGTGAATAGAGGGTAGGGCAGCCGGGTGGTGGAAATCCCGTTTAAACGGATTCCAGGTTTAACGATTAAGTCAACCTCTCCTTCCTCCAGGATGGGAAACTCTGCCGGAAGTTCATAGGCTCCTTTTGGATTTCCATTCACTGTGATCCAGGCCTCAGTGATTTTATGCGAATCGGTTCCTTCACCTAATTCCGTATCAAGCTCAATGCTTTCAATTTTAACATAAGAAGGTATAGTAGCAGGCTTCTCACAGGATAAAAAAAGAATTCCTGCCAATCCTAATATTCCGATATGCTTCATTTAAAGGGCTTTTTGGGTATGCGGGTTAAAGGCCTCAATGATTTCATGGGCCAGGGCAAGGGCTCTGTACCCATCATTCAAACTGACCGTGGTATCTGTATCTTTTTGAATGCTTTCAGCAAAACTCTTTAACTCTTCTTTAATTGCATTCATTGGGGGTACAGCGGGCTTATCAAAACAAATTTGTTTTCTAACTCCTTCCTTTCCGGTTTCAATTATCATGGCAAAAGGATCTTCCTTTTCACCAGGGTCCTCCATGGTAACCACCTCAGCTTCCTTGTTAAGGAAATCAACTGATATATAAGCGTTGGGTTGGAAAATCCGGGTTTTCCGCATGTTTTTCAATGACATTCTGCTGGCTGTAATATTTGCTACACAACCATTTTCAAAGGTAATTCTAGCATTTGCAATATCAGGGGTATCTGAAACCACACAAACCCCAGAAGCAACTACTGATTTTACCTCTGATTTTACAATATGAAGTAAAATGTCTAAATCGTGAATCATTAAATCTAAAACCACAGGTACGTCCGTTCCTCTTGGATTGAATTGTGCCAATCTATGAGCCTCGATAAACATTGGATTTTCAATCTCAGACTCTGCAGCTTTGAAAGCCGGGTTGAATCTTTCCACGTGTCCAACCTGAACTTTTACACCAGACTCTTTTTCGAGTTTTAATAGGGTCAATGCCTCTTCTAAGGTGTTGGTTACGGGCTTCTCAATAAATACATGTTTTCCGGCATTCATTGATTCAGTGGCGCAATCGTAATGAGAAAGAGTAGGGGTAACAATATCAACAACATCCACCTGATCAATCAGTTTTTCTAAAGAATCAAAGGCCTTTATCTCAAACTCTTCAGAAACCTTTTTTCGCATGTTTTCATCTGGGTCAAAGAAACCCACGAGTTCATAGTTTTCAATTTCTTGAATTAACTTGATGTGAATCTTTCCAAGATGCCCGGCACCCAGAACCCCTATTTTGAGCATGTCCTTAATTTTCCGCCAAATGTAAACTTTTTAAACGCGGTTCACCAGTTTTGATAGGAAGGAAGGGTGGTAGGTTGTACCTTCGCAGCCCATGATAGATAGTTTCAAACATAAAGGTATGCGCCGCAGGCTGGTGGAGGTCTTGAGGTCTAAAGACATTCAATCTGAGGAGGTGTTGGCGGCGGTAGGAAGGGTGCCAAGACATATGTTCCTGGATTCTTCTTTTGAAGATCATGCTTACCAAAACAAAGCTTTTCCAATAGGAGAGGATCAAACCATCTCTCATCCATATACCGTTGCTTTCCAAACCGAACTCCTGCACCTTAATGGGGGGGAAAAAGTTTTAGAAATTGGTACCGGATCGGGTTACCAAACTGCCGTCCTGCTTGAAATGGGTACAAAAGTTTTCAGCATTGAAAGGCAGAATGGCCTTTTCCATAGAACTAAGTCTTTGCTCCCTAAAATGGGTTATATCGCAAAGTTGAAATATGGTGATGGTTACATTGGCTGGGAAGAATTTGCCCCCTATGATCGAATCATTGTAACGGCTGGAGCTCCGTTTATTCCCGATGCTTTAAAATCTCAACTTAAAATTGGAGGGATTCTGGTAATTCCGGTGGGTAGAGAGAAGCAAGTTATGACCGTTTTGGTGAAAAAGTCTGAATCTGATTTTGAAACCTTTACTTACGATGCCTTTCAATTTGTTCCAATGCTAGAGGACAAGGCAAGGAGGTAAACTACTCAAGTATTGAGAGCTCTTTGCCTACCAGGATTCCCAAAGCAACACCCATTCCTCCAAGGCGTACGCCCAGAAATACCCTTTTTCCAACCCTTTCGGTAAGGTAAGTTTTTGATGAACCCACCCCCATGGTTCCAGCCCAACGGTGGTCGATTTCAACATCCTTTCCAGGTAATATATCTCTACGTAATATATCTTCCAGGTGATTTTGGATCTTATCTGTGGTCTCCTGCGAATAGGTGAACTCTGACTCCAAATCTAAATTTCGGCCTCCTCCGAACAATATTCGGTTTCCAACATTCCTGAAATAGTAATACCCCCGATCAAAATGAAAGGTTCCTGAAAGATTAAGGCCTTTTATGGGCTTGGTAATCAATACCTGGGCCCTGGCCGGTTTAAGGTCTATATCTTGAATGAGCTGTTTTGCAAATCCATTGGTAGTAATGAAGGTTTTGCGGGGCTTAAGAACAATCCCATTCTCACAATCCACCCGATTTTCTGTCAGGTCAATTTTTTCCACTTTCACCCCGTACCGAATGGCAACTCCAAGGCTTTGTACCTTGGAGGCTAAGGTTTCCATAAGTTTTACCGGATTCAACCCGCCCTCAAAGGGGTTGTAAATGACCTCCTTGAAATTTTTAAACCCAAATTCCTCGGGTTTCCGAAGTTTCCTGAATACTTCTTCCCCCAAAAGAGGATTTAATAAATGATTCAGAGAGTCTAAATTGTTTAAGATATTTTGACTCTCTATTGAATTGGCCCGAAGGAGTTCATATCCCCCGCAAGGGTTAAAGCCAATGTTTTTATCACCCAGCTCAGCTCTTAGAACTTTGAGTCCTGCTAAGCGTTTTGCCACCAGGTCAAAAACTTCTCGATCAGATAGGTAGTTTAGATCGTCTAGAATTTCTCCGGCTGAACCAAAACATGCAAATCCCGCATTCTTAGTGCTTGCTCCTGAAGGCCTGGATCCTGATTCCAGAACCAGAACTTTTCGTTTCGGGTGATCCCTTTTAAGGTGTAAGGCTGTGGATAGCCCTACAATTCCAGCCCCAATGACAACGAAGTCAGACTCTTCAAAAAAAGATTTTTCCCAGTAGCTAAACATGTTAAGCGGAATAAATTACCCCTTGGTGGGAGCCAAAACCTTGGTTTGAACCAGGTGGTAAATTCCAAACATGGCACCTCCAAAAACTAGGTTTCCTAAAATGCTATTCAAGAAAAACGGAAGGGCTGCACCATAGCAGGCGATTAACCCGGTTAAGGATTTTGCGTAAAGGGCTCCGCCAAGCCATACCCCGAAGTTTGAGAGTAGGAAAAACACTGCCGCCCCAACCAAGGAGGCAAGTACAATTGATTTGGCCGAGATTTTCTTAATCAATTTAGGAGCCAAAAAAACCATGGCCAGGATTCCTCCATAAATCCATATGGCCCCTTCGGTAAACCAAACAAAGCCTTCACTATACTCTGCGTAAACGATATTATTTAAAGCCAGGTCAGCCATGAACATGGCCAAAACAGGTATTAAATATGAAATGAATCTTGATCCCATAACCGCACCGGCAAATAAGGCCATGGCTCCAACCGGTGTAAAGTTTGGAGGGTGAGGCAATAAGCGACTTGCTGCGGCACTTAGAATCAAAACAATAACGAAAAGTAAATTTTTCTTTTGCATGGCATTATGACTTCCTAATTCGGGCCAAAAGTATGAAAACATAGACTTTTATGGGCAAGTTCTAAAACCCTTTTAACTAGTTTTCGTAATTGGTTTTGAGCCACTGCTTTAGGAAGAGAGGTGAAGAGACTTGGAATAATTAAGTTTTAGTCACTTAAATCTATTTGACTGAATTATTAATATTGTTGAATGGAAATTAAACTAAAAGAAGCCCATGCGGCCGTTGCTCCTAACGGTCCCTTAAGAATACAAGGAAACATTACCTTAGTACACCCAGACGGCAGAAAGGAAGAAAGGAATAAGGTTTCTCTTTGCCGCTGTGGCGAGTCAACCAAAATGCCGTTTTGCGATGGCATGCATAAAAAGATTGCCTTTGAAGGATGAACAGATAAGTAAAAAGGAGCTTCTTAAAATTCGGCAGAAGCTTAGTGAATCAGAGGAAAGGTTTCGTCTGGCCGCATTGGCTACTAAAGATGCCATCTACGACTGGAACCTGGAAACCAATGAAGTTTGGAGGAACGATACTTATGAAGCCTTGTTTTCTCCCCACGAACCCATTGGGAATGATCCGAATTGGTTTAGTTCCAAGGTTCATCCGGAAGATCGGGAAAGGGTTAGTAATTCGGTTGAATCAGCCCTGAAAAGCAATGTAAGTGTATGGCATTCCTCTTACCGGTTTCATAGATTCGGAACGGGCTATTGTTATATGGAAGACTCCGGCTATATCGTTCGGAACGATAAGGGTAAAGCCGTTCGAATTATTGGGGCTATGACCGATGTAACCCATCGGAAAAAGGCCGAAATGGCGGTCATCCGGCTGGCTTCAATTGTTGAGTCCTCTGACGATGGAATTGTAGGAATTAACCTCAAGGGGGAAATTACCTCCTGGAACCGGGGGGCAGAGGCCATTTACCAGTTCAAAGCAGCTGAGGCCATAGGCGAGCATATCTCAATCATTGTTCCCAAGAGTAAAAGACTTGAAATTGCAGAGATCCTTGACCGGATAAGGAAGAATGAACACATTCGGCATTACGAAACCACCCGAATGAGGAAGGATGGTTCCGAAATACCCGTGAGTATTTCAGTCTCCCCAATTATTGGTCCGGACGGTGAACTCTTAGGAACCTCAGTAATCACCAGAGACATTTCTGAACGCCTGAAATACCTAAAAAAACTCCGAGAAAGTGAGGAGAGGTTTAGGTATGCTTCTCTTGCAACTTCAGATTCCATTTATGATTGGGATTTGAATACCGATCATGTATGGAGGAATGAAACTTACCAAAAGCTTTTTTGTCCAGGAGAGCCTATTGGAACGGATAATAAATGGTTCGCCTCAAAGCTTCATCCGGAGGATAGAGATCGGGTGATTCAATCGGTTCAAAATGCCCTTGATCAGGGATCAAAAGTTTGGTCTGGTTCTTACCGGTTCCAAAAAATTGACGGCTCGTTTTGCTTTGTGGAAGACTCAGGCTATATAATTCGGGACGAAAAGGGGAGACCCTTACGAATCATTGGGGCCATGACCGATGTTACTGAAAGGGTGAAGTTTGAGGAGGCTCAAAAGAAAGCCAATGAAATGCTGGAGATTAAGGTTAGGGAAAGAACCGCGGAAATTGCTGGCAAAAACAAAGAGTTAAATCGAAATTACGAAACCCTGAAAAGGTTAAACGACGACCTTGATAGCTTTGTTCACGCAGCCTCGCACGATTTGAAAGTTCCTATTGTAAACATGGAGGCCTTGGTTAATATGCTTGATCGCGAAGACCTTCCTAACCGAGCCAAAGAGGTAGTTGAAAAGCTTAGGGCCGCAGTTGAAAGAGTTGAAGGTACCATTGAAAATCTGGCAAAGGCCACAAGGGCAAGGAAAAACCTTTACGATGATGTAGAGCGGGTCTCATTCAGTGGAATCATCCAGGAAATTGAAGAGGAAATATCTGAATTCATCAAGGATTCGTCGGCAGAAATAAAACTAGATTTAGAGGTGGATCAGATTCACTTCACTCGAACCGGTTTCAAATCCATTCTCTATAACTTCCTCACCAACAGCATAAAATATAAACATCCCGAAAGGGAGCCCCTAATTCAAATAAAAACTAGAGATTTGGGCCCCGAAATTCTACTCATCGTAGAAGATAACGGGCTGGGAATCGATTTAGACCGTCAAGGAAAAAAACTCTTTGCCATTTTTAAAAGACTTCATGACCATGTAGAAGGTTCTGGGGTTGGACTTTACATGGTTAAGAAGGTTATTGAAAACAACGGGGGAAGAATAGAAGTTGAATCAAAACTAGGCGAGGGAACCAGGTTTAAGGTTTTCTTTAAAAAGGACTAAAATGATAGAGGTAAAAAGCATATTGCTTGTGGATGATGACGATATAAGCAATTTCGTCACCAAAGATGCCATTGCCGAATCAGGGATTACAGAGGATATTTTCATAGCCATGAATGGGGAAGAAGGGCTTGAGCTTTTAAAAGAAAAAGGCCAGGATCAAAGCCTTCAGCCCATTCTGGTTTTTCTGGATATTAATATGCCAGTAATGGATGGATTCGAATTTTTGGAATCCTATTCCGGTCTTCCCGAAGAGATTCAAGACTCTTCTTACATTGTAATGCTCACCAGCTCAACAGATGATGAAGATGTTCGAAGGGCAAAATTGCATACCATATCAGGGTACATCCCAAAACCTCTTACCAAGGAGAAACTGGAGGAGGTGATTTCTAAACTTTATTGAACCAAAGACTTAAGGTCTTCTTTCTTTCCGTTCTTGCAGCGGTAGTAAGAAATTTCCTTGGCGAAATATTGGGTCTTGAACAGAGGTTTGTTCAGGAGGATACGCACACATTCTTGTATTCCTTCTATGATGGAGGGGTGGGGGTGTACAAGTTCAGCCAATTCCTCAATTCCCCGGTTTTGTTTAATTAACAATCCCACAGCCTGGATGGCTGAGCTAGCGTGTTGCCCAACGGCTCTCATGCCCAGGATTTTCATTTCATCGTCGTCGGTAACCAAAATTTTGAAAAATCCTTTTGTGGATTCCATGGCAATGGCCCGGGCAATTTTTGAATAATCAAGCTTTACTACCCGGTAGTTCAATCCGGCTTTCTGGCATTCTTGTTCATTTTTACCAACGGCGGCCACCTCAGGGTGAAGGAACATGATGGTACAAATGTTTTCGTAAGAAAGAGGTTTGCTGGCCTTATCAAAAATCTTTTCAATGGCATGCCTAGCTTCAATTTCTCCAACATTCACAAGGGCAATGTGTCCAGAAACATCTCCAACCGCATAAATATTATCCATATTGGTTGCAGTATCGTTGTCTAAAATATGTGAACCCTGACCGCTTTTAAGTTGAACCCCTGCTTTCTCAAGGCCTAAGCCCTCAACATTGGGTACTCTTCCAACAGAAATCAAGGCTTTATCCACCCGAATTACTTGGCTCATTCCTTTGGGGTAAGAGATTTCATATTCTACTTTCCCATCTACAATTTCCATTCTTGAAAACTGGGCCTCGTTATGTACCACAACCCCCTTTTCTCTAAGGTTGCTGGCAACCATATCAGAGATTTCTTCATCCTCAAAAGGTAAAACCCTATTGGCACGGTCAATTAAAAAGACCTTGGTTTTCCCGAAATTTGAGAAAATGGTGGCAAATTCACAGCCAATCACACCAGCCCCTAAAATCACCAAACTTTTTGGGTATTCTTTGAGCTTATGAATCCCATTGGAGGTCATTATATGCTCTTCATCTACATCAATATTCGGAAGCACCCTGGGCTTAGAACCTGTTGCGATGATTGTATAATCTGCATGAATCTTTTCCTCCTTTCCGTCTTCATCTTTAATGGAAATGGTATACCGGTCAATGAAAGAACCCCAGCCATTTTTAAGTTCAAATTTCCCTTTGGTTTCCTCAGCATTCAACCTTTTAATTTGCTCAGTATACTGCAAGTTTCTGATTTCAGTGGCCTTGTTCATTCGGTCTTGAACTTGATCCCAAGGCATTTCAAACTTCCCATTTACATTGCCCATGGTTTCATTTACGGTCACAACCTTTTCTGAAAGTTCCCAAAGGGTTTTAGAAGACAAGGCGCCATTGAACAAGCCTGCACCTCCAATTCTGCTTTTCTCAATTAAGCAGACCTTTTTACCAAAGTCTAAAGCTCGAGCTGCGGCAGCGTATCCCGAAGGGCCTCCACCAATAATGCATAGGTCAAATGAATCCATCAAAGAAAAATTTTGAATCGCAAGGTATCAATATTTCTTTGCTGGAATAGGGTTTTCAAAGGCAATTCTTTTCTTATAGGAGAAGGAGGGTAAGGCAAAGTTTGAAGGATTAATTCCGTAAATTTAAAAGATGAAATATCTTCTATTTATATCAAGTTTGCTGCTTGTTTTTTCATGCATTTCAGAAGACCCTGAGGTGCCTTGTATTATTTCCTATGAGGTCTTGGTGGTTAATCCCGCGGAAGCAGAGTTCACGGTAACCTTTAGAGATGGAAATGGAACCGACCAAATTATTGGCCATATTCAAGGGGATTATTGGTACAAAGGTGAATTGGAAGGCTTTGAAAAAGGTGATCTGGTCAAGCTAAGGGTTGAGAATCATGGCGGAGCAAGCCAGTACCGTTTAAGGGCCAAGAAAAATGGGGTGATATTGGATCAGGTCAACCAGCAAATCACCAATCAGGTTTTGGAAATCTCTGTTGAAATCCCCAATCATTTTTAGGCCCTTAATTTGTTGAAAAACCCCATATTTCTTACGCATCCACAATCTTTTTAACGGCTCGATGAAAACAGGGAAAAACCTGTGTATTGTCAGTGTTTATGAGGGTTTACAGGCTTCCTCACTTCGGTTATTCATGATGCAAGTCAATTTATTGTCAATAAAACTAGGATGCAAACCTATAAAAAGCGTTTCATGGCTTGGTTTCATTTGTATCTTTAGCCGTTGAAAAATCCACGAACTCGGATAACTTATGAAAAAAATATTACTGCTTTTACTTACCGTTTTTGCAAATATGGTTTTTGGACAGAACAATATTACTCTACTAAGCGAGTCTTTTGAATCTGGATCTGGCAACTATACTTCCTCTGGAGTATGTGATAATTGTGGCGGTGGCTATCTTTTTAAAAGAACACAGAATACTGGGGGGTGCTTTGCAGGAACAAGTTTCTCAAACATTGACGGCTCGTGGTTTTGGACCGCTCAAGATAATGACGCTACCGCAGGCGGTTGTGCAACTGGTGGAACAGTAACTTTTTCGGCAATTTCTTTAGGTGCTTACGACAATATTCGACTTAGATTTAGGGCTGCTGCTACAAACGGGAATGCCCATGCAAGTGATGATATAATCCGTTTTCAATATAGGGAAGGTGGAGGATCATGGACTAATGTTGTCCGATTTTTTGGTTGGGATGGGAACGTCAGTGAAACCATGACGGAAAATGGCCAACAGAACGGTACAGCGCTATCTCAATCCTTCCAAACATTTACCTATTCTCTTCCTGCGTCCGTACCCACTAGCGGGCAGGTTGAAATAAGGTTTTATATGATAATGGATGCTAATTCTGAGGCCGGAGTGGATTTAGTAGAGTTAATTGGTGACTGCGCATTACCCCTCCCACAAATAACCACCCTTTCAGCAGATGGAACAAACAATATCTGCCCAGGACAAACGGTAGATTTGAAAACTGGAAATTATTCTGGGGATTACAAATGGTATAAGGATGGAGTTGCCATTCCTAATTCGAATGCCCAGCAAATAACCATTACTGAGTCTGCGAGATACCGTGTAGAATTTGTTGGCAGAACCTGTAATGACACAAACTCTGTTTTCATAGGTGAGTATGTGCCTGCTCCTTATTCAACCATATCAGCTTCAGGTCAATTAACCTTTTGTGATTATGAAAATGTCGTATTAACTGCAGATGAAACCTCAGATTCCTATATGTGGTTTCAGGACGGAAATGCCCTGACCTCCGAAACAACAACCTCAATAGAGCCTAGAGATTATGGATCTGGAGACTATCAAATTCTTCTTACCTCAAAAGATGGTTGTGAAACTTTTTCTGAGGTGAAAACTGTGGTGGTTCATTATACCCAGAGGCCTAAGGTGTTCGAAAACAATCAAGAGGTTACATCAAACGATGTGCTTGAGGTTTGCCAAGATTATTCACTTCGACTTGAAACAGGTAATAAAAGTGCCCCAGATTATAAATGGTATAGAAACGGAGCTCTACTAAACGGAGAGACCGATTTTTTCCTTGATATTGTTTACCCTGACTCTGGTTATTACCAAGTTCAAGTAACCGAGCCCAATACTTGTACTCGAATTTCAGACTCCATAAACGTAAGAACCCTACCAGCCCCCGCCCAACCTACCATTCAAGCTAGTGGTTCTACTTTCCGCTGTGAGGGTGACTCGGTGAAACTTAGGTCCACCGCAAACGGTCCGGGAGGTTATAAATGGTACCTGGATGGATTTGAGATTATTGGCGCAGATCAAAGAGATTATTTCGCCAAAGAGGATGGCTCTTATGAGGTTGAAGTTTTCTCTGACCAAGGTTGCTCGCGGATCTCTCCCGCCTTTGGGGTTACGGTTTATCCTAAACCTAATAAACCAACCCTAAATGTTGGTGATACTACCGAATTATGTAGAGGTGATGATATTACCCTTGTTTCTTCAAATGCGGCTGATTATCAATGGTTTTTGAATAATAATCCCATTGCCAATGCTCGCTTTAAAGGCTATACAGCAAATACAGAAGGAAATTATTTTGTGAGAATTGAAGACCAAAATGGTTGTTTCAATTATTCTGACACAGTTTATATCCGTACCAATATTGATCAAGTAGCCTCCATCGTTGCCAATGGTTCAACTACCATTTGCCCGGATGATGAAGTAATTCTTACTTCCAATTACCAAAAAGGAAATCAATGGTTTTACAACGGAAAGGCAGTAACCGGAACCAAAACCCAAGAGTTTGCCGCTCGTGATTCTGGAATATATTTCTCCGTTGTTTCCATCAATGGTTGTACCGATACCACAAATTCAATTCAAGTAGACCTTTACCCAAGACCTACCGCTCCGGTAATTACACCAGGAGATACTGCGGTTTGTGATGGCTCTAATATTACTTTCACCGCTTCAAATTCTCCAAATTACCAATGGTACCTTGATGGTCAGGAAATTGCAAATGCCAATTCCTCAACCTATACCGCCACTACCTCAGGCCTTTATTTTGTAGAGGTGGTAGATGCCAATGGCTGTACAAATAGAGATACGGTAGAGTTCTTTAAGTTCTTTGAAGATCCGGTGGTAGTAACCCCTTCAGATACAACAATTTGTGCGGATGCCTCAATTACCTTCACTTCAAATTATTCAAAAGGTAATCAATGGTACTTTAACGGCTCTCCAATTGCTGGAGCTACAGATCAATTGATTACAGTTGATCAGGCAGGCTCTTATTATGTCAAAGTGAGCATTAATGCTTGTGTTGATTCCTCTGAGGTTGTGAACTTAGCTACAAATTTCGCCCAGTCTCAACCAGTAATTACCAATAATGGCTCAAATCTTTATTGCCCGGGCGACTCAACGGAGCTGGTTTCTACCAATGCAGTTCAATATCAATGGTTAAGAAATGGAACAGAAATTCCAGGGGCAAATGGAAAACGACTTTATCCTAAAGAGGCTGGTGATTATCAAGTAATTGCCTTTAATCAGTTTGGTTGTTCTGATACTTCTGGAACTGAGTCTATTTTTACTCATCCCGGGCCGGAGCTTACCAATGTTACCACAGAAAATAATACATGCCCAGGATTTTCAGATGGAGGGATAACTACCAGTGCCTCTGGAGGAACCCAACCGTATGAATTTTCAGTAGATGGAAACACCTGGCAGCCAAATGGTAATTTCCCGAATTTAGGAGGAGGTACCTACTTGCTTCAGGTTCGTGATGCCAATGGATGTGGCGATTCTCTTGAAGTTCAAATCATAGACAATCCCACGGATCTTGCGATTTCAACAGCTGTTTTTGACGCTTCTTGTTGGGATATAGATGACGGGAAAATATTTGTTTCCGCAACTGGAGGTCAGCCCCCATATGAATTTAGCATTGATGGTATAAACTACCAGACTTCTGATGAGTTCTCTGGCTTGGCTACAGGTAAATACCTGGCTCGAGTTCGAGATAATTTTGGATGTGAGGTGTTCTCAGACTCCTTAATTGTGAATAGTCCAGATGAACTTATAGTTCAAGCTCAATTGGAAAACCCTATTTCTTGTGCCGGAGAATCGGATGCCTTCATTACTGCAACTGCGCTTGGTGGAACTCCTAACTATTTCTTCAGTATTGATGGGGTAAATTTCCAGTCGTCATCACAGTTTCCAAACCTCGGACCAGGTATTTATCAAATTACCCTTCAAGATCTGAATGGCTGTGAAAGGGTATCTGACCCAATTCTGATTGAAGATCCTGACACCTTGAAAATGGATTTTGCCCAGGTGGTTCAAAATGTAAACTGCTTCGGAGAAAAAACCGGATTAATTTCAGTTGGCGCCAGT
This sequence comes from uncultured Flavobacteriales bacterium, assembly GCA_937139155.1. Taxonomy (GTDB): domain Bacteria; phylum Bacteroidota; class Bacteroidia; order Flavobacteriales; family JBLHRE01; genus CAKZPI01. The sequence continues at coordinate 50,051 of CAKZPI010000002.1, forward strand.
GGTGGTACTCCTCCCTATGAATTCTCAATTGATGGAGTAAATTATTCCGCTCAACAGGTAATTTCAAACCTACCTGCCGGGGAATTTGTAGTTACCGTTCGGGATTCAAGATTTTGCACGGATGAGTCTGATACCTTGATTGTTACTGAGGGAGATGAGCTGAATATCTCAGCCCAGGTTGGTAATCATGTTGATTGTTTTGGGTATAGCACCGGACAATTGATAGTAGGTGCAACCGGAGGAACCGGCCCCCTTGAGTATTCTATTGACCTTGTTAACTATCAGCCTAATGGAGTGTTCAATGGCCTACCTGCCAGAACTTATGATAATATTACGGTTAGGGATTCATTGGGCTGTGTAATATTTGCTGAGCCGGTAACCATCAATCAACCGGCTCCATTTGAGTTATTTGGAAACTTGACTCAGCCGATTTCATGTGCTGGTGCCGGGGATGCGGTTATATCTATGTCTTCCATAGGAGGAGCAGGTGGGAACACCTTCTCAATTGATGGAGGAAATTCCTTTTTCAACGATTCTATCTTTACTAACCTTTCACCGGGTACCTATAACCTTGTGGTTCAAGATGCTCAAGGTTGCCAGGCACAATCACCTGACCCTATCCTAATTGAAGAGCCTGCCCCATTAGTTTTAGATACCGTTCTTATTGATCATCTTACTTGTAATGGTTTGGGTAATGGGGTAATTAATATTTTCGCTCAAGGCGGAACCCCTCCTTTGTCTTATTCAGTTAATGGAGGACAGAGTTTTGATACCAACCCTGTTGTAAATTCATTGTCGGCTGGAAACTACCAGGTTGTAATTCAAGACTCAAGAGGATGTACCCTTCAAGGTCCGGCTATAACTCTATTGCAACCTGACTCCCTAAAAGCCACAGCTGCAGTTACCAGTCCGGTAAGCTGTAACGGAGTAAGCGATGCTGTAATTACAGTAAGCAGTACAGGAGGAAACGGAGGTCATCTTTACAGCATAGATGGCGGGAATACCTTCCAGGGCTCTAATGTATTTAGTGGCCTTGGAGCAGGAGTTTATACCATTCAAGTAAATGATAACCTAGACTGCCAAACGATTTTGTCAGTACAAGTAACGGAGCCTTCACCAATTACACTTACATCCTTACAGAAATTAGACGTTTCCTGTAATTCGGCCATGGACGGGAAAATTCTTGCCCAGGCTACAGGAGGTACGGGAATTCTTTATTATTCAATTGATGGTGGACAAACCTTCCAGACCAATGGTATTTTTAATGACCTCGGTCCGGATTCTTATACCTTGGTGGTTAAAGATACCAACGATTGCGAATCCAGTCCGGTACAAATAAATGTGATAGAGCCAGATAGCTTATTAACTGGCCTTGCGGTGGTAAGCCCCATTAATTGCAATGGTATTGCTACTGGAACCTTAAAGGCATTGACAAACGGAGGTACCAAACCTTATCAGTATAGTTTAAATGGGGCACCACCTGTTTCAGATTCTATTTTTGATAACCTTCAACCAGGAAATTATTCAGTTACTGTTACCGACGCAAAAGGATGTGTGGTGAACTCGAGTGTTTCGGCCCTTTCGGCTCCTCCTGCTATGAATGTTTCCGCCTCAGTTTTAGGTCAACTGTCTTGCCATGATAGCGATGATGGAACCATATCGGCTTCAGCCACAGGTGGGGTAGGAAATTACCAATATGCCCTTGACACCAACAATTTTGGTCCGTCTAATGTATTTACCAACCTGCCAGCTGGTACCTATACAGTTTATGTTAAAGATGGAAATGATTGTATAGTGGAAACCAATGAAGTAGAACTGCTAAACCCCAACGAGCTTTTTGTGAATATAAATGTTGACTATGAGGTTTCATGTTTCGGAGGTTCAGATGCCCAAATTACCGCTTGGTCATTGGGTGGAAACGGAAATAAGCTATACAGTTTAAATGGCGGACCACTTACCTCTGTACCTGTTTTTGAAAACCTTTCAGCCGGTCAATTTGTGGTGACCGCTGTAGATGATAATGGCTGTGCAGTATCTGATACGGTTCAGTTGAATAATCCAACGGAACTTGTCATATCCTTGGATGATTACCAGGTGGCAACCAATGGAAACAATGGTTACATCCGATTGGATGTACAAGGAGGAACACCACCCTATACCTACATCTGGAATAACGGAGCAACGACTGAGGATATTTTCAATTTGTCAAACGGAACCTATTCTGTTACCGTTACAGACGACAACGACTGTAAGAAAAACTTCCAATTTCAATTGCCTGGCATCTCCATTGAGGAGGAGGGCATGAGTTTCCAGCTTTATCCTAACCCGAGTACTGGAATTGTATTCATGGAATGGGAGAATAGTGGCTTAAATGGCGATATACGTGTGTATAATGGAATAGGAGAGGTGATACTTTCCAAAACCAAAGAAGCAGGTAGCCAAAGAATTGAGATAGACCTTTCCAATTATCCATCTGGAATTTACCAGGTTGAATTCTCAAGAAAAGGAGAACGAAAGGTGCATTCATTGGTAATTGAATAGGTAAGAAAACACAATTTGAAACCCTTAATAATAAGGCTGGATAAAAAGCTTAGCTTAAGTTTACTAAAGCAAAGGTCTAAATAACACTTAAGATGAAAATTAAGACTACATATTTCATTTATTTAATCGGCTTGCTCTTGATTGGTGGAACTGCCTCAGCTCAGGATGTAAATGTTGAGTTATACAATCAAACTTTTAATAGTTGCACTGCCGGAGCACCACCAAATTGCGGGACCTATACTGGGGCACAACTTACAGGTACTCAGTTTTACATCAATAATTCGACCGCGGCTTGCACAATTAATGGAAAAACCCTTTCTCTATCAAACGTTACCTCAACTGGGGGGGTAACCGTTACTAATATTTGTACTTACGGTGAGACTGCTGTTGATCTTCAATTGTACTTTAACGCCATTAACCTAACGAACTGGACCAATATTCGATTAGAATATGATTGGAAAGGTTCAGCCGAAGGAAATGGTTTTGATTTTGCAAAGGCTATCTACTCTTTAGATGGAGGAACCTTTGCTGATGTACCAAACTCTGATGAAATTGCCAATGGTGGTCTGACTACCGATATTGTTGATTTTAACGCAGCTGATAATGAAGGTACTGTTTATATTGGATTTCGTTGGACACAAGACGGGATAAATGATGGTAGCCTCTTTGGTCCTGTGGCAATTGATAATGTAAAAATATTTGGAGACTGCTCTCTACAAAGACCTGCTATTTCATTGCAGTCTGGAAACTCTACCTTCTGTGAAGGAAACGCCGCAATATTAGAGTCAACTGTTCCAGGTGGGGGTGGAGGATACCAGTGGTATAAGGATGGTAATCCAATTTCTGGGGAAGATCAAAGAACCCTTGTTGTAACTGAATCAGGTGATTATACAGTTGAATTTGTTGCACAAGAATGTAATAAAGTTTCATTAGCTCAAACCATAGTTGTGAATCCTTCACCGTCAGCCCCTTTGGTTACGGCTAGCGGACCAACCCAAGTTTGCCAAGGTCAGGGAGGAGGGCAATTGACCTTAACCTCTACTGCAGGGTCAACCTACCAATGGTTTGTGGATGGAACCTTAATTCCCGGACAAGTTTTCCAGAACATTCAGCCTCAATCGGCAGGAGATTATGTGGTTCGTATTACCAATTCGCAAGGTTGTGAAGCTTTTTCAGCACCCACCACGGTAAATGTTGCCCCAGCCCCTGATCAGCCCTTTATTTTCGCAACCAACGGGGAAACTGAAATTTGTCCAGGACAAAGCGTTGAGCTTAATTCAACGGAATCGGGCAATCTTCAATGGTATCTTGATGGAGTGGCCATTTCAGGTGCCGATGCTCAAAATTATTTTGCTACAAGTCCGGGAGATTACACCGTTGAAGTAGCCAATGGAAATTGTAAGGCAATGTCTGATCCATACACCCTATCACAAGGTCAGGGTCCGGTAAAGCCAACCATTTCACCAAATTCTGATACCCTTGAAACCTGCCAGGGTTCGCCTGTGGCATTATTCTCCTCTGGAGCAGATGGTTATCAGTGGTTTAGAGATGGAAATAAAATATCAGGAGCTACCAATCAAGCTTATTCAGCCTCCATTCAAGGAAATTATACCGTAGTTACCTTTGCTACCGGAGATCCATGTGGGGCAGAATCAGACCCCGTTTATGTGGTTGTCAACCCAGTTACTATTCCCGTGGCAACGGCAAACGGACCTACAACATTTTGTGATGGAGGTTCGGTGTTAATTTCTTCAAGCCCTTCTTCCAGATACCAATGGTTTCGAAATGGAGTAGCCCTGGCCAACGATACCAATCAAACGTATAGGGCTTCTCAAACAGGGTCCTACCGTGTTCGAGTTACCAATGAACATGGATGCGAGGCCAATTCAAACTCCATTTCTGTTACAGTAAGTCCTTCCCCAACCAAACCTACTATTGTACCTGGAGGAACGGTGAATATCTGTGAGGGACAAACAAGAACATTGACTTCTAGTTCAGCCTCATCCTACCAGTGGTTCAAAAATGGCATTCCAATTAATAACGCCACCTCAAAAACCTATGTAGTAAGTGAAACTGGATCATATACCGTTCAAGTTTCCAATGGTTCAGGATGCTCTAATAATTCTGACCCAACCATTGTGAATGTGAACCAAAAGCCTGATGTTCCAGTTGTTTCAAACAACGGTCCGTTGAGCTTCTGCCCTGGCGGAGACGTTACCCTTACTTCTGACCAAGCAGATGCTTACCAATGGTATAAGGATGGAAGTTTTATTTCCGGAGCCAACGGACAGTCTTATGTGGCCAACACTACCGGAGCCTATCAGGTTGCCGTTAGTTCAGGTGCAGGATGTACCCGCTTTTCGGATACCGTCTTTGTAACTGTAAATGTTGAAGAGAAACCAACAGTAAACCCAAATGGATCTCTTACTTTTTGCAGCAATGAAACCTTAACCCTTACTTCTTCTTACGATTCAGGAAATCAATGGGTGAAAGATGGGGTTCATATGAATGGTGAAAACGGAAGAGATTTAATTGTAAACCAGCCTGGTGATTATTATGTGATTGTAAACATTCAGGGTTGCGAGGATTCTTCAGATGTAGTTTCAATTACAGAACTACAAGCTCCGGCACAGCCAGATATAAACCCAGCCAACGATACAATCATTATTTGTGTAGGTGAAACAGAGGTATTTACAACTACTGCAAGTCTTCCAAAGCAATGGTTTAAAAACAATCAGCCCGTTACAGGTTCTACCAACTCAACATTCGTTGCTGCATCGGAAGGGTATTATAAGGTTCAGGTAACTGATTCGAACAACGGCTGTACGGAGTTCTCAGATTCAGTATTTTTAAGAGTAATATTTGAAAACCCACCAATTGTAGAACCAGGTGATTTAACCATTTGCTCTAATGAAACTGGGTTCCTTTATAGTAATTATCAGGGGCAAGGAGCCGATATTCAATGGAAAAGGAACGGAAACCCTCTTCCTTTTGCCAAAGAGGATAGTTTAGAAGTTTCAAACCCTGGTGATTATTCTTATGATATTGTTTTAGAGGGTTGTACTGCTACTTCCAATGAAGTTAGCGTCACTGTTAATTCAGCTCCTAATGGAACCCAAATTGTAGCTGGGGGCTCTACTACTTTCTGCCCTGGAGGTTCAGTTACCCTTCAGTCAACTCAAGCTAATGCCTACCAATGGCATAAAGATGATAAGGTAATTACCGGAGAGGAAAGCCAAAACTATCAAGCTTTTGATGAGGGTGATTACTACGTTGTAGTTTTCAATGCTGCAGGATGTGCTGATACATCAAATACAATATCCGTTGATCATAATGCTCAGCCTGAGATTTTAGGAGTGAATATTGAAGACAACCTCTGTGAGGGTGTAAGTGAAGGATCAGCGGAAATTATTGTAACTGACGGAGCTGCTCCTTATAGCTACAGTCTTGATAATCAAGTTTATTATGCTTCAAATACTTTTGACAATTTAGTAGCAGGAGACTATATAGCATATGTTCTTGATGTAAACAATTGCATGGATACCATGTCCTTCACCATTGAGAATGTGGTTACCAATTTGAGTGTTTCCGCAGGCCTTAATAAAGACATAACCTGTCGGGATGATAATGACGCTATCATTCGGGCAACGGGTTCGGGTGGAGACGGTCAATACATGTATAGCCTAAATGGAGGACCTTTCCAAACCCAACGGAACTTTACCAACCTTGGAGAAGGTAGTTATGTGATTACCATGACCGATGGAAATGGATGTACCGCAGAGTCAAATACCATTACCATTACTAATCCGGATAGCTTGAAAATAACCCAAACTGTGGTGAATGAAATTACATGTCACGATGAAAATAATGGGGTAATCGAGGCTAGTGTTGTAGGAGGTGTGCCACCTTATAAATACAGTATTGATGGAGGGTTAACCTTTAAGAATAGTCCAAGTTTTACCAATTTAGGGCCCGGGGTTTATAGAATTCGTGTGAAAGACAAAAACGGATGTATTAAGGTTGTTTCAAGAAGAGATACCCTTACCAATCCCAAGGAAGTGGAATTATTATCTGCTGTAAAGGTTGCCGATGCCCTTTGTTTCGGTCAAGCGAATGGTCAAATCAATGTATTTGCCAAGGGCGGCTTTAACGATTCACTTGAATATTCAGCTGACGGAATCAACTGGCAATGGATGGACTCAGTACTAATGGTTCCTGCTGGCACCTATCAGGTGGTGGTTCGTGACCCTCATGGCTGTACTGATACTGCCGCCAATATTATTACAGTAAATCAGCCGGAGCAAATCACAGGCTCAATTGCAGTATTAAATCATGTTAGTTGTAATGGTGGAAGTGATGCCTCAATTGTAGTCACTGCTTCCGGAGGAACACCACCCCTTAAGTATTCAATTGATAATGGTGCAACCTATCAATCAGAAGACGTTATAACAGGGTTGAGCTCTGGTTTAACAAGTGTCCTGGTTGAAGATACAAATGGTTGTACAATTACCTTAAGTACCTTCTTATTCCAGCCTCAGCCATTTACTCTTTCCGCAACATTAACCAAGGATATTTCTTGCTTTGGCGAGGATGATGCAGTAATCGCTTGTATTCCTAGCGGTGGAGCACCAGGACAAAAGGAGTATTCTTTAGACAATGGACAAAACTGGCAAACCAATAATGTATTTGCTGATTTAGGTCCTGGAAACTATACCCCAATGGTACGTGATAAGAATGGATGTACAGCTTCAGCTCAGCCTATTCAAGTTACTTCACCTCCCCAAATTTTCGTTTCGGTTAACGCTTCCAATGTATCCTGTAACGGGGCAGGGGATGCCTTCTTAACCATTACCGCTTCAGGCGGTCTAGGAAACCTTCAATACTCAATTGACGGAGGTAATACCTATTCAACAACATCTGATTATCAAGGGATAGCCCCTGGAACTTATCAGGTAATAGTTAAAGATGGTTCAGACTGTGAAAAGGATGGTGGTTTCTTTACCATTACTGAACCTTCAGCCTTAACCTTGTCGGCAGTCATTGATCAGAATGAATCATGCTTCGGTTCAGAAGATGCTCAGGTATCTGCCTTCGTTTCAGGAGGAAATCCACCATATACTTTCCAGTTGAACGGTTTAAATGACCAAATTGACGATGGGGTATATGAGGATTTGGCTAGTGGTGACTATGTAGTTACAGTTACCGATGCCAATGGATGTACGGATACCACGGATACATTAAATATCTCAGCCCCGGATGCAGTTGTAATTGATTCGGTTTTCATTAGCCATATTTCATGTAAAGGAAATGTAGATGGTCAGATTATGGTGAAAGCCAGTGGAGGAGTAGGAGACAGCATAAGCTATAGCATTGACGGTGCAAACTTTACAGGTGATTCCATTTTTACAAGCCTCCCAGCAGGAAACTATACCGTGGTGGTTCGTGACGAGGCAAATGGATGTTTATCAGAGGTGAAATTGGTGTCGATTATAGAACCAGGCTTGCTTACCATTGCTCCCGTAATTGATAACCATGTAACCTGTTCGGGGCTTCAAGACGGGCAAATTTCAGCATCTATTACAGGAGGAACCCCTCCGTATTTATACAGTATTGATAATGGAACAACCCTTCAGGTAGATAGTTTCTTTGGAGGATTACCAGCGGGTAATTATAGCCTATATGTAGTTGACTCCGAAGGATGTACAGCCAGTTCAATTTCAACCACCGTATTGAACCCTGTAGCCCTATCAATAACGGCGAATATTTCTAAGCCCATGACTTGCAATGGCGCTAACGATGCCATCATAGTAGCAAATGGTCAGGGAGGAACAGGAGATCTTTCCTTTAGCATTAATTCAGGTCCATGGCAATCCAGTCCGAGCTTTGATAGCTTAGCAGCTGGAATCTATGTGGTTTCGGTTCAGGATGAGAATGGATGTATTCAAAATGCACCTGCAATTACCATTCAGAATCCTCCGGTATTGAACTTCTCAGCAATGGTTACAAAAGAGGTTTCTTGCTTCGGAGCCAGTGATGGACAAATTGTTGTAACCGCCTCAGGCGGAGTAGGCACGAAATTCTATTCTAAGGATGGAGGCATTACCTATCAAAGTTCAAATACTTTTTCTAACCTAAGCTTTGACCTTTATACCATTCAGGTTAAGGACGCTAATAATTGCATTCACGATACCGTGATTCAAATGAATCAACCCAATGCCATTCAAGTGCAAGCAAATGTTGTGAATGAATCCAATATGGGTAATGATGGGTCAATTAGTTTGAATGTAACTGGAGGAACTCCGCCTTATACCTATAATTGGACCAACGGAGATTCCACTGCAACCATTACCGGTTTAGAGGGAGGAAATTATTCAGTGGTTATTGTGGATGCCAACGGGTGCCAGAAGGTGTTTACCCAAACCATATCATCTTCCGTTTCCCTTGAAGAGGATGGCTTAGAGGCAATTCGGGTTTATCCGAACCCGGCAACTACCCAGTTTACCATTGAAATACCTGCAACCATAGGAAAGGTTGAATACGTGATTTACAATGAATTGGGAGAAATTATGACCCAGGCTCAAAAACGAGGAGGTCAAAACCTTAATATTGCCGTTGAAAAATGGCCTAAAGGTGTATATATGATAAGATACATAAGTAGTGGAGATACCCATGTTGAATCAATTGTTATCCAATAAGAATTACAGAGAAATGAAGTATTTGAAGAGTTTAGCTTTATTGGTTTTTGTTCTTGTTGGATTTCAGGGGTGGGGGCAAATTTCATCTTTGTATTGTAATGCAACAGGGCCCCAGTCTCAAGATTGTACCAAGGGTGGTTCTAATAATTGTTGTACCAATTTTTTTATAACAAGGGTCCAATTAGGAACCTTGGACAATCAAGTAAATGATTGTGGCCCTAGTAGTAACAACTATACTGATTACAGCAGTACGGTTGTTGTTTTACAGCCTGGGCAAAATTATAGTCTGGTAGTTGAAAAATCGGGATCGGGTAATATCAGTCCAATGGTAACCGCATTTTTAGACTTTAATCAAGACCGTTCATTTTCTGACGACGAAAGGTTTACCCTAAGTGTTAATACCATTGGAACTGGAAACACCTACAATGGAAACATTGTGATTCCTCCTACGGTGACTGCTGGTTCTGCCTTGTTAAGAATCAGGGGACATGATACCGCTTTTGATGATCAACCTTTATCGGGTTGTGAAACAACACCTTACGGTGAAACGGAAGACTACAGGTTTGATTTTGTAGCTCCACAATGTGGAGTGGTTACAGACGCTGGACCAGATGTAAGCATTTGTGATGGAAACTCAGTTCAAATAGGGGGCTCTCCAGCAGCTACAGGGGGTAATACTCCTTATCAATACTCATGGACCCCAACAGCAGGGTTATCTGATCCCAGCATTGCTAACCCAATTGCTAGTCCTACCTCTACCACAACTTATACACTAACCGTTACAGATGATAATGGGAATGGATGTAGTTCCTCTGACGACGTGGTGGTTACGGTAAATAATTTTCCAGCAGTGCCAAGCATTTCCTACTCGGGCAATGACACGGTTTGTAGTCCAAATCAGGTCACGCTCTCTTCTTCATCTGCAGATGGGTATCAATGGTTCCTTGACGGAAACCTGATTTCAGGAGCAGATCAAAAAGATTACGATGCTACGGTTTCTGGAGATTATACGGTTGAAATCACCAATTCAGACGGATGTAAAAACTTATCCGACCCGGAAACTCTATTCTTTTACGATGATTTAAGCCCAAGCATTTCTGCTTCAGGGAACACCACCGTGTGTTCACCGGCAACGGTTGATTTGAATTATACAAGCTCTCAACCAGGAACTGAATTTGAATGGTATAAAGATGGAGCTTTAATTCCTGCAGCAAATTCTGCAACCTATACGGCTAGCTCATCAGGTGATTACCATGCCTTAGAGTATTATTTGAATAATGGAAAACGGTATTGTGATGAAGCATCAAATACCATTACGGTTCAGGTAGTTGGCAGTCTTCCAAAACCTACGGTTGAGTTTCTTGGGGCTAGTGGTGTCTGTACCAATTCAAACGATTCCATTGATTTAAAAGCCTCGGTTGACGGAGTAGATTATGAATGGTTCAGGGACGGAACCACCCTTGGGCTTACCAGCCAAATCATCCGGGTAAGAGCTACTGGCGATTATCATGTAGAGATTACAAGTGGAAACTGCTCTCAAGTTTCTGATACCGTAACGGTTTCTTCATCCACCCCAGTTCAACCTACGGTATCTACAAATTCAACCAATCCAAAATGTCCATCAGATGCTGTTGTTCTAGAGTCTACCCTTGACTCAAACTACCAGTGGATGTACAATGGACAGGTAATTTCCGGTGCCGATGAAAAGACCTTTTCAGCCGTTGATCCTGGTTCTTATCAGGTGATTACTTTTAATAGTGTAGGCTGTGCTGACACTTCAAATCCTTTTCAGGTAAATAATTTTCAAGGCTCTCAAAAGCCAACCATCGCTCCGGATGGACCTACCGTATTCTGTTCAGGCGATAGTGTACGTTTATTTGCCACTTCAGGAAATAGCTACCAATGGTACAAGAATGGAAACCAAATTTCCGGGGCTAACAAAGTAAGCTACCTTGTTCTTGAGTCTGGGTTTTATCAATTGGAAACCTTAGACGGGAATGGCTGTCAAACCATTTCTGATTCATTAGAAGTAACCGTAACACCCCCACCGGCAAAGCCAGCCATTACGGCTTCTGGTTCAACCGATGTTTGTCACCCGGATTCAGTAATAATTTCTGCTCCTTCAAACTATCAGACCTACCAATGGTATAGGGATGGAGTGGCCATTCAAGGGGCAACCCAAAAAGACTTTACTGTAAAGTTATCTGGAGGCTATGAGGTTCTGGTTACCGACGCGAATGGATGCTCAAATACTTCCGATATCCGGTTCTTTACCGTTCGTTTGGATCGTGAGCCTAAGATTTCTTATTTAGGTTCAACTACCATTTGTGATGGGCAAAAATTAAGACTTCGATCAAATTATACATCTGGCAACCAATGGTATTTAGATGGAGCAGCAATCCCTAATGCCAATGGAGACTCTTATGAGGCAACCCAATCAGGTAAGTACCATTTTGTGGTAACTGATGCTTCTTGCTCTAGGAACTCTGATACGGTTGAAGTGTCAGTAAACGACCTACCAAACAAACCTGACATTAGTCCAAAACTTGATTCAGTTATTTGTGCCGGTGAATCAATCACCTTTAGAACTACGGCCCCAGGTAATAAGTCATGGTATAAAAACGGAGAGTTAATCTTCAATACAAATCAAGATACCTTAGTAGTTACTAGCTCAGGTGATTATTTTGTTGAAGTTTCAGATTCAAATAACTGTTCTGAGTTTTCGGATACGGTAAAAGTAACCGTGCTGTTTGAATCTCCTTTGGCAATTACCCCTGGAGATACGGTAATTTGCGACAATGCAACCATACCGTTAACTGCGAACAATGTTTCAGGTAACCAATGGTTCTTTAATGGCAACCCAATTCAAGGGGCAACCGGGCAGGTTTACAATGCAAATGCCGCAGGTTCATACCATGTTGAGGCAACAGTTGGGAGATGCTCAGATGTTTCTGACCCCATAACCATTTCTCATATTTCTGGCCCGGGACAGACCCCAACCGCTACTCTTATCGGTCCGAGCTTGATTTGCGCAGGTGATGAAACCAAATTAGTAGCGGGCAACACGGGTTCCTTCAATTTCCTTTGGCATAGAGATGGTGAGGCCCTTGACGGGGAAGACCAGGATACTCTTGTAACCAATAAAGGAGGTGCTTATGCCGTAGTAATTTATTCGGCAAATGGATGTACAGATACCTCAGCCTCTGTATCTGTAATCAATTATGACCAACCCACAATTGACTCTGTGGCTGTTACCAATTCAACCTGTACGGGCGCAGGTGATGGTGGATTTACCGTTTATGCTTCCGGTGGAGGAGGACAATATTTTTATAGCCTTACCGATGGCAACTATAATTTCTCACCAATTTTCGAAAATATTGATGAGGGGATTTACATGGTTTATTTGCGTGACAATAACGGTTGTAAAGACTCTATGGAAGTTGTTGTTGGCTCTGAAGGTTCTGATATTTTCGTGTACATGAACCTCGACAATAACATCACCTGCAATAATGAAAACGATGCCCAAATTACGGCAACAGGTACAGGGGGGCAAGGTCAACTGGAGTACACCATTGACGGAGGAATAACCTGGACCACCGATGAAGTATTTTCAGGTTTAACAGAAGGAACGTATGAGGTTACTGTGAGAGACACCAATGGGTGTACCTGGACAGCAGCCCCTCCTATTACGGTAACCAATCCAGATCGGCTTCAAGCGGTTTCTTTCATTTTTAAAGAAATTACCTGTACCGATGCCAACGATGCAGTAATTCGTGCGACTCCACAGGGAGGATCAGGTTTTATTGAATATAAGGTAAACAACGGACCATGGCTTCCTGCTGGAAATGTGGTTGATGTTTCCAACCTTTCCGAAGGCGTTTACACCCTTAAGTTTAGAGATCAACGGGGCTGTCAGATTGAGGAAACCCCTCTTTACATCCATAACCCTTCTGAACTTGAGGTGACTAATTTCTTTGTTGCTCAAGAGATTTCTTGCTTTAATGCCAGCGATGGAATTTTAGAAGTTCAAGCCCAAGGTGGTGGTGGAGGTTATGAATACTCCATCAATCCACCTAACTATCAAGCTAGCAATCGATTTACTGATTTGGCTCCCGGCTTTTATACGGTTCGGGTTCGTGACTCAAGAGGATGTGTAGAAACAGGTCCATCAGTCGTACTATCTCAGCCTAACCAAATCACGGTTTCAGCCCAGGCGGTAAGCCATAATGACTGTTTCGGTGAACGTACTGGTCAAATTAAAGTTACCGGTGGAGGAGGAGTAGGTACACTTGCTTTTAGTACTGATGGAACCATATTCTCATTGGCAGATACTATTGACGGATTAAGAGCCGGAACCTATACCATTTACGCAATGGATGAGGAAGGCTGTGTGGTTGAGGCCAATGCTCAGGTAACCATTAATGAGCCAGACCCCATTCAAATTCAAGTAATCAAACAAGATGTTGACTGTTTTGATGCCTTTAATGGAGAAATTGAGATTCTAGCTTCAGGTGGGGCCGGAGGGTTTTCCTATTCGGTTGGAGGAAGTGCTTTCCAGCCATCAAATGTGTTCAGCGGACTTCAAGGTGGCACCTATCAGGTTACGGTGGAAGATCAAACGGGGTGTACCCAATCTCAAACTGTAATAATTGAGGAACCTAAAGAACTGGTTCTTAACGTGAGCAAGAGTGACGTTCGCTGTTTTGGAGAAAATGATGGACAGATTATTGCTTTAGCTCAAGGCGGAACACCACCCTATTCATACTCCTATAATGCAGGTGCAAGTTTTGTTCCTAATCCAGTTAAAACCTCCGTTGGGCCTGGAATTTACTCTGTGGTTGTTCGCGATGCTAATGGATGTACTGCAAGCTCTGAAATTACTATTACCCAACCTGATACCAGATTGGAAATGGAGGCCTTTGGTACGGATGTTACTTGCAATGGTTCTGTAGATGGAATCATCCGCGTAAGCGCATCTGGAGGAACTGGAAATATAACTTTTAGCCTTGACAATGGAACCTATCAAACGGATTCGGTAATTGCTAATCTGAATCCTGGTTTCTATATCGTAAATGCCAAGGATAGCAACGGCTGTATTAAGTCTCAAAACATTACCATCCTTCAACCCGCTCCTTTGACAGGAAGCATTCAGATTGATAATAATGTGCTTTGTAATGGTGCACAGAATGCAAACATTACTGTTCTTCCACAAGGAGGAAACAGTCCTTACCAATATGCATTGCACCCTGCCGGACCTTATCAAACCAGTCCGCAGTTCACCAATCTGGCTCCTGGAATCTATAGGGCTTACTTGATGGATTCAAAAGGATGTTTTGATTCTACTTCAACTGTAGAAATAACCAATCCACAAGCCCTTTCTATTTCTGCCACGGTAACTCAGACCATCGGTTGCAATGGCTCTAATACGGGAACAATTACGGCTTCGGCTTCAGGTGGATTTGGTTCCTTAACCTACTCAATCAATAACGGTCCGGGGCAAGCTAGTCCAACCTTTTCAGGGCTGGCTCCTGGAAATTATGTAGTAAAAGTGACTGATCAAAACAGCTGCGAAGCCAACTCTAGCTTACTGAGCTTGACTCAACCTCCAGCACTTACCCTCACCGGAGGGGTGGCTTCCAATGCAAATTGTTTTGGAATTGCTAACGGGCAAATTGTTCTTTCAGCCTCGGGAGGAACTCAGCCTTACTCATATAGTATCAATGGTCAGGATTTCCAGGCTTCACCAAGTTTTAATACAGTGGCCGCAAATACCTACAATCCAATTGTAATTGACGCCAATGGATGTCAGGTTGGAATGTCAAATAGCCTAACCGTAACCCAACCCAATGAAATCATCCTTACCGCAAGTATTCAGGATGAAATCAATGGAAACGACGGTGCTATTGACCTTACAGTTACTGGTGGACAACCTCCATATTCATACTTATGGACAGGTGGGTTAACCAATCAAGACCTTCAGAATATTGAGGGAAATAAGTCATATACCGTTCAAGTTAAAGACATTTATGATTGCACTGTTACTGGAACCTATTTTGTAGATACTCACGTGGGTATTGAGTCAGCAGCCGAGGATGGAAACCTTAAGGTTTATCCTAATCCAACAAATGGCCAATTCCAATTGGAGATTACAGGAAATACCGGTTTTTCAACCACCCAGTACCGAATCTTGAATACCCTCGGAGAAGTTATAAAGCAAGGTGAAATCAATATGCAAGGGAAACAAACCTTGAAAACATTTGATTTATCAGCCCAAGCTAAAGGTGTTTACCACCTTCAACTTACCGATGATCAAGGAACAGTGAATGTGAAAATTCTGGTACAATAAGCATAAGACACGACAGCATTACCATGATGAAGAAGATATATATAGGATTAACACTCGGAATCGGATTAAGTCTTTCAGGTTGGGCTCAGGATACTACGCCACCAACCTACGCCAATTGTCCGCAAGATATTGAGGTGAACAAGGACCCGAACCAATGTTCAGCAAATGTGTCCTGGAACGAACCAATGGCTTCTGATAATTCAGGAAGTTTTACCGAAACTAAATCACATAACCCTGGAGATTCCTTTCCACTAGGAAAGACTGAGGTGACTTATGTAGTTGAGGATGGAGCTGGCCTTACAGATACCTGCTCATTTTGGGTAACCGTAATTGACAATTCTGCGGGGGAGGACGGTTCTTATGCCACCTGTCCATCAGGTAATAATTTCTTCTTATTCAACCAATTAAATGGTAACCCTGTATCGGGGGGTGACTTTTTTAATCCTAGCGGAAACTTAACCAGCAACGACCAAAACCCGAGCAATATGGCTGCGGGAAACTATATGTATGTTGTTGATGGAGGATGTGGTAATGACACTGCCTTCATTTCGGTTCGTTTAGATTATACCCCTCCAAAACCAAATGTAAGTCCTTCTGGTATTGTAAATGCCTGTGATGGGGATGTAGTACAATTGGTGTCTTCAAGTATATCTGGAAACCAATGGTATAAGAATGGAAATTTAATGCTAGGCGAGGTTAACCAAGACCTTATTATTACGGAAGATGGTGATTATTGGGTTAAGGTTAATGAGAATGGATGTCAAAGTGTGAACTCTGATACTGCCCAGGTTAGGTTTAATCCTGTGGTTGACATTGCTAATGTTCAAACAAGTCCAGTTCAATGTAACAAAGGAAATACGGGTACAATTACAGTAAACGCCACAGCCGGAACACCCCCCTATAGGTATTCAATCAACGGAGGGATTACCTTTCAGTCTTCCAATACCTTTACCAATCTTCCACCTAATGAGTACATCATTATTCTTAGAGATTCAAAGGGATGTGAAGACTACGACACGGTTTCAACTGAAGACCCTGCAGGTATTGAGTTAAATGCTCAGCTAACCCAAAACATTTCTTGTAATAATGAGAACGATGCAGTGATCACCGGAACCACAACAGGGGGTAATGGCTCTTACGCATATACCTTGGTTGGACCTGGCTTTAATTTCGGCCCTCAGTCTTCTGGTGTCTTTTCTGGTCTTGGGGCTGGCGATTACCAGGTAATTGTTGCGGACGGTGCTGGATGTGGAGACACATCAGATATAATTACGGTTGAAAATCCTGATATCGTAGAAATTACGGCAGAGTTAGTTAACGGAATTACATGTCATGATGAGAATGACGGATTTATAACAGCTTCAGCCACAGGAGGAGTTCCTCCAATCGAGTTTTCACTTAATTTCGGTCCATACCAACCTAGTGGAAACTTTAGAGACCTGGACGAATCTGGTTATATAGTTGTTGCCCGGGATCGAAATGGGTGTACCGATACCTCTCAGATTTTTATCGTTCAGAATCCTGATTCACTTTATGTGGATTCTGTTGGTAAAACCAATGTGACTTGCTTCGGGGCTGATGATGGAACCATTACGGTGGTAGTTGAAGGAGGTACACCTCCAATTTCTTACTCTATTGATCAAACCAATTTTGAACAAAATGGGGGAGTTTTTGAAGACCTTATGCCCGGAACGTATTCCATTTCGGTTCGAGATTTATATGGATGTGTTGATTTTGATGCTCCCGTTGTGATTTCTGAGCCAAGCGAAATCAAGGCTTCGGCAAAGGTGAATAAACACGTAACTTGCTTTAATGGAAGCGACGGGGAGGTGACCATTACTGCCTCAGGAGGTACAGGTGCCCTGGTTTATGGTCATTCACAAATGGCTCAATTCCAACAAAGCAATGTTTTCACTGGTCTGAATTCAGGAGTTTACGATTTCTATGTTCAAGACATAACCGGTTGCATGGATACCATTATTACTATTGCCGTGCATCAACCCCAAAGGTTTAGTTTAACCACAAGTATTGATACGGGTATATTCTGTAATGGAGACTCCTCAGGCTATATTTCAATTATCCCAATTGGAGGTAGAGGACAAATTCAGTACAGTTTAGATGACATTAACTTCCAAACTGAACCGTTCTTCGATTCATTACCAGCCGGAACCTACCGAATTTCAGCTGTTGATACCGCTGGATGTGAAACCAGTGCTACGGTGAATCTTGAAGAACCAGATAGTTTAAAGGCAGATTTACCGGTAAATCATATTGTTTGTGCTGGTGATGGAAATGGACATATTCGTGTAAATGCAGTAGGAGGAACCACTCCTTATAAATACTCAAGAAATGGCGGAAACTCTTTCCAAACCAATGCCAATTTTTACAATCTAAATGAGGGCTTTTACGGCTTTCTTGTTGAAGATGCGAATGGTTGCACCTTCTTGACAGATACCGTATTTATTGAAGAACCAGATAGCTTAATGGCAAGCATTCAAATTGATAATCACCTTTCCTGCTTTAGGTCAGGAGATGGACAGTTCTCAGTTTCAGTGCAAGGAGGTAGAAAACCATATGAATTTAGCCTGGACGGTCTGAGTTTTCAGCCGGATTCCGTTTACCGGGATTTAGATGCAGGCTCGTTCCAGGTTACGGTTAAAGACAGCTCAGGGTGTAGAATAACCCTTGACCCAATAACCATTACTCAACCTACAGAATTATTGGTAGACACGGTGGTTTACAGTAATATATCTTGTCATGGTGAAACCGATGGAGAAATTACCGTGGTTGGAAAAGGAGGGGTGCAGGGCCTTTATACCTTTAGTATTGACAACCAGAATTACGGGTTTTCAAATAAATTTACAGGTTTGGCCGCCGGGGTTTATGACGTTACCGTTCAAGATGCCTCCGGATGCGTTTCAGATATTAAACAAATTGAAATTATTGAACCTGAAATCATCACAGGAACCGCAACGATTGTAAATCATATTTCTTGCTCTGGTTTGCAGGACGGCTCAATTTCAGTTCAAGCCGAAGGGGGAACGCCACCTTATGAATATTCTGTTGGAGGTAATGGGGTTTGGCAAAGCTCCAATGTATTCATAGGACTATCTGGAGGGAATTACGCCATTCGCATTAGAGATGCTAATCTCTGTGAAGGCATTACAAATTCGGTGGTGATAGTAAACCCTCCTTTGCTTTCAATTGTAGCAACCCTACAGAATCCAATTTCTTGTAGAAATGCCAATGATGCCTTGATTACCGTTCAAGGATTTGGAGGAACAGGTGATTATTTATTTAGCATTGATGGTCAAAACTTTGTAACCAATACTTCTTTCCCTAACCTAAGTCCTGGAACCTATCAGCTCAGTGTTAAGGACGAGAACGGCTGTATTTCGTCTGCGCCAATTATTACGGTTAATAATCCTCAAGCATTAAATATTCAGGTTAGTATTACCAAGCATATTTCTTGTAATGGGGCAAATGATGGCCAAATTACAGTTTCAGCTTCAGGAGGTACCGGAACCAAGCTTTTCAGTTTAGATGGAGTTAATTATGTAAGCAATAATGTATTCAGCAATTTACCTGTTGGAACTCATACCATTTTCGTTAAGGATGACGAGGGTTGTCTGCAAACTGCTCAGGTAACCTTAACTCAACCCCTTGCCTTTGTGATCAGCTTAATTAAGGTTAAGGATGAACAAATGGGCAATGATGGTGCAATTGATATTGAAGTGAATAATGTAATTACTCCAGTTTCATATTTATGGAACAATGGAGAAACAACCCAGGACATACAAAATTTGAGCTCTGGCTTCTATACGGTTACTGTAACTGATGGAAATGGATGTTCTCAACAAAGAACCTATGAAGTTGAAAACCGGATCAGTATTGAACAGGCTGACAATCGTTCAATAAATCTTTATCCAAATCCCAATACGGGTCAATTTAAGATTGGATTTGAAGGAACCTGGTCAAGTGATGAAATGCAAGTTGAAGTGTATAACGAGCTAGGGGAGAAGGTTTACCATTCCTTGGAGTATTTGCAAGGAAACGGAAGTCTTGACTTTGACCTGGGGCATTTGCCTGCCGGTTTATATCACTTGAGAATTTTAGGTGAGACCAAAGAGTGGAAGAAGAGTTTCCTTAAGATGGAATAATCTTAAACTCATTAAATATTAAAGGGTGGAATTTCCACCCTTTTTTTATGCCTTATAATTTCGCTTAACCCGGTCAATTTGCCGCTTGGCGTCTTTTTCTTTTAGGTTTTCCCTTTTGTCGAACTGCTTTTTACCCTTTGCTAAGGCAATTTCCATTTTAGCAAAACCCTTATCGTTCACGAAAAGCTTGGTGGGAACAATGGTAAGCCCCACATTTTTCGACTTTGATTCAAGTTTTTCAAGCTCTTTGGATTTCAATAATAACTTCCTTTCCCGGGTTGGTTCGTGATTGTAAATGTTTCCGTGGCTATACTGGGCAATGTGAAAATCACGCAGGTATAGCTCCCCGTTAAGGAAAACACAGTAAGCATCATTAAAAGCCACCTTACGATCCCTTATAGACTTAATTTCTGTGCCTTGAAGAACGATTCCGGCAACGTATTTTTCAATTAGTTCATAATTGAAGGAAGCCTTTTTATTTTTAAAGCTAAGTGGCTTTTTATTGCTCATAGGGATTCAATTAAGATGTTTTCAGCTACTTCTTGTGAGATATGAACAGGTTTCCCCTTATTGATACTTATTTCCATGGAACCGTCGAAGTCAAATACTTTTTCAAGCTTAATATGGTCGTTTAGTCTAAGACCAATGTGGGTAAGGTATTGTAAAAATGAGGTTTCATCGTTTTCAACTCCCCTAACAAAGCCCGAGTTACCCTTCTTACAATGGCTAAGCTTATGGGTATTCTTGGAGGGGAAAACTCCATCCTTAGAAGGAATTGGATCACCATGAGGGTCAAATTTCGGGAACTCTAAAAAGGACTCCAGGCGATCAACCAACTTGGGCGAGACAATATGTTCTAATTGTTCTGCAACCTCATGTACTTCATCCCAGGCAAACTGGAGTTTATCCACAAGAAAAACTTCCCACAGTCTATGCTTACGAATCACCTTAATGGCTACAAGGGCACCTTCGTTGGTAAGCTGAACGCCTTTGTACTTTTTATAGGTGATTAGTTTTTTGTCTTTTAGTTTGCGAACCATATCGGTTACCGAAGGAGCCTTGGTTTCCAATTCTTCAGCCAGGGCATTTGTGGAAACCATTCCTTCATGACCACCCAGTTTATAGATGGCCTTCAAATAATTTTCTTCGGTGAATGAGTGCAACCTGTTCATGGCGGCTAAGATATAATTAAGGTATATCCTATGGAAGGATGAATGAATTTAGTCGCAATCTTCTTATTTCTATTAAAGACTAGATTTCCAAGCCTTACTTCCTAGGGAACCTCTCAATAATTCAGTGATTAATAGGCTCATACTAACAAGAAATACCTAATTTGTTAGGCGATTGTATGTGTTAACATTGTAAAATGAGGTTAAATGGCCGTTTCGGAAAGTTTTTATCGGCATGTTTTAGACCAACTTAGAGAAGTAAAGGGCTTTAATTCGAAAAAAATGTTTGGGGGGATTGGGTTTTTTAAAGACGGCAAAATGTTTGGCATGATTGGAGGTGATGTTTTTCGATTGAAGGTTAACGAATCCAACCAATCCCAATATGAGATGGCAGGAATGAAGCCCTATGGCTCTGAGAAAAAAGGAAAGGGAATGCCTTATTGGGAGGTTCCATCTGAAGTATTAGAGGACCCGGATAAATTGGCTAAGTGGGTAAATCAGTCCATTGAAATTGCGAATAAGAAGACTTAAATAAAAAATATGAATGCAGATGCAAATGCCATCAATTGGTTTGAGATTCCAGCCATTGAACTGGAAAGGGCTAAGGATTTCTATGAAGGGATTTTTAAAATAAATATGGACTTTATGGACAATGGTGAAATGAAAATGTATGTATTTCCGATGGATCCAAGTTCAGGTAAAGTTTCCGGGGGCATTGCGGCCTCAGAGTTTCATGAGCCAGCCCAAAGCGGGGGTCCATTATTATATCTTAATGCCAACCCGAGCATAGACCTTGTTTTAAAAAGGATAGAGGAAAATGGAGGGAAAATTCTCATCCCCAAAACTAGAATTTCGGAAGATGTTGGTTTTATGGCATTTTTCAGAGACAGTGAGGGAAATACCATTGGTTTGCATGCCAATGGGTAATTTTTCAAACCAAGGATGAGAAACCATTTTTAAACGTTTATACACGTTTAATAAACGATTAATAATTGAAGAATTCCCGAGGTTTGAACTGGGGCATGCGGGTAGCGGCCCCGGGCAGAAGGGTTGGGAAGGGTGTGATTATCCTCCCTTGTTCAGCCCCCTTTATACGAATTTTGCATTCCAATTGGAGAGAATCTAGCAAAACTTCAATCTTCATTACTTTCCTGAAACCATCCCTAATAAATCCTATTGAGTTTTAATAGGGATGAAAAAGGCAGGATCAAAGGGCCTTAGGCTTTTTTCTTGGTCCTTCAATTTAGGTATCTAAAAATAACTCAATAACCTTCTTATTAGGCCTTATCTTTAGGCTATGCTTTATCCCAAAAAGGTCATTTTTTACTTTAGAGTAATCCACTATTTTACCCCAAAATAAATACCATGCTTAAATTAACTACTCTCGCCTTATCTGCCTTTCTACTTCTTGGTGCTACAAGTCTGAATGGCCAGACTATTTTACCCCCAGAACAGTCTACTGATAGCATGTTAATCAATGGGGTGACCACTTATGTTGAAACGGCCCTTGTTTCAGGAAATATGGATGGAGTTGAGGATGCCGCGAAAGATTTTGTTAAAGAGCATTTAGACCAAAAGCTCAGAGAGCAAGACCAGGTTTGGGTGGCTGAAAAAATTGTAATCAACCAGGTAACTGATAAACGGGGCGACCTATTGATTTACCTTTTCAATCAGAACAATAGAATTCGAATAAACATGGCCTTTAGGTTGGGCTACGATGTTTACGTGGATCCTTATCAATTTCCTGAGGAATACCAGCGAATGAAAGGTTTCCTTTCTTTCTTTGTTACCAAATACTATTCTGAATACCTTCCTGATGAGATTAAGAAGGTTGAAAAGGAAATTAAGTCGAAGGAGCGTGAAATAAAATCTGCTGGGAAGGAGATGAAGAGGGCGGCTAAAGACAATAAGAAGCTAGCTTCTAGAATAAAGAAAAATAAGAAAGGGATTAAAAAGCTTGAGGCTAAAGTTAAAAAGATGGAAGAGGATAATCCTGAGCTTGCCGAAATTCAGGTTGAGATCCTGGAAATGAAAAAGGAGATTGGAGGCTACGAGGATGAGATCTCTTTCAACAATGGGGTAGTGGAGGTAAAAGAAAGCCAACTTAAAGAATTGAATAAGGAATTATCTACGCTCAAGGCAGAAAAAAACCGGTTAGAAAACCTTTTGAAGGAAATCTTAACCGGTTTAGAATCTTATCAATAAGGCTTAGGGAGCAACAGGAGAGGCTATAAGCTCTTTATAATCTTCCATAGCCTGGGCAACAATTTCCTTGGCTATTTCGGCACTTTGGAACTTGTTCACTTGAACGGTTTTATTCTCTAATTTTTTATAGTCTTCAAAGAAATGTCTCATTTCTCTCAGGAAATGCTGAGGAATTTGAGAAATGTCATTGATGTAATTTACACTCATGTCATTCTCAGCTACAGCGATGATTTTATCATCGTGTTCTCCACCATCCAGCATTCGCATAACGCCAATTACCCGAGCTGAAAGCATACACATTGGAACTACGTCAATTTGCGACAATACTAAAATATCAAGGGGATCCTTGTCGTCGCAGTAGGTTTGAGGAATAAACCCGTAGTTGGCTGGATAATACATAGACGAGTAAAGTACCCGGTCTAGCTTCAACATACCGCTTTCTTTGTCAAGCTCATATTTAGCACGACTACCTTTAGGAATTTCAATAATTCCTGTTACGTATTCCGGTGCTTTGGCTCCGGTACTAACCTTGTGCCATGGATTGAAACCGTCAAAGTTCATAAGAAAATGGGGTGAAGTGATGTTAATTTTGATTGGTGCCCTGGACTGGAGTCGAACCAGCACGTACTATTACGTACACAAGGCCCTCAACCTTGCGCGTCTACCAATTCCGCCACCAGGGCCTTTAGAAAAGAACGCTAAAAAAAAATGGTCAACTCGGAACCCCAAATTAACCATTTAAATATTGTGACTCGACTGGGGCTCGAACCCAGGACCCTCACATTAAAAGTGTGATGCTCTACCAGCTGAGCTATCGAGTCGTCCTTCTTTCAAAAGGGAGTGCAAATATAAAGGCAGTTTTGAGATATGCAAAGGTTTTTTTGGAGGTTTTTTTGGAGTTTTACTTAACCTATTGATTTACCGATAAATCCTTTCGCTAATCTATGCTAGGACAGGGTTTAAAAGGGATGCTTGGGTCGAAAATATGCCGATAAGTAGCCAAAGTTTGGTAATGTTTGGAGCCAAGGCTTCGGTTGATGTGCAGCATTTTTGGATTAAAACTCCCGATCCAGCTAATAAATATCTCCTCATAAGGAGGGTTTTTTCCAAAATGATTCTTGATTTCTTGAAAAAGGCCTGCCTCCAAACCCTTCTTCTGGTGTTCCGGATGAAAACCAAAAACCACCGCCCATAAGTTTTTTGGTTTGTTCAATTTGAACTCGATGAGAAACCGAAGTTTCCCCCATAGATTCATATTTCCATTGATTTTTTTGATGATGGGATTAATGTCAGGCAGGAAAATTAAAAATCCCACAGGTTTTCCCTTAAAATAAGCAAACCATACTGCCCGTGGGTCAAGAATAGGCTTCATGGTTTTAAGGGCTTTTCGGGCTTGCTCAAGACGCATGGGTTTAAAGTTGTCATGGGTTTGCCAAGCTTGATTATAAACCTCCTGAAACTCTTCCGCGTAAGCGTAAAACCGCTTAGCATTCATGGGCTTAAAAGCGTAATTGGGGTTTCTAAGTACCGAGGCGGCAATCCGCTCATACTTTTCGGGCAATGGGGCAATGGCCTCACGCTTGAAGCAGTATTGCTTAAAGTAGATTTTGAAACCATAAGACTCAAATAGGTCTTTATAGTAAGGCAGGTGGTAATTGTTTCCATAATTGGGTGGGTGTTCATACCCGTCAATTAATAAGCCCCAGTACTTATTTCTTTCCCCAAAGTTAATGGGACCATCCATGGCCTTCAT
Source organism: uncultured Flavobacteriales bacterium (assembly GCA_937139155.1). GTDB lineage: Bacteria > Bacteroidota > Bacteroidia > Flavobacteriales > JBLHRE01 > CAKZPI01. Next base: position 74,920 of record CAKZPI010000002.1, read on the forward strand.
CCCTTGCTCTTCAAGCCAATTTTTAGCGGTATTAAAAAGGAGGTTTGCTAAGGCCTGGTTGTTTTGGCTCTCAAAAAAGCCTATTCCACCTGTAGGTTGAAACTCATCAAAGGCTCTTTTTTTATTGACAAAGGCAGCAATTCTACCAATGCAAGACCCCTTCGCATCCAAGACAATCCACCTTTTGGCGGTTCCATGCTTGAAAAAGGGATTTTTTGTTGGGGCAAAGACATCTTCAACTTCCTGATAAACATGGGGTATCCATGCCTGGCTGTCTTTATAAAGGCTAAACGGCAGCTGGTGAAAGCTTTTTATATGGCTTGTTTTGGAGATTTCTATTACTTTCATCACTTCAAAAATCGAAGCAATTTACCTTCTTCTGAATGAAAAACAAGGTTGCCATTATAACAGGGGCCTCCTCCGGAATCGGAAGGGCATTGGCCAAAAAGTATGCGGAACAAGGTTGGAATTTGGTAATCGCTGCACGCAGTGAATCGGGTTTGAATAAAACCAAGTCTCTTTGCAAGCTTAAAGAAGATAATATACTTGCGGTTCAAATGGATGTATCCATTGAAGATGAGAATCAAAAACTTGTTGCTGCATGCATTGAGAAATTTGGAAAGCTTGACCTGTTTATTGCCAATGCGGGGATAACCATGAAGGGTTTATTTCAAGAGCTCAGCATGGAAGTATTTCATAAGGTGATGAACACCAATTACTGGGGGGTAGTTTATGGGGCCAAATACGCCGTTCCGGAACTTTTGAAATCCAAAGGTAGTTTTGTGGGGGTTTCTTCGGTAGCTGGATTCAAAGGGCTTCCGGGTAGAACCGCGTATTCTGCTAGTAAACATGCCGTGAACGGGTTTATTGATACCCTTCGCACCGAAAACCTGAAAACAGGTTTGCATGTATTACTGGCCTGTCCTGGCTTTACCAATACCAATACAAGAAAAAACGCTCTTCTGCCTGATGGAAGCATTCAAGGGGATACCCCGCGAGAAGAAGGGAAAATGATGCAGCCAGAAACCGTTGCTGAAAAAGTTTTTATAGCGGTTGAGAGAAGAAAAAGAAAACTAGTATTGACCCGTGAAGGAAAGCTAATCCTGCTTCTAAACAAGTTGGCACCTGTATTTTTAGATAAGCAGGTATATAAATCTTTCGCTCAAGAGCCCAATTCACCCCTGCCTAAATGAAGAATGTAGTTCTCATAGGAATGCCGGGTTCTGGCAAATCTTTTATAGGTTATCAAATAGCCGTTCAGCTGGATTATGAATTCTTTGATTCAGATCGGTGGATTTCGGAGTGGAAAGGACAATCCATTCCAGAAATTTTTGAAAACGAAGGTGAGGCCTCTTTTCGTGAATTTGAGTCAAAATGCCTGGACTATTTATTGGAAGTCCCCGGTCCAATGGTAATTAGCACAGGAGGTGGAATGCCTGCCATACCCAATGCCATGGAAAGGCTAAAGAAATTGGGGCTGGTGATTTTCATGAATACAGACTTGAACGTTCTGATTGAAAGAACCAAAAAGGCTAAACACAGGCCCTTATTGCACCATGAAAACCCAGAGCAAAAATTAAGGCAGATTTACGAAGAAAGGTTGCCTATTTATCAGCAAGCTGATTTTGAATTCCACACCGGAAAAACCATAAACCCTGTAGATGATCTTCAAAGGTTGATTGAGCTCAACATTAAAGGTAAGTCCTGAGCCAATCCTTTGCTTTTTCTACCTCATTGGGACCAAACATTTTAAGTGGGTAGGGAGGTGGCTTTAAGCCCAAATACATGTTCACCATCATTTTGCCCAAGGGGTTGTATACAATGACCGCTAAGGCCAATACCACTTTTGGAAGCCATTCATCAGAAAACTCCCGCTCCTCTTTGCTAGTTTGTTGGTTCACATGGGCATCCATCAGCATGCAGAACTTTTGGTTCTGAAACTCTTCCATGAAATCTAACATTTGCTGTTTTGATTCCTCAATGCTTAGTTTCGGGGCATCTTTAAAAGGTACGGAAACCAATATCCCATCGTCTTCAATCCAATAAATGCCTGTTTTGGTTTCTTTAACCTCGTACTTATCAGGAGGTGTTAGCATAAGTTATTATGTAAGATATACGGATTCATTTTCTAATTGAACATCTACATGTTCTTGTAGGGTGGTGGCTAAAGATAAACCAATTATGTCGGCTTTAATAGGAAACCTATTGTGATTTCGATCAACCAAGACTGCCGTGGTAATGCTATACACCCGCTTAATTAGGAAGGGCTGAAGGGCATTGATCATGGTTTTACCCGAGTTTAATACATCGTCAACAACCACAATGCATTTCCCTTCAAAATCTTCTTTTAACCCTTTTACTTCTGTGGTTTGCCCAAATGGTTTTTCCTTGTCTATATGCAGTTCGGCCAGGGAAATTTTTAAGTCGCAAATTTCCTGAAGCCTCTTAGCCAGTCGTTTAGCTAATTCAAACCCGCGGAAGTAAACCCCAGCAATTATCAGTTCCTTTTGGTTTTGGTGTTTTTCAAATAGCTCCCAAGCCATTCTTCGAATCCTTAAGGTAATATCTTCTTCGTTAAGAATCAGAGTCTTATCTCTCATGTTCTAATTTTATCTTTCGGGTAAAAGTAAGTAAATTGCCCGCCATTAAATACACATCATGAAAAAACCGAATTTTTATTTTTTCCTGAGCATTTTCCTCTTTGGAATCCTCGGCTTAGCGCAAGGTCAAGAATCCATTGAAAGGTGCTCAACCATGGAAGCAGATCAAGCCTTACGAGAAAGGCATCCTGAATTGGGTAGCCTCGGAGATTTTGAAGAATGGATGGCCAAGGAACTTCCAGCAACCATGCAAAAGCGTCAAGGAGCGTCTATTATAATTACCATTCCCATAGTATTTCATGTAATCCATGATGGAGAGGATGTTGGTACCAATTCAAACATTACCCATGCCCAAGTCCTTTCTCAAATTGATGTTTTAAACGAAGATTTCAGAAAAATGACCGGAACCCCTGGATTTAATTCTCATCCAGACGGGGCCGATGTTGAGATTGAGTTTTGCCCAGCCCTTTATGACCCAATGGGCAATTTAATGGCAGAACCAGGAGTGAATCGGGTTGACCGAAATGCGAAAGGGTTTTCCTCTCCTCCTTATTCAAACACATCGTACATAGACAATACCATCAAACCGAATACCCAGTGGGATCCTGAGTTTTATTGCAATTATTGGTGCCTTGACCTAGGTGGGGGCTTATTGGGTTATGCCCAATTTCCAACAGGTTCAGGCTTGCCAGGCTTGTTCTCTTCTGGGGCAGCCAGTACCGATGGTGTAGTGATCGGGCATAAGTATACGGGAAGACCTCCCCATAATCCATACCCTGGTCCTTATAATTTAGGTAGAACCGCAACCCATGAAATTGGACACTGGCTTGGTCTGCGTCATATCTGGGGTGATGGAGGTTGTAGTCAAGACGATTTCTGCAACGATACCCCGGCATCTGATGGCTCTAATTTCGGATGTCCATCCAATCATACGTCTTGTGGAACCGTTGATATGATTGAAAATTACATGGATTATACCAACGATGCTTGCATGAATATTTTCACCCAAGATCAAAAGGCAAGAATGTTAACCGTTATGGCCAATTCACCTAGAAGGGCTAACCTGGCAACCTCTCCTGTTTGTCAGCCTCAAGCGGCTCCGGTGGTTGCATATGGCCTTAGTGACACGGTAATTTGCCAAGGAGAGCTGGTTGGTTTCCAAGATTTGTCTTCCAATTTCCCTAGCCAATGGGAATGGACCTTTACTGGACCCAACGGTCAAATTGTGGACACTAACCAAAACCCGGTGATTGCCTTTGATTCAGTTGGGTTTTACAATGTTCAACTTATTGTTGCTAATTCAGCGGGCGGTGATACCCTTTTTGATTCCCTAAGCTTTGAGATTGTTTCAGCCCTTGGCTTTGATGTGGTGTCGGTAGATTCAGATTCTTCCGCTTGTCCTGGCTCCAATTCTGGATCCATTCAGGTGCAGGTTACTGGAGGAACCAAACCCTATTCATTCTCGGTTAACAATGGTGCCACCTTCGGAACTGACAGTGTTTTCACAGGGTTATCTGCTGGGGTTTACTCGGTACTTGTTTACGATGCAAACGGGTGTAGCTTAGATACCTCTCAAATTCATGTATATGGACTTGACAATCCGAAGATTTCTAATATTTCCATCAATCCCCCTGCCTGCTTTGGTGAACCTGGAGGTTTTACCGTTCAAATGCAACCAGGGAATGGCCCATTTGCTTTCAGTCTAGATGGGGGTTCTTTTGGTACGGATTCGGTTTTTACCAATGTGTCTACTGGGTTTCACTCAGTTTCTGTAATGGATACCAATGGCTGTTCAATTAGTCAAACGGTGAACTTGGTAGGACCAGGTCCTATTTCAACCTATGTTTTTAGCGTGGTTTGTGATGATGGAACCAATAACGGTTCATTTGCCTTTAGCACGAGCGGGGGAACCGGATCCAAAACCGTAAGGTTGAATGGAAATGCAGTTACCTCACCCGTGAGCGGACTTACTTATGGAACCTATGACCTTATTGTTGAGGATGGAAATGGATGCCTCGATACCACTCAAGTTGAAATTGCCAACTGCATCGGGCTTGAGGAAGAAATTCTAAAGAATGCCTTCAGTCTTTATCCAAATCCAAGTCAAGGCAATGTAAAACTTGATTGGAATGCAAATTCAGGGGTGCGCGTTCTTGGCGTGGAAATCCTTCAAATTACCGGACAGGTAGTGGATAAGATAAATGTACAAGACGAACGGAATCAAGTCGAATTAAATACAGGAAGCCTTCCAAAGGGAACGTATTTGGTTCGGGTGGAAACCAATTTAGGCCTTTGGCATGAAGTGTTAATAGCTCAATAAAAGCTAAGTCTCATTCAATTAATAACCACCTGGTGAAAACTAGGTGGTTTTTTTTATGCCTAAAAATAAAACCGCCCCATTCACAATTGGAATGAGGCGGTTTTTTAAATTGATTTAAAACCAGACTTATTACTGGGTTTTAATCACCTCAAAGCGGTAAACCTCATTTTCATTCATCACCTCTAGAATATATATTCCATTGGGTAGACTGGATAAATTTAAGCTTGATTTAGACCGACTGCTTAATGAGCCAGATGAAACGCTTTCTCCAAGGGCATTAACCAAAGAATAAGTCAAATCATAATCGCCAGATTCAAGGTTCAATACGCCCAGAGTAGGGTTGGGGTAAAACCTTAAAGGCATGGCCTCTTCATCTTCTAAGCTAAGGTTGCTCACATTTACGGTTTCCGTTATAGCCTTAGATCCGCAGGGATTAGAAATCACAACGGTTACGGTATAATTCCCATTGGATGAATAGGTATGACTAGGATTTGCTTGAGTAGAAGAATTTCCATCCCCGAAGGTCCATGAATAATTATTGGCATTGGGTGATTGAGCATCGAAATTATAGGTGCCCGGACTCGGATTTGTGAAAGAGATGTTTCCAGTTGGAGTAGTATCTAGAACCACTGTATTCGAAAAGCTATCCGTTCCTCCGTCAGAATCTGTTACCAATAGGCTAACCAAGTTGCTGGTGCTTGTAAAGTTAACGGTATGCGGACCTTGTCCTGTGGCTGTTGCCGGACTGGCATTCGGGCCGAAATCCCAAGCCCAAGAAACAAGGTTTCCGATGCTTTGATCCGTGAAAGTAATGGGGTCTGATACACAGTCGCCGCTATGTTCAAAATCCGCGGTAAGCGTAAAGGCATCCCGGAAACGGACATCGTCAATGGCCATATCTGAACGGTAATCCTCACCTGTAATACCTCTAAATAAAACCTGAATTACCTTCCCATTATAGGCCGACAAATCAATAGAGTCCTGGGCCCAGAAATTTCCTACTGCCCCGGGTTGAACCCAAACATCTTCGTCGATGCTTCCATCAACCAAAACATCTATATGAAGAGATCCCATACGGGCTCCATACATATGATACCAGAAACTCATAAAAGGCTGGGTAGTTGTGCTCAAATCAATGCATGGACTAGCCATTATTGCCGTTACAAAATTACAGCCACCCGAAGCTTCAGTGTAGAGGTAATTTCCGCCACCGGTATGGTCGCCAGTTGGACCTGTAGTAGAAGAAGAAGTTGACCCGGAATGGGTTCTCCAGTCGTGTGCATCTGAAATGGTAGAGTTGAAATTTCTCCAGCCTGAATTCAAATTACAAATGGTTGCCCCACAATCAATGCTGGTAGCACAGGTCACAAATCCATCAAAGTTCTGAGTATAAGGTAAACTAACCAAGGTGCTTGAATAAACCTCTAAGTCTAAGTCAATGGTGTCATTGAATGCATTTTGATCAGAAGGCATGTCTACCCAAACTTTTAGGTTTACAATACCAGGGCTTGAAAGATTAAGGCTTCCATTAAAAACATGATTTACACTGCCTCCTGGAGCCAAGCTTAATCCAAGCGGCTCTGAATTAATGGTACCTCCGTTTACTTGGTAATAAAGATTAACTCCTTGAGCTGTATCTGCCCCATCGTTGGTAATCAGCACCTCTATTTCAAGCGAATCAAGGCTTAGGCAAGAAGCCAATTCAGGACTCTGAGGGGAAAGGATCTCAGCGAGGTTAACATCGTTGGTCAGGTTGCAGTTCTTCAATCCGGTAGCAGGATTTATGGCAATGGCCCTTCTTCCTTTACCCCCGTTGGGTAATACTGAACGAATGGTAAACCACTGTTCTTGAAAAGGGTTTATCCCTCCAACGGTAACCGAAGTAGCCCCAGAAACATGAATCAGTGAATCCATGTACTTCGGACCTAAAATCATCAATTCATAGTCGGAAACTCCGGAAGTGGCATTCCATGAAAATGTCATCGAATCCGGACAGGCCATGTCAACCTGCAATCCATTCGGTACACGCGCAATTACAAAGGTTGTGTCTGATTCATCCACAAGGCTTCCTCTGCTTACGCGGATTTTCGCCTGTTCTGTGGTAATAGAAAAGGAGGGAGTCCAGTTATAATAATTGGCTCCTCCGCTAATTGAGTTTGAAATTTGATTCCAAGTAGCTCCATTATCGGTAGAGTATTCAAGGGTAATATTGCCAGAACCTCCGGTATGATCCCAACGAATGGTCTCTTGAGTGCCTGGAACGAAAGCTTCCCCTCCCATTGGATAGGTTAATTCCATTTCCTCTTCCACGGAAGTGATCACCACATAAAATTTTTGAGGACCCATAGGAACAGCAGTTCCAGAAATATTAAGGGTATAAGTACCTTGAGCGGGATTGGCAATGAAAACCTGCTCCATATTGTTCAAATCATCAACACCTGTGGTAGCTGGGGCATTTAGATTGGAAGCATTAGGAGTGGGGTCAAGAACCCAAGGCGAAAAAGTATTTCCCCCTTCGGTCAGAGTAATGTCAAGGTCATTCACTAGGGCCACCGAGGCTCCAGCGCTTCCTTCAAAGTCGGTCCAATAAACCATTACCCGAAGCTCTCTCAGGTTGGTATTTACAGGGATGTTGAAGGTTTTATTACCTCCATTGGAGATGGAGTCAGTGATTAAAGAGAAAGACTCAATTTGTTCAACGGCTCTATGGGCATTGATTCGGCCCCAGCCATATTTATAATCGGGTCCTGGATTTCCTTTATCGTCGGCTGTATTCAATAAGATGGCCTTGATCATCCCTGCATCGGGCTCAGATCCATAAAGGGTTTTATAAGCCTGGTACAATTGAGCCATGGTTCCGGTTACCCCAGGACAAGCCATGGATGTACCGGTAAAAGAAGCATAGGTATTGGGGTCGATGGTTGAAAGTACCGAAGTACCTACTGCACAAACATCGGGTTTGATTCTTCCGTCAGAAGAAGGTCCTCTAGACGATGAATTTGCCAATGCGTCGGTATACAGTACGTTTCCAATGGCCATTACATTTTTACCCGCTTTAATACCTCCCGTGATGTTGCCCCATCCAGATCCGGCTCCATATCCGCAATTGGAGGTACCCGAGTTACCTGCTGAGAAAACATGCATTAAGGAAGGAAGTTGACGTACGTCCTGATCAGCAGTACGGGCATAAGCAGTATAACCAGCATTGCAACCATTACCATAGGAGGTAGAGGTAAGTCGAATGCCTGGATTGAAATAATAAGTGTCGATGAAGTCGATGGCGTCCCAAACATTATACACATAAAGAGAAGCACCTGGGGCCATTCCTTCTGTGGTAGGGTCAATGTTTCCTGCACCAACTATGGTTCCAGCAACGTGGTCTCCATGATTTCCTGAATTTCCTGAAACAAAGCTCTGGTCAACCCTGCCTTGGTAATCAATATGAGGTCCGATGGTTCCATCATCATTCATACCTACCAAAACACCGGTTCCGTCGTATTTTCTTCCTCCGGCATAACGGGTATCCAGAACATTGGATCTATGATTGGTTCTTCCCACAAGATTTTCAGGCTCAGGATCTGGTTCAATGGGGGCTAGGAAAGAAAAGACCGATACTTCGGCCAGTTTTTCAATTTCCTTCACATCCAGGTCAAGAATGATGGTATGAGTAGGGGAGTGGTATTGGTGGTTAGAATACCCAGCCTGGGTTAAAATGGCTGAAGCCGATTCTGGATTCACCCCTCTGAAAAGGGAGGCTCTGATTCGGATGATATCTGGGGTAATTAAGGCATGACTTGGGTAATTCCCTTTGGCCAAATGAGCCTGAAGCTTTTGATTAGGAGGAATGGGCATTAAGGTCCGAACCAATTTATTGGATTCAATTTCATTCCAATTTACGGAAGAAGAGATCTTAACGTGATAGGTTTTCTCTGGGAGATAATCCAATACCACAATCCCTTTTGATTCCAATTCCTTTTTTTCAGCGGAGGAGAGAATTTGATGAGATTGAAGATAGCCGTAATAAGCTGCATCAACGGCTTGTTTAAAGGCCAATTCTTGAACCCCTTCCGGTAGGGCAAAGGTTCCGGTTTTAAGTTTTAGCACAGGACTTTGAGCAAACATCATCCAAGGAAGGAGGATGGCTAGAACCAGAGTACGTATTTTCATGGTGTGATTTTTAGGGGGCTCAAATTACAAAAGGAAATTCAGAAACTGGCTTGATGAGCGACCTATTTCAGAAAGAAGGTATGCATGAGATTAAAAAAGGCCATCCAAACGGACAGCCTTTTTTTGGTTTAGAAACAGAAACTGGGGATTTAATCAGGGAAAATGACCCCATAATTCACCTTTTTCTCTTTAATTTTTACGGATAAAACCGGCCGGTTCACGTGGTTTACTACGTCCTCGGCCAATGAACCATTAATGATATGACTGAACCCGGTTCTACCGTGGGTGGTAAGGGCAATCATATCGGCATTTATATGCTCAGAGAAATGAATGATTCCATCCTCTAAGTCGTCATCGTTGAAGGTATTTACCGAATAATCTTTAAGCTCAAATTTTTCGGCAAAATCGTTCATAAGTTTATAGGAAAGAAGGGTGGTTTCAAAGTGGGTACGGGTAACCACTTTAACCAAGTGAATGGTAGCTTCAAAAAGCTCAGCAATTCTCTTGATTTTCGGAAAAACCGATTCAACTTCGGTATAGAAAGTTGATGCGAAAACAATATCATTTAAGGTAAAGTTCTCATGTCGCTTTTTAACGGTGATTACAGGGCAATTGGCGGTACGAACCACTTTTTCGGTATTTGACCCAATCAATAATTCTTTCCAGCCAGAGGCCCCATGAGAGCCCATAACGATAAGGTCAAGGTCTTTATAACCGTCAGATTCAAGGAGTTCGGTTAGGGTTCGGTCAGGAATTACGTGGGTTTTTATTTTTAAATCCTTTGCAAATTCAGCCTCCTTTAACTTTTCCATTTCTTCGTCAATATGCTTGCGAAGTTTGGAGTTTTCCATGATATCAATTCCAGGGTTGTGTACATCGTAAACCGGACGCTCATAAACATGAACTAGGTGAAGGGTTCCTCCGCTTTTGCGAGAAATTTGAGCCGCCACCTCAAAGGCATAATGGGCACAATCAGAGAAATCCGTTGGAATTAAAATATGTTTCATAGGGTATTTATTTTAAGCTGAAAATATAAGAGGACTTCGGCAGTTTTACTAATTAAATTTCCTGATTCTTGTTTGGTGGATCTCCCGTAAGGTTTTTTCTGCTGGTTTGTTTTGGGGACTAAAACGGTTATTGGTCTGGCCATCAATATGCTGGTGGTTGTGGAACCATTTCCAAACAAAGCCGCCTAGAAACCAGTCTTTTTCATCCAGAGCTTCAAAAAGCGCCAGGTAAGCGGTAGATTGGATTTCATGATTTGCCTCTTCCGAGGAAGAGTATTCAGAATCCCAGGGTTCTTTTAAGGAAAAGTCCCTTGAACGGTAACCGTATTCCGTAAATACCACCGGAATCTGAAATTTTTTATGCAGTTTTTCCATTTCTTCAATATAAGGTTGCCAGGCCTGGATGATGGATGCTTTGGAGGGAGATTTTTCCTCGCTTAGGGGGAAGTAAGCATCAATTCCAATAAAATCTAAATCGTTCCAGAATTGGATGTAATTGAATGAGTCCCAATTGGCGGCATAGGTAATAGGACCATGGTAAATTTCCCTAACCTCCTGAATCAACCGTCTCCAGTAATCAGGTCGGTTTAGGGCAAAGGTTTTAAGTTCAACCCCAATGCAAAAAGCCCCAACCTTCATTGAATCAGCAAGTTTAGCAAAGGTGAGGATGTAATTGGAGTATTCCTTTTCAAAATCCTTCCAGTCCTCTTCGGTCCCGGCATGAAAGTCGCCAGTAAACACACCTCTCATCCATACATGTGGTTTCAATAAGACCTTAAGGTTTTTAGCATGGGCCATTTCTATGCATTTGGCAGTACCCTTTACGCTTTCCCCCCAATATTGGCCCTGGTATTCAAAATGCACCTTGGTAGAGTTCTCTCTGCAATAGGCATAGGGCATGAGGGTGATCCAATTGGCCTCAAGGGCAACTACGGGATCGAAAACCTCCGCTTGAATCTTATTCGGTGGAGCAACAAAACTCACCCCATTCACGAAAATTTTCTGACCATAAATGCTGGCATTGGTCAAGCATAGAAATAGGAGAAGAATTCTAATACTCACTTTTACCTCCTTTTATAAAGTCCGTCAAACAAAACGATCCAGGTTTTCTTCTCATCAGAACTTTGTTTCCAAACCTGCTGAACATTTCCGTTGGCTTTGGGGAAATAGGTCATTTCATAGTAAACCGGAGAATTCCCTCTTAGGTTTTGGGCATGCATGACCATGTTTCCGTTTATTAATTTTCCGGTAAAATGGATGGTTGATCCAGAATTGTCTACCCAGGTTTGTTCCCATTCCTCCCTTTCGGGGAAATAAGAATTAAAGCTTTTTCCGTTGGACCCAGAGGCACCAGACCAGGTTTCTTCAATCACGCATGAATCTAAGATGGGTTTTATGCTACTATGTCCTACGATGTTCTCACCATTATAAACCACCCAATCCCCGATCCAAAAATCAAAGTCCCGAAACCCTGGATCGGAACAGTTTCCTTGAGAGAGCGCGAATAGGGGCAAAAGAAGGAAAAGGACTATGTTTTTCATTCTGTGAAAATATGGAAAATAGACCATCAAGAGGGTAGGGGTGACTAGTGACTAGTGATTAGTGACTGGATGTACTGAAATTCAACAGCTTACAAATGCACAGATCAAATGCCCTTTGGGGTAATAGGAAATAGGTACTAGGAAATAGGAATCTTGGACCTACCAGAAATTAACGGATCAACAGCTAAACGCCTCAACGCCTCAACGCCTCAACAACTCTATCAACCATAAACCCTCAACCATCAACTATGAGTGACTAGTGACTAGTGACTAGTGACAAGAAATCCTGATATTCAGCATCTTACCGACAAATTTAGCCAATAGCTAAAAGCGAAAAACCAAAAGCTGCGTGGGGAATTAGGAAATAGGTAATAGGAAATAGGAATCTTGAACCTGCCAGAAATTACGGCATCAATAGCTAAACACCTCAACGCCTCAACAACTCTCTCAACCATCAACTCTCAACCATCAACTCTCAACCATCAACTCTCAACCATCAACTCTCAACCATCAACTCTCAACTATAAACCCGGTCGTAGGCTCAGACTGCACCGTCAGAGGAATCGAGCTTAACAGGAACTAGGAAATAGGAACTAGGAAATACAACAATGGGCAAGGTCGTATTTTAGTATCTTCGAGGAGCGCTAAAAGCGTAAACCTGAATGTGCATCGGTAGATTAAGATTAAAACAGAAAATTATGGTGAAAATAAATTATGCATGTGATGTTCATTGGGACAAAATGGATAAAAAAGATGAGACCACGCGATCTTGTTCCTCTTGTAAGAGAAATGTGCATGATTTCACCAAGCAACCTATACCTGAAGATTTTAATGGTTGTGGAAGATTTAACTTATCTCAGGTCTCTTCCTTTAACTCAAGGGTGAATTTGCCCAATATTGGAATTTTTTCAGCTTCATTACTTGCTTTCCTTGGTCTTTCCCTTGCACCTATGGATACAATGGCCCAGAACAATAGTGACACCTCTATTTCGGTGAGTCACAGTGATACACTCCTAGTTAATGGATTGGTAAAAGACAAAATTACCAATGCCCCCTTAGAAGGTGCTATGGTAAAAGTTTTGCACAAATCTAAAGTCATTCAGGAGATGAAAACCGGTCCGGATGGAACCTTTAACCTAGAAATTGATACCTCTAATTATCAACTGGTAAATATGGAAATTCATTTTCACTGGGAAAGCCAATCGGAAGGAAAGGAAGGTTTCCAAATTATTTCCGGAAACTTATTGGAAAGCGAAATTGAAATAAATCTTGAATCCATGTTTCTGCTTCCAGAGATTGAAATTAAGGAGTACATAACTCCCTTAATCTCACCTTACATTATTGCAGGAACAGTTACTTCAGGGCAAGTTGCCATTCCTAAGAAAAAAGCTAAACCGATTGATGATAAATAGGGGCGGTACGGAAAAGAGTTGCGCTCATAATATTGGTTACCAGGGATTTAATGGGGAATTGAAATACCAAGAGCCAACAGCAGCTTGAGGCATTAGGATTCATGAACCTGCCAGAAATTACGGCATCAACAGCTAAACGACCCAACAGGAGTGACTAGTGACTGGTGACTAGAAGACTTGATATTCAGGATCTTACCGATAAATCTAGCCAAAAGTTAAAAGCGAAAAGCCAAAAGCTGGGTGGGGTATTAGGAAATTGGTAATAGGAAATAGGAATCTTGAACCTGCCAGAAATTACGGCATCAATAGCTAAACGCCTCAACGCCTCAACAACTCTATCAACCATCAACTCTGAGTGACTAGTGACTAGTGACTGGATGTGCTGAAATTGAGTACTTTAACGCCTAAACACCTCAACGCCTCAACAACTAAACAGCAAAGTCTACCAATGGCTATTTGCGAAAGGGAAACAGCCCTTCCAACTACGCTTTCCAGTGCTTTGCATTTCGGGCAGAACCAAACAATCTGTATGTTTGGCCTAGAAATTATTTACCATGCGAAAGCTCTTCCTTTTATCCCTTTTAATTCCAGCCTTAGCTACGGCGCAAATACCTACTTACCAGGGAAATGCATCCTCTGAAATTCTTCATGAAATTCAAAAGCTTCAAAATACCGGTAAGGTGCTTTACCTGGCTGCCCATCCCGACGATGAAAATACACGCCTCATCGCTTGGCTTGAAAATGGAGCCAAATATGAAACGGCTTATTTAAGCCTTACCCGGGGCGATGGGGGTCAAAATTTAATTGGCGATGAGCTAGGTTCTGAACTCGGCCTTCTTAGAACCCAAGAGCTTCTGAGGGCAAGGGCTACAGATGGTGGACAACAATTCTTTACCCGTGCGGTCGACTTCGGGTACAGCAAAAATCCCGAAGAAACTTTTGAAATCTGGGGAAAAGAAGAAATCCTAAAAGATGTGGTGCGTGTAATTCGAACCTTTAAACCCGATTACATCATCACCCGGTTTCCTCCAAACTCTAGAGCCGGACACGGGCATCATACCGCTTCCGCTATTCTGGCTGAAGAAGCCATGGAGGCTGCTGCAAATCCTAAAGAATTTAAAGAGCTTGAATCCTTTGGCCTCTATCCCCACCAAACCAAATCGCTTTACCATAATACCTCTACATGGTGGGATAAAACCCTTCCTGAACAAGCTCAAACCAATGATTCTATATTAGAGGTAAATGTTGGGGGCTATGACCCCTTGCTGGGGAAAAGCTATAATGAAATTGCAGCCCTTTCAAGGTCGAAGCATAGATGCCAAGGCTTCGGCGCCCGCTTACAACGAGGGGATCAAATGGAATATCTTCAATATGTGAAAGGGGAGTTCATTCGCGAACCCTTTAAACCCATTTCTTGGTCGGAAGCCCTGGGCATGTCTGAATTTGATGAGACCCTAGAAACCCTCATTCAAACTTGGTCGCCAAGCGATATGAAATCAAACCTTTCTGACCTTGTGAATCTTCGGGAAATGCTTCTCAAAGCTTCTGGGAATGCCAATCCGATCATTTCCCGTAAACTGAATCAATTGGACGAGGTGATTTTAAAAACAGCAGGCTTTCATGGCTCTGCCCAGGCTGAGTCTTGGTTTATTGCCTTAAACGATCCAAATACCGTAGCCATTGATCTGAACTGGATGTGTAGAACGGTAGATTTTAATCTTAAATCCTATCAAATTCAGGAGGGAAGAACGGTATTCCTTGAAGAGGAAACCCCAGCCAATACTCAAGGAGTGGCAAAATTGGATGTTTTGGTGGAAGATTTCTTTAAGTCGGTAAGCCATCCTTATTGGCTGAAGCAATCTCCAAATGGAAGGTATTACGTTGAAAATGAGTCTATGATTGGGGTGCCTGAGGGTCCGTTTGCTGGAAAAATCACCTTGGTTTTGGAGATCATGGGACAAAGCATTTCGGTAGATCTTCCCATTACTTATTCATGGGTAGATCGGGCGGATGGTGAGCTGATTCGGAATGCCTTGGTAGTGCCAGATTTTACTGCAAAATTTTCCGAGCCAACCTATATTTTTAATCCGGAAGGGAGCCAGGAAGTCTTGGTTCAGGTGCATGGTTTTACGGAAGGTAAAGCAATTCTCCGATTGAATTTACCCGAGGGCTGGACCTCTGAGCCTCAGGAGCTTGAAATTGAATTCAAAGAGGTGAATACTAGCCAAACCCATGGGTTTACGGTTTATCCTGGCGTTCTTACCGGAAAGGAAAGCCTGGAGGCTGAAGTGGTCTTTCAAGGGGAGACCTACCATCGAGCTTTTGTTGAAATTGCCTATCCCCATATTCCCACGCAAGTGTATTTTCCTGAAAATAGGGTTCAAGCCTTAAACCTAGACCTTAAAACCAAGGGTGAGAAGATTGGATACATAGTAGGTGCAGGCGACCGGGTACCAAAGGCCTTGGAGCAAATGGGGTATGAAGTGGTTTTGATAACCGAAGAGTCCATGGCTCAGACAAACCTAAGTGATTTCGACGCCCTAGTATCTGGAATTCGAGCCTACAATACTCAGTCTTGGCTCAAAGACTATAAAACTCAGATTCTGAATTATGTCTCTGAAGGCGGACTGTATTTGGTGCAATACAATACCAGTCGGGGCATTCAGGGTGAATGGTTCTCTCCGTATAAAATTGAATTGGGAAGGGGAAGGGTTACCGACGAAACCGCACCGGTAGGCTTCACCAATGAATCGCACCCTGTTCTGCTTAAGCCCAATCCATTGTCGGCCAGTGATTTTGACGGATGGGTTCAAGAACGAGGATTGTATTTCGCCAGCGAGTGGGGTCCAGAATACAAATCGGTATTCATCATGAACGACCCCGGTGAGAGTCCAGAAGAAGGAAGTCTTTTAATTGCCGACTATGGGGAGGGAGCGATTGTTTACTCTGGTATTTCCTTTTTCAGGGAATTACCAGCGGGAGTTCCAGGGGCCTTTAAATTAATGGCCAATATTCTTTCTTATAAAATGTAATATGACGGATAAAAAGCCCATTTCCTGGAAATTCTGGTACCTATTGGTGCTTGGATTGTTGGTGGTTTATATTTTGGTTTTTCATCTTCTAACCACAAGCTTCTCATGACTTTATTGGATTGGATTGTACTGGGTTCTACCTTGGCCCTAATTGTTGGCTACGGAACCTGGAAAACAAGGGTGAACCGAAACCTGAACGATTACCTCAAAGGAGGGTCTTCGGCCAATTGGGCAACCATTGGGTTGTCTGTTATGGCAACTCAAGCCTCAGCCATTACCTTTTTATCTACCCCCGGCCAAGCTTTTGAAAGCGGCATGGGCTTCGTGCAGTTTTATTTCGGATTGCCCGTGGCCATGGTCATTTTATGCGTATGGGTGATTCCAAGGTATTACAAGCTCAACGTTTACACAGCTTACGAGTTTTTAGAGAATCGATTTAATTTAAACACCAGGCTTCTGGCCGCTTTTTTATTCTTGGTTCAAAGAGGACTTGCAGCGGGAATTACCATTTACGCCCCCGCCATTATTCTCAGTACCCTTTTGGGTTGGAACCTCAACCTCACCAATTTATCCGTGGGTATTCTGGTGATTATCTATACGGTTACTGGGGGAACACGGGCCGTGAGCGTTACCCAAAAATGGCAAATGGCCGTAATCATGTCGGGTATGTTCATTGCCTTTGGCATCATTCTCAATGAAATTGCTCCCTTCGCAAGTTTTACC
The DNA here is from genome assembly GCA_937139155.1 of uncultured Flavobacteriales bacterium. Lineage (GTDB taxonomy): Bacteria > Bacteroidota > Bacteroidia > Flavobacteriales > JBLHRE01 > CAKZPI01. The sequence continues at coordinate 91,722 of CAKZPI010000002.1, forward strand.
GAAAGTTTAGCATTGGCAGGCGCTCAGGGGCGGATGGAAATTGTGAATTTCGATTTGGATTTTGAAAACCGATACACCATTTGGAGCGGATTAACAGGAGGCTTGTTTTTGGCCCTCTCGTATTTCGGAACCGACCAGAGTCAGGTGCAGCGTTACCTTAGCGGGAAAAGCATAAGAGAATCAAGACTGGGATTGATTTTTAACGGAATCCTTAAAGTACCCATGCAGTTCTTTATTCTGCTTTGCGGGGTGATGGTCTTTGTTTTCTACCAATTTCATGCTCAGCCCATCCATTTCAATGAGAATCAAATTCAAATGGTTGAAAACTCTGAGCTCAGTGAAAAAGGCAAGGAGGTAGTTGCTGGATTTAACCAGGTGCAGGCTGATAAATTAGAGGTTTCAAAGCAGTTTCTAGAGGCTGAAAGAGCCGGTTTGCCTGCTGATGCATACAAGGAAGAGCTCAAGCAGCTTTCTGAGCAAGAGAAAGTCTATAAGGCAGAGTATCAAAAATTAATTGTTCAGTCGAACCCAGAAGTAAGTGAGAAGGATGCGGAAGATTCAGATTATGTGTTTTTAACCTTTCTGCTTGACTTCATGCCCAAGGGTTTGGTAGGACTCTTATTGGCAGTTATTCTTTCAGCGGCCATGAGTTCTACGGCCAGTGAACTGAATGCTTTGGGCTCAACTACAACCATTGATTTTTATAAGCGCTTACGCGGAGGAAAAGAGCAGTCGGATGAAACCCAGGTGAGAATGGGTAGGTTTTTCACCATTTTCTGGGGATTCTTAGCCATAGCTTTTGCGGTCTTTGCTTCGAAGCTGGACAATTTGATTGAGGCTGTGAACATCTTAGGGTCTCTGTTCTACGGAACCATTTTAGGGATTTTTGTGGTTGGATTCTTCATTAAGTTCATTAGAGCTCGGGCAATTTTCATCGGAGCCATTATTTCTGAATCCTTGGTTCTCTTGATTTATTTCCTTGAATGGAAGGATTTAGGCTTCTTGTGGTACAATGTGATAGGGTGCTTGTTAACCCTAGTAATTGCTATGCTTTTACAGGTATTGATTGGAAAGGGGAAATAAAAAAAGGCAGACCTTATTCAGACCTGCCTTCTTAAAATTTTCAGAACGGTTATTACCAATCCAACATTTCATTGTTGATCATTTCGGCATAACCAAACTCTTTCCCATCGGCTTTAGCCTCAGCCTCTCCCATTTCAAGTGCTTTCTTAGCAGCTTTCTTGGCAGCTTTGCTATCTCCATTCATATAAAGAAGTTGAGCGTGTACAAAGTGTGAGTACCAGCTATCGTTCTTTAGTTCAAGAGATTTCTTGATCCAGCCCAGGCCTTTTTCAAGCTCTTTTCCTTGGTTTCTGGTATAGGTAGCCGCATTTCGGTAAACCCTCCAGTCTTCTGGGTTCTCAGAAATGGCCGTTTCGATGTTTTTCCAGGCTTGGGCATCGGTATCCACCTTGATGGGCATGTCAACTGCAACGTTTTCCCAAGCTAGGGTAAGGGTTCCTCCATTGTCTTTAACCTCGCTGAAAGAAAATTCCATACGCTCGGTAAAGGCATGTTTCTTTGGCTCAGCCTTGAAGGTAGCGGTTGCTTTGGCAGGATCGAATCCGTCAACCCCCCAAAGGTCTAATTGTGGAGAGATCCAAACGGTCCATTGAATTTGACCTGGCTTGGTAAAGATTGAATATTTTCCAGCTGGAACTTCTTCTCCTCCGATAACTACATCGGTAGAGAATTCAATTTTGGTTGAAGCATTTGCCCCAGTACGCCAAACTTGGTCGTAAGGAACAAGGTCTCCCCAAATGGTACGTCCTTTAACTCCCGGACGGCTATATTCTACCGTTACTTCCGTAAGTCCGATGGTTTGACTAACCGCGGCAGAAGGAGAAGGTTGAGGAAGATTTTGCGCGTTTGCGGAGAAACCAAAAGCCGTGATGGCTAATGCTCCGAATAAAACTTTCATTGATTTCATGGATTAAATTTTAGGATTTCGCGGTGAAGATAATACGAATTTGACGCTTATAGGCCGTAAATCACTTTATCCTTGGGATATCGAATGTTAAATCCTGATTTCCACTCCATTGTTTCTCCCTGTTTCAAGTCTACTTCCCAAGAAATCATACCCGTTGATTCTTCATATTGGGCAGGCTTTTCATCATCCCTCAATTTCACTTCAATCTTTTCAACCCGTGAAATAGGAATTTGATCCTCAATTTTTAAGGGAATGCTTTGATTGCCTGAATGGGTGATTTTATAACAGAATTCAAGGTACCGGTTCCTGTAGTTTGTAAAGGTTTCATCTTTGTTTTCGTCTTTGCTTAAGCTTCGTTCAACCCTTAGGCGCTTGTCTTGACCAAGGCCCAATTCTAAAGTATCTCTGAACTGGTTAGGGTCAATGAAGGTCTCTCCCACGTAAGTGCCCCCATAAAAAACATGGGCTTGAGATGGAAGAATATGAATGTTTTTCCATTCGGCTACCCGGGCCATGAGGTAGGCATGCTTATTCCGTTTTGGTACAGCAACATATTGAAAATCAGCTTTCAGCTCATAGGTTTTCAAAACCAAATAATGCATTTCTCGATCCGAGGGAATGGTATAGGGAAGGTCAACCTTAAACTCAGTGGTTACCAGCTGACTAGACTCAACGGTCATGGTGCCTGAATTTGGTGCGGGACTTATATCGTCGGCTTGAATTTCAAATTCATCGGAAGAGGCCTTGCTTTCTTCTATGACCTGAACTTCATTTAGGTAAGTAGGAGCAGACCCAGAGCGGGTAGTTGGGTATGGTCTCGGACTGTCTAAGGTGATTACCCAAGGAACTAAGATGGGCTTGTTTTTTGAATCAATGGGGTCGTTGGTGCTAAAGGTAAGATTCACTCCCTTCCAATCGTAGCCGGTATTTTGCGTAACCCTTGCCTTATAGGTAAAGTTAACTGGCTCAGTTAAACCATCCGCTTTGATGTCGTATTCAGGGTACCATGACGGGCCATTTACCAGGTAGGAAAGGGTAAGGCTTCCTCGGGTGGTATTCTCAGCCAAAACCTGAACCAAAATCTCAGAAACCCGTTTGGTTTTGTTCTTATTGCTTCGGTTCTCTTGAATCAAGCGGTTTAAATCTTGAATGTCGCGGTTCACCCGGTTGATTTGATTCTGAACTTGGTTTAAATCGGTACTAAAGTCTAAGCTTAGCTTGTCGATTTCAAAGAGTTTTTCACGCATATAGGAGGCCGCATTCACCAACAACTCCAGGCTATCCCCAATGCTCGACCCATTCATAATGGGCGAGGAGGTGATCAGGTTACGTTCCTTTTGAAGGGTTTGAATCTTTGAATTAATGTCAGAGCGACTATAATTGAAAAGAGCCAGGGAATCTTGCTTTTGTTTCAGGGCCTTTAGAAGCCTAGGCACCGAATCAGGAACTTCTACGGGGATGTACCGAAACCTTTGCTTGATGTCCATAATCATGAACTTTCCAGTTCCATTTACCTGAATGCTTGAGGAGGTTAAATTTTCTTCCAAATCAGAAAAAATCAAGTAATGCTGTCCAGAAGGAATCTGTTCCGATCCGGTTCTGGAAATTTGAGCTCCACGAAGGAAAACCGTTACATCTGAAATTTTTGAAGAAACCGGAATCTCGGTGGCTTGAAGGCTAATGCTAAGAAATAGCCCGAACAGGGGAAAAAGAAATTTATACATGATTGCTGGATTTATCCGAGCTGAATCCAATTTCATGCCAAATACCAGGAATTGAGAAATTCTTCCAATGAATATCTATGGTTTAACCTAGAGAACTAGGCTCAGGTATGGAAGCAAAGCTTTTTATCTGGATTAAAAAAATATGATTGAAAAGAATCTAAACCGGCCTAAACTCAGTATTTACTAATACCAATCTCTGCAACCCAACCCCCGCAGAGTATGTGTAATTATGTTGTCATTGGAGCTTCGTCAGGAATTGGCAGGGCTTTGAGTGAAATTCTTTTAGAAAAAGGTCATTCTGTATTAGGAACCTTTTGCAATACGGAACCAAGCTTCAAACATCCGAAAATGGAATGGGAGCGGTTCAATGTTTTGGATGAAGAGCCTTTGAAATCCTTGCCCAAGGAGATTCATGGATTTGCCTATTGTCCTGGAAACATTTCCTTGAAGCCCTTTCATCGGGTTCCCTTATCGGATTTCATGAATGATTTTAACCTTCAGGTAAAGGGTGCCATTCGAACCGTTCGAGAGGCATTGCCAGGATTAAAAAAATCCGAGAGGGGGTCCATTCTATTTTTTTCAACCGTAGCCGTACAGAAAGGTTTTGCATTTCATGCCCAAGTTGCAGCCTCTAAAGGGGCCATAGAAGGATTGACAAGAGCCCTTGCCGCAGAATATGCTCCAGCCATACGAGTCAATTGCCTGGCCCCATCCCTAACAGATACCAAATTGGCCGGTAAGCTTCTATCCTCAGAAGAAAAAAAGGAAAGGCAGGCTGAAAGACATCCCTTGAAGCGAATTGGAACGCCTGAAGACCTGGGTAGAGCAGGAGCATTCATGTTAACCGAAGAAAGTTCTTGGGTAACCGGCCAAATATTGCATATTGACGGAGGATTAACCCATTTATCAGCCTGATGAAAATACTTTTAACCGGACTTACGGGGTATATTGGAAAAAGACTACTCCCAGTTTTATTAGACCAAGGACACCAGGTGGTGGCCATGGTAAGGGATCCGAAGCGGGTTGACCAAGACTTATTGGATTATGAGAACCTCTTTATCATTCAGGGAAATGTGCTTCATAAAAGTTCTTTGAATTCAATTCCGGAGGATATCGAGGTGGCCTATTATTTCATTCATTCCATGTCAGGAAGCATAGGTGATTTTGCAGATTTAGAAGCTGATGGTGCCATGAATTTTAGGCTGAGAATGGATGAGACTAAGGTTAAACAGGTGATTTACCTTGGCGGGATTGCTAATGATGAGGGCCTTTCAGAGCACTTAAAGTCTAGACTTGATACTGAAGAAATCCTTGCTAAAGGAAATTATGCCTTTACCAGCCTTCGGGCTGGAATAATTGTAGGCTCTGGGTCTGCTAGCTTTGAAATCATTAGAGATTTGGTTGAAAAGCTTCCAATCATGGTAGCACCCAAATGGTTAAATACCAAAATTCAGCCCATAAGCATTCGAAATGTAATACAAATCCTTGCCCGAATTCCTGGAAAAGAATTTACCTACCAGAGAACTTTTGATATTGGGGGGCCACAGGTAATGACCTATAAAGAAATGCTCTTAGGTTTAGCAAAAGAAAGAGGGCTGAAACGTAGAATCATTACAGTACCTGTCATGACTCCTAAATTATCTTCCTATTGGCTTTATTTTGTTACATCTACCTCGTATAACCTTGCAGTAAACTTGGTTGATTCTATGAAAGTAGAGGTAATTGGTAAGCCAAATGATTTGCATGAGTGTCTTGATGTTGAATTAATCACCTATTCAGAAGCCATACGACTAGCGTTTGATAAGATTGAACAAAATGAGGTAGTTTCAAGCTGGATTGACGCCGGATCAGGAAAACTTATGGAGCCTGGGATCAGCAGGCTCATGCGAGTTCCTCAGTTTGGCTGTTTGAAGGATGAGCGTAGAGCATATACTGCTCAGCCTGAAGAAAGCCTGAAAAAGATTTGGAGAATAGGAGGAGATACAGGTTGGTATTATGGAGATTTCCTCTGGGGCATTCGGGGCTTTTTGGATAAGATTTTTGGGGGTGTAGGTTTAAGAAGGGGGAGACGAGATGCAGAGGAAATTAACCCAGGAGATAGTCTTGATTTTTGGCGGGTCATAATGGCTTCTAAAAAAGAGAAAAGGCTCTTACTTTACGCAGAAATGAAACTACCAGGTGAGGCTTGGTTAGAATTTAAAATACAAAACAAAGAAGTAATTCAAACCGCCACTTTTCGACCTAAGGGAATTTGGGGGAGATTGTATTGGTTTGCCGTGCTACCCTTCCACCATTTCATTTTTGGCGGTATGATTAAAAAAATAGCTAAAGGATAATACTATGTTCAATTTTATGAAATCTTCGCCCAAGAAGAAATTAGAGAAAACCTATGAAAAACTAATGAAGGAGGCGTATCGGCTTTCGCATACTGACCGAAAAGCTGGTGATGCGAAAATGGCCGAGGCAGAGGAAGTTCTTCAGAAAATCAAAAATTTAGAGACTAAGTAGGTTTTTGTTCATGGCCACAATCTTTACAACGATGCCGGGTACCGTAAAACGGAAACACGGTAAAGAGAAAGGCCATTGCCATGTTTAGAATACCAAGTTTATGGTTCCGGATGGTTTTTAAATGGTAATACATGTTTTCTGAACCACAAGCCAAACAAGTGATTACCTCGTCATTTTCACGAAGGGTAGCATGGAGAAAGGAGTCTAGCAATTCTTTGGCTTTTTCTAGGTCATTCTGATTGACCATTACCCGAATCCCTCCAATGGCTTGGGCGTAAAACAAGTTCATGCCAACCGTGTGCTCATCAAAAATGTAGGAAGGAATTCCGTTTGACTCTAAATAAGATCTAAGCAAATATGCCTCTTGGGAAAGGTCGAAACTGGTGAGCTTTACAAGACTCATTTATTGGGATAAAAATGTTGGCCTAATTCCTCGGTAAACTCCTCAGATATTCCTGGTCCGGAAGCAATAATTTCCTGACCGTAAACAAATCCAGAGCCTCCCTTGAAATCTGAAACTTTTCCACCCGCCTCCTTCACAAGAATAACTCCTGCAGCCACATCCCATGGAGAAAGACCATATTCAAAGAACGCGTCAAACCTTCCAGCAGCAACATAGGCTAAATCAGTTGCAGCAGAACCCAACCTACGGAGTCCTCTGGTGTTACGCATTAGATACCCCATAAAATGTAGGTATTCATCTGATCGCTTATAATCATAATACGGGAAACCAGTAGCGATCAATGTGTTTTTTAATGCTTGAGCTTGACTGACTTGAATTCGATTTCCATTTAGAAAGGAGCCCCCATTCAGGTATGCAGAGAAACATTCGTCATTTGAAATTTCATAAACCACACCTAAGGCTATTTCTCCGTTAATTTCAAGAGCGATACTCACGGCAAAACAGGGAATGGAGTGAATGAAATTTGTAGTTCCATCAAGGGGGTCAATGATCCAAATGGCATCGGGTTTTGTATTGGCTTCAGTACCTTCTTCAGCAATGAAACCGGCTTCAGGCAAAAGAGACTTAAGTTTATCAACAATCATTGCTTCGGCCTCCTTATCAACATAAGATACAAAGCTATTACTGCTTTTGACCTCTACATCTTCTTGATTAAAATTTAAACCTGCCTGCCGTATAAATCCTCCGGCTTCTTTGGCAATGGCTTCTACTTCAATTTTTAGCTGCGCTAGGTTCATGCCGGAAAGATAGGAAATAGGTTTAGGGCAAACAGAGAAATTTAATGTATAATCTCATAGATATGAATTAGATAATCATCTCCACTAGCCTTTTTTAACAGATGAATTTTGTTTTGTTAGTAAAATTTTAGCTAATCTATTATGAGATAATTATTTATTTTTTTTTTTTTTGCCCAAAATTTTAATCAATCTGAAATGAAAAAAATGAATGTTTATTTAGGCCTGCTTCTAGTTATAGGAGTTGCCTTTGGTTGTAAAAAAGACCCGTTTGAAGATGATAACGGGACTCTTATCCAGCAGTTTAGAAGTTCCGGGGTTTCTAACCAAGGCGGTGTATTAAGTTTTAGTTGTTATTCAGACTTTATCTCAACAATTGAAGCTTTTGACTCTTTAGTTAATGTAAATGCATCAGATACCGCCTTTGATGAATTAAAAGTTTTTGAAAGTTTTGAGATTGCCCATGATTTCCTTTCCATGAGACAGGTTCTTGAAAGTCAACAATTAACCTGGGAGTTGGACTTGACAACTAGTACTTATGATGATTTTGAAAATTCTCCAATTGCAACGAGTAAATTTGTTGACGAAGCCTACATGTCTTGTTTAAGTCCGGAAGGTCTGGTTTATATTTCTGGTGTATTAATCAAATTTATTTCTGAGGACGAGGTAATTCAGGTGGTTGACCCAGTTCCTAGTGATATAGTAACCTTGGCAGGAATCTCCGACTTATTTGATGGTCATACTGGTGGTGATCGATTCCTAGCAGAAGATCTAGGGGTGGAAAACCGGGATTCAGTTTTAATTAGACATACCAGCACTTCGAATCAATTTAGATTTTTTGCACCTGAACTGGTTGGTTGTAATATCACGTGGAATGGTAATATCTACATTCAAGGATCCCCTGTCACAAGTCATTTTGATATTTCACCTTCATCAGTGGTAACACTACCGCCTGGAGCAAAATATATTGGGACTGTAACCTATGATTATGGCGGAAATTCTTATTCTAGGCCCGTTGAGTTTAAGGCTCCTTCAGTTTGCAGTGATATTGACCCATATTTAAAACCACTTCAAGGTTCCCTCTATGAATGCGTTTCAATAAAGTTTTTATGGGAAATTCCGGCTGTCAATAATGGAACCCTTGAGCCTACTTCAGCGCTTTTGGATTTTGGTGATGGTAATTTCGAGTCTGTAGATATAACAAGTTCAAACCCAACAAATACTTTTTATCATGAGTATTCAGCCGATCCAACATCGGTACCTAAGCTCACGTTTTTCTTTAATGCCTACGCTCCTGGTTCAGCAAATGATCCGCAGCTTGATGTGCCTGCACTTCAGGCCTTGCTTGAAAATGCAGATGAGTCAGGTTTTGTAGATGGAGTCTGTGTAAAAACGGTTGATTTTGATGGTGGTATAGAGCAATTTAATGAACTAGGTTTGACCTTTTCCCTAGAAGATTGTTGTTTATCCAGAGATGGAAAGTGGAAGTCTTCCATTAAAAAGATGTTTAAGTCTGAAAAGTGGGATGATGATAAAAAATATGTTTCGGTAGGAGGTAAAATGTTTAATACTTGGCGAGACAGGACCAGGCTTGTGGTTAAGGGAAGAGCATTTAAAAAGAGAAATAGTGGAAATAACTTTAAGAGACACCGAAGGTATATGCGACTTCATGTTATTGGTGAATTGGCCATTTCAGGAGATGATGACCAATCAGGTTTAACCTTGCCTTGTGTTTTGACAGCGTCGATACCAGATTCAGATGCTATTACAAATTATGTGACAAAAAAGAGAAAGACAATTAGGCAAGGGGTATTTTATAAATCCACAAAATTATTTGCTGGTCAAAGCATTCCAAATTTAGAATTGGTAGTTATGTCGGCCAAACATGAAACATTATCGTTTATTTGTGCTGATTTTGGAAAGGATGAGCCCAATGATAAAACAATAGATCTTTCTTTGTCAAATTCAGAAATCGAGGTAGGGGCCACTAGACTCGGTCCGGTAAATTCAAATTAATATGAAAACCCATTTTACATTTCTCCTATTAAGCTTTTTTTGGTTAGGCCTGTTTGCCCAAGAAACCGAAAAGCCAAAGACAACGGAGATATATATTAAATCAACCTTTGGCCCAAGTAAGGGCTTTAAGAGTGACAGGATAACCGATAATCCTCAAGTTAAAGAATTGACCCTATGGTCTAATTACGATGGAATAGGAGATTCATTCAGTGCCTATACCAGAGAGTTTGGTTTAGGGGTGAGCAGAGGAAATAAATACCTTGAGACTGGAGCTCAGGAAACAGCTTATGTATTTACCTCAATGGCGCCTAGTCCAAACCTTTCGGAAGTTTTACTTAACGGCGCGAGGCTTAGGATATGGCAGATTCCAGTAAGGTTTGGTTTGAGGAACCAGTTTGGTAATTCAAAAATGGCGTATCATTTTGATGCGGGGCTTTTAATTACCTTCAAGAAATGGAGAGAAAACTGGAGCTCTAGCTACGGTGAAGGCACCTATCGGGAAACTAGAACAGATTCTTTGGGAAATACACAGGAGGCCTTTTATTTTGCTACAGCGGTTCGCGAAGGATATGTTTATGAAAATAATTTGATGAACATGATTATGCTTAGTCCGGCCCTAAGATTAGGCCTTGAATATGAAATTTCAGATCGGGTAGAACTGGGCTGCCTTTTTTCTCTAGTGGGTAATGGCACTGACGAGATGTATGAGGTTCAAGCCGGGTATAAGGCGTTTGACGGAGAAGAAGAAACCATCATTTTCATAAATGATGGTGGTTATAAATCCTTTGCCATTAGCTTGAAAGTGAATCTTTTTGAGCTAGGAGATTAATACAAGGTGTTTTCAAAAAGAAAGGACGTTTCCTGGCGGTTACGTCCTTTTTTTTTGAGCTCAGTTAAGGCTCAAACTGCTTTGTTCCAGAATTTTCACCAGACCATCAGCAGCATCCATCTCCTTAAGTTGTACTTCATGGCTTGTATTGCAGAGGGAAGGATTCCAGGGGTATTTAACTTTTACGTAGTTCTCGGTAAATCCATGAATATAGCCTGCCTTATTCTCTGATTCAAAAAGTACAGTGTGAGTGCTGCCTAATTGAGATTGGTAAAAGGCTTGTTTCTTTTTCTCAGAAAGAATCCTGAGCATTTTATTTCGCCGGTTCCGCTCTTGCTTAGGCACCACCTGATCCATTTCTGCCGCAGGGGTATTTGCTCTTTCAGAATAGGTGAAAACATGAAAATAAGAAACATCAAGGTCTCTTAAAAACTCATAGGTTTCCATGAACTCGGTCTCTGTTTCCCCAGGGAAACCAACTATAACATCTACCCCAATACAGGCATCTGGCATGGTAGATTTTATCCGCTCAACCCGCTCAGCATATAGATCTCTGCGATACCGCCGTTTCATTTTTGCCAAGATGGTGTTTGAACCTGACTGAAGGGGGATATGGAAATGGGGCACAAATCGTTGGCTTTGGGCCACAAAATCAATGGTCTCGTTCTTTAGTAAATTGGGCTCTATGGAAGAGATACGAATTCGATGAATGGGCTCAATGGCATCCAAGGCTTGAACCAGTTCTAAAAATGTATGTTCATGCCTTTTATTTCCAAACTCACCTTTTCCATAATCGCCAATATTTACACCGGTTAATACAATCTCCTTAGCTCCTTTCTCAGCTATTTCCTGGGCATTTTTAAGCACATTTCCGAGTTCATCAGATCGAGAGGCTCCTCTAGCTAGTGGAATGGTGCAATAGGTACATGGGTAATCGCATCCGTCTTGAACTTTCAAAAAAGCCCGGGTTCGGTCACCCAATGCATATGAACCCACAAAGAAATTGGCTTCTTCAACCTCACAGGCGTGAACCGATTCAATGGGCTGTTCACCCAAAACCTTTAAATAGGAGGGAAGGTTAAACTTCTCACTGGCGCCTAAAACCAAATCAACCTCTTCCATTTCCGCAATGGTTTCTGGTTGTAATTGGGCGTAGCATCCAATCACCACCACAAAGGCGGCCGGATTCATTTTTTTGGCTTGGCGGGCAATTCGCCGACATTCCTTATCGGCATTTTCAGTAACAGAGCAGGTATTGATTACATAGGCATCTGCAGATTCACCATAGTTAACCGTCTCAAAACCATTTGATTCAGCCGACCTAGAAAGGGTTGAAGTTTCTGAAAAATTCAATTTGCAACCCAGCGTGTAAAATGCAACCTTTTGCCCTGTTTTCATGCGGCCGCAAAGGTAGAAAATTGAATTAAGAACCCATGCTATGAAGCATCTCATATTGCCCATCTTTCTGTTCCTTATTACAGGGGTTTATTCTTGCAAGGAATCAAATTCCAATACGGCTCAAATCTTCAGGTATAATGAGGTTTCTGCCATTTCAAGTTTAGATCCAATTTACGCTAGGAATCAAGCCATGATTTGGATTGGAAATCACCTTTACGATGGTCTAGTACGATTAGATTCTAACCTTAATGTTATTCCTGGAATTGCAAAATCTTGGACCGTGGAAGATTCAGGGAAGAAGTATATTTTTCGTTTGAGAAGCGACGTATTTTTCCATGAAAATGAAGCCTTTGGTAAAAATAGAACTAGGAGGGTAGTAGCCGAAGATTTTGCCTATAGTTTAAGTAGATTAATTGACGATGAATTGGCGTCTCCTGGGGCCTGGGTATTAAATCAGGTTAACCATTTTTATGCAGCCGATGATTCTACCTTGGTAATAGAGCTTAATCAGCCATTTCCTCCTTTTTTAGGAATGCTCAGCATGGCTTACTGCTCGGTAGTACCCTTTGAATTAGCAGAAGAAAATAATTTTGGACGCTCACCGGTAGGCACAGGTCCGTTTCATTTCAAAGCATGGAAAGAAGGAGTTAAGTTGGTTTTAAATAAAAATCCACGGTATTTCTTGTTTAAAGATGGACAAAGGCTGCCGTTTTTAGATGGGGTTTCGGTTTCGTTTATTCCAGATAAACAAGCGGCATTTCTAGATTTCCTTACGGGAAATATTGATTTCATTTCCGGTTTAGACGCCTCCTATAAAGACGAATTATTGGATGCCCAGGGGGAGTTACGAGGAAAGTATCGAGAAGAATTTAAGCTTTTGACTTCCCCGTATTTAAACACTGAATACCTGGGCTTCTCAATGGAAACACCTCCAATGGGCATGGACTCAACTTCCTATCGATACCTAAGAAAAGCCATAAACCATGGGTTTGATCGAAAATCCATGATGAAGTATTTGAGAAACAATATTGGGATTCCGGCAGAGCATGGTTTTGTACCCTTAGGACTTCCCATGCCTGTCCGAGAACCCGTTCTAAGATATAGTCCTGAGAGGGTAGCTGCTTACCTTGATTCGGCGGGTTATCCTGGCGGGGAGGGGCTTCCGGAGCTCAAGCTCTATACAAATGCATCGTATTTAGACCTATGTGAATACATTCAGTCAAGTTTGGCAGAGCAGGGCATTAACATGCAGGTAGAAGTAAATCCGCCTTCAACCTTAAGAGAAATGATGAGTACCGGAAAAGCGCCAATGTTTAGAGGCTCTTGGATTGCGGATTACCCGGACCCAGAAAACTACCTAGCCCTAGCCTACGGGCCCAATCGAGCCCCAGAAGGACCCAATTACACACGCTTTCAAAACCAGCATTACGATGACTTATACCGCACCTCTTTATCCATCACCAATGATTCAATAAGGGGAAGGATGTATTGGAAAATGGACTCACTACTTTCGGAGGAATCACCCATCATACCTTTGTATTATGATGAAGCCGTACGTTTTACTAGGAAAAACATAAAAGGCTTGGAACCCAATCCGCTGAACATGCTTGATTTGCGAAGAGTGATGAAGGAGTGACTAGTGACAAGTGACGGGATTTTGGTAGAAATATTCAGCTTTCCGTCAGTTGAGCGGGAATCGGGAATAGGGAATTGGGAATCGGCCATAGACTCAGACCTGAGGGGCAGAGGAATCGACCTTAATAGGCAATAGGAACTAGGTAATAGGAATCATGAGGCTGCCAGAAATTACGGCATCAACAGCTAAACAACTCAACAGGAGTGACTAGTGACTAGTGACTAGTGATTAGAATTACTGATATTCAGCATCTTACCGCCAAATTTAGCCAATAGCTAAAAGCGAAAAACCAAAAGCTGCGTGGGGTATTAGGAAATAGGTAATAGGAAATAGGAATCTTGAACCTGCCAGAAATTAGGGCATAAACTGCTAAACAACTCAACGACTAAACAACTCAACAATTCTATCAACCATCAACTCTCAACCATCAACTCTGAGTGACTAGTGACTAGTGACCAGTGACTAGAGGTCTTGATATTCAGCATCTTACCGCTAAATCTAGCCAATAGCCAAAAGCTGCGTGGGGTATTAGGAAATAGGTAATAGGAAATAGGAATCTTGAACCTGCCAG
>CAKZPI010000003.1 GCA_937139155.1 uncultured Flavobacteriales bacterium
ACACATTGAGCCGCTACCGGAGCATAGGAAGCAGCAGGAGCTGGGGTAAGAGTAAAAGTTTCGGTGAATGTGGTATCGCATCCATTTTCAGAAACGGTTAAGGAAACCGTATAGGTTCCAGGATTTGCCCAATCTACACCCATTACGTCTGCAGTGGTTGCGGTAGGTGGGTTAGCTCCGTCAAAATCCCAGGCAAAAGTAGCGTCGGGGCCATAAGAGCCTTGGTTGATGAAGTCAAAGGGGCCGTCAGAGATGCAACGGGTACCTACCTGGGTAAAGCCAGCTCCTGGTTTTGGGGTTACGTCAACATCAAATTCATAAGTATCCGTACAACCACTTTCAGAAACACTGAATTTTATGGTATAAGTTCCGGTGGTGTCAAAGGTGACACCGTTTACATCTTCCGTAGTTACTGAATCAACCGAAGCGTTCGGACCAAACTCCCAAAGAAAATCTGCATTTGGAGTAAAAATCCCGTCTCCGTTGAAATTAAAGTTTTGAATGTCAAAACACTGGTTAGGAACAGGGTGAGCAAAGGCAAATGGAGCATCCGCAACATAAATGTCTTGGGTAAATACATCTGTACACCCGTATTCGGAAACCGTGAGGGTAATGGTGTGATTTCCGGAGCTAAGGAAGTGAACGGAATCTACATTCTGGGTAGTAGCCGATTGAGGCCTTCCGGCTTGACCGAAGTTCCAGGAATAGGTAGCAGAGTTTCCAAATACTGAGCCGTCAAAGGTAAATACATATTTACTCAGGTTTTGGCATTGCGTATCAACCGGAGCAAAAGAAGCGGCAGGTGGTGGGGTTACCAATACAGAGTCAACATATGATGCCGTACATCCTGATGGGTCTGTAACTGTTAGAGTAACTGGTTGATAGCCTGTGGTATTAAATTTAACCCCAAGCTTATTGATTGTATTTCCGGTTTGAGGATTAGCATTTGGACCAAAATCCCAAGCTATGCTAGAGCCCTGAGGGGCTCCTTGGCCAAAAAAGTTAAAGCTATTTGTGCTTACACATTGTGGTGGTCCGGGCACGAAGAAAGGGGTGGGTGAGGGGAGGACCGTGACCTGCTGGGTCACCACATCGGTACAGGTTTCATTCATTACCGTTAGGGTAACATCGTAAACTCCAGGACCAGGGAAGGTGACGCCTGTGACCGCCGAATCGTTTGAGGTTGCAGGGGTTCCTTGGTTAAATTCCCATAATATCGAGTCTCCAGGAATGGATCCTGCCGTATGAAAATCAAAACTATGTCCGTCTTCACATTGAGGGGTTGGCACCGGAAAGGTTGCATCCGTCATTGGATAAACCTTAAAGGTTTGCATCATGGAATCCTCACAAGAGGTACCCGGATTTACATAAAGCCAAACATTATAAGTTCCTGGCTCTGTATAGGTCCAAGATGGTTCTTTTAGAGAAGATGTATCTCCTGTTGTATCTGGATCGCCAAAGTCCCAGAAATAGTAAAGGGCGTTGGTAGAGTTGTTTTTAAAATCAACTTGTAGGCCACCACACCATCCATCGGTGGTAGCGGTACCCTGGGCTTGAACATTGGGGGTAGGGGTTACTGGTCCGCAGTTGGAAACCTTAAATACATAATCTCTAAGCCCTTCCCCAATTTTCTCTCCGTTTCTAAATTCTTCAAAGCAAACCGAATACACATACTGACCAATTTGGGTAGGGGTACCTGTTAAAATTCCGGTTTGTGGGTCAAGTACGAAAGGAGGGTTGGCATCGATGAAATTATTAGCGTTATAGCCACCACCGAAAGGAACCGTTGGGTAAGGAGGGGTTGTTCCGTTTAAAGCCAAGTCTCCTTTAGGATCACAAAGGAAATAAACAATGGAGTCACCATCTAAATCTGTTGCTGAGTGATCGTAAACAATGGGGTCATTAACACATAAGTTTGGTGGTGGATCTTCTGGGAAATAGGGCCCGTTATTTGGTCCGCCTGTATAATTGGGATCATTTGGATCCGGAACATAGGCATAGTAAATGGAGGAGTAATTGGCTGCATTTGGAGAGTTGGTGAGGTTTCCAGATCGGGCATTGTTGTTATGAACTACGTACCAGCCTCCATTGCCAGGAGCCAAATTCATGTCAGTTTCATAAACCACTTTAAGGATACAAGCTCCCTGTGGTTGCTGAAGGCATGGATTAAAAATATAATTATCATCGTCAAGGGTAACCCGATAGGATTCATTTACCGTTTGGCTAATCGAGTTTCCTCCATTGGCTGGGTAGGCATCAAGCCCCGCGGTATTTACGGTATTACCTTGAAGATTGCATTCGTAGTATACAATTAAGGTAATGTGATAGCTATTTCCCCCATTATGGGTATAGCTTACTTCTCCTCCTAAAATGTGAACGGCTTGCGCGTAACACCCGAGTAATACAGACAGCGCAAGAGTTAAGAATAATCTTTTCTTCATCTACAATAATTTCACCTTTCTCAAAACGGGCGTGAAATTAATCATTTTTTAACGCAAATGAAAGAAAGATCTAGCTTGCTAGTATGCTTGCATTGCAAGTGAAACTTTTTAATTATCAGCGAATAAGGAAGAGTTCTCCTCTGAAAACATGGGTTTCTCCGAAGACATCAGTTATCACTGCTTTCCATGCATAGGTGTCAGTTTTTAGCAATTCATTTTTACTTAAATGAATGCCATCCCATCCTGTTTTTATATTATTTGTTTCGAATACTCTTTCTCCCCATCGGGTATATATGGTTAATTCATATTCTTCAATGCCAAATCCTTTTTGAATATAGCGATCATTTACCCCATCTCCATCGGGTGAAAATGCATTGGGCGCGAAAAATTGAAATTCAGCATCCACCCGGATTTGAACCTCTACCGTGTCTCTACATCCGTGCTGGTTTTCAACAATCTGCCGTAAGACATAATTTCCTGTATCTGCAAAAGTGTAGGTAGAAGGAAGGGTATTGATAACTTCTCCGTTGCTTAAATCAGTCCATGAAATCACTCCACCAGATGATAAGTCTTGGAAGGTAACTACCGGGTTGAATATGGTTATGGTATCATTAGGTAATACATTTAGGCCTGCCACAGGCGAATCAAAGGCCTCAAGGAAGGCAGTTACTACGGTGTCAAAAGTTCCAATACAACCGGTGCTTGAGGTAGCGGTAAGGCTTACATCGTAAATGCCTGGGGTGGTATAGGTATGGGTTGGATTCGGGTCTGTCGAGGT
>CAKZPI010000004.1 GCA_937139155.1 uncultured Flavobacteriales bacterium
GCAGGAGAAATTAATTAGCCCTGGTAAAAAGTGATAGCTTTCATTGAGCACTTTTGGACGGGGTAATGTGGGGAATGTGCCCCAACAGATAATAAATGCAATCCATTCACTTTAATCCCGAAGTTTTGCGGGGTTAAACTAAGATTTTTTTGATTCTTATTCCAAGGGGCATCTTCATTTGTCCTAGCTTTCCGCTATAGGTTTCATAGAACCCAGGCTGTACAGGCTTTGGCAGCTTAAGTGTTGAGTTGTTTAGTGTTTGATGTGTTAAAAACACTCAATTTCAGGCAGTTTCATCCCACCAATTTCCTAGTACCTAGTTCCAAGTACCTCAAACCCCTATTGGCTGTTTTAAATGTAAAGATGCTGAATATCAGGCTTTCCAGTCACTAGTCACTAGTCACTAGTCACTCCTGTTGAGGTGTTGAGGCGTTGAGGCGTTTAGTTGTTTAGCTGTTGATGCCGTAATTTCAGGCAGGTTCAAGGTTCCTATTTCCTAGTACCTATTTCCTAGTACCTCAAACCGCTATTGGCTGTTTTAATTGTAAAGATGCTGAATATCAGGCTTTCCAGTCACTTGTCACTAGTCACCAGTCACCCCCCACCTCCTAGTTCCTAAATAAATTTCAAATCCTTGATGTTTGAACTTTAATTATTCCGATATTTGCACGCTCAAAAATCAATTAACCGCGGTTTCGCACCGCAACCAATTAGAACTATGGCAACAAAAATTCGCCTTCAACGTCACGGTCGCAAAGGCCGTCCCATCTTCAACATCGTAATCGCTGACGAACGCTCTAAGCGTGATGGGCGTTACATCGAGAAAATCGGTCAGTACAGCCCAAACACCCAGCCTGCAACCATTGACCTGGATGTAGACAAAGCCCTTGACTGGGTTCAAAAAGGTGCGGTTCCTACCGATACAGCTCGCGCTATCCTTTCCTATAAAGGAGTGCTTCTTCGCAAACACCTTCTTGATGGTGTGAAAAAAGGAGCCCTTACTGAAGATCAAGCCAACGAGAAATACGAGGCTTGGTTGAATGAAAAAGAAAGCAAAATCGAGGCCCACACCGAATCTATTCTTAAGTCGAAAGCTGACCTAAAAGCTGAAAAACTTAAGAAAGAAGCTGAAATTAGCCAGAAACGTGCCGACGAACTTAGAGCCGCCGCTGCCCCTGAGGTAGAAGAAGCTCCCGCCGCCGCGCCTGCTGAAGAAGCTGAGGAAGCTAAAGCCGAAACCATTGACGACGCTGCAGCTGCTGCAGAAGGTTCAGAAGAAGAAACTGAAAAGTAATTCATGAACCTCAAGGATTGTTTTCTCCTTGGAAGATTCGGGAAAACCGTCGGAAACAAAGGGGAAATTCATCTTAAACTAGATGTCGACTCCCCAGAAAACTACTACGAAATGGAATCAGTTTTTGCCCTCTTGGGTGGAAGGCTGATTCCTTTCTTTTTTACCTCTACCCGTCCGGCTTCTAAAGGTAGAATCGTTGTTAAAATTGAGGACCTTGATAGCCCTGATCAAGTGCAAAATCTGGTAGGTGCCCACGCCTACCTCCCCCTTGCCCTCCTTCCCGAACCCGAGGAAGACAGCTTCTACCTTCACGATGCCATCGGAGCAGAAGTTCATGATGAAGCCCTTGGTTTTGCTGGTAAGGTTAAGGGCACCATTGATCTCGGAAACCAATCTCTTTTCGAAATTGAGTTTCATGACAAAACCTACCTCCTACCCATTGTTGACGACCTGGTTAAGTCACTCGAAACTCATCCCCATATTCTTCACGTAAGTTTGCCCGAAGGTCTTATTGACCTCGGAAACGAATCGTAACTCAAAAGCCTTATGCTTAACCGTATTCTCCTTGCTCTGTTTTTACCCCTTTCTCTTTTTGCGCAAAATCCAGAAGCTCTGCCTAAGTCAGTGAATTTCTTCGTGATTGGCGACTGGGGCCGCGAAGGGAAATACGACCAACAAGCTGTAGCCGATCAAATGGCTCTGTTGGCCGACGACTGGAACCTGGACTTTGTAACCACCGTTGGAGATAATTTTTATCTAAAAGGGGTGAAATCTGTAGAGGACGATCATTGGGAGAAATCTTTCAACCTCGTTTACCATCATGAATCCCTCCAGGTGCCCTTCTACGCTTCCCTTGGAAATCACGACTATTGGGGAAATGTTCAGGCCCAAATTGACCGGACAGAATTAGACAACCGGTGGAACCTACCCTCAAGGTATTATTCAAAACTCATTGAGCTTAATGAAAAGCCCTTGATTCGACTCATCGTAACAGATACCAATCCTTGGTACGACCCCTACTATACCCGACATTGGTACCAAGATGAAATTCATGGAAGGGATACGTCCAAGCAAATGAATTGGCTCGATTCAACCCTAGCTCTTGACGATGCCCCCTGGGAAATTGTAATCGGTCACCACCCCATGTATACTTCGGGTAAGCGACACGGAAATCCAAATCCGGTGGCAGATCAGATTGAAAAGCTTCTAAAAAAACATAAGATTCCTGCCTATTTTGCCGGGCATGAGCATCATCTTGAGCATTACCGTAAAGACTACGGAACCGATTGTTATATTTCAGGAGCTGCTGCCAAAACCCGGGAGATTGATGAAAACCCAGACGGAATGTTTGCTACCGATGAGGCGGGCTTCATGGCCGTTTCCATCAATAAAAAAGCCATGAGGGTATACATCATTGATAAGAACGGTAAGGTTTTGGAGCAAATCGACCGAAAGCGTTAATGGGCCTTTTCCGGTTTAAGGGCTTCCATCTTGATGACGGTCAAGCCGGAATGAAAATCGGTACGGATGCGATTCTCTTAGGAGGGTTTATCGAATTTGATCCGGAGGATAAATGCCTGGATATTGGTCTTGGTTCGGGGGTTATTTCAGCCATTTTGGCCCATCGTGGAATTCATGAAATGCACGGGATTGAAATGGATGATTCGGCTTTTGAACTGGCCAAGTCAAATCTTGAGAACCTCCCCCATCCTACCCAATTCAAGCTGTATCACAACTCCCTCCAAAACTTCCAAGCCCCAGAAAAGTTCACCCTTCTGGTTTCAAACCCACCCTTTTTTACAAAGGTTTATAGACCTGGTTCTAGCCCTAGAGACTTGGCCAGGCAATCGCAACATCTAAGCTTGAACGACCTTTTCTTATTTGCTCTTAAGCATCTTTCATCCAGCGGAAGCTTACAATTCATTTATCCCTACTCAGACCTAAATCTCATTCATGAAATTGCCGGGGTACACGGATTCTCCCTTTCCAAGGTCATCAAGATTATCCCCCGAAAGGGAAAAGATGCCAACCGAGTGATTCTCAAAGCTGAAAGGGGAATTCAAAGACTTGAACAGAAGGAGTTTTGCCTACGAAACGAAGATCTTTCCTATACCACAGCTTTTAAAGACAAGGTTAAATCCTTCATGCCTTTCCTTTGAAATTGGAAAGAAAACCTATTTTTAAGCAAAATTAATTCCATGAAAAAAGTTTTACTCCTTGCCGTATTGGTATCCTTTGGATTCATTTCCCAGGCACAATTGCGGTACAATTTCTTTGTAGGCCAAGACGCTGAACTCATGCAAACCACCTTCAATGGTTTTGGATCCGTGGGCTGGGACTTCACCCACACTCGGTACAAAAGTTTCGGAGAAGGTTCAACCAAGGGATTTTGGGCCATCGGCGGTGGATTAACCGTTCGAAAGTTTCGCTTTAAAAACAATTTTGCCCTTGAAGGGAGTGGGGAAGCCGTGGTTTTTGTACCCGACTCTTCCCATCGAGACTATACCCAAAGCTTTTTCTCCTATAGCAAATCCAAGCTAGTAACCACCTATATTCGGGTACACCCTGAGATTGGAATCAGTTTCAATAACGAGAAATTTGCCATTGGGGTTGGTCCTATTTTAGATTTCCTGATTCAAACCAAGCATAAACGGAAATACAAGGTGGATGGTGAAAAGGAGAAATTCGTAAACCGTTCCAACGACGAATACGATGTAAACCGTTTCCAATACGGAGGACGTTTAACCGTTGGAGGCATGAAATTTGGTGCCTATATGGTTTATATGGTGAATCCTTTCTTCGCCAATCCCTTAAGTCCGCAAGTGAACTCAATGGAGACCGGTTTCTACCTTCGTCAAGCCATTGGCGACTAAGAGATATCTGTCACCTTAAATTCGATTCCATATTTCTCCAATTCATCTAAGATTGGATTATAAAACTCGGGGTGTACCGGAAGGTGTACCCCGACTTCGTTTATAGCACCGGTTAATACCATTTTGGCGGCAATTCCAACGGGAAGCCCTACGGTATTTGACATGGCTGTAAAGGGTTGAGCCTCTCCAATGCTGATCATATGAGATTGTCTTTCGTGGGTTTCTCCCTTCAACTCATAAATGAACTTATGCCACATCACAATCATATCCCGGTCCTCTTCTTCCAGGGTCCACTTCTGCTTCAGAATATGCTCTAAGATTTGAGCCGGACTAGCATTTTTAAGTCCGATTTTCTTGTCGGAGAACAAATCCAGCCATTTGAGCTTGTCCATTAAAGTATCGTCCTGGTCAAGTTTTAGATAATGCATGAGCTTTAGCTCAACAGAATCGGTAGGATTATAAGCCAAGAAAAGGTTGATGAACTCACGATAGGTCATATGTTCTGAGTTCTCAATGGTATAAGAATCATCGGTGGCCCCTAATTGCACAAAGGCATCCCAGGCCCTTGAAAAACCTTTCCGCCTAAGCGTACCTCTATAAATGGTTTTCACATCCTCCAGGCCATAGGTTTTCCGATACTTCAAAGAATCTCTATTGGCATAACCTTCAAAGGTTCCATACCCTTCAATATCAATAAATTCAGTTCTACGGAAGAGTTTATGGTAAGGAATGTACTTATAGGTGCCTTCTTGGATAAACTTCACGGCTCCACCTTGTCCGGCAACCACTACATTTCTCGGGTTCCAGGTGAATTTATATTTCCATGGATTCTCTTTTTCCGTTTCCGGGGAAAGGAGTCCGCCGGTAAAGGATTCAAATCCTGTAATCACCCCCCCTTTGGCTCTAATTTCATCCAATTCTTTCATGGCAGACATATGGTCAATGCCCGGATCCACACCAAGTTCATTCAAACTAAGAACCCCTTGGGCCCTAGCCTCCTGGTCTAGATCTCTCATTTCATCGGAAATATAAGAGGGGGTAAGGATGTGTTTTTTATGCCTGATGCAATCTTTAGCCACCAGCACATGAAAGGAGGCCGGAAGCATGGAAATCACCAAGTCGGCCCATTGAATTAGCTCGTTTCTTTGCGATTCATCGTTCGCATTGAAAGAAGAATGGGAAGTATTTGGGTGGTTGTTTACCCTTTCCTGGGCCAGATTTCCGTCTTGATCAACCACCTTAATATGCCAATCAAGCTGCTCAGACTCATTGATTAAGAATCGAATCAAGCTTGAAGCCGATCTTCCTGCACCAATAACCAATACCTTTTTCATAGACTATGCTTCATTTTGGGGAGCCAATATAGAAGGATTATTATACTTTTACCCAATCCTAAAAAAAGGATTCATGGTCAAAAAAGTACTCGTTTTCGCAGTGATTTCAGCGGCCTCTGCCGTGGTATTAGGCGCCTTTGCGGCCCATGGTTTGGAAGGCAAGCTTTCAGCCGATCAACTTTCAACCTTTCAAACCGGAGTTCGGTATCAATTCATTCACGCTTTGGCCATTTTGGGCTTAGGAGCTATTGGAATGAATCAGAAAGATTTGAACCTAATGCCCCCTTACCGTCTCTTTGAATTTGGAACCTATTTATTTTCATTGAGTCTTTATCTCTTATCAACCCGCCACTTAATGAATGC
Organism: uncultured Flavobacteriales bacterium; assembly: GCA_937139155.1. Taxonomy (GTDB): domain Bacteria; phylum Bacteroidota; class Bacteroidia; order Flavobacteriales; family JBLHRE01; genus CAKZPI01. The sequence goes on from CAKZPI010000004.1 coordinate 5,865, forward strand.
CGATTGGATTGAGCATTTGGCTTATTTAACACCAATTGGAGGCCTTTGCTTTGTGGGCGGATGGCTGGTTTTCTTGTTTAAGATTGTCTTGAAAATCAGAGATTAGGTAAAAAAACCTAAAATTAATCACCGAGGTTACGTAATTATTACCCTAACTTTGCACCCTTGAATTTTATTCTAATCTAAAAATCGGATTATGAGCCAGAACGGACTTCATTCCAATGGAAACCTCGCGTATTTAGGCATTAACAATGCCCAGGAACATTGGAACCTAAGTGCCGAAAAACTCTCCAAAATCACCGTTGAAGAAGGAATGGGAAAACGTGCCGACTCAGGCGCTGTTGCCATTGATACCGGAGAATTTACCGGAAGATCACCCAAAGACAGATTCATCGTTCGTGACTCCATTACCGAAGAAAAGGTATGGTGGGGAAATGTAAACATTGAGTTTGACGAAGAAAACTATCGCAAACTCAAGAAAAAAGTCACTGATTATTTATCCAACAAAGAAATCTACGTTCGCGATGCTTATGTATGCGCCGACGAGGATTACCGGATGAACCTAAGGGTTGTAAATGAATACCCTTGGAGCAACTTATTTGCCTACAATATGTTCTTGCGTCCTAGCGACGAAGAGCTAAAGGGTTTTGATCCTGAATGGACGGTGATCAATGCCCCAGGCTTTATGGCAGACCCTAAGGTTGATGGTACCCGTCAGCATAATTTTGCCATTCTAAGCTTTGCGGATAAAACCATCATCATTGGTGGAACCGGGTATACGGGTGAAATGAAAAAGGGAATTTTCTCTGCCTTGAACTTCATCCTTCCTGCCCAACGCAATGTATTGAGCATGCACTGCTCTGCCAATATAGGCGATGACGGAGATACCGCCCTTTTCTTCGGGCTTTCAGGTACGGGTAAAACCACCCTTTCTGCTGACCCCAAAAGAAGATTGATTGGAGACGACGAACACGGTTGGTCTGCAGATTCAGTTTTCAACTTTGAAGGTGGTTGCTATGCCAAGGTTATTGACCTAAGCGCGGATAAAGAACCTCAGATTTACTCGGCCATTAAAGATGGTGCCCTTCTTGAGAATGTAACCTTTGAAGGAAACGAAGTAGATTATACCGATGGGTCGAAAACCGAAAACACTCGTGTTTCTTACCCCATTCACCATATTGACAATATTGCCAAGCCATCTCTAGGTGGTCAGCCGAAGAACATTTTCTTCTTGACCTGTGATGCTTTTGGTGTATTGCCTCCCATCTCAAGACTGACCCCTGGTCAGGCCATGTACCACTTCATTTCAGGATATACCGCCAAGGTAGCTGGAACCGAAGCTGGAATTACTGAGCCTCAAACCACTTTCTCAGCTTGTTTTGGAGCTCCATTCATGCCTCTACACCCTACCGCTTACGCAGAAATGCTTGGTGATAAAATGGAAGAAAACGACGTTCGGGTTTGGTTGATCAACACCGGTTGGTCAGGCGGGTCTTACGGAGTTGGATCTAGAATGAAGCTTAAATTTACCCGTGCCATGATCACTGCTGCCCTTGAAGGAAAGCTTGATGATGTTGGCTATACCAAGCACGAAGTATTCGGCTTGAACATGCCAAATTCTTGCCCGGATGTACCCGACGAAGTACTTCACCCAAGAAACACCTGGGCAGACAAGTCGGCATATGATGCAAAAGCAAATGAATTGGCAGAGGCCTTCAATAAAAACTTCCAGAAGTTTGAAGACTATGCCAGTGAGGAAATTATGAGTGGCGCTCCTAAGGTGACTGCCAAAGCGAAGTAATTCCCTTTATATCATATTCAAAAAGCCCGGTTCTCTTACGTTCCGGGCTTTTTTTGTTTTCACCCTGAATCCAAGAACCTGGTATGGTCTAGAAAAACCTTTTAAAAAAGGATTGTTTCTGTATTTTGCCCCCTTCATACCAAAACCCATAAGCTTTATGAAAACCTCCATCTCTGTCCTTCTATTATTGATTATCGGTTACTCGGCGCAAGCTCAAGACTATTTAGACGATGTTGCTCAAGAGGCCTGTGAATGCCTTCAGGAGCTTCCTGATAGCCTTGACTCTGAAACCTTTCAAATGGAGTTTGGACTATGCCTTTTGAATGCATCCCAACCTTACCAGAAATAAATCAAAAAAGATTATAAACTGGATATTGCAAAACTAGACCGAGACGCCGAAGAATTGGGTAAAATAATCGGACTCAGAATGGCCTCTGTTTGTCCGACCGACATCCTGGCCCTGGCCAAAAAATTTGAAGGTGAGCTTGAAGAGGAAGAATCAAATCCGTCTCCACAAAAACTAAAAGGAACCCTTGTGAAGATTGATGGAGAGAAATTTCTCGAGCTTTCTGTAAAGGACGAAAATGGTAAAATCGGGAAATTCCAATGGTTAGATTTTGTGGACTCTGAAATAGATTTAACCAACTCGTACGAAGAATTGTTGAATCAGGAAGTGTTGGTTCATTTTGAAAACAGAGACCTTTTTGATGCACGTCTTAACGAGTATAGAAGCTTTCAGGTAATTCTTGAAATTGAATTGCTGGATTAACCCCGGTTTAATCCCAACCAAAAGGGAGCAAATTCCTAGAACCCTTAATTTTTTCAAGTTCCATTCCTAAGGATAAAATTTTGACAGATAGGGTCATTGCTTATGTTTTGGCCCTTGCAAATTGTAGCTTTCGAGGCTTAAAATCTACCAAAAACATACTCTTGTGAACGAAATTATTTGCCCGAATTGTAAAAAAGCCTTTAAAGTTGATCAGGCTGGGTATGCGGATATCCTCAAGCAAGTACGAGATCATCAATTTGAGGAGGAGATTCAGAATCGGTTGAAGATTGCTGAAAAGGAAAAAGCCAATGCAATTGCCCTTGCTGAGGCCAATCTTCGGAATTCAATGCAGGATGACCTGGCCAAAAAAGAGCAGGAAATCAATGAATTGAAATCGAAAAACGAATTGAAATTAAAGGATGAGCTTGCCAAGAAAGATTCTGTTTTGGCTGAAATGAAAGCCAAAATTCAAAGCGTTGAACTTGAAAAGGAACTCTTGGTTTCTAAGGCTGTTAAAGAGGTAGAAAAAGAACGCGACCAACTCTTGAATGCCCTTAAAACCCAAGAGACTGAAAAAATACTTCTTGAGAAATCTCTGAATGAGAAGCATGCTTCCGAACTCAAAACCAAAGACGACATCATCAAATTAAAAGATGAAGAAATTGAGATGCGGAAAGACATGAAGCTCAAATTATCTACCAAAATGCTGGGCGAAACCTTAGAGCAGCATTGCGAGACTGAATTCAATAAGCTCCGGGCAACGGGTTTCCAAAACGCCAGTTTCGAAAAAGACAACGATGCCCGTTCAGGAAGCAAAGGCGATTTTATTTATCGGGAATACGACGAGTCAGAGAATGAGATCATTTCCATCATGTTTGAAATGAAGAATGAAGGAGATGAAACCGCCACCAAGAAGAAAAACGAAGACTTTTTAAAAGAGCTTGACAAAGACCGGAAGCAAAAAAATTGCGAATATGCCGTTCTGGTAAGCTTGCTTGAGTCGGATAATGAATTCTACAACCAAGGAATTGCGGATGTTTCCCATCGATTTGAAAAAATGTACGTGATTCGGCCTCAGTTTTTCATTCCCATCATCAGCTTGCTGAGAAATGCGGCCATGAATTCACTGAGGTATAAACAAGAATTAAACCTGATTCGCAGCCAAAACCTTGACATCACCAATTTTGAGGAGAAAATAAACACCTTCAAAGATGGGTTTGCCAGAAATTACGATCTAGCCAGCCGGAAATTCCATACCGCCATAGACGAGATTGACAAAACCATCAAGCACCTTCAAAAGACCAAAGAGGCCCTATTATCATCCGAGAACAACCTCCGCCTGGCAAACAACAAAGCCGAGGACCTGAGCATCAAAAAACTCACCCGTGGCAATCCTACCATGAAGGCTAAGTTTGATGCCTTGAAAGGTGAGGAATGATGGCTTTTAACTTGGGCTAAATGGAAGCCGTAATTTTAAAGTCCCTGAGGGACGAAATCTTTGTAGATGAACGGATTAACAACCATAATAGCTCCGTAGGAGCGGGATAAAGAGATAACCATGGCTAATTCTCAAGACAGATATAATCTTATAATTCATTGATTATAGCTACAAAGGTGTCGCTCCTACGGAGCTTAATATGGTGCACATTAACGGTACTAGATAAATGCATTTTTTATCCAAGCTTCTTAACCTCAATTGAACCATATTCTTAAAATTCCTAAATTAAAGTCCCAGAGGGACGAAACCTTTGTAGATGAATAGATTAACAACCATTATAGCTCCGTAGGAGCGGCATAAAAAGATAACCATGGCTAATTCTCAAGGCAGATATAATTTTATAATTCATTGATTAAACAGGTGTCGCCCCTACGGGGCTTGGTAATTTCCTTCATGCCTTTAGCTACAAAGGTGTCGCTCCTACGGAGCTAATCAGGGGGAACATATCCAGGCTGAGGTAAATGCAATTTTTAGCCAAGCTTCTTAACCTCAATAGAACCATAATCTAAAAATTCCTAAATTAAAGTCCCGGAGGGACGAAACCTTTGTAGATGACCCGAATAATGGACCTAAGCATTGAATATTCAGCAAGCAGATTTTTAAGAGATTTGAGTTTTAAATACCCCCATGCCCAAAAAACACAGAAGGGGATCATACCAAGAAGAGCAGGTTTGATTAGATGAAAAATTCTATGAACTAAACCGCCTAAATGAGTGAATTACCCAGAATTACATGGTTATCTTTTATTTTAAAACCCTTTATTTGGGATAAGTAAAAAATCAAGCCTATTTGATGGAAACCAAATTATACTGCTCACATAAACTGTTGAACACATACAAAAGCATTAAGATTGAGCCCCTACCCTCGGCGGAAGAACAAGCCTACCACATGAACTCATGGAATGTGAATTATTTGGTTTATGAACGAAAAAAAATCTGGTTTTTTGTGCATTCCATCACCCGTTATACCGTACTCATCCCCGATGTTAAAGCAAGCGATTTGCCTGTGTTGAGAGATCGTTTACTGCTGCATTTAGACAAGCAATTTAACACAGGGGTAGCCAGTCATGGGCCCAAGGGAATAAACCTTGAAAAAGCCGAAAGCTTAATTGGTCCCCTAAAGTTTCACCCTACCAACAATGATAAATCATGCATTTCTTATTTGAATCAGCGGATGGAGAGTTTCAGATACTACCACCATATGGACATGCCTTATGGAGAAATTGATTTTGACAAAGTTGGTGCCAACTTCAGCTTCATATGCGGTATGAAACGTGGCAACCGCTCGGTGAACATTTACCCCTCTGAAGAAATGCATGAGCTTATCAAGCGGTGGGATGAGTGAGGTTGGGCTTGAGGTTATATTTTTGCTGGAGAACGCCGTAGGGCTCACCTGTAGCAATGCATGACCACTGTTGTGATTAGCTGAGCCTTCGGCCTATGATGCGGATGATGGTTGTGATTAGCTTTCAAATTGTACTTTAACAGACTGAACACAGCAAAGGGGGTGCCATCTTCATTGATTATGAGTTGTGATTAGCTTTCAAATTGTACTTTAACAGACTGAACACAGCCAGGAAGATTGGTTACTGTTAGCGTATTCCGTTGTGATTAGCTTTCAAATTGTACTTTAACAGACTGAACACAGCTCGACTTTCTATAATTTCACTTCTTAGTTTGTTGTGATTAGCTTTCAAATTGTACTTTAACAGACTGAACACAGCTCGGTGCTTATGGTGATATAGGTCGAATCGTTGTGATTAGCTTTCAAATTGTACTTTAACAGACTGAACACAGCCAGTTGGCGGTAATTAAAAATACCGATCAAGTTGTGATTAGCTTTCAAATTGTACTTTAACAGACTGAACACAGCTTTTCCTTATATTTACACCAGTAAAGAAGGGTTGTGATTAGCTTTCAAATTGTACTTTAACAGACTGAACACAGCTGCCAAAAATCGTCTTGCAATAATCACCGAGTTGTGATTAGCTTTCAAATTGTACTTTAACAGACTGAACACAGCTATGTTCCAGTTCAAATCTCGTTACATCTAGTTGTGATTAGCTTTCAAATTGTACTTTAACAGACTGAACACAGCCACGTTGGCGGTTGAGGTTTTGGCGGTTGAGTTGTGATTAGCTTTCAAATTGTACTTTAACAGACTGAACACAGCTGACGAGAAGAATCTCATAGACAGATACCTGTTGTGATTAGCTTTCAAATTGTACTTTAACAGACTGAACACAGCACCAATCCTAACGGCAAGCCGAGGCGGTTGTTGTGATTAGCTTTCAAATTGTACTTTAACAGACTGAACACAGCCATTCACTTGAACGCTTACACCCGTTTCTCGTTGTGATTAGCTTTCAAATTGTACTTTAACAGACTGAACACAGCAAAAACTGGGCCTCGTATCGGTTGATGGATGTTGTGATTAGCTTTCAAATTGTACTTTAACAGACTGAACACAGCACATATTAAATTTAAATCTTATGGCAGTTTGTTGTGATTAGCTTTCAAATTGTACTTTAACAGACTGAACACAGCAGTGTATTCTGTTGCCTTATATTAGCCGTGGTTGTGATTAGCTTTCAAATTGTACTTTAACAGACTGAACACAGCTTAAGAACTAATGGCAGCAGATTTTATTAGTTGTGATTAGCTTTCAAATTGTACTTTAACAGACTGAACACAGCGGGTTATTCTCGTACAGTATCCCAAATTCAGTTGTGATTAGCTTTCAAATTGTACTTTAACAGACTGAACACAGCAGTAGGGGCTGAGATTTGCCAATGGGCCATGTTGTGATTAGCTTTCAAATTGTACTTTAACAGACTGAACACAGCAGTGCCATCACAATTAGTACACCAGCTCTTGTTGTGATTAGCTTTCAAATTGTACTTTAACAGACTGAACACAGCGGGTTATTCTCGTACAGTATCCCAAATTCTGTTGTGATTAGCTTTCAAATTGTACTTTAACAGACTGAACACAGCTCAAATCAAGAAAAAGCTTAGCCGCCTTTCGTTGTGATTAGCTTTCAAATTGTACTTTAACAGACTGAACACAGCCCAAGCTGAGTGAGCTATATAAGTTCATTGGTTGTGATTAGCTTTCAAATTGTACTTTAACAGACTGAACACAGCAGACACCATTAAATCAGCACAACAAGCCATGTTGTGATTAGCTTTCAAATTGTACTTTAACAGACTGAACACAGCGGATTTTGCCAGCAACCTCGAGGACTCGTTGTTGTGATTAGCTTTCAAATTGTACTTTAACAGACTGAACACAGCGCAGTTTGAGTTGGAGCCTAAAGAGAGTTAGTTGTGATTAGCTTTCAAATTGTACTTTAACAGACTGAACACAGCATAGATGGAATCATTTAGCTGTGGTTCAGCCTGTTATATTGGTTCCTGGAATTTAAAAAGAAGATAACTTCTCAGAAGTAAAAACCCATAAACCTTGTTTTTTAAAACAATTCCAATTGCTGAGGGGTATCTGGGTGTTCCTCTTTTTTCTGACCCATGAATAATTCAATCATTCCAAATTGTTTATCGGTAATTTGAAGGATGCAAACATGGCCTTCTGGAGGAAGATTTTCCTTAGTACGCCTTATGTGCACCTGGGCGTTTTCTCGGCTTGCACAATGCCTTACATAAATTGAAAATTGAAACATGGTAAATCCATCTAACTCAAGGTCTTTCCTAAATCGAGCATGGTTTTTCCGATCCTTTTTGGTATGAGTAGGCAAATCATAAAACACAAATACCCACATAATTCTATACTCATTTAATCTTTTGAGGCTCATACCAGGTCAGGATAAACCATCTTGCGGCTCTCCCCTTCAAAACATTTGAACAATGAAGATGTGGTTTTTGCCGATGCAACCATGAGTGGACTCAGCCTTCCCTCCATTTCCACATCGATTACTGGAATTTTAAGCAATGACTTCTTCACCTCTTTGGTAAGTTCAAATTCTTCCAAGCCTGATTTCACCAATTCCAAAACAACCTGATCTACAAAGGGTCTGTAAGGCTCCATAATATCATCGGCAAGGCAATAGGCGTTATACTTGTTTTTATGATGAATCCCTAAGGTGGGCATCATTCCTGAACCCACTAAATTCCTAGCAATAATAGCCCTTAAAATTGCATAGCCATAATTCAACAAATTATTGGGCTCCAGCTCATACCTCCCTCTTAGGAAGTTTGGAATGTAGTTTTCAAAAATCTGCTTCCAATAGAAGGCTGCTGCCCTCCCCTCAAGGTTTTCAGGGTCGCCACTTTTCACCTTCCCAGCCCAATAGTTCAAATTATCAACCGAAAATCCATTCTTTTCGAGAAGCCTCGCCTGGTTTAGAATTTTAGCCTTGATGGTTTGCTGCCAGAGGTTTTTCTTTAAAGGCAAACTGGCGCTTATTTGAATTTTAAACCTTTCTGATTGAATGTGGTTTCCATCCAAATTCAAGATAAGACCTTGGGGCATATGTTTCTCATTGCAGGTTATAAAAGCTACGTTATTCCTAATCAATTTAGACAATAAGGTCTGAGAATAAGTAACCTGTGCATGATCAATCATAACCACCCCAACATCCTCTATGGGAACCGTAACTGGAGGCCTTAAACCATCATTGTAATTTACCTGAAGCTGCTCTTGCCGGGTATTCAAATAAACATCACTCCCAAAATATAAAGTCCGCTTAATCAAATAATAAATTTTTCAATTACACCTAATCTGTTTACTACCAGTTTGACACAGAGTTTTTTAATAATTTCCCCTGAGAAAGATTTTTGGTTTTTCGACTGGGGACTACCAACCCCGAACTCATTCTGAATTGGGTAATTTAGATTGACTTTTTGCTGGTCTTTCCTGTTCAGGTTAAAAATTACTTTTGCGGAATTAATCGGAATGAAATTTGCCGTTGTCCCAGAGGAGTCTATAAACTGGTGGATTTTCCCAGTTAAACCAGATTTATTATTTTTAATTTCCTCTTCTACGTTTTCCGTGTCAGGAAGAAAAACAATGTCATTCGGTGAAAGTGTAAAGGCTAAATTCCACTCTTTCCCCTTTTTGTCAATGTATTTCTGCGGCGCTGGGTCAAAGCCATCTTTAAGTTGTTGAATTACCTCATTTAGGGGGATGGTTTCAAACTGCCTAAGCTTTTCACCCTTTTCATTTTCGCCCTCGTAAATGGCAAAAAATAAATTAGTGCCCGTAGCGGCAACCACATATTTAGTGTCTTTATTTCCTTCTTGGCCAACTTGAAACTTCCTACCCAAGGCCTCAAACTTTCTGACCTTATATATAGGTTTGTGAGGTTTACCTCCATTTAAGGCCTGAATATTTCGGTTCATATCCTCAACACCCTCTGGGGAAAAAGCCATTTCATGGGGAGGGATTACTTTTCCTTTTTCATCTTTTACATCCTGGAATTTGGGGGATTTGAGGTGATTCAGTAAAATTTTCCGAATGCCTGAATCAGTAATTCCTTCTATTGTTTTCTCATTGAAACTGGTATCAATTGAAACCCTTCTGGCTGCATCTGGGTTTTCATCATCAATGAACCTAACCTCCACCTTCTTAACTTCCACACCCTCTTTTTTATAGGGGTTTTCTTTGAAATATCTCTTGAGGTCTTTGAGGTCATAGCCCTTTTTAATTAGGCTCTTGATTTTAGACTTCAATCCTTTGTCGGTAATTGATTGCCAGTTATCAAGAGCGGATTTAATGCTTGCTTCCTTTCTTTTTTCTAAGCTTACCTTTCCGAAAACGGTTTCGAGATGTAAAGGTCTTCGGATGGACCACCAGTTTTCATTTTTTTCTTGCTTCACCCGAACCTTTTTCAACTGCCCATTAACCTTTGCCCATTTTTCGTAGTGGTTAACATTCTTATTGATAATTCTCTGGTTCTTTTTAATGCTGACAATGGTGGTCTCTAGCTGATTTTTAGTTTCCTTGGTAAATCCATTCCAAGGTTTTTTAAACTCCTTTGCAATGGAAATGGTTTTATTTGATTTTGTTTTCGGATCAAGAATCTCCTTTGATTCAACCAACCTTAGTTTTTTTCTCAAATCAAACCTATCCTGTTTTGAAGCACTTTCATTGTTCAAATATTGCACATGCCTACGATCAGCAAGGGCCACCACCAAGGCGTCCAGTGCATGATGCCTATGGTCTATCCTTTTCGGATCGAAATTCATTTTCAGGGCTTCTGGAACTGTATTTCTGAAAAACTTATTGCCCCCCTTTTCATCCCAATGACCAAAGTCTTCCGTTCCTGTTATTTCATTAAGTCTCTGAAATCTAGGAGAAATAATATCATTCCATACATCATTTAAGCCCCAATCATTTTTAAGTTTACCGGTAACCTTACCATTCACAGGGATTACATGCTTGGAATTTGCTTCATTTTCCTCTTCCTCACGAACTAAATTACTCATGAGCTTCATGACTACCCTGCTAATGTATCTTGAGTCGTTTAACTGCCGGTTTGAAAAAGATTCCGGAATATCTGGCATTAAAAGGATTTCTTTCTTTTTGCCTTTAAAGCACCTTTTTATAAGATCCTCATACTCAGTCTTTGAAAGAACTCTAACTTTTCTTCCCTGACCGCAATCAACTAATTGTCCGGCCCCTGGCTTATCACCCCCATGCTTTTCAATAAACTCATAACCGGTTTGATTTCCTTTGAGGGTATTAACTTCTGCCTCACAAATAACCTTATTGGCAAATGAGTTATCAAAAAACCTTGACTGGGGAATTACATGTTCAATTTCATATTCTGAAGTAAACAAGCGGGAAAGGGAAATAGAGTTTCCAGTATAAGGAGAAACATATTTCTGATCAAGCCAAAGTTTATACTTTTGGATCTCACTTGGGCTTGGATCAGCTCGCCTACTGATTTTTTCAATCTCATCCGGAATTGAATCATTGGCCGTAAGCGCGCCCTCTTCATAAATTTTGAGAATTTCTTGTTGACTTGGTGAATGCTCTCTTAATGCCCCTTCAATTTTCGGATCATTCTTTAGTTCTTTTAGAATCCGTCTAATTCGTTGGTTTGTTTTTTGGTTTTCTACCAGTCGGTCGGTCATTTTTTTACGGGCGTCTGCAGGATTTTTCATTTCCCTTCCAAGCTCTACATGAATCTCATCAAAGAAATTTTCTTCCCCTTTCCCAAACTCTAGCCAAATATCTTTTACAACTTGAAGGGCCTCATTTATTACTTTCTCCACAATAGGGTTCCGTAAAGAATGTTGCTTTAAGCGCTCTATATCCGATGGGCTTCTCCATCGCTGGTTTTCAGAAACCTCTGAATGTCTCCCATAAACCACATAAGAGGCTAACCAAAGTGGGAGCCCCTGAAACTTGTCAATTTTATCAAGCCTCCGGTCAAAGGCTTTTTCCCTGGCTAAAACTTGAATTGAATCATCTTCTTCTGCGTCAATAATTTTGTAAATCCTTTCCTTCAGGCCTTTTGGGATATCTTGCTCAGACCAATACTTACCCATTCGAAGCAGGGGAAGTAATTTCTGTAATGCTTTGGAGGAAAAAGCACCATAATCCTTGCTGTAAGGTGGATAATTGTTGAAATCGTCAAGAGTTCCTGTATTCAAATTAAACTTGGATTCAACCTTTTCTAAGGCCTTGCCCAATTCACCCTTATCTACAACAGAATAAAGAACATGCCATAATTCAAGCTCCAACTCCTTAGTTAGATGACTTTTAACATCAAAACCCTCTTGCTTTTTTAAAAGGCTGAGAAAACCAGCTCTTGTTTCATTTCCTGGGTAGTCTTTTTCTTCAACATAGTTCCATCTATACTCTTTATCGTTTAGCTTTTTCCCATCTTTCTTAAAGAATCCTAAAAGACTTTTCTGTTTAATTCCTTTCCGCTCATTAAGCCAGGCAAACAATTTGGTAAAGTCTTCGGGTGACTTTAATAATTCGTGAGTTACGTCAAGATCCGTTGTTAGTCTTCCTTCAACTCTTGCTTCCCTTTTAAAAACCCTAAGGTTTCGGATGAATTCCCAAACTCTAAACTCTTGATAAAGAGGGTGACTTTTAGGAATTCCTTTCAACCATTCCTTTACTCGTTCTCCTGAATTTGGGTCAGTATACTCTCGGAATTCATATTTACAGTTTGCTATGGTTGATTTCTGAGACTTTAAGGGTCTTTGGTAAAAAATTATATCGTTTAAGAACAAATGCTTGAAACCCTTAGCCAAGAGGTCTTTTTGATGGTTTAAATTATTTGGATAAAGATGTTTTACACACTCTTCATATAAATCATTTGAGAATAGATCAGCCTGCAGCTCAATTTGAGTGTTGAGTATTTCCTCTAATTCTTCCAAATAGAATTTTCGCTCGATGGTCCGAATCAGCTTGCCCTTAACTTTTTGATTGGGGTTTTGTAGTAGGTTATCAAAGATAAATTCACCAACTTTTTTCCCGCTTTCTTCAAGGTTTTGTTCAGTTTTGGTTTTAATTGCAATCCAATCCTCCTCTGAGTTAACCGTTTTAAAGGATCTTTTAACTCCTCCATCTTTCCCTACTTTTTCAGTGCCATCATCATTTAGTTCGGTTGTTACAATAAATTCTTTGAATTTGCCTTCCCAGTTCAGCTCTTTACTACTGTGTTTGGGATAAACCATACCGTTTTCCAAGTAAACGTTAAATAGAGTTAAACCTCTTTTATTCTTTTCTCCTGAATTCTCAACTTTCACAACCTTTTCTTCAATGAACTCTACTCGTTTACTAGGGTCTTTGGCCTTATCCACCTCATCTCCCCGTAATTGATAATACCCTCGTTTTTGATTAAAATGTAAAATCAACCAAGCCAGTTCGTGCTTGGTCAAAGGATGATTCAGTGCTTTTTTCCTTAGGTAGTAAATGGTCCAGTCATAGGGCAAGAGTTTTGGCTTTTCATTGCCATTGGTTTTGAAAAAATCTGGTTGATGTTTTTTAAACTCTTCAAGCATTTCTTGGAAGCTTTCCATGAAAATAAACTGGGGCTTTCCTTGCCCTGGCTTATAGGCTAGCTTCGGCTCCTTTCCTTTTTTAAACTGCCCTAGCCTAAGCTCAAAATCAATTGCATCCGCATAATGCTGAGGCAAGAAATTCATAATATTTAAAACCCGATGAAGCCTTTCCCTCCTAAGTAAAAACCTTTGCCTTAGCCTTCTAGCCGACCTTTTAGCTGTTCTGTCAGCTGTAACGGAAACTGAATTACCTTTTCCGAAATCACTTAGTTCCGCCTCATTCATGGGGATAATTCGGGAGCCTAAGCCAAGGATTTCCCCTTCGCCTAATGCTTCCCCTCGTCGGTCAAAATCATAATTTACCTTAACTAAACTCCAACCAATGGAATTTGTGCCTAAATCCAAACCTAAAATTCGTTTCATAGAAAAATTTGTTATATTTGACTCACAATTTGAAAGCTAATCACAATAAGGATTATTCCGTTGTGAAAACATTTGGTTCGCCTCTCAACCATAATTGGGAGGCTTTTTTTATGCCTATTAGTGATTAATTAGGGGTTCAATAAACATAAATTATTTGACAGATTTCACTCTTCTTTTCCTTTCCGATAAAATCTAAAGCTAAGTTCCTTATTTTAACTTAGTTTTATTTTGACCCTATTTGTCTCAAAACTTCCTTCATTACACAAAATTATAACCCGAAAAAAACTCCCTTAATTCTACTTCCCCTTAGCTCAGTTAACTTTTAAGGTTCGCCTTTCTTGGGCTAAGTTTTAATTCCCTTTCCTATTTTCGCCCAATGAATCTTTATTACGGCTCTATAGAAGGAAATGAGGCTAGTTTGGATGCGGATGAAAGTCGGCATTTGACTCAGGTTATGCGTCAGCTTAGCGGTGAGGTTTTGATTAGCAACGGACAGGGGAAAATAGCTCGTGCCGAAATCATGCATGCCACTAAAAAAGGAAGCCTTTTAAAGGTCCTTTCTACCGAGGAAATCCCGGCGCCTACGGTAAAAATAATGGGCGTGGGTTTCCCGAAGTCTAGAGACCGAGTTGAGTTCATGGTTGAGAAATTGATTGAACTAGGAATTACTGAAATTCACCCCATCCTGTCTAAGCATAGCGAAAGGGATAAGGTGAATATTGATCGGCTTAAGCGAATTGCCCGGGCAGCCCTAAAGCAATCTAAACAGGCCTGGGAAACCCAAATTCATGCCCCAGTAAAGCTGGAAGATTTCCTTAAAACTCACCCAGAAACCGTTCAAAAATTCATAGCCTATGTTCCTCAAAATCCTGAAGATCATCTTGGTCTAAGGGTGAAGGCCGATGCCTCAAGTCAAATCTTAATTGGTCCGGAAGGTGGATTTCACCCCAAGGAGGTAGAAATGGCCAAGGACCATGGCTATCAGGTGGTTTCTTTGGGCAAAAACCGATTGAGAACCGAAACCGCTGCAATTTCTGCGGCCACCCTTCTTGGCTTGCCCAAAATCCAATAAATTTGAAGTACTTTGAAGAGGTGTAAATATTTAATCTTACCACGGTCTATGAAAATTCTTATCCTGGCTCTCAGCTTTATTTCCTTCACAGCGCTTGGGCAAGGCAGCTATGAAATGGCCGTTCTGAAATACCAAGGAGGTGGCGACTGGTACGCCAATCCCACGGCCTTACCCAACCTCATTGAATTTGTAAACAAAGAATTGGAAACTGATTTTAAGTCGGAACCTGCCCAAGTGGATGTGGGTTCACCCGAGCTTTTCAATTTCCCTTTCATTCATATGACCGGTCATGGAAATGTGGTTTTTTCGGGGGCTGAAGCCGAAAACCTAAGAACTTATTTGATTGGAGGAGGCTTCTTACACATCGACGATAATTACGGAATGGATGCCTTCATCCGTCCGGAAATGAAGAAGGTTTTTCCTGAACTTGAATTTGTAGAAATCCCTTTTGATCATTCCATCTACCAAAAACCCTTCGTTTTTCCTGCCGGTCCGCCTAAGGTGCATGAGCATGACGGATTACCCGCCCAGGGTCTCGGGCTTTTTTATGATGGACGTTTGGTGGTTTATTATACCTACCAATCCGATTTAGGCGATGGCTGGGAAGATCAATCTGTGCACAAAGACAGTCAAGAAACCCGGCTTAAGGCATTGAAAATGGGAGCTAATTTGGTTTACCACGCCCTAATCAGCACCGAATTATGAACCAAGGTTTAAAGAACATTTTCATCCTTTTGGGCATTGCCGCCTTTGCCTACGGACTTTGGTATATACGCCTAATCCTTCTCTATATCATCATTGCCATTGTGGTGGCTCTGGTATGTAGGCCCTTAGCCGGATTGATTATGAAGGCAAAAATCAAAGACTGGTCTGTGCCCCCATTTTTGGCTGCTGCACTGAGTATTTTAATCCTTGCCGGAATGATTACCGGCTTTATCTCCCTACTCATACCCTTGGTTACCCAAGAAGCTCAAAACATTGCTAAAATCAATCCAGACTTACTTTTTCAAAGTCTTGAAGGACCCTTGGGTGATTTGAGGAATTTCTTGGCTAGATATCAGGTAGACTCTTCAAGCTTGGAGCTAGATTCTATGCAGAAAAAGATTGCCTCTTATGTAGGCCCCAATCTTCTTAAAAACATTGCCAATACCATTACAGGGGCTTTTTCACAATTGGTCTTAGGCACCTTCTCCATTCTTTTCATTTCCTTTTTCTTTCTGAAGGAAGGCCGGCTTTTTGAGCGGGTGGTGTTTACCCTTACCCCTGATGAGTACATGAATGAAATTCAGGAAATACTCAAAGACACCAAAAAGCTATTAAGCAGATATTTCATCGGAATCTTGATTCAAATTACTTTGATTTCCATTCTCTGGCTGGTAGGATTGAGTGTTTTCGGATTAAAGAATGCCTTGTTGATAGCCTTCTTTGCCGGATTGGTTAATTTCATTCCCTATGCAGGTCCAATCATCGGAGCTGCTTTCGCGCTAAGCATAACCATCACTGGGCATATTGACATGGATTTCTACCAAGAGGTAATTCCGAAACTATATCAAATTGGAGGAATTGCAATTTTGGTTCAGTTGATTGATAATTTTGTATTCCAACCCCTGATTTTCTCTAAGTCGGTGAAGGCACATCCCCTTGAAATTTTCATAGTAATTTTAATTGCCGGAACCACCGGTGGAATCTTCGGGATGATTTTAGCCATTCCGATTTATACCCTCTTCCGAATCATTGCCAGAGAGTTTCTTTGGAAATTTAAATGGGTTCAATCCTTAACCAAAGACCTTTGATACCAGATTGGTTCAAATTAGAGGAGGTTCAGGATTTCATTCTTCAACACCAAGAAGAAGACCTTGCCAAATTACGCTTAAGCGGAAAGTTTCCGGACTCTGCCCCTGCCCTGCCCTTGACACAGATTCTTGAGTTCCGGAAAAGACTGGCTCAAAAATTTCCGGAGGTAAAAAACCTCCCATCCATTTACATACCAAGCCAGAAGTCGGTTGAACAAGCCAGTTCAATGCACACGGCATCTTATAAGGTTGAGAATTTTCCGGCCGATACCCTCGCAGAAATAACGGGCGGATTAGGCCTCGACCTATTGGCCCGCAAAGGAAAATTAAAAAAGGGCTATTATTTTGACATAGACCCAGAACTGGTTGAAGCCTTCGAGTGGAATTCTAAAATCTTTGATCTTCCCGCGGAAGCGGAACAAGGCGACGGTAATCAAAAATTCTTGGAAAAGAATATTAAGGTAGACCTGGTTTATATTGACCCCTCAAGAAGGGTGGGCGGTAAACGAGTTTCGGGGTTTGAAGACATGGAGCCCAATGTATTGCCCCATATAGACTACCTTTTGAAAGCCTCTAAATCGGTGCTCATAAAGGCGGCCCCCATGCTAGATTTAGCCGAAGGGGTTCGAACCCTGCCCCAACTCAAGGAAATCCATGTTTTATCGAAATCTGATGAATGTAAGGAGGTTTTGTTTTACCTGAAATCTGAAAAAACTTCCGAAGAAATAAAATTGGTTCATGCCCATTTTATCCACGATGAATGGAGGCAATATGCCTGTCCGTATTCAGACATTATCGCAGAACAAACACCCCTTGGCGAATTGAAAGATTTCCTATACCTCCCTTGGCCAAGCATTCGGAAATCAGGGGCTTATCGGAATTTTGGTAAGCAGTTTAATTTGGTGAAACCTGAGTCTAACACTCATGTTTTCTTCTCAGATAAGTTGGAAAAGGGTTTCCCCGGAAGGGTCTTCAAAATCAAAAATACCTACAAGAGTTTGAAAGAGATAAAGGGGAAATTCAAGAAAGCAGAAATTCTCATCCGCAACCATGAAAATGACCTTGGAACCCTGCGAAAAAAAGCCAAAATACAAGCCGGAAACGAAAATACTTTGCTGGTGATGGGCAGAAAATCAGATTTGAAAATTTTAGAATTGGAAAGGCTATGAAAAAACTGGTTGTGCTTTCAGGAGCAGGAATGAGTGCTGACTCAGGCATTCCGACCTTTAGAGGGGAAGATGGACTTTGGGAAGGACATGACGTGATGGAGGTTGCCTCGCCCCAAGGCTGGGCTGCCAATAAAGAACTGGTTCTGGATTTCTATAATTTCAGAAGAAAAAAGGTGCTGGAAGTTGAGCCGAATCAAGGACATATTGAATTGGTGCGCTTAGAAAAACATTTTCATACGCAGATCATCACCCAAAACATTGACGATTTACATGAGCGGGCCGGTTCAAGCAATGTAATTCACCTGCATGGAGAAATCTTAAAATCAAGGTCTGAAATCAACGAGAGTTTGGTTTACCCATGTACCGAAGATATTCGCTTGGGAGATTTGGCCGAAGACGGAGCCCAATTACGCCCGGATATTGTATGGTTTGGTGAAATGGTTCCTAAGATGGAGGAAGCGGCTCTGCATTGCCAAGATGCTGATATTCTGGTAATTGTTGGCACCAGCATGCAAGTTTATCCTGCCGCAGGCTTGAAAGAATTTGCTCCTACAAATTGCCCCATTTATGCCTTAGACCCCAGTCAGGTAGAATACAGCGGAAGAGCTGCAGATTTCGTCATTCAAGATCGAGCATCTAAGGGCATGTCTGCCTTGGTAGATCGGATCATTTCAGATCATGGTTAAGCATTTCCAAAAACCTATTTTTGTGCACCGAGTTTAGCCTATGGAAAATAAATTGGTAGATATTGAACGTGTGGTTGGCGAGAAGAATCCGGCGCTTTTAAAATGGGCTCCGAAATTCTTAATAAACTACATAAAGCGAATCGTTCACCAAGATGAAATCAATGAAATCCTCCAGAATTTTGGGCATTTAGAAGGACATGAATTTGCTCGGGCCATTGTTTCTCATTTTGAATTAGAGCTTTCCACCAGAGGATTGGAAAATGTACCCAAAGACGGGGGCTATATTTTTGTAGCCAATCATCCCCTTGGCGGGATGGATGCCTTGAGCTTAATTGATCAGCTTTATTCGGTTCGGAAAGACCTACAGTTCATTGCCAATGACATCCTCATGCATTTACGCCCGCTACGCGAATTTTTTGTGGGGGTAAACAAGCACGGATCCAATGCCCAAGAAGGGGTTAAGGCCATTAACCAAGCCTTTGCCGACCCCCATGCTTTATTCATTTTTCCTGCCGGCTTGGTTTCCAGAAAAACCCGTCGTCAAGTTCGAGATTTAGAATGGAAGAAAACCTTCATAACCCGGGCTAAGAAATACAATAAACCCGTGGTGCCAGTTTTCATTGATGGGGAACTTTCCCCCTTTTTCTATCGTTTATCCAATATTCGTAAGTACTTAGGCATTAAGGCGAATCTTGAAATGCTTTATCTGGCGGATGAGCTTTTTAAGCAGAAGGGAAAGAAAATTCCTATTGTGTTTGGAAAGCCCATACCTTCAGAGAAATTTGACAAAACCAAAACCGACAAAGAATGGGCCGATTGGATGAAAGGTCAGGTTTACGCTTTGGCGGATGAAATATAAACTATGAAAGCACCAGAATACATACACCCCCCGATTGAAAAGTCAGTTCTGAAAAAGGAGCTCACCAAAGAACGGTTTGTTCGGTCAACCGGAAAAGGAGAAAACGAGGTTTATATATTCACAGGCGACGAAGCCCCAAACCTTTTAAAAGAGGTAGGAAGGTTAAGAGAATGGTCCTTTGCCCTGGCTGGTGGTGGAACCGGAAAGCCCCTTGATTTAGACGATCAAGACCGGGGTGAGAAAGCATATTCTCAATTGATTGTTTGGAGCCCCGAAGAGGAAGAAATTGTAGGTGGATACCGGTTCATAGACTGCAAAGACATCGGCAAGGATGAAATTGACCAAGCCCTTTCAACGTCGCATTATTTCAAGTTTTCATCGAGTTTTATTTCAGATTTCCTGCCCTATACCATAGAATTGGGACGGAGTTTTGTGCAACCTGCCTTTCAGCCTAATATTGACCCTAGAAAAGGAATTTTCGCCCTTGATAATTTATGGGACGGACTTGGTGCCATTGTAAATACGCATCCGCATATGAAGTATTTCTTTGGTAAGGTAACCATGTATACAGATTACAACCGCGAAGCCAGAAATGCAGTCTTGGCTTTTATGCATCATTATTTCCCTGACGGGGATGGACTTGTTAAACCCGTTCAACCCCTGCCCTATGAAGAAGATTCAGAATTCATATCGGCCTTAGAGGGAAGTGATTTTAAAGATGGATTAAGACTGCTTACAAAATACTGCAAGGAAAGAAAGGAAATGGTTCCTCCTTTGATTAAAAATTACATGCAACTCTCACCCAGCATGAAAACCTTCGGAACCTTTATGAACAAAGACTTTGGAAAGGTTGAAGAAACCGGAATTCTGGTTACCATAGAAGATATTTATCCCGATAAGAAGGAGCGGTACCTATGATTTGTTAACCAGGTTTCTAAATCCCAAAAATCCGAAACAGACCTAATAGAGGAGTTTAAGAGGTCACCATGAAAATTCAATGTGGCACTTATCGTTCCATGGGTTTCAAGAGTGGAAGATGAATGTGAAATCGAACCACAATCAACCGGAAAAGGATCACGGTTAGCGCGGCTAAGATTCCTGAAACGTCTGAGTCTATTTCAAAGTACTTTAAGAGAAAATAAACAGCTCCGCCGCTAAGGCTAGCGAGGGCATAAATATCTTTTTGAAAAAGTAGGGGTACTTTATTGAGAAGAATGTCTCGAATCACTCCCCCTACGGATCCGGTTACAGTACCCATGACGATGCAAACCCAAATTGGAAGGTCTGCCTCAAAACTTTTTGTAAGCCCAACCACGGTAAACAAGCCCAATCCAATGGTATCAAATAAAAAGAGGGTACCGCCTAGTTTGAAAATTTTCTCTTTGAATAGGATGATGGTAATAAGGGCCACCCCGGTGGTAAGGAAGTACTTAGGGTCAAGCATCCAAAAAGGCGTAAGATTCAGCAATAAATCCCGAATGGTTCCACCCCCGATGGCGGTAACCAATCCAATGATATACGCCCCGAACCAATCGATTTGTTTTCCGGAAGCCATACGGATGCCGCTGATGGCAAAAGCGAAGGTACCTAGGAGATCTAAGGCAATGGTGAAATTGAATTCCATTCTTTACAAAACCCTTACTTGGAAAAGCATTAACGAATTACTGATTATGCGTTCATGACCCTTACAAAACTTAGATTTTTTACAGGCAAATCCGCAGAGCTAAAATAAGAGAATAATTTAGGGGGTAGAACTTCGTTCATATTTTCCAGATGAATTCATGCTAATGAATAAAACGGGCAAAAGAGGCCTTTGATTTAACCAAAACTTTCCGGCATTCAAAACCTATATTCCTTTCTTAATAATTCAAGGTCACCCTTGAAGGCCATTGCAAGTTCTGAACGTTGAATGCTTTCCTTTGAATAGAGCTTTGCCTGTTCTTTAATTTCTTGATTAGTAAGCGTTGCAAGTGCATTGCATGCCTTTTGCAATCTCAACATCACCTCAATATTACCTGCTCCGTCTCTTGCTATCGGCCGAAAGGCATCCGTAAAAAAATCGCCCATTGATATGCTTGGCACTTCAATCCGGTCGTATAAAACATTTGACTTGCCGCTTTCATCTGATAGTTTTTCAAAAAGATAGAACAGTCTTTCGTGGCTGCCAATGATTTGAATTGCGGTACCTGGATCGTTAATTCCTGGAGAAAGTGCCCTACTGGCTATTTCGGTTAGGCAGATAAACCCAAAACGTGGGTCCTCATCAAAAAGCCTAGTGTCACCCACCAAAATGGCATTATTTATTCTGTCCTGAATCGAGTCAATGTCTAATTTTTGATCTGATTTAAATTGGGCTAAAATTGAATTCCTATGTATAAATTTACCAGGGATACAAGAAAGCCTAATAATCATATCGTTCTCAACTGCAAGCCTTTGTAATTCTTGCAAGTTTAAGTGCTGCACATAACCAATGTTTCTTGACTTGACATTTGTGCCGTTATGAAAGGGTCCCTTTACAGGGCTAGCCCCCCTAAATGGCATTTTAACATAGGCAGATACTGATTTTGAAGCCACAAGTTCAAGTTGATCAATGGTATGTTCCAACCTTCCCAGCCTGGAAATTCGGTCTACCCATCTCAAAAAAGTCAGGATTACAACAACAAAAAAGACGAGGGTAAAAAGGAAGAGGGTAAACCTTCCAGCCTTTTCGTAAAAGCCATTATCTAGAGCAATGTTAGCAACAATTCCATAAATAAAGGCTCCAATAAACACGGAAAGTGCGTTTTGTGAAACGTCATCTGTTACTACAATTTTGAAAGACCTTGGGGTGGCTGTACTGCTAGCTGATGAAAATGCGGAGAGCATGGATGCAACGGCAAATATGGAAATCACCAGCATGCTAGCAGATAAAATATCAAGAAGGGTATTGATTGATTTTTTGTCAATGTTGGGGACTATTTCATCTATTCCGATTCCATCTGCTTTATTGGCAACCAAGGCAACCGTGATTGAAAACAAACAAAACAAAAATGGCCTTAACCACAGGTGTTCCCTAATTCTATTGTAAACAATGGCAATTCTCTTCCGCATCTCTTTGATTTAAAGGTTTAAAATACCCGAATCTTAAGAAGAAGGCCGAGGGTTTAAGCCATTTTTCATAAGAATCCTGTTGGCTCAGTCAAAACTTCAGTCTTCCCTATTCAAAAATTTATACTTCCTCTGCTTCTCAATCCAACGTTTCTTGGCGTACTCTTGCATGTCTTCAATCTTGTCTTTCTCATCCACAATTTCAAAACCCAAAAGGGTTTCCATTATGTCCTCCAAGGTAGCTATACCTTCCAGTCCGCCATAATTGCCTTTAATCAGTGAAATGTGCTGCTTTTTGGCAAGCATTTCTTCCCAGGCATCAAAAAGGTTTATGGAGCTCTGAAAGTAAATGATTTCCTTCCTTAAGTCTTTTAGTTTTAAGTCGAACTGATCTTCAGCCAGCTTTTCAAAAACCAATTCTCTAAAAACATAACCGGTGATATTGTCTCGGTCTCCTTTAAAAATGGGAATTCTAGAGAAATAGAGGAATTCCTTGTTTTTCAAAAACTCAGCAAGACTCATTTCTTCATCCGCGGCCACCACCACAATTCTGGGAGTCATCACCTCCTTGATTTGAATGGTTTTTAGGCGAATCAGGTTTTGGATGATTTTATTCTCATTGTCATCAAAAATACCCTCTTGGGCCCCTATGGAAGTGAGCACAGAGATTTCCTCTCGAGAGGTGGTAAACTCCTCTTTTTTTCGCGACAACAAGCGAGTTAATATGGAAGCAATCCAAACCAAGGGATAGGTAATGAAAATTGAAAGCTTAATCAGTTTGGATACAATGCCAATCAAGTCTTTATGATAATTGGCTCCAAGGGTTTTCGGAATGATTTCGGTAACCAGCAAAATGAGGATGGTCAAAACGGCGGATACAATACCGAAATAGGCCTCCCCAAAAACTACGGTAGCTTGAGCACCTACGCCGGCCGCACCTACGGTATGTGCAACTGTATTCAAAGATAAAATCGCCGAAAGGGGCCTATCAATATCTTCTTTTAAGGCCAGCATGGCCATCGCCTTAGAGTCTCCTCCTTCCACCCTTGCCTTTAGGTAAGATACAGGGGTTGAAAGCAAAACCGCTTCCATAATTGAACAAAGGAAAGATATGCCCAGGGCAATGAATAGATATACTAGTAATAGGGTCATTTTATAATTCTAAGTTTTTATCTCGTTCAATCTGCTCCTTGATTCTTTGTTCCATTCGAAGCTTGAGGTCTTTGTACCGCTGAATTTGGGCTTTCACTTTGTCTTGTTCTTTCTCCTCTTTCAAAGATTTCAACTCCTCGCTTAACTGATTAATCTTGGCATCAATTTCCTTCAGAATCTCTTTGCTATTCGCAAGTTTTTCAGATTTAATGGCCTCGTCAAAAATAAGTTCTTCAGGGGCCTTTTCAGGGATGGACTCTGTTTGTACATTCACTTCTTTCGGAATAAATTCCACTTCATCTACCCTTCTTTGGTTCATAAAGGTGGGAGAAACAATTTCAATTTTCTGAGCATGTAGATGATCCATAACCTTTGCATTAAGCAGGGAGTTTGTGCTAAAGTATTTGCTGCTATCCTCTAAAAAACCATGGATCTTGTAAACTACTGAATAATCTCCAAGGCTGGTTATATAAACATATGGGTCTTTAAGTCCAATCTCTTTGGCCGCAAGTTTTAAAGCTTCCTCAACCTTTGTTCGAGGCACGTCATAGCTCAAAGAAACCGAGGTGGAAATAACGGAATTCATCTTCCGCGTAAGCTTCACGGGATTGTTAGCAATGTAGAGGTTTGGTATGGTTATGAAATTGCTGTCTTCAAGTTGAATCTCGGTATGAAAAATGCTCTTCTCCACTACTCTGCCATGGTAGTCTCCTATTTTGATCAGATCGCCACTTTTAAACCGGTTCATGGTATTGTTCATGATTCCGGCTATTAAATTGCCGAGAATGGTGGTTGAACTAAGGGCAATGCCGGCGCTAATGATGATTCCGAGAAAGCCAAGAATTTGTCCTTTAAGTGCTTGTTCAATGGGCAAGACCAGAATAAAGGTGAGCATTCCGAAAAGGACCAAGGCAAATCGAATGGCCCCTTTGGTCATATTTCGGTCAGAAATGGAAGACCTTAACCTTTTGAAAACCCATGAATTCAGAATAAAAAGGAGGATGAAAATAAGGAGAACCAAACTTGGCTGCAGCAAAGGTTCAAAAAGGTCGAGCGCGTATTTCATCTAAGTCTAATTTTGGAGTCTGGGCCAGATCTCAAGCCAAGCCCATTCAACCCTCTTCTTAATTGGTTTCTGAAAGATACTGGATTTGCTAAAGCTAATGAGGATTCTTGTAATTGCAAGAAGTGCAGAAGAAGTAAGAGGCCACAGGAGTTTACAAAATCCCTAAACAGATTTTCCTTTCAAACGAATTTGTTAAAATTTACAAGATACCAGCGGTTTACCAAAGACGCCAAACCGATGTACCCAAGCTTACCAAAGCGGTTTGAATCCGCCATAAACCATGCGCTCTGCATTAAAAATCAGTCGGTCAGGCTGGGTTAAGGGCGCCACCAGTTCTTCCATTCTTGGGTCAAGGGGAACCTTTTGATTTGCTTGATCGCGAATTTCTTTTGAGGGAAAGGAGACCCATCCAAAAACGATGCATTCCTTTTCCTTTGAGTTGGTGAGGTCAATGAAGGACTGAGTTCCTTGGAGAAATAGGTCATCACCGAGGAACTCTTTATAATCGGTAGCTCCGTATTCTTTCCAGATTTCCGCAACTTTTTTAGAAACCCTTTTGTACTCCTCTAAATGTTTTTCGGGCAGAGGAAGAATAAATCCGTCGATGTAGCTAGCCATAATCTGATTTTTATGCAAGGTTGGAAAATATTTTTAGTAAAGTGGAAATAGGTACTTGGAAGTAGGTATTTGGTAGCAATATTCAGCTTGCCGTCAGAGGAATCGAGGTTTTGTGAGTGACTAGTGACTAGTGACTAGTGACTAGTGACTAGTGACTAGCTGAAAATGAACACTTTAACACCTAAAGCAGCTAGCTGATAATAGCTAAATGCCAATAGCCTTTTGGGGTACTAGGAAATCGGTATTTGGAACTAGGTATTTGCTAGCAATATTTAGCATTCCGTCAGTTAAGCGGGAATCGGGAATCGGGAATGGGGAATCGGCCCTAGACTCAGACCGGAGCGGCAGAGGAATCGACCTTAATAGGAAATAGGTAATAGGTACTTGGAAGTAGGTATTTGCTAGCAATATTCAGCTTGTCGTCAGAGGAATCGAGGTTTTGGGGGTGACTAGTGACTCGTGACCAGTGACTGGAAGCCTTGAAAATGAATGCTTTAACACCTGAAACACTAGGCATCTCAACGCCTCAACAACTCAACAATTCCATCAACTATAAACCCTCAACCATCAACTCTGAGTGACTTATGACTGGATGCGCTGAAAATAAGTGCTTTAACACCTGAAACACTAAACAACTCAACGCCTAAACATCTCAACAATTCCATCAACTATAAACCCTCAACCATCAACTCTGAGTGAATCGAGATTAAGTGACAAGTTTTGTTTTAAGTTCTACTTTTCAGAACATTGTATATCTTTGCTTACCAATATTTCGTTTGTGGAAAGAATATTCGCTAAAAGTACCCTCAGAAAATTCTGGCTTAAACATGCAGAGACTGAGCAATATTTAAAAACATGGTATGACACGGCCATGAATGCCGAATGGAAAAGTCCAAGCGATATAAAACGAACCTATAGCAATGCCTCAATTTTAAAGAATGGTCGTGTAGTTTTTAATATTAAAGGCAATGACTACCGGCTTGTTGCAAAAATCAACTATGAAAAACAATGGCTCTTTATTCGGTTCATTGGAACTCATTCAGAATACGACAAAATTGACGCAAACCACATTTAAAAGATTAGAGATCATGGACATCAAGCCCATTAAAAATGAATCCGATTACCAAGAAGCACTAGAAAGGCTTAACCAAGTATTTGACGCCAAACCTGGAAGCCCAGAAAGCGATGAAGCGGATATTTTAGCCGTGCTTATAGATCAGTATGAAAACCGAAATTACCCCATTGACGGTCCTGACCCCATTGAAGCAATTAAAATAAGAATGGAAGAGCTTCAATTAAAACAAGTGGATATTGTTAAAGAGTTTGGTGGAAAAAGTCGAGTTTCAGAAATGCTCAACAGAAAAAGGAAGCTTACCCTTGAAATGATTCGATATTTAGCAAACAAACTCAATTTATCCGCCGGCCTTCTTATCCAAGATTATCATTTAATGAAGTGAAAAGCTTTTTGGGGTACTAGGGAATAGGGAATAGGGAATAGGGAATAGGGAATAGGGAATAGGGAATAGGAAATAGAATAGGTAATAGGTACTTGGAAATAAGTATTTGCTAGCAATATTCAGCTTGCCGTCAGAGAAATCGAGGTTATGGGGGTGACTAGTGACTCGTGACTAGTGACTGGATGCGCTGAAAATGAACACCTTAGCACCTAAACCAGACAACATCCACTTGGGGTATTAGGAAATAGGAATCTTGAGGCTGGCAGAAATTACCGTATCAACAACTCAACGCCTCAACAACTCAACAATTCCATCAACTATAAACCCTCAACCATCAACTCTGAGTGACTAGTGACTGGAAATTTCCTAGTAATATTCGGCTTTCCGTCTTCGGAGCGGGAATTGGGAATCGGGAATCGGGAATCGGGAATCGAGGTTAATCGTTAGAAAGACCATACATTTTTCCTGAAGTTCACCAATTGAAGCATCTAAACTAGGTATTAGGAATCTTGAACCTGCCAGAAATTACGGCATCAACACCTAAACAACTCAACGGCTCAGCAATTCTATCAACCATAAACCCTCAACCATCAACTCTGAGTGACTGGTGACTAGTGACTGGATGTACTGAAATTGAGCATCTTAGAGCATCAACGCCTAAACATTCAATCAACTATAAACTCTAAACCATCAACTCTCAACCATCAACTCTCAACCATCAACTCTCAACCATCAACTCTCAACCATCAACTCTCAACCATCAACTCTCAACTATAAACTCTCAACTATAAACTCTGAGTGATTGGAATTTTTGCAATCAGGTGGTTATAGGTTCTATGAATGCCTCAACGACTAAACAACTCAACGACTAAACGCCTAAACACCAACCAATGGCTTCAAAAAAAAGAAAGCCCCAACCAATGTAAGTATTGGCTAGGGCTCTCTCCATCTATGAAGACAAGATAGATGTTTGGATGTTAATCCATTACAATGAACTTGCCGGTGTACTTAGCATCATTTTCATCTCCTATTTCAATGAAATACATACCAGCTGGCAATGTAGCAACGTTCACATTCGCTTCGTTAATTCCGGCTTCAACCTGAATAACATCCTCTATATAGACTTCATTTCCGGTCATATCAAATACCCTAATTCCTAAGTTGCTGGTTGATTCAGCAATTCTGAATTCTACGGTTAGGATGTCTCCCACCGTCTGAACCACTGGGTTCGGGTAAAGGTTGGTAAACTCAATGGGGTTATCCACTTGGTTTACATCGTTCTGATCACCGTTGTACCAGGCTTGACCGAAGTCAACCGTTCCATCGGTTTTGATGGGTCCGCTCTGAATGTTGAAAGAATAATCTTCCACCTCCCCGTAAGGGATTACATCACAAGGACCATTGGCATAACAACCCCACTTCATGATTACACGCATACGAGTTACCCCCTCTGCGGCATCCAATGGCAAACTAAACTGGGCATTGATCACTCCGGTTCCGAAGTTTCTATATACCCGCTCACCTTGATCGGTGAAGTCGCCATCATTGTTCAGGTCAATGTATACCGACCAGTATTCATCATACTGTGCACCTGCATAAGAAGGCGTCAAGGTCATGCTTACATTTGATCCTGCCGGACTACTGGCAGATAGGAAGGTATAATCTCCATATCCCCCATCATTTCCTGAGAAATTGTCCAGAGCCGGAGCTTCAATCTCTTGAATCCACTCATAGCTTGTTACCTGAGCATAACTTTCACAGTAATCATGGTTGTTGGGTCCTACTACATTAATGGTAGACATACAGGTTCCAACATTACCCGCTGAGTCAATCACCGTTAAGGTAGTCATGTAAACACCCTCCCCGCTAAAGGTAGATGGGCTTACAGACATGCTAGCTACACCACTACACTCATCGTAGGAACCATTGTTTACATCATCAGCTGTGATGCTAACATTTCCAGCACTATCCGCCATAACCGTGATGTCACGACAAATGGCAATTGGAGCTATGGTATCAGGCTCAACCGTTACGTCAAAACTACTGGTTGATGAAGCTCCTGATATGGCATCGGTAACTTCGTAGGTAATGGTATGGGTACCAGCCGGAAGTACACTTCCGTTTTGTGGTCCGGCGATTTGAGTGGCAGTCAAATGAGCATTGTAACATGGGATTTCCATGATGAACTCAAATTCTTCACATGACCCTCTATCGTACCACTTACCGTTTGCTGCACGCATTACTGCAAAGTCAGCTCCGGGTTGTGGACAAGAAACCGCTGCTGAATTATTCGGTTCTCCGGTTACCCAATTTGAGTAGGTTGACCCCTCTCCATTGGCCCATACGAAGTTTCCTTCGCTGGCTTCATCGTTGTAACCAATCCATGCATAGTTTGCAAGTACCACATTGTTCAAGAAGGCATTCTCATTGGCATCGTTGATGGTTACAAGGTAACCTCCATTGCTTGCGGCAGAGTTCTTAGCCTGTTCCCAGGTGAAATTATTGGTAGCTGAACAATAATATCTATGTCCGTTCAACTCACCCATGTAAATGAAACCTGGAATTTGATTTGTGGTAGTATCACAAGTTACCTGACAGATGTCTGATGTGGCATAGTAAGAAGGCGCCGTCCAGGTTACCGGACTTGTACTCTCATTACAATTAACCGTGATATCAGGCACTGCAGAAACATGAACTTCTACCGTAGAATCAATTACCGTAACGGTGGATTGACAAATGGCTGAGTTTCCTTCAGAATCTGTCACCGTTAAGGTTACCGTGTTCTCTCCTACGTCATCGCAGCTAAACTGAGTTTGACTTGCAGAGTAACTTAGGTTGGCACTACAATTATCCGTAGACCCGGCATCTAGATCTTGAGGAAGGATGCTTACGTTTCCATTTTGATCTAAATACACAGTAATATCTTGACAAAGAGCATTTGGAATCTCATTGTCTTCAATGGTTACCGTAGCCGTACAAGTAGAAGTATTTCCACTAGCATCGGTTGCTGTAAGGGTTACCGTGTTTTGACCTATGTCGTTGCAATCAAATACCGACTTATCTACTGAAAGGCTTACCGGTTGACCGCAATCGTCGTATGAACCATTGTCAATACTATTGGGGTCTAGGGTATAAAGACCGTTGGGACCAAGTTCACCTAGTAGGTTTTTACAAAGTGCAACTGGTGCATTATTGTCTTCAACCGTTACCGTAGCAGTACATACTGTTTGATTACCGCTGGCATCTGTAACCGTAAGGGTTACCGTATTCTGACCAATATGAGTACAATCAAAATACGTTTGGTCTAGGGCAATACTAGCCACCTGGCAATTATCAGATGATCCATTATCAACATCTCCTGGCAGTATGGTCACATCATTATTCGGACCGAGAGCCACCGTAATGTCTTGACAAACAGCAAGTGGAGCTATGGTATCAATCACAGTTACCGTAGTTGTACAAGTGGAAGTATTTCCATTCACATCAACCGCAAAGACCGTAATTGAATTGGATCCGGCATCAGCACATCCGAAGAAGTCCTGACTTAGGTAAACCGTATCAATTCCACATGCATCCGTGGCAGAGGTAATGAATTGATTGGCATCCACAACCGCAATTCCAAATGCATTCAAATAAGCATCTGCGGGTTGACAAGAAAGTACCGGTGGAGTTTGATCTTCAACCGTAACATTGGCGGTGCAAGTGGAAGTATTTCCATTGGCGTCTGTAACCGTAAGGGTCACAGTATTTACTCCAATATGGCTACAATCAAAGGCCGTTTGACTGGCTTGAAGACTTACAACTCCACAAGCATCAGAACTTCCTCCATCAATATCTCCTCCAGAAATGTTGGCATTTCCATTGGCATCCAATTGAATGGTGATGTCTTGACAAACAGCTACTGGGGCAAGGGTATCAACCACAGTAACTGTGGCTTGGCAAGTATCAGATTGCCCGAAGCTATTAACAACTACCAAGTTAACGGTGTTGGCTCCAACCTCTTGACACCCGAAGGCATCTGGATAAACATATAGGGTATCGATTCCGGCATTTGAGAATGAACCTCCATCCACAAAACTAGGATCAATACTTACCAATCCGTTGGCATCTAAATATACCGTGGTGTCTTTACAAATGGCACCTGGCTTAGGCTCTAGGATGGTCACTGTTGTTGTACAGGTTCCGATATTTCCAGCAGCATCTCGAACAATCAATGAAACTGGATTTGTACCAATATCATTGGTGGTCCATAACGACTGTGACACTTGCGTGGAAATAACTCCACAATTGTCTGATTGCGTAACTAGAATATCACTCACCAATAAGGTGGCCTCACCGTTTCCGTCAAGAATCAAGGTATCAGGCTGGCAAGAAACCGTTGGTAAAATGGTATCTAGAACCGTAACTGTGGCCGGAGCAGAATTTGACAATCCGTAAATATCCGTTCCTGAAACTGTAACTGTATTTGCTCCTAGATCAGAACAATCAAACTCTGTGGTATCAACCACCAAGGTATCCAGTTCACAATTGTCAAAAGACCCATCATTTACATCAGCTAGCGTAATGGAACCAAGACCGTTTTGATCTAGGTAAACCGTAGCATTCTGAGTAATAATGGTTGGTTTGATGGTATCTTCAACGGTTACTGTGGCCGTTGTAGAATCAATGTTTCCATTCACATCAATAACCGTCATGGTTACCGTGTTTTGCCCAGATTCATTTGAAGTAAAGACATTCGGGCTAACAATTATCGTATCCACTGCACAATTATCAGTTGATCCATTGTCAACGTCAGAACCTTGAATGGTAACCTGGCAGTTAGCGTCTAGATAAACCGTGATGTCTTTAGATACCGGTACAGGACGAGTAGTATCTTGATCAGAGATCACAATGGTATCAGAAGCCGTACAGCAATTTGCAGCTGTTACAGTTACGTAATATGTACCTGCGCTTAGGTTTGAAATGGACTGTGAAGTGGCCCCAGTATTCCATTGGTACGAATAAGGTGCCGTACCTCCACCTGGAGTAATATGAGCTGTGGCTGAACCATCAGCAGCTCCAGGGCAGGTTGCATTCTCTTTATCAATGGCAACTGCGAAGGGCTGTTGAACTCCATTATACCAAACAAATGGCTGAGAGAAATTATAGAATCCAAATCTACCCGGTGCAAAGTTTCCTTCCACATCAAACACTTTAGATCCGTTGATCCAAATTTTGATGTTGCTTTCTGTATAGGAAACTTTGAAGCTGTTTTGGCCATAATCAGCCCAGCCACCTTGACTTGCATTGGTTCCGAGAATTTCGATACCAGGTGCAACTTTACCCCAAAGGAGGTCATACTCTTCTTGCTCGGTATCAATACTTGTAGCATTTACACGAGAAAGGGTCATTTGAGCAGGAGCAACCGTTCCGTTTTTCAACTGGGAGTTTTGTTTCCAATCGAATAGGATGTACTCATGGTCTGTGGTATTTCCTGGTTGGTCAGGATTCTGGAATCCAAGAACAAAACCAATCATATCATCATCAGCGGTACTTTCTACAGAGAAGTTACCTTCAATAACCTGGTTGATGAAAATTTGATCACTCACAAAGAAGGTCGCATCATCATTCAAGGTTTGATAAACAAGGTTTTGAGCAGAAACTGTGGTATCCACAGTCCAGTCACCCCTACTTGGGTCACCTTCAATTGACCATGCGGCCAAACTTTGATCTTCAGAACAATCTTTATCAATGGTTACGGTAGCCGTATCGGTAGAAACCAATCCTTGGTTATCAATTACGGTAAGTACCACGGTGTTCACCCCTTCTTCAGAACATCCAAAGGTATTTGGTGTAATGAACATGGTGTCAATGGCACAGTTGTCATATGACCCGTCATTGATTTCAGAAGCATCCACCGTTACAATACCTGAGGCATTGAATCCGCGAACAATGCTTTGAGCAATGGCCGTAGGTGGAAGAGTATCAAGAACCGTTACATTGGCATAACAAGTGTCCATTTGACCAAAATTATCTTTGATGATCAAGGCCACCTGATTTACTCCAACATTTGAGCAATTGAAGGTAGCAGGCTGAACCCACATGGTATCAATTCCAGCATCCGCTGAAGAACCAGCATCAACATATGAAGGATCGATGCTTACGTTGCCTGAGGCATCAAGATAAACCGTGGTATCCTGACAAAGGGCTCCTGGCGCAGGATATTCAATATAAACATTGGTGGTACAGGTTGAAACATTTCCACCCGCATCTCTTACCGTAACAACCACTTGGTTATCACCTACATCAGCCGTAGTAAACTGAGTTTGGCTGGCAATGGTTGAAACCACTCCACAATTATCAGAACTTGAGGTTACAATGTTTGATACAAGAAGAGTAGCGTTTCCACTTCCATCAAGAATTAGTGTATCAGGCTGACAGGAAACCGTTGGTGCAATGGTATCAACCACGGTAACTATTGCTGGATCTGTATTGGTTAGGTTATAAATATCAACCGCCGTTAGCACCACTGGATTAGGACCTAAATCACTACAATCAAAATTGGTAGTGTCTAAGTAAAGGGTATCTAAACCACAATTATCAAAAGATCCATTGTTGATGTCAGAAACCTCAATGCTCGCTTGACCATTTTGATCAAGATAAACCGTTAGATCTTCTGCAATAGGCGTAGGCAAGATGGTATCTTCAACTGTAACCGTGGCGGTAACCGTATCTGAATTACCGCTATTGTCAATCACAACCATAGTAACCAGGTTTTGACCTGACTCATTAGAGGTGAATACATTCGGGCTTACCAAGATGGTATCAATTCCACAATTATCAGATGAGCCATTATCAACATCCGAACCGTCAATGGTCACTTGACAATTTGCATCCAGGAATACGGTAATGTCTTGAGCAAGGGCCGTAGGAGGAACAAGGTCTGCATCTTCAATCACAACCGTATCAGAGGCCACACAGCAATTGCTTGAGGTAACCGTCACATAATAGGTTCCGGCACTTAAACCGGTAATGGTTTGGGTAGTTGCACCCGTATTCCATAGGTAAGAATAAGGCTCTGCTCCTGCTCCACCTGAAACATTTGCAGTAGCAGTTCCGTCAGAGGCACTAGGGCATGTGGCATCGTTCTTAGAAATCACAGTGGCAAACGGACGGCCAATTTCAGAGTAACGAACATCCAACTGAGAGAAGTTATAGAACCCGAAACGACCTGGGTCAAAGGATCCGTCTACGTCAAATACCTTCACTCCATTGATCCAGATTTTGATGTTGTTTTCACCATAGGCTGCCTTGAAGTGGTAGTTGGTATAATCAGACCATCCACCCATTGAGGTATTGGTTCCTAAGATTTCAACCCCTGGATTGGTTTTACCCCAAAGTAGGTGGTAAGAATCTTCAATGGTATTAATCCCTGAGGCGTTTACACGCGAAAGGGTCATTCGGGCCGGAGCCAACTCACCATACTTGGATTGAGGGTTTTGCTTCCAGTCGAAAAGGATGAATTCATAATCCGTAGTTGAGGCTGGATAATCAGGGTTTTGGAAACCCATTACAAAGCCGATGAAATCATCATCAACCGTGGTTTCAACCACTATATCGCCTTCAATAACTGTATTGATTTGTACTGTGTCTTCAACATAGAAGGTGGCTTCTGCATTCAAGAGCTGAACCACTTCATTGTTGTGGGTGGTGGTGGTATCTACCTCCCAGTCACCGTTTCCTTGAATTCCCTCAATGCTCCATCCAGAAGCTAAGGTTGTAGGTTCAAAGCAATCAAGCACAACATTCACAGTGGCGGTAGTGGTTGACTGGTTACCATCGTCATCAATGGCAATAAGGGTAACAGTATTTAATCCTTCGTCCTCACAAGTGAATTCATTCGGAGTCAAGATTAGGGTATCAATGGCACAATTATCAAAAGAACCATTGTCTACATCATAGGCTGAAACTGAAGCCGAATCATTTTGGCCCAAATTCAAGGTAATGGCTTGTCCGATGGCAGTTGGTGCGATGGTATCAAGAACCGTTACCGTGGCGGTACAAGTATCTAATGAACCTGTATTGCTTTGAACAATAAGCTGAACGGTATTTGGCCCTTTATCCGCGCAAGCGAAACTAGCTGGCTCAACCCACATGGTATCAATTCCGGTAGCCGCATCAGAACCATCATCCACGAAGCTGGCGTCAATGGTAAAGGCGCCTGAAGCATCTAAATAAATGGTTGTGTCTTTACAACGGGCTTCGGGTTTAGGTTCAATCACGGTAATGGTTGACTCACAGAAATTTGAGTTTCCAGAAGGATCAACCGCAAAGTAGGTAATGTTGTTTGTGCCCACATCTGCTGAGGTGAACAAGGTCTGAGAAGCAGAATAGGTAATCGGACCACAATTGTCTCTACCTGCCAACTGATTATTTACATAATTCGGGGGTAAGGTATACTGACCATTGTTGTCAAGGTAAACCGTATCAGGCTTACAGCAGCAAACCTCAGGTGGAAGGGTATCAAGCACCGTAACATTTGCTGGGGTGGTTGATGTATTTCCTTTGGCATCTACAACCGTGAGTTGAACGGTATTGCCTCCTAATTCTGTACAGTCAAAACTGGTTTGATCAATATAGAATGAGTCTACTTCACAATTATCGTAAGAACCGCTATCAAAATCAGAAGCTTCTACCTGAGCCTGTCCGAAAATATCAAGATAAACCGTCACAGCCTGATCAACAGGAACCGGTGGAAGTGAATCTATTACAAGAACGGTAACCGTTGTAGTTCCTACATTTCCAGAGGCATCTACTGCGGTAAGAGTAACCATGTTTTCGTGGCCTATATCGTCGCAGTCAAAGGTATTCGGGTCTATATATAAGGTGTCAAGGGCACAATTATCATTTGAACCATTGTCAACATCATTGGCATCAATTACCGCTGTTCCGCTAGAGTCAAGGTAAACCGTAAGGTTTTGTCCAATTGCATTTGGGGCAATGGTATCTTGATCAGAAATGGTAAAGTTAGCCGTGCTCACACAACAGTTGGCGTCTGAAATGGTTACTGAATATGATCCAGCACCCAAGCCTGAAATGGATTGGGTTGTGTCGCCAGTACTCCAGTTGTATGAATAAGGGGCTGTTCCTGAACCAGAAGGAATGGCCGTGGCCGATCCATCATTGGCTGCAGGGCAAGTTGCATTGTTCAAAGAAATCAAGGCATTGAAAGGCTCTCCGAATTCTGTATACCGAACATGGGGCTGAGAGAAGTTATAGAATCCAAATTTTCCGGTTTGGAAACTTCCGTTCTCATCAAATACAAGGTTTCCGTCAATGAACACCTTCACATTGCTTGCGGTGTACTCAACTCGGAAATCATACATCTGATTATCAACCCATCCTCCCATTGAGGTATTGGTTGCCAAAACCTCAACTTCCGGAACGTTTTTACACCATAATAAGCTATAGATATCTGATTCACTTGTGATGTTGGTTGCGTTTACACGCGAAAGATTCATTCCCGCGTAAGCGTAGCCACCACAAGAAGACTTGTATTGGGTGGCACTCTTCCAATCGAAGAGTATGTAGTTATGGTCGTTTTCGGTTGCAACCGAAGAAGGGTCTTGGTATCCGAGAACGAATCCCATGAAATCATCATCCACGGTAGTTTCCACTCCAAACGAACCTTCAATAACCGTATTGAAATAGTCATTGGGGCTTACGTAGAAAGTAGGATTTAAATTTTCTTTTTGTTTCAAAGAAGAACCATCGGGTTCAACCTCCCAGGTTCCGTCAGCCGGCGGACCCTGTTGAGACCAGGTATTCAGGTCAATGTTTTCTTTACAAGCTCCGGCTACCACATCCACTATGGCCTGAGCTGAAGAAGAGTTCCCAAAATTATCGGTCACCGTTAGGGTAACTGTGTTTAATCCTGCATCGGCACATGTAAATACATCCGGGTTTACATGGTAAGAAGCAATTCCACAATTATCGGTTGAGCCCCCATCAACGTCTAAACCGGTTATTTGAATGGAACCGGTAGAATCTATGATGGCTGTATAATTTTGAGTTACAATGCTGGGAGCAATGGTATCTTGGTCTGAAATGGTAACCGATCCGGTGGCAACACAACAGTTGGCCGAAGTTACGGTTACGTTGTAGGTTCCAACGGAAAGTCCTGTAGCCGTCTTTGAGGTATCCCCATTCGACCATTGGTAGGTGAAGGGCCCGATACCCCCTGAGGTGGTTTCAGCCGTTGCGGTACCATCAGCGGCACCCGGACAAGAAGCATTGGTAAGTGTTGGAGCAACTTCGAAGGGCTTAGAGAATCCGTTGTATCTAACATAAGGCTGTGAGAAATTATAAAATCCAAAACGACCGTTTTGGAAAGAACCATTCACATCAAAGATTAGAACATTATTTATGTAGATTTTCACATTCGAGGCGAAGTACTCAGCTCGGAAGGTGTAGGTGGTATTGTCTTGCCAACCCCCCATTGAGCTGTTGGTATCAAGAATATTTGCACCCGGGTGATTCTTACACCAGAACATGCTGTATTGGTCGCTGGTGGTTGATGCCGTACCGTTAATTTCGGTAAGGGTCATCCTGCCAAAGGCGGTTCCTCCACAACTTGACTTATACTGATCACCTTGTTTCCAATCAAAAAGCAAGAAGTTAAAAGTAGAATCATCGTTTCCTGAAGGGTCTTGGTAACCAAGAACAAATCCGATCAGATCATCATCAACAGTGGTTTCAACTTCAAAAGACCCTTCCACTACCGTATTATAGTAGTCGCCAGAACTCACAAAGAAGGTGGCCTCCCCATTTACTTTTTGAAGAACCGTGGTTCCGTCAACCGAAACTTCATATTCCCCGTCTGCGGTGTCCCCTTCCTGTTGCCAGGTATTAAGGTCTACAAGTTCAGAGCAAGTGGCTTCAATGGTAACCTGAGCAGACTGAGAAGTTTGGTTTCCTGCTGAGTCAGTGGCCGTAAGCAATACGGTATTGGTACCAATGTCTGAACAATCAAAACTTGACTGGCTAAGCGACAAGCTTGCAATTCCGCAATTGTCGGTTGAACCATTGTCAACCTCACTGGGCAGAATCGTGACCGTTCCTGAATTCCCTGTAGAGACTGTAATGTCTTGAGTAATTACTGTTGGGGGTGTGTTGTCGTTAACACATTGGGCTGAGGCATTCATGTAAAACAGGAAGAAACCTGCAAATGCCAGAAGTAATCTAGTCTTCATAATGGATGTGTAAAGGTTTAGCGATAGAAACAATTTTAAAGTCAATAAAATCAGGACACGCAAAAGCTCATTTCTTCACCTCCATTGCTGCGTTTGCGGTACCTAAAAAAGTTTGAGTGGAGCGGAACCCAATAATCAGGACTCACCCTCTTTCAAGCATTGACAAAGTCAGGCATAAATTCAAGCGATTCATATGACCCCTCTCAAAGCTCGCTGTGATTCTGCTCAAAGAAGTTTCTGATTTTCAATAGGAATTTTAAGGTCGGCCTATGACTCTTGTCAAATTCGGGGAAGGCTCATTGAATATGCTGGGGCTTTTACTCAACTTAGGGTTTCATTCAACCAAAACTCCTTAAATCATGGGTCGATCTTTATTCGCTCTCCTCATTTTAATCAGCCTTTCTCTTCCCTATTCCCTCTTCGGGCAAATTGCCGCACCGGAGGCGGAGGATGTTTTTGGGGGTCGGATTTTAGGCATAACAGGTATTTCCTTAGGAGGAGACTCCTCTCGCATTTTCATTTCAACAGAATCTGCCAACTCCTTATTTTATTCGAAATCAACGGGTAGTCATGCAGCCAATACCCAGTTTGAAGCTTTTAAGGTCCTTCCGGTAGGGTCAGCTTCCGCTGGATTGGGATCTTCCATTCAATTTATCGCGGCCCATGAAGGATCCCAAGGATTGGTTTTCGCTCATCCCAACGGACTAGAAATTAGCCTTCCCCCCTATTCTTCATCGATTTCCCTTTCTAATTTTATGATCAGTGATTTGCACATTGAAGGGAACCATGTTTTTTGGATGGATGGATCGAATTTCAATTTCGGAACCTTGGATGCCACAGGAACCTATACCTCCGGGGCAGGTTCTCCAATTACCCTTCCTAGCTCTGGCTTTCCCATGCAAATGGAAATAAACCCTTCCAACAACCTTATTTATATTCTGGTCGGAGGCAGCTCTCCCCTTCTTTACAAGTCTTCCGATTCTTATTCCTCCCTTACCAGCTCCAGCAGTTTCTCTTCGGTTTCCTTAACGGGATTTTCAAGCAGTACCGAGTGGAGAACCTTGGGCATTTCTCAATCTGGGAGAATATTTATTGGTGGACATGAAAATGCTCCTCCTACCAAATACATCCGCTATACAGACAATGAGCTGATTTGGGTGGATGCTGTTTTAGGAGGAGTTAGCAACGGAGTTAGCGGAGCAAACCTTGAAATTGGTTTGAGCAATCATATTTATTTCGGAAGCATTTTCTCGGCAAACAATGGCCTTTCATGGTCTGCCATTGGAAATGCTGGTTTAGAAACCAACCCCAACGACGGAAGGATAATGACCCATCCTCAAGATGACTCCCTCATGTTGGTTACTACAGACATGGGTTTGGCGGCAAGTCTAGATGCAGGCAATACCCTATTTGAAATCAATGAGGGAATTGAAGCCGTACAGGTGAATGATTTAGACATGACCCTAAACAAAGAAAATGCCTGGGTGGCCAGTAAGTCTGGAATTCGAAAGGTAAGTCATTATCAAACCAGCCCGCAATGGTCTTCTGCCATCTACCCCAATGGAGATGGATCACCTTATTATAGTGTAGCCATGGAACCAGAAGATACCAATCAAGTTTATGTAGGTAATGTGCGGGTGTATAAGACCTTAGATGGAGGAGCCAATTGGACTTTGGTTTTCAGCCCTGAATCAACCCCCTATAATTTCCCTAACTATGCCAGCGGCTGTATGGCCCTTGAAGTGGCTCCTTGGGATTCTGCCTTGGTTATGGCCGGATACCAAGTTTTTGATGGAGATGAAGGCGGACTCTTCCTTTCGGTGGATGCGGGCAGCACTTGGACTCAAATATTAATTGAGGCCTCAGGCCTGGGCTTTGATGTAGATGTAAGTGATATTGCCTTTAATATTGAAGGAAATGATACCGTGGCCTATGTATCTGTGCTTTATGATTTGAGCTCACCACAAGGTAGAAGCATATACCGATTATTAAAATCAGGCACCACCTGGACCCCCAGTCAAGAATTCAATCCTGGAGGTACCTCAACGGGTTCAGCCATTGTTGCCAGTTTGGAAGATGTATTTATAAGTTCAACCGGAGACACCCTCTTAACCGTTGGAACCGATGCGGGTAACAATCATCCAATTGCCTATTATAAAATCATTTCGGGCAGTGGTTTATGGACCCCTTTCACCACCTCAGGATTTCCCTTTATAGCCGGTAAAAAAGGAAGGGCCATTACCCTTGGTGTGGATACCATTTACTGTGCAGTTGATCATGAAATTTACATTCATACAAGCTCAGGCGCTTGGTCATTGGGGCATGCCTATCCAAGTGGAACCAAAATAGAGTTCTTGTATTTTGATGATTTATTGGCCGGAACGGGTACAGGTTTATACAATCATCCAAGTTCTGGTGGGAGCTCAATTGGTTTAGACGATGTGAAAAAGGACGAGCCCTTGGTTCTTAAAGCCTTCCCAAATCCTGTTGAAGGGGAATTGAATTTAGAGTTGAATCCGTATTACGGTCAAATAGGTTCTCTAAGAGTATTCACCCCAGATGGAAGCATGATTCACTCGGAAAGGTATCATTCAAAATCCATTCAATTAAATACCAGCCAATGGGCCACCGGTATATATTTAATTGAAATTAGAACTTCCAGTGGGAAGGAGGAAATGCTTCGAATTCTAAAATAGGTGTACTTATTATTTGGGCATTTCCAGAAGCTTCCGGAAGGTAAAATGAAAGGTTGAGCCTTGATTGGAACTAGACTTAAGACGTATTTCCCCTTCTTGCCCTTCCACCATTTTATGCACGGTAGAAAGTCCAATTCCTGTCCCCTTATTTCCAAAGCGGTCTTTGGTGGCCCCTATTTCAAAAAGCTTGAACATTTTGGCTTGAAAATCAGGGTGTATCCCTGGTCCATTGTCTTCTACTTCAAAATGGTATTCGTTTTCTTTTTCAAGGATGCGAATGGTAATTCTGGGCTTGTCCTTGTCGCAATACTTAATTGAATTGGTAACCAAATTCAACAAAACCTGGTCTAGGGCTACGGTATTTACATAGATTTTATCCAAATCAGACTTAAAATGAATCTCCGCATCATTATTGCCTCCTAATAAGGAAATAAAGTACTCATCATATTTTTCAAGCTCTACCCATTCTCTTTTTGTATTGGCTTGGTCCACCAAAACCCGATGCTCAAGAAGCCGATCTATTAATACGGCCATATGGTTGGAGGATTTTTGAATGAGCTCTAATTTATACTTCAAGTCATCCGAAATCTCATCGTCTTCAGACTGGATAAATCCAATTAGGGTTGAAATATTATGAATGGGAGACTTTAAGTCATGGGCAGCAACGAAAGCAAAGTTTTTCAAGTCTTCATTGGCGGCCCGAAGCTTGTCGTTCATGGCCTTCACCTTCTTTTTCTCAAGACGTAGCTCAAGCAAAAGCATAACCTGATTGGCCAATGTTTTGAGTTGGTTGATTTGCTTATCGCTTAAAACCTTAGGTTTTCGATCAATCACACAAAGGGTGCCAAGAGGCATATCGCCCTTACCATATAAAGGCACTCCAGCGTAAAAGACAATATTGGGATCGTCCGTTACCAGAGGATTGTCTTTAAACCGATCATCCATTGTGGCATCCTCAACAATAAAAATGTCTTGAGCCTCAACATGAATGGCGTGTCCACAAAATGAGGTGGCCCTAGGTCCTTGGCTAAGCCCCAGACCCACTCTAGACTTAAACCATTGCCGGTCTGAGTCTACTATACTCACCAAAGAAATCGGAGTATCGGCAATGCAGGATGCCAGCTTGGTTAATTGATCGAAGTCTTCCTCTGATGGAGAATCCAGAATATCGTATTCCTTCAAAACCTGAATTCTCAGGTCTTCTTCCCTAAAGGGTTTTGGCTCTAACATAGTTGACGGTTAATCATCATGGTCCATTTTGAAAATGGTCATCACCTGTCTTTTTCGGTTTGGAATACTAATTACCAGGCCAATTCCTGGTTGAAATCCTGGGTTGCGTTGAAATTCAATAGCGCCACCCACCCCGCGAATCAGTCTTTGAATGGTAACCAAGCCCGTAGCATTCCCCTTTTTACCAAAACGGTCTTTGTCATGGTAAGATTCAAAAAGCTTAATGGTAGGGTTTTTCACCTCTGGGGGAAGGCCCAATCCATTGTCTTGGAATTGGAACACATGGTATTTATCGATTTCCCGGTGGGTAAGTGTGATTTGCAATTCCCGGTTTTTGCTTGAATACCGAATGGCATTATGAAAGAGTTCATGAAAAGTTCTTGCCAACACCTCTTTTGGGAGAATTAAGGATTCATGGTCTAAGTCAAACTTCAATTGCAAAGCAATTCGATCCGAATACTCCGCTCCAATTTCTTGAACCAGCTTAACCAGGTTCAAATCCACATATCTTGTAGAATGATCCCAAGAGGCCTCATGATACCTAACCATCCCTTCAATTAATTCAAGCAAGCCATCGGAGGATATCTTAACCTTTTCAAGGAGCATAGATAGCTTGGCAGGACTCAGGTCCTTTTTTGACTCAATTAAGGAAACCAGAGAAGATATGTTTACCAAGGGTGATCTAAAGTCATGGCTTGTTAAGTATACAATTTCTTCAAGGTCAAGTTTGTTTGACCTTGCCACCATGAGTTTTTCGTTAAAATCAAATTTTTGCCGTCTAAATTCCAATAATCGATTGGTTTGGCGGCCTAAGGCTTTCATGGCCTTTACTTGTTCTTCACTTAGCCTTCTTGGCACCACATCCATTACACAAAGGGTGCCTATTGGAAAACCTCCTATTCCGTAAATAACTTGAGAAGCATAGAAAACCAAGCCTCGGTCCAAGGCCATTAAATTCCCCTGATTATACACAGGATCTTTTCGTAGGTCCTCTACCTCAACAAATTCAGAACCCAGCTTAATTGTAATGTCACAAGTGGAACCGGTTCGAGTTGTATACTCGTCTTCAAACCCATGTTTTGATTTAAACCATTGCCTATTTCTATCAATAAAGGAAATATAAGCAACAGGAGCCTTTGTAATTTGAACTGCTAAATCAAGAATTGAATCGTAGTCATAGTCTGGGGTAGAATCTAGAATTCCATACTCATAAAGAGCTTTCAATCGCTCCTCTTCATCCCATGTTTTCCCAGAATCCATCATAAAATCATAGCTTCTTCAAATTCACCTTTTCTATACTATCGACTTCGAAAGGGCTTAAAGGGATCCTCTTTTAAAAGCAAGCTTTCAAAAGAATCTCCTCCATAAACCTTTTCCATGGTCAACGGATTGTTATCAATAAGGTGAAGCGTTGATATAATTGCCCCGGAACTAATGGTATCGTAGTTTTCCCAACTAGCATAGACCCAGGGACTGGTTAAAATTTGGGTATTCATGTAAAAGCCCGATGGAAGGCCGTTTTCTGAAGTTTCCCAAAAGTATGTATCTCCAGGGGTAACCCCGCCGGAGGTGTAAGATACTGATAAAAATTCTTGGTTTAATGT
Organism: uncultured Flavobacteriales bacterium; assembly: GCA_937139155.1. GTDB lineage: Bacteria > Bacteroidota > Bacteroidia > Flavobacteriales > JBLHRE01 > CAKZPI01. Next base: position 49,056 of record CAKZPI010000004.1, read on the forward strand.
ATCCTTTATTCCAAGCTCAACACCTGGATCCTTCAATTTTGAAGGAGCATTCAACCAGAAAGAGTCGTTGCAAAATGCACCATACCCTCCTTCTAAAATTTCCAGCCTATTTTCACCTTCAACAAGGCTATCCTTTAAAAACACATAGCCAAGTTCAAAAGAATCTACGGGGAAAACAATTTTGTAGTTTTCAAACTTGAGCTCAACCCAGTTGGTGCTCCGGTCCCAAACATAGTTTCGCCTACCAGCAAATGACCAAGAAACCCAATTGGTTTGGTCCCAGGCATCTTTATTAATAGAAGATTCAATTTTTTCAACCCATTGATCAACCTTTGAGGGGCTTGACTCGGGCTTAAGGCAAGAGGTAATTAAAAATAACAGACTAAAAATACAGGAGCTTACTCCTGTAAAAAGGCGTTTCGGCATAAATTGATCAGGTCAAGGGCGTTATAGTGGCCGCAATTTAAAAAAATACATGACCCAACCATGATTTATTATTATGTTGGCATAGAAAGATGCACCCCCAATTCGGCTTCAAGTCTTTCTTTGGTGAATGCTTTATGCTCTTCTTTATCAAAACCTTTGTCAAGAATGATCTTTTTGGTGAGCCCATGTAAGAAAACATAGTAATCATCAACTCTGGTACTCACTTTAGAATATCCAAGTTTTTGATAAGCCAAGGTCATTGACTCTCTAAGAGGCACTAAAATTTCCTCTTGAAAATCATGGTTTTGGAGTTTCAAGGTAAACAACAGCCTCCAAAAACCATACTCCGAAGGCGGAATATCATAAATGAATAAATGCGCATTAATGATTCTTTGAGCCGGGTTTGACTCTAAAACTATGGGACCAATCAGCTCTTGAGCCTTTTGTTTTCCATATTCAATTACGGCCTTTAACATGCCGTCTTTGCTTCCAAAATTATTGATGATATAGGCTTCGGCAATTCCTGCCGCCATGGCTACCCTTTTTACGGACGTTCCGTGGTAGCCCCTTTGTATAAACTGAACCTTGGCTTCCTCCAGGAGCCGTTCTCTCTTGTTTCCCATAATAGTAGTAGTCGTTTCGCTTAGCTAATTACGGAATAAATTGGTTTGATTGTTTCGTTCTGCCTCCGAATTTTCTAAAAAAAATTGATATTAATCAAGAACGACCCTTATCCCAAAAAATTATCCTAACCTAAACTCGAGTAAAACCTAATGTTTTAAAGGAGTTCAGGAGATATGTCCAAGGATTTCAAAAATCTCACAGAATGATTCATGTCATCATGAAGCACCCTGTCGTTCTCAACAATTGGCACTTCTGCCCTAAAAGACTCTAAAAAGCTTTCGATAAAATCAGAAGAACGCAAGCCTTTTCTGAAATAAAGGGCCTGAGAGGCATTCATCAACTCAATTCCTAAAATTTGATAGAGGTTCTCCACCACTTGAAAGGCTTGAGTAGCGGCATTGGCTCCCATGGAAACATGATCTTCCTGACCATTGCTTGAGGTAATGGAGTCCGATGAGGCTGGGTTGACCAAGTTTTTATTCGCCGATACTATAGATGCTGCGGTATATTGAGGAATCATAAACCCTGAGTTCAGGCCAGAATTAGCCACTAAGAAAGCAGGCAATTCACGTTTTCCTCCGATGAGAAGATAGGTTCTTCGTTCCGAGATGGATCCTAGTTCATGCAGGGAGAGTTTTAAATGATCCAAGGCTAGGGCTAAAGGCTGTCCGTGAAAATTCCCACCCGACAAAATATCCCCGTCCGCTGGGAACAAATTCGGATTATCCGTTACCGAGTTCCATTCCGTTTCAAAAACTCTCAAAACATAATCAAGGGCATCTTTGGAGGCCCCGTGTACCTGTGGCATGCATCGAATGGAATATGGGTCTTGAACATGCTCTTTCTCCCTTCCAATCAATTCTGACCCTTCCAGGAATTCTAAAATCCGTTTGGCGGTCTTGACTTGTCCGGCATGCGGACGAATGGCGTGAAGGCGGGGATCAAAAGGCTCAGGCCTTCCATCATAAGCCTCCAAAGAAATGGCCCCGATTAAATCTGCTAGATAATTCAGCCTTCGGGCATGAACCAACACAAATAGGCCATAGGCCCCCATGAATTGGGTACCGTTTAAAAGTGCTAAACCTTCTTTGGATTTGAGCTTTAAAGGGCTCATATCTTGCTCTTTCAGCCATTTCTCACCGGAAATAAAGGCACCCTTAACCTTGATCTTTCCTTTTCCAAGCATAGGCAAGGCAAGATGCGCCAGGGGTGCCAGGTCGCCAGAAGCCCCTAAACTACCCTGTTGAAAAACCTGTGGAAATGCCTTGGAATTAAACATGTGAATCAAACGTTCAACCGTTTCTTTTTGAACCCCTGAGTTTCCATAAGAAAGTGATCTGGCTTTTAGAAGTAGCATGATTTCCACGATGGCATCCGGCACTCGGTCGCCAGCCCCACATGCATGACTCATGACCAAGTTTTCTTGAAGTTGCTCAAGATCTTCCTCCGAAATTTTCACCCTGTACAAATCTCCAAAGCCCGTATTAATTCCATAAACGGTTTTCTTTGAATTGGAAAAGCCGTGATCTAAAAAGGCCCTTGCTTTTTCAATACGCTCCTTAGCTTCAAAGGGCAGGTTAAGCTCTTCCTCTGAATTCAGGAAGTTTAGCAAATCGTCAATTTGAATGGAATTGCTTGGATCTAGAAGGTTTTTCATGCTTGGCGTTTTAATGGCAATGTTGTTTATGATTAAGGTTTCCTTCGATAGGCTTGAATGCCTGGAATCATCCCCGAAAGGACAACCAAAAGGAAGACCCCTAATACGATATAGATATCACTTTTTAAGATTTGAAGTACCTGTACATTGAAAGCCTTTGGAATGTGATTTGAGGCAATGGAAAGGCTTGAAACCGATAAGATAAAGGCCAAGGGCAGCCCGAGGATAAAGTAAAGAAAAGCCTCGGTTTGAATTAAACCGAAAACAAATTTCTTGGAGAATCCCAATTGCCTGAGCAGTCGCCACTCCCCTTCCCTTTCCTGAAATCTTTGCCATAAATTCCCGAACATGCCAAGGGCCGATAATACAACCAAAAGGATGGCCATGAACCGAATCATTCCTATTCCACCCCCGGTTAGTTTTGATACCCGTTGAGCCTCCATGTTTGGAATGGCTGCTTGCATTTTGGTTTCACCATTGATCATTCTAGGAAGTTGAAGTTTTCCGAGAGGGGTTTTGAAATGAACCAAGGCCGCGGTGATGTACTTTACAGAGTCTAAGGCCTGATTATGCACGTCCCAAACCGAGGCTAAGGGAGTGAAAATCAATTTATCGTGAACCCTTCCCGTTTTTCTAAAAATTCCTCTTACGATGAAATCTTTGTGATCGTGGGCCTTACCTTCAAGACCCAAACCGTGAACCGAATGAAAGTGATCTCCAATTTTAAGGCCTGTAACTTGGGCTACTTCGTACCCTAAAACCACCTCCATATTTTTACGGGCAAGCCTGCCCTGGTCAAGCTCAAAGGGGTAAAACTTAAAAAAGGAGGAGTCATGCCCTAAGATTCGATAGCCTTTATACCCGTCTCCATAAGCCAGCTGACTGGAAAAATGGATGAGTGGATGATCAAGAATATCTTTTAATTCATTTTGATTCACATTGCCCGTAGGGTCGTCAATGTGGAAAACAGACGAGAGAACCAATTGCAAAGGAGACCCCTTGGCTCCTATAACCATATCAACCCCAGAGATATGCTCAGAAAGGCCTTTTTCCGCTTCCTTTTGAAGGGCAAAGGTTACCCTTAAAGCAGCCAATCCTACCACCATTAATACCAATACCAGGAAAGTTTGCCAAGGTTTGGCCCAAGTGTTCTTCCAAGCTAGCTTAAACAAATTCATAGGGCAATTTTATGGATGAACTCTTGCTTCAAGCGTTGGTCATGGCTAACCACAACCAGGGTTGAATTTGAAGCCCGGGTTAATTCATTTAAAACCTCAATTAGGTCGTGGGCTGAATCATCGTCAAGAAAGGCCGTGGGCTCATCGGCAAAAACCAAATCAGGTTGGTGCTGAATGGCTCGAAGGAAATTTAACCTCTGCTGTTCACCAAAGCTCATGGAATAAGGAGACTGATTAAGTTTATCTTGAATGCTCAAGCGTTGGCTAAGATCTAAGACCCGGTTTTTATCAAAGGTAAGTCCTGATGCTTTGGCCGCCAGTTTCAAGTTTTCAATGGCATTTAGGGAAGATATGAACTCAAAATTTTGAAAGGCCAAGCCCATGTATTTCCCTCTAAACGCATCCCGCTCAGATTCTGATTTTTTTAGCAAGTTTTCCCCTTTAATTTTCAAGTCACCATGATCTGGCAATAGAATCCCGCTCAAGATTTTAATCAAGGTAGATTTTCCTACCCCAGACTTTCCATACACCAAGTATTTCTCACCAGATTCAAAGGCAAGCTCAGGAAAGTTAATCTTATTTGAACCATAGGATTTACTTAAGCCAGCGGCTGATAAAATGTTTTGAGAACCCGTGCTTGCCATATAGATTGGTTAAGATTCTGAGAAAAATGCGCCCAGTTTTGAAACCACAACCTCTGTTTGGTCTCCGGTTTTCATGTTTTTAAGATTCACCTTCCCTGATTGAATTTCAGAGGAGCCATAAAGGGCAATATAGGGTACTTGGATTTTATCGGCGTAAGCAAATTGCTTTTTCATTTTAGCGGAGTCTGGATAAAGGGCCGAGGGTACTCCATCCTTTCTTAAATCCTCAATGCACTTCAAGGCTTGTCTGGCTTCCTCCCTTCCGAAATTGGCAAACAAAACCTGAAGTCCTTTTGAATCTGAAGCTTTCAGCAAACCTAGGGCCTCCATTACCAGGTAAATTCGATCCACCCCGAAGGAAATGCCAACACCTGAAACTCCATTCAATCCGAAAATGCCGGTTAGGTCATCGTAGCGACCTCCCCCGCCAATGCTTCCCATTTCCACTCCATCGGCCTTAACTTCAAAAATGGCTCCGGTATAATAATCCAATCCCCTGGCAAGGGTCATGTCAAATTCAAGTTTGGCAATGGACAAGCCTACTTGTTCAACCTCCTCAAGCACAAATTCAAGCTCTTCCCAGCCTTTTTGACCGGCCTCGTTCTCGAGGATGATCGCTTTTAGGTCATCAATATTTAAGTCGTCAGACAGAAGCGGCTTAAGGGCATCTACCGCTTGAGAAGGAATTCCACGCTCCAGCATTTCCTGACCCACTTTTTCCAGTCCAAATTTATCAAGTTTATCCAGGGCCACGGTGAAATCAAGCCAATACTCTTGAATGCCCAAGGCCTGAACCAAACCCGAAAGAATTTTCCGGTTGTTCATTTTAATGGTAACTGATTCAAAGCCGAGGGAATCAAAAGCTTGGTCGTAAAGTCGAACCAATTCAACCTCATTCCATAAACCGTCAGAGCCCACAATATCTGCATCGCATTGGGTGAACTCTCTAAACCTACCTTTCTGCGGACGGTCTGCCCTCCAAACGGGTTGCATTTGATACCTTTTGAAAGGGAAATTGATTTCATGGTTATGCTGCACTACGTAGCGCGCAAAGGGAACGGTTAAATCATATCTCAAGGCCTTTTCTGAAATCTGGAAGGAAAGCGCATTTGAATCTTTTTCTTCCCAAATTTCATCCTCAACCTTTCCGGCAAAATCACCTGAGTTTAAGATTTTAAAAATCAATCGATCACCTTCTTCTCCATATTTCCCCGTAAGGGTAGATAGATTTTCAAAACTTGGAGTTTCTATCGGCTCAAAGCCAAAAAGCTCAAAACACGATTGGAGTTTATTGAAGATGAACCTTCTGTTCTGAACTTCTTTCGGACCGAAGTCGCGGGTTCCTTTGGGTATGCTAGGTTTTTGTTTTGCCATAATTTTCAAATAGGGGGCAAATATCTGAATACCTCAAGAATGCAGAAAACTCTAGAAAGGTTTTGTTTCTTTGCCTTCTATGAAAACCAGTAATTTCCCTCAAATCTTCCGAAACATTGACGGAGAGGCTTTTAGAAACTGTCAAATTTGTGAAATTGACTTATTTGAGCCCCGGCAAATGTATGTGATTGAACGAGCCATTAAGAATTATCTTGATATTGGTGGAAACCAAGTACTTTTTGAGCATGCCGTTTGCTTGTCTTGTGCCCAAAACGAGCAGGAAAACCTTTCGGAGGAATCCAGAGAATCACTTCGTCTTTATTTTCAAGCCATGCGGCCCAAGGAAGATGAGTTCTCAGGAGATTTCAACCAATGTTTGATTACACAGAAATCTTTAGAAAATATTGAAGAGTACCAGGTTTTTGGAATGGGTTTCGGGAGCGAAATGCTGGAAATGAACGGATTTCCCTTTGCCCTTTCGGGGGAAATCATGGAGGAAATTGCGGAACAACTTTCAAAAGAAACCCGCGATTATTTAGACGGGTACATGACCGACAAGTTCGGCGTACCCCCTGAATTTGAATCGCCCTTACGACCAGTTCTTCTCTAAGTCTGATTGGAAACCAAGGGTAATCTAGCCATCCCTTCTTCCTCTGAATTAAAAAAGAAAACCGGGAAGTTCTTCCGGGTTACCGAACTTAATAGTTGAAAAATCTTTGCTTGGAAAGAATTACGAGGCACCACACCAACCGCCTTGCAAGAGATTTGACCCGCCTTTACTCGGTAGGCATCCGAAAAGGAAACCCCCTCGTTAAAAACTACCAAGACCAAAGAGTCTGAAGTAAAACCAAGAGCCATCAAGGCTTTGTGAATGGTGTCCATTTCCGAAAATTCTAAGTCTTCAGATTTTGGGTGAAGAACTACCTTGAACAAATCCGCGCCCAAACGAAAAACTTCCCAAAATCCGCCTTTGATTGTTTTAGGCAGTCTAAATCCATATGGTTCCATGGTTGCTTTTTTGATAAGAGGGGCAAAGAATGTTCCTATTAAAAACGAAAACATAAACCACTTAATATCAAACCATTAAAACAAAGGCCAGTCCTCAGGCTTTCCCGATTTTGTGATTCATTCCAAAAATTAGAAAGTTAAGCACCAAGACCTAGGCTTTCGACTTAGAGAACGTATTGATTTCCTTACCTTGCGGCGTCGAAAAAAATCGGCAAGAATTTTACCGAAAACCTAATATTGTTATGCGAATGAAACCGTACCTATGGGCCGGAGCTATGCTGATTGGCTTAGCCGGATTTGCCCAGCGCCCCCAAATTGAATTTGAGGAGTACGATCTAAAAAATGGAATGCATGTAATCTTGCATGAAGACCATTCAACTCCGATTGTAGCCGTTACCCTTTCTTACCACGTAGGCTCTAAAAATGAAAATCCAGAACGTACCGGATTTGCCCATTTCTTTGAGCATTTGCTTTTTGAAGGAACCGAGCATATTGAGCGAGGAGAATACATGAAACTGGTTCAAGAGAATGGAGGTGCCATCAATGCAAACACCTCTTTTGACCGTACCTTTTATTACGAAATCATGCCTTCCAACCAATTGGAATTGGCTTTGTGGATGGAGTCTGAGCGCTTGCTTCACGCTAAAATTGACAGCGTAGGGGTGGAAACCCAAAGAAAGGTAGTTCAGGAAGAAAAACGTCAGAGATACGAGAATACTCCCTACGGAAAAATCTTGCCTGAGACCTTTAGCAGAGCCTTTCAAAAACACCCATACCGTTGGGTTCCTATTGGTGAATTTGCCCACCTTCAAGCTGCTAGCATTGAAGAATTCATGGAGTTTTATAAAACCTTCTATGTACCCAACAATGCAACGCTTAGCATTGCTGGCGACATAAACATTGAACAAACCAAAAAGTGGATTGACAAGTATTTTAGCGGAATTCCTGCCTCTAAAAATCCAATCCCCCGCCCAGATATTGTTGAGCCAGCTCAAACCGAGGAAATCCGAGATACGGTTTACGACAATGTTCAGTTACCTGCGGTTATCATGGCTTATCATTCTCCTGCTCAGGGCACAGACGATTATTATGCCATGCAAATGTTGAGCACCATTTTAAGCCAAGGAAATTCTTCAAGAATGGTAAAGCAGATTGTAGATAAGAAGCAATTGGCCGCATTTGCGGGAGCTTTCCCCTTACCTACCGAAGACCCAGGCCTGACCTTAATGTTTGGAATTGCCAACGTGGGAATTCAGCCTCAAGAAGTTGAAGCAGCCATGAACGAAGAAGTTGATCGAATGAAAAATGAATTAATTTCCGAGGAAGAATACGAAAAGCTTAAGAATCAAATTGAAAGTAATTTCATTCAATCAAATTCTACCGTTGCTGGTATTGCCGAATCTTTGTCTGATTACCACATGTATTACGGAGATGCTAACCTAATCAATACTGAGTTAGACCGATACATGGCCGTAAGCAGAGAAGACATTCAAAACGTAGCCAAAAAGTATTTGAACGATACCAACCGGGTGGTTCTTTACTGGATGCCAAACCCGCAAAACCCTTAATCGCCTTTTCCTATGAAAAAATTTATTATACCTATTCTCATTGGCGGAATGGTGGCCTGTAGCCCCAAACTAGACCGAAGCATTCGTCCTACCGCCGCACCTGCTCCGAGCATTCAAATTGGAGAAATTGAATCTTTTGAACTAGACAATGGTTTGAAAGTATTTGTGGTAGAAAATCATAAGATTCCAAGGGTATCTTTTGCCATGGTTTTCGACAATGACCCATTGTTGGAAGGTCCCTCAGCCGGATTAACCCAAATGGCAGGAAACCTGCTTGGAACTGGAACTACCAATAGAACCAAAGATGAAATTGACGCTGCCGTTGATTTTATTGGCGCCTCCTTAAATACATCTGCTTCAGGTGTTAGTGGTACAGCTCTTACCAAGCATGCCCCTACCCTTGTTGATCTAATGGCCGATGTGGTTATGAATCCGGCTTTTAATCAAGACGAATTTGATAAAGCAAAAACTCAGTTTGAATCAAATCTGGCCCAAGCCAAAGACGATCCGAATTCAATTGCTTCCAATGTTCGTTCGGTATTGAACTATGGTGAAAACCACCCTTACGGGGAATTGATGACGGAGAAAACCTTAGAAAACATCAGCCTTGAAGCTTGTCAAATGTATGCCAATACCTTCCTCAAGCCCAACGTTGCCTATTTGGCCATTGTAGGAGATATTTCAAAAGAGGAAGCTCAGGCCATGGTTCAAGAGAAATTCGGAACCTGGGAAAAAGGTCAGGTGCCAAGCATGAACCTTCCCAAACCTGAACCCGTTCAAAATACACGGGTTGCCTTTGTAGCCAAAAGAGGAGCTGCCCAGTCTGTAATCAATATTACACGTCCGGTAGACCTTAGCAAGGGAGACGATGACTTAATCAAAGCCGATGTAATGAATGCTGTTCTTGGGGGTGGATCAAACGCTCGCTTGTTTAAGAATCTTCGCGAAACCTATGGGTATACCTATGGGGCCTATTCTGGCCTTTCTGAGGACGAATTCATTGGATCTTTCACTGCTTCTGCCTCTTGCCGAAACGAAGTAACTGATTCAGCAATTACTCAGTTCTTATATGAATTGGATCAAATGCGTACAACAACGGTTGACCCAAGTGAACTTCAAGGGGTAATCAATAACCTTACGGGCACCTTTGCAAGATCACTTGAAAACCCTGCCACCGTTGCCGGATTTGCCATTAATATTGACCGCTACGGACTGTCAAAAGACTATTACCAGACCTACCTTCAACGTCTAGCTGCAGTTACCCCTGAAGATGTTAAGGCCATGGCTGAGAAATACCTGAACCCTGAAAACATGACCATTTTGGTGGTAGGATCAGAAGAAGAAGTATTGCCTACCCTTGACAAGTTTGGCGAGGTAGAGGTTTTTGATATTTACGGAAAACCTTTTGTAGACCTTGAACCTGCCCCAGAAGGAATGACGGCCGCTGATGTGTTTCAGGCTTACGCCGATGCCATTGGAGGTGCTAAGAACCTAGAAAGGGTTAAAGACCTTAAATCAGTTGCTTCTGCAAGCGTTCAAGGATTTAGCCTAAACCTAACTACAGTTCAAAAAGCACCCAACCTTTACAAAATGGAAATGACCATGGGTGGAAATGTAATGCAAAAGCAGGTGTTCAACGGAAAAGAAGGTGTAAGCATAAGCATGCAAGGAAAACAGAAACTGGAAGGCGAGGACCTAAAAGAAATGGCCTTGCAGTCAGAGCTTTTCCCTGAACTTAAGTATGAAACCTTAGGCTATACCACCGAACTGGAAGGCATCGCTGACCTAAACGGAACCAGGGCCTACCGAATCAAGCTTACCAATCCAACAGGCGGAATCACTTATGAGTATTATGCCCTAGAAACAGGGTTTAAGGTATTAACTGAAACCGACAACGGATCCCAGTCTTACCAAGATTACAAGAAAGTTGGAGGAATCGCCATTCCACATAAAATTGTGATGAATACAGGCGGACAAACCATCAATGTAAACATGGAAGAGGTTAAAGTAAATTCAGGCATTAAGTCTTCTGAATTTTCTTTGGACTAGTCTACATTTACAGCCACATTAGAAAGATGAAGCTGTCTCATAACTGGGGCAGCTTTTTTTTGTTTTCAAACCCAGGGTTAATTTTACCTTAATTCTAAAATTTAACACACCAACCAGAGTGATTGTGAGAGAATATTAATCAGGAAGCTACCCATACCAAAAGCAGAAATAAATCGTTCTGCTAAAAAAACTTTTGCCATGAAATACCTTTTACTTCTATCTGTTTTGGTGGCTTTCTCCTGCAATAGCAGAACCGATTCAAGTACCCCTTCGGGAGATTCAACCCAAAATGCGCCTTCTGAGCAAATTCTAGGGGCTTATTTCGATCTGAAAAATGCTTTGGTAGAATCCGATTCTAATTCAGCTCAAAAAGCTGGAGAAACCTTGGCTTCGGTAATAAGCAACCAAGAAGAAGAGCTTCCTGAACTTGCAGCCCAAGCCCAGAAAATCAAAGAAACCGTCAAGATCAAAGAACAGAGGATTGCCTTTGAAAAGCTTTCTAATGAGGTAGTGGTTTATTGCAAGTCAAAACCCGGAAAGGAAAAGGCCTACGTTCAATATTGCCCCATGGCCTTTGACTTTAAAGGAGCTTCTTGGGTTTCTGATTCGAAGGAAATCAAAAATCCTTATTTCGGAGATAAAATGCTAAAATGTGGAAAGGTAACCGAGGAACTCTAATCAAAAGATACCTTTGGAATTGAATCAGGACCATTGGCAATCCTTACATTAGAACTAATTTCTTCATTTGTCCACTTTTGGCGAAAGCCGGCTAAGTAGAAAAACGCGAAGTATCCTACTACTTTACAAAGGACAGCAGTCAACCTTCTTACACAGACACCGTCCGCCTAAGGCGGACGGATGGGTGTGTGGGGGGCTCAATGGTTAAAAAGACATCGTCCGCCTAAGGCGGACGAAACCTTAGGGATTTAACCAACGTCCCTAGTACTCTGCCCTATCCAAATAATTCCACCCATACATTTTATCCGCCTCAGGCGGATAACGTCTCTTTAACCCAAAGCCCCACAAGATGCCAGCATGCGCCTTAGGCGTATGCCGTCCAAATAAAGCCGGATGGTTGATTGCAGCCAAAAAGGTATGATTAACTTGAACCTGTCTAATCATCAAGACGGCACTATCCTACTGCGCACCCCGGACGGACGAAACTTATGGGGTTGAGCCAATCTTATTGACACCAAGCCCTATCCAAATAATTCCACCCATACATTTTATCCGCCTCAGGCGGATAACGTCTCTTTAACCCAAAGCCCCACAA
>CAKZPI010000005.1 GCA_937139155.1 uncultured Flavobacteriales bacterium
AAAGGAGAGGTAAACAGAATCATAAGGATTCATATTTAAAGGTGGGGTAATCATTGAATTGTAGTCTCCCCTAGCACCGGTTCCAAACCAATGATCTACATAGGCAGAAGCGCCCGAGCCCGGATTCCCACCTGCCGCAGCAATTTGCCATAAATCAGGACCATCCGATTCCAGGGACCAATTATTGGTAAGGAAAGACCCAGATTCAAAATTTTCAACAAAGGGCAAAAGGCTTGAAGTTTCTATATCAATGAATTGAAACTTGGTTTCCGTGTCTGAATTGTTAGCCCCTGTAACCGTTAAGGTTATGTCGTAGGTTCCGGGATTGGCAAAGGTTATGGTAGGGTTTTGATCCGTAGGATTGGTAATGGTTACCCCTGCCGATGGGCTTACAGACCAGTCCCAAGATTGAACATTACCGGTGGATGCATCGGTAAACTGAAGGGTGGATCCCGGGCATCCAATTTGAGAGTCAACCTCGAAATCAGCAAATACACCATCTAGACCAACAATTTGAACATCATCGATGGATATTCCGGGTCCGGCAATGTATTCGTCATTGATCCATTGAAACCCGAAATAATAATCACCACCCATTAAGGAGCTAATGGATATAGATTCTGAGCTTACAGCCGGACTAGACGTATACTCCACCCCATTCAATTCTTCCCAGGTAACTGCATCTTGAGAGTAAACCACCTTGAAGTAGTCAAAGCCCTGTTCACCTGTACCCTGCCAATTAAACTCAAAATTTACGAGTCCGAAGGTGTCCGGAATGGTAATGGGATTGGTATGATAAACAATATTATCTGCGGGTGCCGCATCTGAATACCCACAGAAAAAAGTAAAGGAGTTCACTGGAGTTTCTGCTCCGTAGCCCAAGCCAAGGGAAGACCCATTTATATTGCAAGTTCCACGAACGGCAATCCATTTGGTCCCTTGATTCTCAGTGGAAGTGATTTGTGCCCAATTCGAACAATTTTGAATCAGGGTGGAACTGTTGGTTCCAGTGTAGGTACAACTCGACCAATCTTCTGACCAAACCACGGTCTGGGCCGACCCATAGAATGAAAAAAGTAAGAATAAAACAGGTAGTAAAACTCTCATCATAATGGTTTTCTTTTAGCGAAGGGTTTAGAAAATAGCCCTAAATGTAAACCAAAAATGATGTAAATCAGCTCAACCCCCTAGCAATCGTTATGCATGCATAGGCAATAACTAACCAAGGTATTTTTTTATCTCGGTTTTCAAGAAGGAAATGGCGATGTCTTGAGGTTGTGCTTCAAGCTCAGATTTCACCTCTTTTATACCTTCCATTAAGCTTATTTTATCTTGTTCAGCCTTTGAAAATGCTCCGTGAACCATGGATATACTTTTGTCTTTTGCCGTTTTGATAAAGTGCCAGGCTTCCTCTGAGAGGTAAATTTGTTGACTAAGATTGTGATCAAATTCAGCTTGAATGGTTTTCACCATGGCAAACCTAAGCAGGTCATCCGTTCTGCTTGAATTTTTCAACCGAGCGTAAAGACCTTCCAGCTCAATTCTTTCTAAAAAAAGGATCATCCGTTCAAAGGCTTGAAGTTTAAGTCGAATGATTTCCGAGCTATCTTTTTTTCGAATCAGGAAGTTTCTTCTCTTTTCCTCGTTCTTCAGAAATTGGTCAATCACCAAATAAACCATGATCAAGGCCAAGATAAGCGGGGCCGAATACTTTAGTATTTCCAAAAATATTTCCATTCCGCAAAGCTATAGCATTCAAGCATTGGCTGAAAACTTTGATGATTTAATTGGACAAGATTTTTTGATTCAGGAAGGAAATTTTGATTTTTTTAGAGACTTGCTCAAAATCAAGAGATGAAAGATGCTTCATTTTGATAGATTTGCCAATTAATTCCTAGGGTATGCCAAAGATTGCAGAAAGATTAAATGCTTTATCAGAATCGCAAACCATTGCCATGGCCAAGAAGGCCAGAGAGCTTAAAGCGGAAGGGGTTCCGGTAATCAGCCTGAGTTTAGGCGAGCCTGACTTCAATACCCCGGCTTCTATTAAAGAAGCGGCCAAAAGGGCCATTGACGAAGACTTTTCACATTATACGGCAGTTCCCGGGTACGATGGATTAATTCGTGCCATTCAAACCAAGTTTCAACGCGACAATGGTTTGACCTATCATGCCAATCAAATCATGGCAAGTACTGGAGCTAAGCAAAGTCTTGTCAATGTTTTATTGGCTTTGGTGAATCCAGGAGACGAGGTGATTTTGCCCAGCCCTTACTGGGTTTCTTATATGGAAATGATCAAAATTGCCGAAGGTAATCCTGTACTGGTAGAGGGTAAATTCGAAAATGAATTCCGGGTTACTGCGGCACAAATTGAAGATGCGATTACTCCGAAAACCAAACTCATCTTTTTAAACTCCCCGTCCAATCCGACGGGTTCTGTTTATACCCCAGAAGAACTCGAAGAAATTGCTTCGGTTCTGCGAAAGTATCCAGAGGTAATGGTTTTGTCGGATGAAATTTATGAACACATATGCTATGACACCCCCTTCAAAAGTTTTGCTTCCCTTCCGGGGATGTATGACCGTACCATTACCGTAAATGGGGTTTCAAAAGCCTTTGCTATGACGGGTTGGCGATTGGGGTATTTGGCCGGACCTGAATGGTTGGTTTCCGCTTGTGTGAAAATGCAGGGGCAGTTTACTTCCGCCACTTCAAGCATCACCCAAAAAGCAGCCGAGGCGGCCTTGATTGCAAACCCGAATGATTTGGTGGGCGAAATGCTATCCGCCTTTAGGCAAAGAAGAGACTATGTTTACCAAAGGCTCTTGAAAATACCAGGGATTGAGGTTCACCTACCCGAGGGTGCCTTTTACCTTTTCCCGAAAATCTCATCCTTTTTCGGAAAATCAAAGGGCTCAACAAAAATTGAAACCTCTAACGACTTATGCGTTTACCTTCTGAATGAGGCCCATGTAGCCTTGGTTACCGGCGAAGCCTTTGGAGCTCCAAACTGCTTACGAATTTCATTTGCCACCGGAATGGATGATCTGGAAAAGGCCTGCAATGCCATGGAAAAAGCCCTAAACGAACTGAATTGAGTCCGGAAAGCCTGGAAATATTTAAGTCCAAAAGAAAAGACCTCAACATCATGGTGATTGGGGACGTAATGATGGACGCCTATATGTGGGGACGCATTTCACGTGAATCACCAGAAGCTCCTGTTCCCATTGTTGACGTTGACCGAAGAGAAATGAGATTAGGGGGTGCGGCCAACGTTGCTCTTAACCTTAAAGCTTTGGGCGTTGGTCTTGGCCTGGTGGGTTGCATTGGGAAAGATCATTATACAGATCGGTACCTTGACTTATTGAATGCCTCAGGAATTGATGCCTCAGGAACCGCAATACTTCCCGCAAGGAAAACCACCGTTAAAACCAGAATTCTAAACGGAAACAAACACGTTGTAAGGGTTGATGAAGAAGACCTTGGCCTTTTAAGCGAAGAAGAAGAGGACGCTGTAATTGCCGCAGCAGCCAAATTGATTAAAACCCGAAAATGGGACTTAATTTTATTCGAAGATTACAACAAAGGCCTCCTTACCGAATACATAATTTCTGAAATCTTAAACTTTGCAGAGTCTAAGGGCATACCTACCTCTGTGGACCCTAAAAAAGATCAATTTTTTGCCTACCAAGGGGTAAGCCTTTTTAAACCCAACCTCAGAGAACTTAACTGGGGAATGAATACTCAGGTTAGGAAAGAAGACCTGAAAGAATTGGCCAAAACCTGTCTGAGTTTAAAAAAGAAACTAGAAGCTGACAACATCTTGCTTACCTTGGCTGAAGCTGGAATGATTTGGATTGGCGAAGAATTACTTTATGTGCCGGCCCACCCAAGAAGGATTGTAGATGTTTCAGGAGCTGGAGATACAGTGATTTCTATTGCCTCCGTAGGATTGGCTCTAGGGCTTCCTATTAAAGACATATTGGCCTTGGCAAACTTAGGCGGCGGACTGGTTTGCGAAATGCCTGGAGTGGTACCCATTACCGGAGAGCGATTAATTTCTAAGGCAGAAGACCTTCTGGATTGATATGAATTTAAACGCATTACGTGAGAAAATAAACATCAAGCTTTTTCGAAGCAAGGAAACTGCTTTGGACATTTTGAACTATGCCACCATTCTGGTTTCCTTATCGGCCATAGCCAGCATGGTGATTTTTCATGGGTTTCCTACTACCGAAGAATCTACCTTTTGGCATTTTGCCATTATCAAATCGAGCTTTGGCTTTTATATTTTCAGCTACATCGTTCGCTTTATTTATGATTTCTCACCCCTAGATTTTGTTAAAAAAAGTTGGCTGGAAGGGGTTCTGCTAGCCCTCATGGCCCTTGACCTCACCCTTACATTCCTCATCGGAAGATCTCCGGTAGAAAGCCTAGGTCACCTAGTTGGATTGCCGAATTTAGAATCCTTTTACTCACTGTTTATTCAGGTCTTTTTCCTGATTATCATTTTTGTAGAACTCGGAAAGGTTCAGGCCAAGATCTCAAATTTAGGCCTCACCCCTCCTACCCTTCTTATCATAAGTTTTGTGCTTTTAATCCTATTCGGGACCGGACTGTTAATGCTTCCTGAAATGACCGTTGGAGGAAAGTCAATGCCCATAATGGACGCCTTATTCACCAGCATTTCTGCCTCATGTGTCACCGGTTTGGTAGTGGTTGATACCGGCACCTACTTCTCCTTAAAAGGGCAGGTAATTATTATGGGACTGATACAATTGGGAGGAATCAACATCATTACTTTCGCTACTCTATTTACCATCTTATCAGGGCAGAACCTTGGCATAAAGCACCAAAGCTTGATTCAGGAAAACTTCTCGGCAGAGAGCTTGATATCAGGAAAAGGCCTCCTGAGACAGATTTTCCTATTTTCCGTGGTAATTGAATTGATCGGAACCCTTTTCATATTTCTTTTATGGAATCCGGAACTCTCTTTTGCAGGGGTGCAGCAAAAATGGTTCTACAGCCTTTTCCATAGCATTTCTGCCTTCAACAATGCAGGGTTTAGCTTGTACTCTGAAAGCTTAGCTGCGGAATACATCAACCACTCTTACCTATTACACCTGGTCATTGCAGGATTGATAATTCTAGGAGGACTGGGTTTTCCGGTATTGCGGGACCTGTTCTCAGCCTCTGCCATCCGAAACCGAGTTAAATACCCTTGGAAAGGATACCGTTTGCACACCAAAGTAACCCTAGGCTCATTTCTGGTTTTAACCCTTTTAGGATTCATCGTTTTCCTAACCGTGGAATGGAATAAATCTATGGATGGGCTGCAGTTTGCAGAGAAGTCGGTAACCGCCTTTTTTCAATCAGTTACAACCCGAACCGCCGGATTTAATACCGTTGACATTTCATCCCTTTCAACCCCGGTTCTCATCATTTTCATCTTCCTAATGTTTATTGGGGCTGCCCCCGGCTCAACAGGGGGAGGAATTAAAACCTCAGCCTTTGCTTTGATTGGACTGGCTGCCTATTCAACCATTCGAGGAAAGAAAAACCTCGAGCTTTTTCATTACAACATCAATTACGAATTATTAAATAAGGCCTACAGCATCCTATTGTTTGCCTTTTCTTTGATTTTCTTCGGAACCTTTGCTCTGAGCATCATTGAGCCCGAAATGAATGTAATGGACCTCGTATTTGAACAAGTTTCCGCTGTGTCAACCGTGGGTCTTTCAACCGGAATAACTTCAGACCTCAGCACTGGAGGAAGGGCCATCATCATGATCAGCATGTTTGTTGGAAGAATTGGAACCCTTTCCATTGCATTCGCGTTAAGCAGAAGAGTGAAAACCGTAGATTATAAATATCCGAATGCACATTTGCACGTAGCCTGATTTCAAGGCCTTATCTTTGCAAAAATTTTTACCTAGAACATGAAAGTAACCCCATATCAGGACGAGCGTAGTAAGAAGGAGCAAGTGGCAGGAATGTTTGACAACATCGCTCCCCGATACGATTTTTTAAACCGGTTTCTTTCAGCAGGAATTGACCAAGGTTGGAGAAAAAAAACGGTGAAAGCGGTTCAGGCCCATGGTGGGGAAAACCTCCTAGACGTGGCAACAGGAACTGGAGACCTAGCCATTGCCCTAGCTAAATCAGGCTTCCAGGTTACCGGTCTTGACCTTTCTCATGGAATGCTTGAAGTAGGAAGAGAAAAGGTGAAATCAAAAAACCTTGAGGATAAGGTAAAAATGGTTCAAGGAGATTCTGAAAACCTTCCTTTCGAATCCGATCATTTTGACCTAATGACGGCTGCTTTCGGAGTTCGGAATTTTGAAAATTTAGAAAAAGGGCTTTCCGAAATGCATCGAACCTTGAAGCCAAACGGTATGATGGCCATCTTAGAGTTTAGTCAGCCTGAGGCTTTCCCATTCAAGCAGGTTTATAATTTTTACTTTAAAAACATCCTTCCTACTCTTGGTAAAGCCCTTTCTAAAGACCCCAAAGCCTACGGATATCTTCACGATAGCGTTCAGGCTTTCCCTTACGGGGATGAGTTTAAGGATGTCTTAGAGAAGATTGGTTTCAAAGAAGTTAAAACCAAGCCCCTGACCATGGGCATTGCGTCTTTATATACTGGAATAAAATAAGCAAATCAGAAGAACGTTTCCACAGAATGAGGAAGGCAGTTTATTTCTTGGCATTCTTTCTTTTCCTAGGGTATTTTTCAATGGCCCAGGTGAGGCGTGCTAAGAATCAACCCAATTATGATTACCAGCGAATCCATTTTGGATTTTTAATCGGATTCAATCAATTCTCGTTCAAAACCGAGCCCATTGCTAACCTCTCTGAAACTGACAGCATCCTTTCGGTTAACTCTGCCAACAGCAAGGGTTTCTCATTGATGATCATCAGCGACCTAAGACTTAGCAACCACCTTAACCTACGGTTTGAACCGGGCCTTTCTTACCTTCAAAGAGATTTGATTTACACCTTAGATTACCAAGTATCTAACCAATTTGTGGAAGAACGTAGATCGGTTGAGTCTACCTTGGTTGAATTGCCGGTACTTATAAAATTTTCATCCAACCGGGTGAACAACCATAGGGCCTATCTAATTGGCGGAGTGAAGTATAATATTGACATGAGCTCGCAAAAAGACGTGGAGGTTAAAGAGTTGTTCAAGCTCAAACAAACGGATTACGCAGTAGAATACGGTGTAGGGTGGGACTTCTACTTTGAATACTTCAAGTTTTCTCCCCAGATAAAAGCTTCCTACGGGTTCAACAACCTATTGGTTCCCGATGGCTCGGTCTTTACAAACAGCATTGAGAGAATAAACAACCGAGCGGTTTACCTTAATTTCACCTTTGAATGATTAAAGAAATCCGCATCAGGGTTTGGCCCAATGAAGTTGAAGACCATGATTTGCATCGGAAGAAAATTGCAAAGGCTACTGGAATCCCACCTGAAGAACTTAGCATTCACCTTCGAAAAAGGAGCATTGATGCTAGGAAAATGGTTCAGTATGAACTCATTTATGAATACACAAAAGGCTCTGGAGACTTTGCAAGGGTAAAGGGTGACTACACCTATAAAAATATTAAGTCGGCCAAACCGGTTCTGATAGTTGGTGCTGGGCCCGCCGGATTATTTGCTGCGCTTAGATTGATTGAACTCGGACTCAAACCCATTATTATTGAAAGAGGGAAGGACGTTCGAGAACGGAGACGAGATCTAAAGGCCATCAATAGAGACCATAAGGTAAATCCAGATTCAAATTATTGCTTTGGGGAAGGAGGAGCGGGAACCTATTCAGATGGCAAACTATATACTCGTTCAGGCAAGCGAGGAAGCATACAGCGCATTCTTGAAATTTTGCATTTGCATGGGGCCAGAGAAGAAATCCTCATTGATGCTCACCCCCATATTGGCACCAATAAACTCCCGAAATTGGTTTCCGATTTAAGCCAGACCATTTTAAATGCCGGGGGTGAAATCCACTTCAACACGGCCCTTGACTCTTTGAAGTTTAAGGAAGGTAAAATTACAGGGGCAAGGTTCCGCAATGGGGAATCCATCGACTTAGATGCCATCATTCTGGCCACGGGTCATTCAGCAAGAGACATCTTTTTTGGGCTTCATGATCAAGGAATTAGGCTTGAAGCAAAACCCTTTGCCATGGGGGTTCGTGCGGAACACCATCAAAACCTTATTGACCAAATTCAGTACAAGAAAAACGAACGAGGAGCGTATTTACCTGCCGCTTCCTATAAACTCGTACATCAAGTAAAAAAGCGAGGAGTTTACTCTTTCTGTATGTGTCCGGGCGGCTTCATAGTGCCCTCTGCCACGCAGGAAAAAGAAATTGTGGTCAATGGAATGTCTCCATCTAAAAGAGACTCCCCCTTTGCCAATAGCGGCATAGTGGTAGAATTGCATCCTCAAGACTTAGGAAACCCAGAAGACCCCTTGGTAGGATTGAGATACCAAATGAAACTTGAGTCAATGGCATGGAAAGCAGGGGGTGGCGGACAAACCGCTCCGGCCCAAAGAATTACTGACTTTGTGCAAGGCAAGATTTCAAATTCATTGCTAGAAACCAGCTATCAGCCCGGACTAAATTCGGCCCCGCTTCATGACATCCTTCCACCTCTGATTGGAAAAACCCTTCAAGAAGGATTCCGAGCCTTCGGAAAGAAAATGCGGGGGTATTACACCCAAGAAGCCCAGATTCTGGGCATTGAATCTAGAACCTCCTCCCCGGTTCGAATTCCTCGCGACCCAAAAACAGGTATGCACCCAGAGCTTAAGGGGCTTTTCCCTTGCGGGGAAGGGGCCGGATTTGCAGGAGGAATTGTATCCGCAGCCATTGACGGAGAAAAAATGGCTGAACACGCGGCGGAATTCCTTAAATAAACCTTTCCAAAATCTGGAAGTTTTGACCCAAACGTGGACAATACTGACGAACCTCACTTTTTAAGACTCTGATTTACAGCAACTAAGTATAAAGGCATGAGATATGTCATTATCTCACCGTTATGCAAATCATCAAAAACAAAAATTTTCAAATCACACGTCGGGAGGGGCGGATTTTTGAAGTAGACTGTGGAAAGAAAAGCAGCCTAAGCTTAAAAGAGCTTGAAGAAATAAAACAAGAACTCATGCATGTGGGGGCAGATAATACAAGCCTAATCTTGCTCACCTATAGTCCTGACCAGGCCACAGAAACCATGAATCATTTCGACGCAGAATTTTTCTCTGTTCGGGCTTTGGCCATGCACAACCCTGATCAACTGGTTCAACGCATGTACAAGCTTTTGATGAAAATTTCAAAATCCAATGTACCTGTAGGGCTTTTCACTGAAAAAGAACCCGCCTTTCACTGGCTTAAATCCTTTGCGGCATGATCACTTCAATTATACTTTCGTACTTGATTGCTCGGTTCTTGCGTCGAAAAAAAACACAAGCATCTCATAGAAAAGCTTCGGTTTGAAACCGGGTTTACTTTGTTAAATTTGCCAGAGAAAATCAGGCATGCAAAATCAAAAACCCAAGCTTAGCTATTGGTTCATAACTGCAGGAACCATCTGGCTCGTTTTAGCTTTAGCCCATTTATATTACACCAAAACAGAGGTTTTCTTTTACCTTCATGGAGAAGAAAACACCCCCTTTGATTACATCATGTACCTGGGCACTCATCTTGGGGATGGATGGGTAGTTCTTCCGGTTTTCGTATTTCTCTTCTTTAAAGAATCTCTTTCCAAAGCATTAGCCTTTGGCTTAGCCTTCGGTTTTTCAGGCTTAATCACCCAGGTTTTAAAACGCACCGTTTTTAAAGAAATACAACGTCCTTCAAGTTATTTAGGAGAAGACCTGATTCGAACCGTAGATTGGGTAGACTTGCACAGCATGCACTCCTTTCCGTCGGGTCATACTACAGCGGCTTTTGCCCTTTGCCTCTCGCTGGCATTTATATATAGAAACAAATACGCACAAATTGGCTTTGCGCTTCTAGCTTGGTTTATTGGATATACCCGGGTTTATATAGGACAACATTTCCCTGTGGATCTATTGGGCGGGGCTGTGGTTGGCATTTTGATTACGGTTTTAATTTTTACTTGGGAAAGAAAGTGGCCCGAAAAGCTAAAATATCGTCCGCTTTAAGTCCCAAGACCTTTCCAGGCCTCCAGCAATATTCCCCCAGACACAGCCGCGTTTAAAGATTCCGTTACCCGGCCCTCCGGCCTTCCTATAAAAACCCTCTTTGCCGAGGTTTGATTCCAGAACTCAGACGGACCATGAGATTCAGAGCCAATGACCAAATGAAGCGCCTCTGACTTCAAAACACTGGGGCCTTCCCCATTCAGATCCGCTATAAAAACTGAATCCAAAACCTCATTCATCCTTTCTAAAAAACTTGAGTTTGACCCATTAAATACCTGAATTCTTCCCAAGCTCCCCATTGAACTCTGAATGGTTTTTGGATTGTAAAAATCAACGGTTCCCTCAAGAGCCACCACCTGTTCAACTCCATACCAATCAGCAAGGCGAATTAAGGTTCCGGCATTGCCTGGATCTACAATTCCATCTAAAATTAGAGAAGGATTTTGAGGAGAAAAAACCCCTTGCTTGGGAATTTCGAATACTGCAAGAACCCCAGGAGGATTGGCCAAACTGGAAACTTCTTTCATTGATTTTGAGTCCATAACCTTTCCCTCATGGTTAAAGGAAAACTCAAGTCCTTCCTCCAGAAAAACATCCTTCAACCTAAGCCCAGTTGAAAGAAATTCAGTCACAGACTTCTCACCTTCAACCAGAAACAAGCCCAACGCTAGCCTGTATTTCTTCCGTTTTAACTTGCGAATCAAACTTATTTCTGCCTTGCTAGCTCTTTTCATATTTTATGACAAAACCTTTTCATTATTTTCGCCGGAAGGTACAAAGCATGCGTCTGAACAAACTAATTGGTTTTCTATTTTTATGCACGGTATGGGCCTGTAGCCCGACCCGCACCTTAAATGAAGGAGAGTACCTCCTTGTAAAAAACCAAGTTAAGGTTGAAAACTCATCGGTAAACACCGGTGATGCCAACAATTACATCCGGCAAGAGCCGAATAAAAAAACCCTAGGCATTTATAGGCTATACCTTCAGCTATACCTTAAGAAGGAGGATGCCAACGGGAAACTGAAAAATTGGCTCGAGCGAATTGGGGAGCCCCCGGTTGTTTACGACTCACTTCAAGCCGCCACCTCGGCAAGCCAAATTGAAAAATACTTCCAAAGTCGCGGTTATTTTTATGCAGAGTGTGGATATGAGGCGAAACGAGGTTTCCTTCGAAGAAAAAAAACCAGAAACGTTGTTTACACCATCCATCCTGGTCCGGGCTATACCTACCGAAATATAACGTTTCGGGCAGAATCTGCTCCAATTCAATCTTTACTTCCCTCCTTAAAGGAAGATTGCCTCTTTCAAGAAAACGACCATTACAATGCCGAGACCATGAACAAGGAAAGGCAGAGAATTCAGGCATCTTTGAAAGGCTCAGGGTACTATTTCTTCTCAAAGGAATTTGTTTATTTCCAAGTAGATACAACCATAGGAAACCACCAAGCGGATGTGGTCATTAATATTCAAGACCGAAGGGTTCGAGGAAAGGACACGGTGATCACCAAGGAACACAAGCCCTATAAAATTTCAACCATTTACATCGAGGCCGATTACAACCCCAGAAAGACTCGAAACCAAGCGCCAGACACATTGCTACTTAAAGGGTACACCATCTTATATTATGATAGTTTGGAAGTAGACCCACAGGGCCTGATTGACGCTGTGAGGTACCAAGAAGACGAATGGTATACCACCTTCAAGGTTGACCAAACCTATAATCATTTTTCAAGCCTTCGGTACTTCCGAACCATCAACCTTCGATTTAGCGAAGACACCCTAACTGACCGGGCTCGATTGGTGTCAAGAATTCAATTAAGCCCTATGAAAAGGAGATCGTACGGAATTGAAACCGAACTCACCCATGAGGTTGGGAACTTTGGTATAAACGGAAGGATTATTTACCGAGACCGCAACATATTTGGAGGAATGGAGCAATTTGATATTTCCTTGAGCGGTGCCATTGAAACGCAAAACAACCTTATTCAAGGAAGTCCGGAAATTTTCAATTCAAGGGAAATGGGAATTGAAAGCAATTTACGCATCCCTCGATTTCTACTGCCCTTTAATACCGAGGGTATGTTCTCAAAACGAGTTAGACCTTTCACCAATATTAAACTTAGGTACCAAAAGGAAACCCGGAAAGAATTTACCCGATCGGCAAGTTCAGGTGCCTTTGGTTATATATGGAACGAAAACGCTTGGGAAACGCATTTATTCAACCCTATAAACATTACCTCAGTAAGTTTAGAGGAAAAATCGAATTTTGAAATCTCCTCCAACCCATTCTTGGCAAACGCCTTTAGAAATCAACTCATCACATCCCTCACCTATTCCTACATCTTCAACAATCAAGGAAAGCGCGACCGTAAGAATGAAGACTTTTATAGATTCTTCAAAGGTGATTTAGAACTCAGCGGTTCTACCCTTCATATGTTTCGATCAAGTCTAAAGCAAAACGACGACGGAAACTATACCGTGGCCGGACTGCCTTATTCACATTTCATCAAAATAGATTTAGACCAGAGGATTTATTTTAATGTGGGCCCACAGCAACAACTTGCCTTTAGAGGATTTGCTGGTTGGGGGCATGTTTTTGAGAACTCTTCGGTGCTACCTCTCGACAAACAATATTTTGCAGGTGGTTCTACCGATAATCGAGCGTTCACGGCCTATAGATTGGGGCCTGGAGCTTATGACTCTGATTCCATACAATTCAATACCGCAGATATTAAACTCGGAGTTTTCGCCGAGTACCGATTCCCCATTGCAGGAAATTTTTTGGGTGCCACTTTCGTGGATGCAGGAAATATTTGGACCGGCAATCGGGAAGACGCTCCAGAGGACGCGAAATTTCACAGGAATAAGTTTTACAAACAACTAGGATTGGGGGCAGGACTGGGCCTTCGTTACGATTTCAGCTTTTTCATTATCCGGCTTGACCTAGCAACTCCCTTGCATGATCCAGGCCGAGAAATCCAGCCTTGGGTGATTAAAGATTTCAGGCTAAATCAGATAAAATTGAATATCGGACTTGGATATCCGTTCTAAAGCGTTTTATCCCATGGAAATTCTATTAAATTTGCCCCCGCTTAATTAAAACCGAAACCATGTCATACGACAAGATTGAAAAAGCTCTTGGAGCAGAGGCTGAAAACTTGCTTAACCACAAGTGTACTACCATTTCAAAAGATTTACTACACCTTCCCGGACCGGATTTTGTAGACCGGGCATTCATGCCTTCTAACCGAAGCAATCAGGTACTTAACAATCTTGAACGCATATATACTCACGGACGTTTAGGAGGAACGGGTTATGTTTCCATTCTTCCGGTTGATCAAGGTATAGAGCACAGCGCAGGGGCATCCTTTGCTCCGAACCCAATTTACTTTGACCCAGAAAACATTGTAAAGCTAGCCATTGAAGGGGGGTGCAATGCCGTTGCTTCAACCTATGGAGTTTTGGCTTCGGTATCCAGAAAATACGCCCATAAAATTCCATTCATTGTGAAAATTAACCACAATGAACTTCTTTCTTACCCAAACAATTTTGACCAAATCATGTTTGGTTCCGTTGAAGAAGCTTGGAATATGGGAGCTGCTGCTGTAGGAGCTACCATATACTTTGGAAGCGAAGAGTCAAACCGCCAGATTATTGAGGTTGCCCAAGCATTTGAAAGAGCTCATGAATTAGGAATGGCTACCATTCTATGGTGCTATTTACGGAATAGCGACTTCAAAAAAGACGGAGTAGATTATCATACAGCTACGGATATTACTGCCCAGGCAAACCACCTTGGTGTAACCATTCAAGCAGATATCATCAAACAAAAGCTTCCTACCAACAACGGAGGGTATGAAGCCGTTAATTTCGGAAAGACACATAAAAAAGTGTATTCTGAATTAAGTTCAGACAACCCAATTGACCTTTGTCGCTACCAAGTAGCCAACTGTTATATGGGAAGAGCTGGTTTGATCAATTCTGGAGGAGCTTCCACCGGAAAAGGTTCTACTGACTTAAGCGAAGCCATCACCACAGCCGTTGTAAACAAAAGAGCCGGTGGTCACGGATTGATCTCAGGAAGAAAAGCTTTCCAAAAGCCAATGAATGAAGGCGTGGAGCTCTTGAATTCAATTCAAGATGTGTATCTTGCTGATGAAATCACCATCGCTTAATAGCAAATAAAGCCTAAAACAAATTTAGCCTATGGGTTGGTTTAGACGGAAAATCGAAGGAATTCAAACCTCTACACACGATAAAAAGGAAACCCCCGAGGGGCTTTGGCATAAATGCTCCAAATGCAAAGTGGTGATGAACGTCACTGACTTTGAAGCAAATTTATGGACCTGCACCAATTGTGGTCACCATGACCGAATCAATGCCGAGGAATACTTCCAGCTGTTTTTTGACGATGGGAAATTCACGGAATTAGATCCGAAAATGACCTCAGGAGACCCTCTTAAGTTTGAAGACACCAAGAAATACAAGGATCGCTTGGATGCCACCCAAAAGAAAACGAATCTAAAAGATGCGGTTTCTACGGCGGTTGGTAAAATGAACAAGCAAGACGTGGTTATTGGTTGCATGAATTTTAACTTCATTGGTGGGTCTATGGGCTCAGTAGTTGGAGAAAAAATTGCACGTGGAATTGACCATGCCCTCAAAAACAAGATGCCCTTCATTATGATTTCAAAATCAGGAGGGGCTCGAATGATGGAGGCAGCCTTTTCTCTCATGCAAATGGCCAAAACTTCTGCCAAGCTTAGACAGCTTTCTGACGCCGGCTTACCCTATATATCATACTTAACAGACCCTACCACCGGTGGAGTTACTGCATCTTTTGCAATGCTGGGTGATATTAACGTAGCTGAACCAGGGGCTTTGATTGGGTTTGCAGGACCAAGAGTTGTGCGTGAAACCATTGGTAAAGATCTTCCAGAAGGCTTCCAGACCGCAGAATTCTTATTAGAACATGGGTTCCTGGACTTCATCGTAGAACGTAAAAACGCAAAAGAAAAACTGGGCTCTTACCTAAGTATGGTAAGCTCTTAAATTAATTATTCCTCAAACTGTTGGAGATAGCGTAACAATACCTATCTTTGCAAACCATTTTTAGCGAGGAAAAGAAAAATCTGTATCCACAATGTTAACTACAGAGGAGAAAAAAGACATCTTCAAGAAACACGGCAGCACTGAGTCAAACACAGGGTCTGCTGAAGGTCAAATTGCAATGTTCACACAAAGAATTGCACACTTGACCGGTCACCTAAAGTCGAATAAGAAAGACTACAATACTCAACGGTCATTGATTGCCCTGGTTGGTAAGCGTAGAAAACTTCTTGACTATTTAAAAAACAAAGACATTGAGCGTTACCGTTCAATTGTTAAAGAATTAGGCTTGCGCCGATAAAAAATTCTAACCCATTTCCAGAAAAGGCAATTTTAACAATTGCCTTTTTTGCGTATTATTCACACTTGTATCTACTTTTAATTTATCACATATGATCCCTCAACCTTCTGTTGAAACCATTAACCTTCCTGATGGTCGTACCATCACCCTAGAAACCGGTAAACTTGCCAAGCAGGCTCACGGTTCTGTTGTTGTTCGCATGGGTGGAACCATGTTATTGGCTACCGTTGTTTCTGATCCCGTAGCCAAGGAGGGGATCGACTTTCTACCATTGACCGTTGATTACCGAGAAAAATTTGCTGCTGCCGGACGTGTTCCAGGTGGCTTTATGAAGCGAGAAGGACGTCCGTCTGACCATGAAATCTTAATCATGCGTTTGGTTGACCGTGTTCTTCGTCCGCTTTTCCCAAAAAATTATCACCACGAAACCCAAATCATGCTTCAGCTAATGTCGCATGATGGCACCGTTGAGCCAGATGCTCTTGCAGGTCTTGCTGCTTCTGCCGCTCTAGCTGTTTCTGATATTCCTTTTGACGGCCCTATTTCTGAGGTTCGTGTTGGACGTCACAATGGTGAGTTTATTGTAAACCCTGCCACCGAAATCATGGATGAGCTTGACATTGATCTTATGATTGGAGCAAGCATGGACTCTGTGGTTATGGTTGAAGGTGAAATGAAAGAAGTGAGTGAAGAAGAAATGGTTGAAGCCATTGAGGTTGCTCACAATGCCATTAAAGATCAGGTACAAGCTCAGTTAGACCTTGCCGCCAAAGTTCCTGGCTCTAGCCCAAAACGGGAGGTGGCTGTTCCTGAAAGAGACGAGGCCCTTTTCGAGAAAGTACATGGAATTTGCTTCAACGAAGCTTACGATGTAGCCAAGTCTGGCCTTGCCGATAAGCATTTGCGCAGAGAGAAGTTTGCAGCCATTAAAGAAAACTTATTGGCTCAATTTTCTGAAGAAGAATTGGAAGAAAAGCAAGATGAAATTGCTGGATTCTATAAGGAAATTGAAAAAGCAGCCGTTCGCCAAGCCGTTCTTAAAGATGGCATTCGTTTAGACGGAAGGAAAACCAATGAAATTCGTCCCATTTGGTCAGAGGTAGATTACCTACCCGGCGCCCATGGTTCGGCCCTTTTCACCCGTGGTGAAACCCAATCCTTAACCACCGTAACCCTTGGAACCAAACTGGATGTGAACCGAATTGACGGAGTTACCAATGTTGGTGAAGAGCGTTTCTATTTACATTATAACTTCCCTCCCTTCTCAACCGGAGAAGCTCGCCCCATTCGCGGAGTTAGCCGTAGAGAAGTTGGGCATGGTAACCTAGCACAACGTGCTTTGAAAACCATGATTCCTACTGATAATCCATTCACCATTCGTGTGGTTTCTGACATTCTTGAGTCAAATGGATCGTCTTCCATGGCCACTGTTTGTGCTGGAACCCTAGCCCTTATGGATGCCGGTATTAAAATGACCAACCCGGTTTCGGGCATCGCCATGGGCTTGATCACCGATGAAGATGGCAACTATGCCGTTCTATCTGATATTCTTGGTGATGAAGACTTCTTGGGTGATATGGACTTTAAGGTAACCGGTACTGAAAAAGGTCTTACCGCTTGCCAAATGGACATTAAAATCAAAGGACTTTCCTACGAAATCCTGACAAAGGCCCTTCTTCAAGGAAAAGAAGGAAGAGCTCATATCTTGAATAAATTGCTGGAAACCATTTCAGAACCAAGAACTGAACTTAAGCCTCACGCGCCTAAGATGGAAATTCTGGAAGTGCCCAAAGACTATATTGGCGCCATCATCGGACCAGGTGGAAAAATCATCCAACAGCTGCAAGCTGATACCGAAACCACCATTACCATTGAGGAAGAAGGCAATAAAGGAATAGTTGAAGTTCTTGGTACCAATCAAGAATTAATGAACAAGGCCGTTGAACGCATTCGTGCCATTGCCTTTATTCCTGAAATTGGTGCTACCTATAAAGGAACCGTGAAAAGCATCATGCCTTATGGAGCCTTCGTAGAAATTGCCCCAGGTAAAGACGGACTTTTACACGTATCTGAAATTGATTGGAAGCGGGTAGAAAATGTTGAAGAATATTTGAAAGAAGGCGATCGTCTTGACGTGAAACTCATTGACATGGATGACCGTACGGGTAAACTTAAGCTTTCTAGGAAAGCTCTTCTTCCAAAACCTGAACGAGCCTCTAAGGAAGGGTAACCTCGCCTAGTAACCAGCCGTACATTTCTTTGTCTAATTTAATGTAGTATTTGAATGCGTCAATTAAAAATCACCAAACAGGTTACCAATCGGGAAACCGCCTCTTTAGATAAATACCTACAGGAAATCGGGAAAGTTGACCTGATTACTGCTGAAATGGAGGTGGAACTGGCCCGTAGAATTAAAGCTGGTGACCAAGTGGCCCTTGAAAAACTTACCAAGGCCAACCTTCGTTTTGTGGTTTCCGTTGCTAAACAGTATCAAAACCAAGGCCTTTCCCTTCCTGATTTAATCAATGAAGGTAATCTAGGTTTGATCAAAGCAGCCCAACGGTTTGATGAAACCCGTGGATTTAAGTTTATCTCCTACGCGGTTTGGTGGATTCGTCAATCTATTCTTCAGGCATTAGCCGAACAGTCTCGTATTGTTCGTCTACCATTGAATAAAATTGGTTCCATCAATAAAATCAATAAAGCCTATGCCCAACTTGAACAAGAGCATGAACGTGAGCCCTCGGCTCGTGAAATTGCTGGCGTTCTTGAAATGGGTGAAGACGATGTGAAAGAAAGCATGCGTAATGCTGGCCGTCACGTTTCTATGGATGCCCCTCTGGTGGAAGGTGAAGACTCTAATCTCTACGATGTACTTCGTTCCGATGAAAGTCCGAACCCGGATGAAGACCTTATGAACGACTCGCTTCGTACCGAAATTGAGCGTTCTTTAGCTACCCTTACTGAACGGGAAGCCGATGTAATTCGTCTTTATTTTGGACTTGGCGGACAACACCCGATGACCCTTGAGGAAATTGGAGAGAAGTTTGACCTTACCCGGGAAAGGGTTCGACAAATCAAAGAGAAAGCCATAAGAAGACTGAAACATACTTCTCGAAGTAAAATTTTAAAAACCTATTTAGGTTAATTTGATCCCGGCTAAGCCGGGATTTTTTTTGCTCAAAATTTCCAAAACCAAAGTTTGGGATTTCTTATTTTATTAATCCTTCCATAACCACCTGCCCCCTGAAGGGAAGGAATCCATAAAACCCTTTTCAATAACTTTTTATTCTTTTCAAGGCCGGTTTAAAAATCCTGTCATGAACACCAATGAAATTCAAATCCCTGAGGAAGTTCTCCTGAAGCAAATTCATGAGATAAAGGGAATGAAAGTGATGCTAGACCCTGACCTAGCCGATTTATACCAAGTGGAGACCAAGCGACTGAATGAGCAGGTCAAACGAAATCGAGATCGATTCCCTCCTGATTTTATGTTTCAATTGACCCAAATTCAATGGGATTCTTTGCAGTCGCAAATTGCGACCACAACCCAAAACATGCGAAGGTCCCTACCCTATGTTTTCACCGAGCAGGGGATAGCGATGTTGTCTGGAGTATTGAAATCAAAAATGGCCATTAAGGTTCATATTCAAATCATCCAGGTGTCTACAAAAATCCGGGGGCTTCATATCAACCAGAAAGAGCTTTATAAGGAAATGGAAAAAATACGACATAAGGTAAATGGGCAGGACCAAAAAATTGAGACGTTTTTTAACTACTTAAAACAATTCATTAAAGACCAGTCGAGGCCAAGGAAACGGGTGGGCTTTAAATAAAGATTTTCAGCAGGGCGAATCCATAAAACCCAGAATAATCCCATAAATTCGCAGCCTAAAACAATCTCCTCATGTCTCATTTAATTGCTCCCTCCATCCTAGCCGCTGATTTTGCCAATTTAGAACGCGATTGTAAAATGGTAAATGAAAGCAAGGCCGATTGGTTTCATTTGGATGTAATGGATGGGGTTTTTGTTCCGAATATTTCTTTTGGGATGCCTGTAATTGGGGCCATTCAAAAACATGCCACCAAGCCTTTGGACGTGCATTTGATGATTGTTAACCCGGATCAATACATTGAAACTTTTGCAAAGCTTGGGGCCAATGTGCTAACGGTTCATTACGAGGCTTGCAACCACCTACACCGCACCCTACAGAGCATTGAAGCCCACGGAATGAGCCGAGGGGTTGCCATTAATCCACACACACCTACTCACCTCTTGGCCGACATCATTCATGAAATTGACCTGGTCTGCGTAATGAGTGTGAACCCAGGCTTTGGTGGACAAAAATTCATTGAGCATACTTACCGAAAAGTAGAGGCTCTACGGAAATTAATTGACCAAGCGGGAGCTCAAACCTTGATAGAGATTGACGGTGGAGTTGGTTCGGGTAATGCCAAAAAGCTGGTTGAAGCTGGAGCCGATGTATTGGTGGCCGGAAGCTCTGTTTTTGGGGCCAAAGATCCCGTACAAACCATTGCTGAACTAAAAGCTTAATTTATTCATTAATCCAGTCCTCCAAGTATTTGTACTTGTCGGTCAATTCACCCTTTAAATTAGTTTCCCTAGCACCTTCAATTCTGCCATCATCTTCTCCTAAAAGGTAGGGCATTACATTTTCTAAGATCTCCTGCCCAAAATCAGTGGAAGCGTCTCTCGGCAATTCACAGGGTAAATTATCCACAGCCACCACTCCAATTGCTTCCGGATTTTTAAAGTCCACTTCTTCTTCCCGCTCAGGATGATACCCGTAAAAAGGATCGGCAATGGTTGATGGCCTTAGGGTTGAGGCTATGGCAGAGTCTATATCGCAGGAAATGTCAGAAACCAATTTTATGTTCCAATCTTGCCGCTTTGCGTCTTCCCGGGTAAAAATATAAGGAGCCCGGTTGTCCCAGAAATGGCATGGAAAATAAGCATCCGCAACAGCCGCATATTTGTAAAAAATGGAATGGGAACCCGAAGGGTCTTTATAAAACTCATGTCGGTTCATTTCCTCCCCTGAGTCAAGGGCATAATAATCGGAAACCAGGAGTTGGGTGTAAACGGGCCCCTCAAAATCTTTATTTAGGAAGTCTTCCGGACCAACCTTTTTTAAGCCTAGCGCTTCAATTACTTCGGTAGCTCCTTTGGCAACACGGCCCGCCCCGGTAATCACAAGTTTAAAATTCTTAGGGAGTTTAACCTTTGAGTACTCCCCTTCCATTTCCTTACGGTCGTAACAAGCATGTGCCGGACGTAAATTGTAGGTAGAAAATTTCTCACCCCATGCTCGAAAACCATTATATGCACCAACTACACCAGCGTAACGTCCGAAGCCAATCACACGTATACCCTTAGGATTGGTCATGACTTCATAATCAATCAATGAAATGTTCTTTTCTAAGATGGATTTAAGCAAATCTCGGTTATACGGTTGCTTTTTATAGGTATGTGAGAAAAACATGAAGGTTTTTTGCGCGATTAAATCGAAAGCATTCACCTCCTTAACCCCTATTAATAGGTCGCAATCACTGAGGTCTTCTTGTAGCCTTAGCCCTTGTTTTTCATACTCTTGGTCTGGGAAACAACGAATGGGCGAAGGTTGGATAACCAACTCAATTTCAGGAAATTTCTTCGTGAATTCATGACATTGTGACGGATTCATAGCCACTCTTTTGTCTGGAGGCACCTTTCCTTCTCTTAGAATACCGATTTTTTTGATTGGCATGATTTGTGATTTTTTCAAAAGTATAAAAACCCTTTTAGGGATTGCATTTTTCTTAGCTTTGCAAACCCTTTTTTCAAGGGAAGTTCTTTTACATTTTGGGGCCGACTGGATTTTGACAGCGAGATGAAGGTCGAAGTAAGCAGGTCGGGCACTGAGGTGCTGCCCGTAAATCGTGCTTCAAATCATATCTGGCGAGAATACTTACGCTCTTGCTGCATAATCACTCGATAGAGGATTAAGCTTTACCTCATGTTAGACATGAGGCGAGACGTCTCTGAACAGGGGAGGGTTCAAAGCCCCGTTCAATAGAGGCGCGGACAAAGATTGAACTAGGTTTTGATGGGCCTGACGTCAAATCCGAAATTCTCCAGGATAAGCATTTAGCAGGTTGTTTGTAGCCGTCTAAATGTCGAAAATTAAGTACAAACTAAACCTGTAGAAAGCTCCGGGTTTCCTCGTTTGGACGAGGGTTCGAATCCCTCCGGCTCCACAATACAGTTTTGAGCAAGAGTACTAAGCATATAGCAAGGTACTCTTGCGCTAAATTGTTCTATTCCTTACCCTTTTCAACCCAAGTCTCCCTGAAGGGAGCACCAGTAACTTTTTGATGCCACGATGAACTCGACCGGCAAAAGGAAGGCTAAGACTTAGGTTTATAGCTTTCAAACTCCAATCACCCCTGAGTTGATGGTTGATAGTTGATGGTTGATAGTTGATAGTTGATAGTTGATGGTTGATAGTTGATGGAATTGTTGAGTCGTTGAGTCGTTGAGTTGTTGAGGCCTATAGGCGGTAGGTTCCAGGCAAAATTAAGGGTGCCAATCCCCATTAACCTCGATTCCTCTGACGCTTCGGTTTGAGTCTACGACCGAGTTTAGAGTTTATAGATGGTTTAAGCGGTGAATTTCAAGCAGATTCATCCCACCAATTTCCCATTACCTAGTTCCTAGTACCCCAAACGGCCATTGGTCGGATTAAGTGTAAAGACCCTGAATATCAGGCGCCTAATCACTAGTCACTAGTCACTAATCACTCCTATAGAAGCGTTTAGACGGTAAACTTCAGGAAAAATCGAACCTCAACCCTAGTTTTATCCCACTAAATTTTCAGGGGATTCACGAAAAAATTCAAGTTCAATCAATGATTTCTGAACATCCTCAATGTCCAGTTTTTTAGGCAGAACTCGATCCACACCTACCTCTTTGGCTTTGGAAACCAAAACGGGGTCTAGATTAACCGATGCCATGAGAACCAAGACATTAGGTTGGATGTTCTTCATTTTCCGAACCAAATCAAAGGGATTTTGCTCGGCCTGAACATAGTCCATGAAAACAAAGGTAAAGGGATGCTTCTCAAGTAGATGAAGGGCATGTTTGCAGTCTTCGGCCATGGTAGACCTAATGTCTGCCTTTGAGAATAAATGTTGGGTAGCATTTCTTAATACTACATCGGGTCTTAGAATAAGAGCTGTTTTCACAATTCAAATACTTTAACTCCAGGGTGGACTGGCGGGGGTTAATGATGTAAACGGGATGGTGGTCCTTTCAATTCCATTTTTAAAAGCCTGAAATAGAATTGAACGTTAATTCAGCTGGTTAAATATACAAATTCCCATTGGATTGTCACAGTATAATTTATTAACTACCAACAAATTAACCACGCATTTAATTCCCTAATACAATGCGTCGCTTTTTCTCAGAAACTTTGAATTCAAGCCGTTCATAATCGTTGGAGGTCAGGTCGGCTTTTACTTCCGCAATGTCTACCTGAAAGTATCTGGGTGAAAAAACTTTTGAATTAAAGCGAACTTTATACTCACCAGCGGGAACATTCATGGAAAAAAATCCATCATCATTGGTTAGGGCTGTGTATACCTCCCCTGTTTTTGAAATGGCTTCAACCCGGATATAATCCAAATCAAAAAACCATTTGCTGTGCTTATCTCGGTCTACCAAAATGCTTCCTTCAATGACCTTGGTTTGCTTGAGTAAAATCACCATTTCCATGTCTTCATTCACCACAAAGGTTTTGAAATTGGCTCCAATAACTTGCCAACCCCTTTCTTTGATTTGTCCAAGGTCAAGGGTATGCTCTCCCCGATCCAGGTTTATTGCCTTAATCCTTCCCATTTCATCGGTGATCAACCAATGGCTGTCAACTGCTACAAACTGCCCAATAACGGGCTCATCTCCTGCACTGGCTTGGCCGTCCCCATCTTGATCCATCAAGAGTTTCACCTTTAGCTCAGGATGTTCAACGGTGAAAGGAATGGGGGCCTCTAAACTCATGTTCAATTGAAACATAGCCACATGAACGGGCCTAGCTCCACCAAAACTCCATTGGTCGCGGACCTGAATGCTAGCCGTTTTCCAGAGTTTCCAACTGGTTGAAAGACCAGTAGTATACCTCTTAAAACCAGAAATGTGTTGGTGGTTAAACTCAACAAATCCGGTTACCCTACCGGTGTTGGGGAATAGAGTTTCAGAATGCTGAAGCCGAATTTGACCTAAGCCGGTTCTTGAACTTGAGTTTTCGAAAATCAAAAGTTCAAAATAATCTTGGGGACCCTCCTTCCACCGAATGATGGCCTGTGATTTTCCGTAATAGATTTGTTGCCGAAATTCATGCCGGTAGGCAAACTTTCCGGTGGCCGGAAAGAAAACCTGTCCGAGATTATAGGTTTGGTTGATCCGACCGAATCCATTAATGTCGAGATTCCAGCGTAATTCAGGACGGAAATACCAGGTTTCTAAGCCTCTAAAAACTTGATGTTCTGCGCCCAAGCTCACCTGCATGATATTGTTCTGGGCTCGGTTTCGAATGAAAACTTGATAAACACCACGCACCAAAGGAGGGAGATTAACCACCCCTTCTGTATTCACATAGGTAGATTGAATATGAGCGGCCGAAATATTTATACCGTAAGATTTTGACCGAATCACCTTCATGGCCTCAAGGTTTAAACTCTTTTCGCCACGGTTGAAGCTGGGATGCCTTTTCCCAGTTAATAATAGGCTTGAATTTACCACATAACCATTCCAGCGCTTAAACATTCTCCCCTCGTATTGAAGGGTTGGCTCTTGATAATACGGATTGTTCACCAAACCAACTCTCAAAGTGTTCTGAAGGGTAAAATCCTCTCCTGAAGAATAGTCTAATGAGCCTGAGAGTTGATAATCTTGGCTCCTGGTTAAAGGATTGTTGTGGTTGAGAAAACCAAGCCTTCTGCCCCATTTCCCCTTTCCACTTTGCCAAAACATGCCCAATTGTTGCTGTCCGGTTTGAAGGTTTCTCATGGCATTGAATCGATACAGGGATCCCCCACTTCTCCATTGGGCTTCCAGACCATGGTCGTTTTGCCCAACCAAACCCATGTACTGAAGCCGGCCTGCACGAATGTACCCGCGATTCATAGAGTACTCCATATGCCATTGGTTGGTTTCTAGGTCTTGTGATCCGTCAAAATGCCCAATCCCAAACCATTGGTACCCCAACCTTGAATTATCCGTGATGGGAATATTTCCGGAAATGGCAGTAGAAATCACCGGACTAGAGCCATTAATCACCTGACCTATACTGGTAACAGAAAGGGGCAATACAAGATTCCGGTTGTCATTTGGTGCATACGTATTTCGAACAAAGAAAAAGTCTTGAACCAAGAGAAGGCTTTGGTCGCGGCTTTTAATGTTGTACCGAATGTCTGGGAGCTCTTGATCTACCCTCCCTTTCAAGGTCAATTCAAGAGAAATTGTTGTGTCTTCTCCAGGGTTCAGAAAAACCCTGTGGTTCTCTTGTCCTTGTAAGGGATTTCGAATTTCTGCTAAAACAAAAATACTATCGGGAACATTCCCATCATTTCGAAGTCTCAATTCGGAAAAGGCAAATTCATCTTCTTCATACATTTTCACCTGATCCCGAACTACCTCAGCTATTATTTTATTCAAGGGCAAAGACTTCAATGAAAAGCAGGCCTTTGCACTCAATCCTCCTTTCGAAAGCAAAAAACACACTTCTTGATACCGCTCTGAAGAATAATTGGTGTTTACACGAAAACGAAAAACAATGGGCTTTAATTTCCCAGCTTTAAGGTCTAAGGATTCCGGGATCGAGGAGATTACCTCAACCCCTTCCGGGATTTCCACTTTCAGGGTATATGTACCCGATTCCCTTTGTTTTATTTTAAGAAGATTGGATTCAAACCCATTCGGATCAACCAGCATGCTATCTTTTGCAAAAACCATGATGTCTTGAGCCCATAGCACATTCCCCGCTAAGGAAGCGCCTAAAACGACCCAAAAAATCACGATATATTTCATCTTCAAATTATTGACCAGAAACGGTATAAGTAATGGTGGATGAGTATTCCTCGGCTGGATAACCAGTGCCCGGGGTAATCTTATAATCAACCGTAAAGGTTTGAACGGAAGACAGCAAATTCATCACTGGCGGACCGCTTGCTAAAACCCTGTTTGATTGGGATAAGGCTGCAAAGGATCCACCTACGGTTTCTTTGAGCTCTAAGATAGACAAAGGCATGGTAGCCGTTGACCCAATGTTTGAAAAGTTGGCGGAATTTGATTTGAAGGCCACTTGCCAATTCACCGAAGCATTGATAGAAAAAATGGCCCCAGAGTTCACGGTTATTCCGTTTGAAAATTCATTGGGCTGATCAAAAACAAAGGGATTGCTCACGGCATCTTGACTTACTAAATCCGTAAGAATCGCAATGCCCAGAGTTTCTGTTAATTCCGCTTCAATGGTATGAGCAACCACCGTTTGACCAAAGGATGTAAGTGCGTGGCTTAGGAATAAAAAGGTTAAGCATAATTTTTTCATGGCAATTATAGTGTAGGTAGTAGGACTTATAATTCACAGGATATGCCAAACCCCAACGTTATGACTTAAAACACTGATTATCAACAAGAAATACAGGTGATTTCAAGTTATTTGAAAAGTATTTTTTCCATGTATGGGAATATGGCTCTAATCCTGGTTAACGAATCTTATAAACCCAAAAAAGCCCTCCCCGAAGGAAAGGCTTCTTGCGAAACGATCTACTGCTTACTGGGCAGAAATCGTGTAAGTTACATTTGCTGTATAGGTATCTGCATCGTAACTGGTACCGGGTGTAATTTTATAATCCGCTGTAAAAGTTTGTACTGAGGCCAATAGGTTTAATAAAGG
>CAKZPI010000006.1 GCA_937139155.1 uncultured Flavobacteriales bacterium
AGGCTGTCAAAGATGGGTGAGGACTGATAATTTACCAGATCAATGGCATATTCAAGGTTCCCAGTTCCGCCTTGAGCGGTTACCTCTAAACGCCCAGTGGCATACCCATAGCAATCAACATGCTTGGTGGCTTGGGCCGTTCCTGAAATGGAGTCGGGTTCGGTAAATTCAATTTGAAGGGAACTTGCTTGGCATCCTCTAGCATCTCTCACAATGAAGGTATAGTTTCCTGCGTCAAGGTTATCAATGAAAGAGGTAGGACCGAAGTTCACACCGTCAGAGCTAAACGAGTAGGGAGGAGTTCCTCCGGTGGTATTAATCAATACAGAGGCAGATGCAGTGCCATGGCATTCAATGGTGGAAATTACCGCCACGTCAGCCACTTCAAGTAGGTCTGGTTCGTCTAGCATAATGCTTTGACTATTTGTTTCACAACCGTTGGCATCAAGAACTCGAACAAAATACTCACCAGCTCCTAAGCCATTAAAGGTTCCTGAGGATTGGAAGTTGATTCCATTGTCAATGCTAAACTGGTAAGGAGGAGTTCCTCCAATGCCCGAGGCTTGAAGTCTCGCATCTGAACCTCCAAAGCATGAGATGGGCTTATCAAGAATCAAATTCGCTTCTAAAAGATCAGGTTCACCAATTCTAAAACTATCGGTTTCAACAATGCATCCATTGAAGTCCATGATGGCCAGGATGTGTTTTCCAGCTGCAAGTTTCCTTTGGTCATTGGGGCCAAAGTTTCCTCCATTCACTGAATACATATAAGGAGGTTGTCCGTCTATCCCGCTAAGGAAAAGATTGGCTGAGTCACCCTTACAAAGCACAGAATCCGTTGCATAAACCAGGTCTAAATTGGTTGGAATATGTTTAATGGTAAAGGGTGTTTCTGCCGTACAACCGTTTCCATCTCTAAGGTATCCTGTATAATTTCCATCGGCCAGATTGAAGAATTGTCCTGAGCTCTGCCAATTCAAGCCGTCAATGCTGAATTCAAAATCCGGACTTCCACCCGAAACTCCGAAACGCACAAAGGCATCTGAATTTCCCGGACAGTTGTTCAAGCTTTGTTCAGATACAAATAGGTCAACCGAGGGGTGGGCAAAGATGTACACAGGGTCAGAGGTGTCTGAACAGCCAAATTGATTGGTAGAAACCAAAGAGTATTCTCCGGCTTGGTGGGCACCATATCGTTTCGCTTTCGCGGAAGAAATGGGCGACCCGTTAAAATGCCACTGGTAAACAACCGAGTTTGAACCAATCAGCTCCACCGTGTCTCCTGAGCAGATGATGGAGTCACCGTTAATTTGAACCGTAGGCTTCGCCTGACCAAAGGTTTTGGTCAATTGAACTAGGTTGGATGTATCTACACATCCGTCTTTACTAACCACCGTATAGTAAGACCCGGGTTGATCCACCCAAATATTTGGATTGGTTTCTCCTGAAATTGGGTTTCCATTGAAATGCCATTGGTTTCCGAAAGGAATGTTGGAGCTAATTTTCTTTTGCTTCCCAGAGCAAATTATAGAATCGGTAACTGTAGCCTGAGCACCCCCTTGAAGGAAATTGGCAAAGAAAGTAGTATCCGAATTAAAGCATCCTTGGGCATTGGTTACCCGGAAGGAATAATTGCCTGTTTGAGATGCGAAATAACTTGACCCATTGGCCCCTGAAAGGGCCTGTCCGTCTTTGAACCATTGTTTAGATCCAATTCCAGTACCGGTAAGCATTACACCTTGTCCGTTGCATATCACCGTGTCTTTTGGTTGAATCTTCGGTTTGTCAGGACGAGAGTATACGGTTACAAAGATGGCATTGGTGGTATCAAAACATCCGTTTAATTCTACAATGGCAAAATATTCTCCCTGATCTCTAGCCGCAAAAGCAGAGGTTACCGCTCCTTGAATTATTTGTTGATCTCTAAACCATCTATACTGTCCACTTGAGCTTCCCATCAAAATGACTTTGTCACCTTCACAGAATTCAGTGGCAGATTGCGCTTGAATCAAAGCTTCCTCATCAAAGGTGAAGTTTAGGAAAACGCCTTCTGAAGTTGAATCACAGCCAAATTGGGTAAAGGTTTGAACTTGGTAGTTTCCGCCTTCGGTGGCGTAAAAAACCGGACCTGTTGCTCCTGGGATGGCTTGTCCTTCTTTAAGCCATTGGTATTGGTCATAGCTTTGATGAACCGAGAGTTGAATGCTATCTCCAAAACAGGTACTTGTGGATGGAAGGGCTTCAATTATAGGCTTAAGAGGTTCAGGAGCAATGAATATTTCCACACTGTCTGAGTGCTCCTTACAGTCTGGATGGTCGTAGATTTCAACCGAATACTGGCCCTCAGAATTTACCCAAAGGCTATCGTTTTCGGCTCCAGAAAGTGGGGCTCCATCCTTGAACCATTGGTAGAATTCAACCTGTTCGTTTACATAAAGCAAGCGGTTTTCTCCTTGGCAAATACCTAAAGGCCCATCCGACTGTACCGTTGGGTGAGGAGGGTAGTCTACAGACCTAAACAATACAGAATCAGAGGTAGGATTACAGGCATAGGGTAGGGTATGACTTACTTTATAATAGCCCGTATCATTGGATGAGATTTTAATGGAGAATGAGTCGGCTCCTTGAATTACCTGATTGTTTAGGTACCAGGTATAAGAATCTCCATTTTTAACCGAAGACCGAAGCGTTAGGCTATCGCCTTCACAAACGGTAAACAAGCCAGTGGATGAAACGATGTTGGGCTTTTTACAGGCCATTACCGTTATATCATCAAGGGCCATGTCAGATAAG
This sequence comes from uncultured Flavobacteriales bacterium, assembly GCA_937139155.1. Classification (GTDB taxonomy): domain Bacteria; phylum Bacteroidota; class Bacteroidia; order Flavobacteriales; family JBLHRE01; genus CAKZPI01. Next base: position 2,794 of record CAKZPI010000006.1, read on the forward strand.
GATCCATTTCCGCCTGTTGCTCTAAATCGAATCCGAACGTTTGAACGGTTGGCTAATAGGGGAAGGTTAACGGTTTTCTCTTGCCAAGCGTTGGTGTTTGAGGTCCAGCTGGGAACATAATCGAAAATCCAGAATCCACCCCCAATTTTCACATCAAGGTGCATGGTGCCCATGGAGTTTCCAAACATATGGTACCAGAAAATAATTCTCGGGTCTTGGGCCCCGGCGAAGTCAAAACAAGGGCCCACCAAAAAGGCATTTTCGTTTACGCAGGCGTCTCCTTCAAAGTAGATGTATTTTCCGGAAGAGTTTCCTGTGGTATGATCGGTTGACGGACCCGTTCCGTTGGTTGGGGTTGAACCCGAATAAATGATCCAATCGTTTTCATCGTTGTAAACATTAGACCATAAGCCCAAAGTACCACATGCAGAACCGCAGGTAGGGTTGCAATTGGTTTCAGGTTCAAAATCATAAACATAGGGGAAGGCCCTTACCATTTCATTGGTAAAGGAATAGGAAATGGTGTCGTTTCCTCTTGCCTCGTCATTGACATGATTTACCGAGGCTTCAAAGGAATAGTTGCCAATATCATCAACCAGAATGGTTTTATTGAAGCTATAATCAAGGGTTTGTCCCGGACCAAAATCAGAGGCTAATGTGTGGAATTCACGGAAAACATTTCCATCATATTTCAAGGTGAATGGAAGGATTTCTCCGGCATTGAATAAAACTTCACCGTTGTTTTCAATTCGTATGGTTACCACAGAATTCTCCAAAACATTACATCCCCCATAAGGGCTCAAAACTTCATTTACCCTCAGGTCATTGGCAGACACCTCAACAAAGCGGATGTCATCAATGGCAAGGTCTGAATAGAAATCAGGGCCGGTAATTCCTCTCAATCGGAAGGTAATAGGTTGTGATTTGTCTAGACTTCCTAGATTGAAAACATGCTCTTGCCAAGCATTGGTATTTTCACCCGAAATGGGTGGCGAAACGTCTAAGATCCATGGGTTATCGCCTTGTTTTGCATCTAAATGCAAGCTTCCTTGGCTAGAGCCATACATATGGTACCAAACACTTAAACCCGGAGCCGTAAAGTTTTTCAAGGAAAGACACGGGGTTTCAAGGTATGCCGTTTTGTTGAAGCAAGGTGAGGAGGCCTCTGTATATAGATAGGTTCCTGAACTTGAGCCCGTGGTATGATCCGTTGATGGACCCGTATTGGTTGAGCCTGTGGGGCCTTGGTTGGCGGTCCAGTCGATATCATCCCCATCTACATTTTGCCATAACCCGACTAAATTACAAGGGGTATTGCAACCAGTTCCACAGCTTCCTTCACTTTCAAAGGTATAAACCGTTGATTGACTAGGTTGGGCAAGGGTGAAGCCGGTTTGAATGGAATTGTTTAATTCATTTTTATCATTCGGATGTTCAACTGAGGCCTCTATGATGTGAGAGCCTGGCTGACTGAAATCTATGGTTTGGTTGAAGGTATAATCTAGGGTGTCACCATCAAGCATATTGGTTTGAAGGGTGAAGTTTTCTAGATAGCTGGTTCCGTCAATAACAAGCTCCATGGGTAGGGTATAGCCACCTGGAATGGTTTGCCCCTTATTGGTAAACCTCAAGGTAATTTGAGCATCGCTTTCTGCAGAGCATGAACCGTTTGAAAATCCAGGTAGGTCAACGGCAATAAGATCATTCAGCCCGCGGTCTTCTACTACAATGTCATCAATGGCCATATCGGCAGAGGTACCAATGGATGTGTTTCCTCGAATTCTAAATCGAAGCACAGATCCGGCGAAAGCGGTTAAATCTTTTTCAATAAACTGCCATCCGTCGTGGTCGTCTGTAAGCGGAGAAATTATGTCGTTTTGCCATGGACCCCCATCTTGGCTCAGGTCAAGGTGCAAGGTTCCCATGTCTGCACCGTACATATGGTACCAGAAAGAAATATAGGGTTTAACCCCGCTTGTAAAGTCAAAACAAACCGACTCTAAGGTTGCATTAGAGGCCGTACAGCTGGTAGATTCTACATAGAGATAATTTCCTGAACCTGAGGTGTGATCACCACTAGGGCCTGTGCTTCCCGTAGGGGTTGAGCCAGATTGAACCAGCCAGTCTGTATCATCAGATCTTAAATTGGTCCAAAGCTCAGAATCTAGATCGCAAAGGCTTGCACAAGAGGTTCCACAAGAGGATTCGCTGTCAAAATCTTCGGTTCGAGGATATTGGGAAAGAAGCTCAGAGGTGAGATTGGTACTTAGGGTATCATTGAAATTGTATACATCAAGACTGTGTTTCACCGAAGCTAAAATCCTTTTGGTACCAAAGGGTCTTGGGTCAATGGTTTGGGAAAAGGTATAGGTTCTAAATTGCCCTGGCTCAAAATCAGAGCTTAGGGTAAACATTTCCTGAACCAATTGCCCGTCGTATTCATACGAAACAGGAATCTGGGTTCCGGAAGGAATGTCTTGAATTCCGGTATGCTCTATTTCAACCTGCACTTGTTCTGAGGCCGTATAGAAACAATTAGGGGAGGAGGGAGATAGAATCGCGTTAAGCTTGAGGTCCTCATTTCCGAAATCCGCAACCTCAATATCGTCAATGGCCACGTCTGACTCTGTGCCCAATCCACCCGTTGCTCGAATGATCAAAACCAAGTTCGAACTACCAATGTAGTTAGAAAGGGAGATTTCTCTTCTCTGCCAATTGTCTTGATTATCGGTAAAGGATGATTCTACGGTTTCTTCAATGCCTCCATTGTCAATGGCCCGAACGGTTATTGAACCTTGGTCACTTCCGTATTGGTAATACCAAAATACAAGCTTTGGGTTTAGGGCATTTCTTAAATCATAACAAGGTGAAATCAGGTCAGCAACCTTCAAGGTACAGGTAGCCGAAGAGATTCGCATATAGGCGTAATTTCCAGTGCCATCAAGGCTTGTATGGTCATTCTCTGGTCCGGTAGTTGTAGGGTAAACCCCTGAGCTATACCTGCCAAAATCTAAATCATCAGTTTCCGAATTCTTCCAGGTTGCTTCTAAATCTCTTGTAGCGGTACATGATGCCGAAAGGTTAGAACCGGTTCCGAAGTTTTCAATATGCGGAAGATTCCCCCAGGTTCCTCCTTGAAAGCTAAAATCGCCTTCATTGTCTAGGGTGAATACATCTTGGCTATAATCTACCTCAACCAAAAGCTGGTGATACCCATAATCTTTGGCGTCTATGGTTTGGGTAAAGGTGTAGTTTATGCTCGTGCCTGGGTCAAAGTCTGAGCTTAAGACAAGGGTCTCGGTAATGGTTTGCCCCTGAAAGGTAAACGACATGTCAATAGATTCACCCGATGGGATGGTTTGGGTGCCATCGTGGTAAACCACTGCTTCAACCACTTGATTTTCGTTGTTTCCGCATCCGCTAACCGGACTAACAAGGTTTTGAACATAAAGGTTGAAATGACCTGCATCACCCACCATTATATCATCAAGGGCCATGTCTGAATAGTAGTTGGTTCCAGTTTCCCCTCTGATTCGAAGACGGATAATCTGTCCGGCGAAAGCAGAAAGATTTACCTTTCTTTCCTGCCAAAGGTCTTGGTCATCGGTAAAGGGTCCATCTACATCTAAAATCCAATTGCTTCCATCAAATACGTCTACATGCAAGGTCCCCATGCTTTCTCCAAGCATATGGTACCAGAAAGATAAAAATGGGTTTGTGGCATTGGTCAGGTCATAACAATTGCTAACCAAATTAGCGGTAGAATTCAAACATGAGGACGCCTCCGTGTAAATGTAAGTTCCAGACCCAGAGGTATGGTCAGATGATGGACCCGTATTGGCCGAGGTGGTAGTTCCAGATCTAGCAATCCAGTCCGTATTGTCATCGTATGAATTCGACCAGAAACCGAATAAATTACAAGCTGTTCCACAACTTGCAGAGCAATTTGACATACCGTCAAAATTTTCAACAGTAGGAATGCTCTCAACCACCGTATGCTCAAAACTTTTGAAGTCATCGTTATTGATGGTGAATGAATCATCTATGTAATTTACCGAAGCATTGATGTTATGAAGGCCGGGGGTACTTGCATCAATGGTTTGGGTAAAGGAATAAGTTTGTGTTGTGGCCGGATCAAAATCTGTACTGGGAGTAAAAACCTCGTTTACCGTTTGCCCTTGGAAGGTATAGGAAACGTCAATAGCCGTTCCTGCGGGAATGGTTTGGTCACCGTTATGGTAAATGGAAATGGTCACGGTTTCATTATCCTTAAGCCCACAACCTGAATTTGGCGCATCAATGGATTCCAGACTTAGGTCTTTCGATTCCTTTTCCATAAGGGTTATCTCATCAATGGCCATGTCAGAATAGGTGCCATTTGGCCGGATGATGAAACGAATCCTCACATTGCCTTCACCTGCATAGGCTTGTAAATCAAGGAATTCATATTGCCATAAATCCAAATTATCCGAAAAGTTTAATACCTCTGTATAGGTGAGTCCACCGTTGGTAGATACCTGAATTGAGCAATACCCTGTATTTGAGCCAAAGAAATGGTAGTAGAAACCAAGGGCGGGTTTGGGATTGTTGGTGAAGTCAATGCACGGACTTTCAAGTATAGCCTTCCTGTTGGTGCATGAATTTCCTTCAATGAAAATATACTTTCCAAACCCGTTAACATCACCAGAGGGACCCGTATTGCTTGAATAGGTAGACCCAGAAATAAGGTAGAAGTCTGCTGAATCGGATACCCCGTCTTGGTTGTTTTTCCAAAGTGAATTAAGGGTACAGGCCGTGGTATAACAGTTAAACCTGTAAAAACAATCATCGTAAGGGTCAAAGGTTTCTGTATAGGGAAAAACAGATACCATCTCATTTATGATTTCTAACCTAAGCGTATCGTTGGTTTTATAGGGGTCGTTCGCATTATTTAGGTAAACCTGAAGGGGATGACTTCCTGGATTGCTAAAATCAGCGGTTGCCTGGAAGGTATAGGTTTGTGGAACCCCAGGGGCAATGGCTCCTGTTGGGGTAAAGGTTTCCGATACAACATTCCCGTCATGAACAAAGGTGAATTGTATGGGGTCGTTGGCCGGAACGGGCTGAGGGCCATTGTTGATGTACTGTACTTGAATATTCTCTTGACCCGTAATATTACAACCGGTGGTAGGATTAAGAACAGCCTGCATTTCAAGGTCTTGGTTTCCGGCGTCGAAAACTTCAATATCATCCAAAGCGAAATCCATGCTTGTTCCTTGAACCACTTCACCTCTAAGACGGATGCTCACGTTGGCTTGGCCTGCGAAATTTGAGAGATCAACCACCCTTTGTTTCCAAGCGTCTTCATTATCGGCTACAATGGCACCGAAATCGTTAAACCATACACCGTTTTCATCTTGCACATCGATATGCAAAATGGTGCTGTTCAGAAGGGCAGATGCATAAGCATGGTACCAGAAGCTAATTTTTGGAGCTGTGGCCGTTGAGAAGTCTATACAATTGGCTTCAAGATGAGCTTCATTTCCAGCGCAAGAAGAAGCCTCTATGTAAACATATTTCCCAAAACCGGTGGTATGATCTGCATCCGGACCAGACGTAGAGGTTCCAGATTCATTGTCAACGATCCAATCGGTTTGATCTTCGCTAGAGTTTCTCCAAATCCCGCCAAGGAAGCAAGAGGTAGCACATGAATTGCCGCAGTTTCCGTAATTGTCAAAATCTTCAATAAAACCGATGGGTACGGTTGAGAAATTTTCAATTTTCCTAGAAAGGGTATCATTCAGTGGGTTTGGGTCGTTGCCCGAAAAGCTTAGTTCGGTATATAAGCGATTGGCCCCTAAGGGTGCAACATTTAGAAATGCATTGAAGGTATAGGTTATGGTTCCACCCGGATTCAAGTCTGCGGAAAGGTTCGTGGTTTCATTTACCCGATTACCTTGGTAGGTAAAGGATAAGTTCAATTGTGTGCCATTAGGAACCGCTTGATTGCCTTGGTTTTCAATTTCAATGATTACATTTTCCTTTGATAAATCACAGCCAATACCTGGTTGAAGAATGGCCGTGATTCCTAAGTCTTGGCCATCTTTCTCAATAAGGGCAATATCGTCTACCGCAATGTCAGGGTAGTACAAATTGCTTACTTCACCTCTAAATCGAATCGTTAGTCCGGATTGCCCAGCAAAGGCAGATAGGTCTACTGTACGGAAAATCCACTCATCCAGGGCACCTCCTGTGATTAAGTCAACATCATTGGTCCATGTACCATCATCCTCCATTACATCAATGTGTAGAATTCCAAGTCCGGGAACAATCACAGAGGTATACATATGATACCAAAACTGAAGTTCAGGTGAATTCACATTTGAGAAGTCAATGCACTCGGCTTGAAAAGAGCCAGGCTTGTCTATGGCGCAATTTCCTTGTAGGGTAAAGAATTTTCCGTTTCCGGTAGTATGATCTTGGCTAGGCCCTCGGGTGGAAGAAAAACGGTTGTCGTTTATTTTCCATTCGGAAAGATCATCGTTTACATTTTGCCATATGCTTGTTATGTCGCAAGGGCTTGTACAAGAACTTGAGCAATCGCCGAAAGCATCAAAATTCTCAATAAGGGGTAGGGGGCCTGCATTGTAAGGGTTGACCGTAACAATAAGGCTATCGTTAAGGGTACTTTGGTCTGGGTTTCCATTTGGATTGGTTGTAAACGCCAATACCTGAGAAGGTTGGCCAACAAAACTAAAGTCACCCAGGTAAACCTCGGTTGAATAAGCGCCCAATCCATTGAAAGTATCAAGGTTGGCATTGTTTACTTGCACAGGGGTTTGAGGGGCGCCGTCTACTTCCCAGTTTACTGTGAATGAGCTAACCTGATTCAAACCTGAATTAACAACCGTAGCGTAAACGGATTTAAGTCCTTCACAAGTTATTCCATTGGGGCGGATGCTAGAAACCCCCACATCATTGTTTTCTCTAGAGCTCACCAAGAACTGAATCTGTGGCTTTTTGGAAAGGTCAGATGTGGTTGTCACACCACATTGCGAACTTGCATCGCTTCGGCTGTATCCTGAATTTGATCCATCGGAATAGTACCTTACTTGTCCGGTGCTGGTATAGGCCGGAACTTGGTCAAAGCAGACATCAACCACGAGGTTATCCACTCCATTATATACAAAGGGATTAGAAAGGGTTAGCATATCAAAACCGCCCGTAGTGGGTGAATATGCCGGATTTTGATAAACGGTTGTTAAGGCTCCCGAAAAATGAGTGGATGCATCTGGGTCTGAAGTATGACCCATATTAATGGTGTAATTAGGAAGATCATGGTCGGGTTTCCCTTCCACAAACCAACCCATCTCTAGAATCTGCCCAGAGAAAATACCAGCGGCATTAAGTTCAGCCTTTGTGTAAACCACCTGGTACCGAATGCTTCGATAATAAATATTTATAGGACAAGCTTCGGTTGTACTGGTAACCGTTGTTCCTGAGCCAACCTGTCTGTATTGACCGTGGCTAAATAATGAAAGGCCAAGTAAGCAAGCGAGCAATACCAGGCCGAACCTTTTTTGATTCATAGTTTTAAAGGGCGATGCAGTAAATAAATTCCGTAGAGGAGGGCTTACCGAATTAGGTAAACCTCTCCTGAATAAGTATGGGTTTCTCCGAAAACATCCACGATGATGGTTTTATAGGCATAAACATCCTGCTTGGCTTTTTTGCCATCTTGCTCGTAGCCATTCCATCCTTCTTCAATATCCTCGGTGGTGAAAACCTTCTCTCCCCAACGGTTGTAAATTTCCAAATAATAAGTCTTCACACCGATGCCTTTTTGAATAAATGCGTCGTTGTTTTGATCCCCATTTGGAGTAAAGGCGTTGGGAGAATAGAACATGAAATAGGGCTCAACATAAACCTGTAAGCTTGCCGTATCTCTACATCCTGCTTGGGTAAATGCAATTTGCTCTATGGTATAATAACCAGTATCCTGGAAAAGGTAGGTGAAATCAGCGTCGTAGATGATGTCTCCGGTGCTAATGTTATAAATCACAGAGTCAGAACCTTGTGATATATCTGTAATGGTTACTTGAGGGTTCACCCCTGTAATGGTAGTTTGATTGGCAGAAAGTGCCGCAGTGGGAGCATCCTGCATAAGAATCAAGCTATCAAGGGTAAGCGAGTAAGAACCTGCGCAAGCATCGTTTGTAGTAACCGTTAAGGTGATGTCATAATATCCAGGCACAGTATAGGTATGACTTGGATTGGCTTGGGTTGAGGTTGAACCATCGCCAAAATCCCATAAATAAGTCATGGCACCAAAGGCCGTGCTATTATTTGTGAATTGGGTGGTGTAAGGAATACAACCTTCGTCGTAATTTCCAAAGTCAACCACGGGTAAAGGAACCACCACTACGGTGTCCGTATAAGTATCAACACAACCATATTCCGTAATGCTTAAGGTAACCGGGTAAGAACCTGGAGCACTGTACACAATACCGGTTGGATTGGTTGAGTTAGAAGTTTGCGGACTTGCATTGGTTCCGAAATCCCAATTAAAGGAGGCCGTATTTCCGTACGTTCCGTTGATGCTAAAGTCAAATGAATTCACATCAATGCACTGATTTTGTTGAGCTGGGAAGCTAGCAACTGGAGGCGCTGCAATGCGAACGGTGTCATAGTAGGTAATGAAGCATCCGTTTTCACCGATGGTAAAAGACACCAAGTGTGAACCCGGACTGGTAAAGGTAACTCCTGTTGGGTTTTCAGCCGTGCTCGATTGAGGGATAGCATTCTGACCAAAGTCCCAATCAAAGGTAGCATTGGCACCATGGGTTCCGGTATTGGTGAAATTGTAAGAGTTCCCATTTAAACACTGGGTGGCTTGCGCCGGATACGAAGGGGTAGGGGGAGCGGTTACTTCCACAGAGTCCACATAAGTATCCGAACAACCGTTATCCGTAACGGTAACGGTGATGGTATGCCATCCAACGGTAGAGTAGGTGACATTGCTAGGGTTTTCAGCCGTTGAGTTTGCCGGACTTGAATTCGGGCCAAAATCCCAGGCAAAGGTTGCACTTGGATCATAGGATCCGTTGGCCGTAAAATTGAAGCTATTGAAGTTAATACACTCCGGTCCGGGAGCAACGTATGAAATTACTGGGGCAGCGGTTACCAAAACAGAATCCGTATAAACATCTGAACAACCAGATTCGGTAATGGTTAAGCTTACGGTATGCCAGCCAGGATTTCCGAAAACAACCCCAGAAGGGTTCTCTTGGGAGGAAACCTGAGGTATTGCATTGGAACCGAAATTCCATGAAATACTTGCCGAATTCTGGTCGTAGGAACCAGAGGCGAAGAAGTCAAAGCTATTGTTTACCTCGCATTGAGGGGCTGGGGTCAGGTAGGATGGTACAGGAGCCGCTGTAATTTCCACTGAATCAACATAGGTATAGGTACATCCATTTTCGGAAATGCTAAACCAAACTTTTTGGAAACCAACTGCATTGAAAACCACTCCATTGGCATTCAAAGCATTTACGGTATCCGGGCTCGCATTTTCAAATACCCATTGGAAACTGGCATCTGGGCCATAGGTTCCATTTCCGGCAAAGTCGTAACTATTGTTGTTCAAACAAGCCGGTGGTCCTGGGGTAAAAGATGGGGCTGGGGCCGCGGTGATTTCAACACTATCTACATAAGTTGCTGAGCATCCGTATTCTGAAATGGTTAATTCAACCGTTTTCCATCCAATGGAGTTGAAACTCACACTTATAGGGTTTTCTGCATTTGAAGTATCAGGAACCCCGTCTTCAAAGTTCCAAAGGAATTTTGCCGAATCTCCATAGGTGCCAGCAGCGTTGAAATTGTAATTATTAATATCAATACACTGGGCATTCCCTGGGGTAAAGCTAGGTTGAGGAACCGAGGAAATGAATACAGAGTCTATTAAAATGTCTGTACAACCATTTTCTGTAAGGTTCAATTCAACCTCGTTCCAGCCTTCTTGATTGAAGACAATATTTGTTGGTATCGAATCCGTTGAGGTTGCCGGAACAGCATTCTCAAAGAACCAATTAATGGTAGCTCCAGAACCGTAGGAGCTGGTATTGTTTATGGTGTATGAATTCCCTTGGATGCACTGTATGCCTAAAGAGTCAAAGGAGGCTAGTGGGGAAGGGGTTAGTGTAAAGGTTCTGGAAACGGTTGCATCACAGCCATTCTCAGAAATGGTTAAACTTACTGTATACGTACCAGGCTCTGTCCACATAACATTCAAAGCATCTTGACTTGTAGAGGTTAGCGGATTGGCCAAGGTATCGAAGTCCCATAAGAAGGTAGCATCGGGTCCAAACAAACCTGTATTGATAAAGTCAAACGGACCATTGCTCAAGCATTGGTCAGCCACTGCTGGGAAGTTTGCAACCGGCTTGGGAGTAACCGTAAAAGTCATGGTATCCCGGTCGGTACAGCCATTGTCTGAAATGGTTAAAACCACTGAATGCGTACCCTGAGAGAACTGAACATTGGTCACATTTTCAGTATTGGCGGAAGAGGGCACAGCTCCATTTCCGAAATTCCAAAAGAAATTAGCCGAGGGCTCGTAATAGATTCCTGACTGGGCAGAAGCCTGAAAACTAAAGGTTGCGTTATCAACACAAGTATTGGGTAGCTGGTCTAGGGCTGCAACCGGAGCATCTGTAATCTTAACCGAATCAATATAGGTATCGGTACACCCATAAACATCCACGGTAAGGGTCACCAAATGGGTCCCTGAAGTAGAGTATTCAATATTGTTGGGGTTTTCTGCAAAGGAGGAGTCTCGGTTTGCGTCAGGACCGAAGGTCCAGATAAAAGTAGCCGCTGTATCGTAAACCCCTGTATTGGTGAAATCAAAATTATTTCCTCCCAGACATTGTTCAGGCTCGGGGGCAAAAGAAGCTGTGGGTTCATCAACAATTAGAACGGAATCAACATAAGTAAAGCTACAGCCTGAATCTTGAACCGTCAAGGTTACCACATGGTAATCAGAATTATTAAAGGTAACGCCTAAAACGTCTTCGGTTTCAACACTATCCACAGAGGCAGAGTCGCCAAAGACCCATAGGAATTTGGCAAAAGGACCGTAATTTCCAACCGCTTCAAAGTCAAGGTTCTGATTGGTGATACAGGCCGGACCCGGAGCTTGGTAAAAAGCATTAAGCTGTGGGGCCACATTTACTGATTTCACAATGGTGTCAGAGCAGGTTTCATTGTAAATGATCAACTCCACCATATGATCACCAGGTCGTTGGAATTCAATTCCATTGGCCGAATCTATATTTACAAACCTGGGTATGGCATCAGGACCAAAATCCCATTTTACAGAATTGGATGTATCGTGGTCTAGGGGGTAAAAATCATAAGAATTATCTGTTAAACACTGGGTGTCTGGAACGGCAAAGTCAGCCACAACCCCGGGGAAAACTTGATAAACCTGATAGGTTGTATCTGCACAGAAATACCCCGGACCTGAGATAAGCATTACGGTATAAATGCCCGGGCGATCATATTGATAATATGGCTCCTCAAGAGAGGAGGTATCTGTGGTGGTTAAGGTATCTCCAAAATCCCATAAATAGGTAACGGAATTGAGGGAGGTATTTGAAAACTGAACCCCTAAGCTTCCGCAATAACCATAGGTGGTATCTGGGTCTTGAGGCTCAAAATCTGCCGTGGGTACCACCGGACAACAATTGGTTATGTTGAATACATAGTCCCTTACCCCGTAAGAAATAGGAACTCCATTTCTCCACTCGTTATAACGGATGCTATACACAAAAAGACCTCCAGAAGTTGTTCCTCCAATTAGCCTTCCGGTAACGGGGTCGACTGCAAAGGCAGGGTTTGACGGAATTGGGTAATTTTTGTTGTAGGGATTTACAAAGGGTGAATTTGGGAAGGGAGGGCATGCGTTATGACTACCAGAGACACCCTTGGGGTTCTCAAAAAGATAGGATATGCTATCGATTCCGTCTGGCTCAAACGCTGAGTGGTTGTAATTTATGGAATCGTTGGCGCAAAGGTTTGGTGGAGGGTCTTCACGGAATCTAGCTGAGCTATTTGGGAACCCCACAGAGGGGTCAACCGGGTCTGGGAGAAAACAGTAATAGATGGCACTTAATGAGCCCGGGGTTTGTAAATTACTTACTGAGCCTGATCTACAGCAGGTTTCCCAGTAAAGCATATATCCGCCCTGACCATGTGGGAAGTCAATAACGCCTTCGTATACATGCTTTTCTACACATGAATTGCTACCACATGGTGATTGACATGGATTCAGAAAATACTCACTAGGTAATACGGATTGAGAAACCCGGTTTAGCACTCCATTGACATTATTCCCAGAACCGTTACCAGCACAGGCGTTTATGGTCTGGGTTGCCCCGAGGGCTATTCCACTACAATCCCTATAAAGCACCAGAGTAACCTTATATTGAGATCCATTTCCAGTCCAATCATAATACATTTCTCCTCCAAACACGTGGCTAGCATAAGAGGATATTCCCATCAACAAGGCGCAAAGAAGCGCGTAAACATTCTTCATTTGTAAGCGGTAATTATTAAAGTCAACAAATCAAAAGGTGGCAGCCTTTTGATTAGGGCGCTTAAAATTACGGATTATTTTAGGAAGGATTGATTTTCGTTAGTGTTGGTTACAACCAAAAAACAGTTGAAAATTCTGCTTTCTCAGCATATCAAGTGATTCAAGGGGTTTTAATTTCTAAAATCCTATATGCGTGCATATTATTAATAAGCCGATTTCCACTATATTGATGATTTCTAAGCTGAATTCCTTGAAAATGAATAAATTTGTGAAATGCAAAGCATCCTAAAAAAATGGTTCAGTCCAAGCCAAGAAGATTTGCCCTTAGAGTTCAATCCTGAAGAAGCATCTTGGATTGAAATCAGAAGCTATATTTTAAATCAAGACCGTTGGCTTTTGGCCGATTGGATGGGCTTGGTGGTTCAGCAAGACTGGAAAATACCACAGCCCTTTATGGACTTTGCCAAACGCAAAGTTCAAGACCCATATGGTTTTGAGTTTTGGACCCCCTATGCCAGCAAAGGGCATTTACGGGAACTTAGATCCAAAGGAGAGGAGATATCGGAAGAACAAGAAAGAGATCTCATGAGTCCAATTTTGATGAAAACCGATGGACGGTTCATGGATGTGATTCGAAGGGCCAGTAAATGGGAAGATTTGATTACGTGGAAATCAGATGTGGAATTTGACGGCCTGAGGTTGAGTAAGGTAGTTTACGATTTGTACGAGTGGAAGAAGAATAAGCTCTACGCCGAGGCTAATTAATAATTTCTAATAAGGTCTCCTTTGTAAGAGGCTTGCTCAAAAATCCCTTTACTTCAGGATATTCCATAGCCCTTTTTTCATCGTCGGGGTTTAAGCTATTGGTTAACATGAATACCAATGAGTTCTTTTCTTTCAAAGGGTATTTTTCTTTCAAGGCATCTAGAAACTCAAACCCGTTGATTCTTGGCATATTGATGTCAAGAAAAATAATATCGGGAGCAAACTCACTATTTAGCAAGGCAGAAATGGCGTCTTCACCATTGTTTATGATTTTATAGTCCCCTTTAAATTCTATTTTTCTTAGAACGTATTGATAAATGTAGCTGGTAGCCTCATCGTCCTCCACAAAAAGCAAGGTCTTTTCCATTATAATCTATTTTTGGGCCATACAATAATGAACCGTACTCCCTGATCTTTATTTTCAAACCAAATTTTCCCTCCATTCCCTTCTACAATTTTCTTGCAGGTTGAAAGCCCAACCCCAGTGCCAGGATAATCACTCCGGTTGTGGAGGCGCTGAAATATCTGAAATATTTTGCCTTGATATTTAGGGTCTATTCCAATTCCATTGTCTTCCACTGAAATCAAGTAATCTTCTTCACGTTCATGGCTTCGAATGGAGACTTTCAAAGGACGCTGACTTGACTTAAACTTCAAAGCGTTGGTTAGTAAGTTTTGAAACAAAAGGTGAATTTCAATTTTACTAGTATAGAGCTCCGGCAAGGTGTCGAGGTAAATATCTGCCCCGCTTTCTTTAACCTTAGACTTAAGGTCGTTTAAAACTTCTTCAACCGCCTTGTTTAAATCAACCCATTCCTTGTCCTCATTCTTTCCTAACCTTGAATAAGATAGTAATTCTTGAAGTAATACCTGCATTCGGTTTGAAGATTCTAGGGTATACTTCATAAATTCTTTCTCTTCATCGCCAAGTTTGCCCTTAAGGTTCTCATCAAGCATAGAAATGTATGACTTAATGGTGTTCAAGGGTTCTTGAAGGTCATGAGAAGCCACATAGGCAAATTGCTCTAGGTCGGCTACCGAGCTTTCCAACTGTCCGGCGTATTCTCGCATTTTATACTCGGCATCCTTTCTCTGTTCAATTTCTGCCTGAAACTCATTTGAGGTTTTTAGGGCCATGAGTTGAGGGTAGATTTGAACGATTTTGTAAACCGTAACCATGGATACCACCATGGTGAAAAACCGAATCAAGGCTGAGAACCGGTAAATGGGGTACCAAAACATTATGGCGTCAATCAAGTGCGTGAAGCCGCAAAGCACAATGAAGGCAACAAACCATAAGAAAACATTGGAAACCGGGATTCCCTCCTTCTCTCGGATGAACTTAAAAATGAAGGTCGGGATTAGGGCGTAGGCCAAGAAAATGCCGAAGTCGGAAATGATGTAGAGCCAACCATGGAAGTCTGTCCATACCCCACAATACCATCTCGGAGGCCATCCGCTGGTATCAAAGATCCCTCCAAAAAATTCCAAAATGTCCGTCATGAATGTTTAAAACAGAGAATAAGCTCTAAAGATAGGACTTAGACTTGAAAGAAAACCTGACCAAGGTTTAAAATACCGATTTAAGAATCTTAGGAACGGATATTCCTTTTCTATAATTGCCGTAGAATTTAATTCCGGAAATCTTGTGCTCAAGGGCGTCCAAGGCCGCATTCACCTCCTGATTGCTGTGGTTGTAAGAAGGAAGGGCTTGAGGAATTTCATGATGATGAATCATTTCCGTCATTCCTCTCAGGTTTAAATCTTCTTCCAGGGCTAATTTTATGTTTTCTCTATCCTTTCCTAAGAAGCCATAAACGGTAGCTAAGGTTGAGTCTTGATTGAAATTTTCGGGAAAAATCACTGAATTCTGTAAAAGTCCTAGATAAGGCCGATTGGCCATTTTCCCGCAAAGGAAACCAAAACCCATGGGCAGTTTAGAGGATTTAGTTTTTGGGATCTTCAGGATCAATACCTGCATTGCCGTATAAGGTAGCCTGGGAATATTTTCAAGCCCGAAATTGGTTTGAATTTCCTTCAAGGCCGTGGCCGAAAGGCAAACCGAAACATTTTCTGCAAGAATTTCCGTCCTCTTTCCTTTTTCAAGGAACTCTATTTTGAATCCGGATTCTGTGGAAAGGATGGACAGGACTTTGGTTTCAAGCCGAATGGAGCCCTCATGCTTCTTTTGGAAGGCTTTGGTCATTTGGACCATGCCTCCTTTAAAGTTTAGAATTTCCCTTTTCTGAGGGGGCTGTTTCTTAAGGGCTTTGATGATGGACCCATATTTTGATTCCATTTCCAAAAGCTCTGGAAATGCCAATTGAGTAAGAATATGCTCTGGGTCTTGAGCATAGATGCCTCGAATTCCTGGATCTAGAATCTTATCCGCAAAGCCTTGGCCAAATCGCCGGGTGAAAAATTGATGGAGGGTTTCGTTCTCGGTTGACTTTGTTTTCACGGAAATCTCTCGAAAGGCTCTCCATTTTTCGGCCGGGCTTAATATTTTGTTCCCCATGAAGCCTGTGGGGCTTATTTTCAAGGGCCTGACCTTGCCTCTATGGAAGATGAACCTTGATTTGGAGGCTGGGCTGGATGTGATGGTTTCCTCCTCAAGACCCAAATGAGCGATGATTTGGGAGAGTTCAGGAGACTTGAAAACTGAATTTGGCCCCAGTTCAAAGTTTCCTGACTGGGTAGGCAGGGTTTGAATCAGCCCTCCAAGTCTTTCCTCTTTTTCTAGAAGAACAAATGATTTCCCCGCAAGGCTAAGGGAAACAGCCTTACCCATTCCGGCAATTCCTCCTCCCAGAATGATGTGCTCTATTTTCATTTCTCCAAGGCAGACTCCATATTGCTTATGCACTCAACAAAGGAGTCTTGGGTATTAAGGCAGGGGATTAAGGTGAACTTTTCGCCCCCATTATTGAGGAAAATTTCCTTTCCTTCTTCTCCAATTTCTTCAATGGTTTCAAGACAATCGCTTACAAAGGCCGGACAAACCACCAATAAATTTTTAATTCCTTTTTTAGGAAGTTCAGCCAGAACGGCATCGGTGAAGGGGGTAAGCCAAGGGTCTTTTCCCAGTCTGGATTGAAAGCTACTGCTCACCTTGTCTTCTGATAACCCAAGGATCAATCGAATCTGATCGGTAGTCTTCAAAACCTGATGTCGATAGCAAAAAGCATGGGCATCGGACTGTACTTTGCAACAATCTTTTGATTGCAAACAATGCGACTTGGTGATGTCTGATTTTCGAATATGCCTTTCCGGAACACCGTGATAAGAAAAGAGAATATGGTCAAATTCCTTGTCAGTATACGGTTTTATGCTTCGGTAAAGAGCCGTGAGGTAGTCTGAGTTCAGATAAAAGGGAGGTTCAAAGCTGAACTTCATATCCGAGAATTTCCCATAGCTAAGGGATTTCACCTTTTCTACCACCGTTTCATAGCTGCTCATGGCGTAGTGAGGATAGAGAGGAATGCAGTGAACCTGCTTGATTCCTTTTTCTTGTAAATCACGAAGTGTGTTTGCAATGGATGGGTTTCCATACCTCATGGCAAGGGCAACATGATAATTTGATTTTTCCTGAACGGCCTCTCTTAATTGTTTGGAAATAACAATAAGCGGAGACCCCTCATCGGTCCAGATGGTTTTATAGGCCTCAGCAGATTGGGCCGGGCGGGTAGGAAGAATGAAGCCTTCCACAATTATTTTCCGAATCAGCCAAGGGGCGTCGATCACCCTTTTATCTGATAAAAATTCGCGCAAATACCTTTTCACATCGCCAACTTCCGTTGAATCTGGTGATCCCAGATTGATCAAAAGAAGGGCCTTCTCTTTATCCTTCAGCATGGGCAATTGAACTAATGTATTTTTTGGGGGTTATATGATATTTCTTCTTGAATGCGGTAATGAAATGAGAGGGATTGCTGTAACCAATGGCAAAGGCAACCTCATTCACCTGGTGTTGGCGGGTCTCTAACATTTGCCGAGCCTTCTCCATTCGGTAGTCATTAAGGTAGGTAAATACCGGCTGACCGTAAACATTTTTGAATCCCTCTTTAAGCTTATAGAGGTTTAAGCCCGTGCGCTGGCTGAGTTGCTCCATGCTGGGCGGATTTTGATGTTCATGCAAGAGAATTTCTTTGGCCTGTCTAATTTTTCGTACCACTTCCTCGTCATGTAGAAACGGACAATTGGCTTCGTTTGGATTTTCTCCTTTATTGAAAAAATGCCCGAGTAATTCATAAACCTTGCCCTTAATGAATAAGCTTTTCACAGAAGGGTGGAGGTTGAAATGAAAAATTTGATCCAAAACAATGTTTACCGCTGGTGAGATTTCGCGCTGGGCATAATATTTCTTCTGAGCGTTGTCTCCTTCAAGAAATGGAATGGCCCCTGTATGTTCCTTAAAAAAGTCGTGAAGCTTCTGAAAAGAAATGAAAATACAGAGTAAGGCAGACTTTCCTGAGAGGTTTAGGTCGTAACTAAGCCTTTGGGTCGGATTGTAAATTAGGTATACCTGGCCCTCAGGTAGGGGGAGGGTATAGGCTCCATTATTGAAGGCAAGCTCTGACTTACCCTTTGATTGAAAATAAAGGTGAATAAAGTCGGGATGGGTTTTCCTGGAAATTCCTTGGAGGCTTTTCTGCTTGTTATTCAGCAAACTAACTTCCAAATCCGACTCTAAAATTAAATCATCCATGAACTTCTTGCGTCATTTTTATTGGGGCAAAGATGCGACCTTTATCGGGAAAAAATGAACTTTTTAGCTAGGATTATTTCGGTCAGCCCTTGTAAATCCTTGTTTTAGGGCATGAGGACTTCCTTTTTGTACCGAGTGATTCATTCGGCGAAAGCCGAAGAAAATTTTTCATATAGAGGTATTTTTTACCTTTTAAGGGTTTTATTTTTGCCGCCGATGACCGAGAATATGGATTATTGGGTTTTGGGCGTTTCACACAAGTCGTGCGCCCTTGAGGATCGGGAGATGTTTAGTCTTGGTGAGGAGGCTCGCAGGCGTCTTCTAAGTTCCTTAGTGGATGAAGGTTTTCAGGATGTCCTCATTCTTTCTACCTGCAATAGAACGGAGGTTTTTGGTCTTGGAGGAGACTTAGATAGGGCGTATGAATTATTCTTAACGGCCACAGGGGTAAAGGACGAGCGGTCAAAATGGGTGCATCGATATTCTCACCTAGAGGCTGTAAATTATTTTCTACGCGTTGCCGTTGGTCTGGAATCTCAGATTTTAGGCGATTTTGAAATCATCGCTCAAATCAAGAAAGCCTACGCAGAATCAAAGAAGAATGGGGCCGTTACCGGGAAGATGGAAAGGCTTGTGAATTCTTCCATACAGGCATCCAAGCAAATTCGAACCGAAACCGCTTTGAGTTCTGGGGCAACTTCCGTTGCTTATGCAGCTACCCATTATATTAAATCCTTTGTTCCTGATTTTTCTGAAAAAAGCATTGCTCTTGTTGGAACGGGTAAAATTGGTCAAACCACTTGCGACAACCTTTTGAAACATGTAAGTCATAGGAAGCTTACCTTGGTGAACCGATCCTTTGAAAAAGCGGAAAAACTAGCAGAGAAGTACCATGTTCATGCCAGGTCTTTGAAGGATTTGGAAGCCGTGGTTCAGGAGTCGGAGGTGGTTGTGGTTGCCACCGGGGCCGATCAGTATACCCTTGATAAATCCTTGAGAATTCCTTCCGGAACCAAACGCTGGTTCATTGATTTATCGGTACCTAGAAATGTAGACCCGGATTTGAATTCAGAAGAAACCGAGGTCATAAGCATGGATGAACTCAATTCCATTACCAAGGAAACCATGCAGAATCGTCAGTCTGAAGTGCCCGCAGCAGAGGAGATTCTCAACCATCACTTGAATGAGTTTTTAGATTGGATGAGGTTCCGAAAGGCTTCCCCAATTTTAAAAGCTGTTCGCAACCACCTAGAAGGCCTGAGCCCTGAAGAAAAATCTGCCTTGAAAAGCTCGTTTGACGGAGCCATGGGCATGAATCCTACAAATACTTCCAGACTTGATGGTGCCTTTGCCGCACATTTAAAGTCTGAACCCAAAGAATTCGAAACCCGACTCAAACAACTTGAGCACTGGGTGGGAGAACAAGGAATACGATGAAAAAGCCACTTAGAATTGGCACTAGAAAAAGTCCCTTAGCCCTCTGGCAAGCGGAAAAAGTTGCCTATGAACTTAAGAAAAAAGGAAAGGCTGTAGAAATTGTTGGCATCGATTCTTTGGGCGATTTAAACCTTAAGGATCCTTTAGATAGTTTAGGACAAACAGGGGTTTTTACCAAAGCCCTTGATCAAGCCATACTAGAAGGCAAGATTGATGCTGCGGTTCATTCTTTGAAAGACGTAGCTACTCAGGTTCCTGAGGGTTTGTGCATGGCTGCCTGTTTGCAACGCGGGCCCAAAAAGGATGTATTGGTGCTTGGAATAAAACCCAATCCTGATCAAGTAATTGCCACGGGGTCGCCCAGAAGAAAGGCTCAATGGTTGCATAAGT
This sequence comes from uncultured Flavobacteriales bacterium, assembly GCA_937139155.1. Classification (GTDB taxonomy): domain Bacteria; phylum Bacteroidota; class Bacteroidia; order Flavobacteriales; family JBLHRE01; genus CAKZPI01. The sequence continues at coordinate 22,671 of CAKZPI010000006.1, forward strand.
TTCCTAGTTATACCGTGGAAGGACTTCGGGGAAACGTGCAAACCCGGATTCAAAAAATTCACCAGTCAAACTGGGAAGGAGGAATAATGGCTGAGGCCGGATTGAAAAGAATGGAGCTGGGACATTTAAAACACGAAGTTTTGAATTGGATGTATCCCGCCCCGTCACAAGGAATTGTATCTGTTTTTACCAGAGATTCACTTCAGGCTGAATTTGCCCCCATCAACAATCAAGCGGCTGAATTTGACGCCTTGTTTGAACGATCCTTTTTAAGGCATTTGGAAGGAGGCTGTGCTGCCCCCATTGGGGTGAACTTGATTCAGGTTAACAATGGTTTTGAATCAGAGGGTGTGGTTTTAATGCCTGACGGATCAAAAGCCGCCTTTGCTAAGCATGTATTTACCCAAACTGATCCAGTAAAAGAAGGCATTAAATTGGCCGAAAAAGTTTTGGAAGCGGGGGGAGAATGGATCATGAGCCAAATCCGGAAACAAGGATGAGAAAAATACTTTTTACCCGGGAAATTTCCTCCTTTCCATTGCATGAATTCCCCAATTCAGAGTTCCGTTTTCAGCCCCTAATTCACAAGGTAAGCTTGCCCTTGTCTAGCTCTGACCGGAAAGAAATTGAAAATACCAAAAACTGGATTATAAGTTCAGGTAATACTTATAAAATTCTGGGAAATAAAAATATAAGGAGTTCAAGCTCGGTTAATTTATGGGCGGTTGGGGAAGTGGATCAATCGATACAATGGGGGGGAGTTCGAAAGTTTGACTATAGCAAAGATCTGGTAGAAGCGCTTGAGGAATCCAAGGAGGAAAGCTTTGCTTTTTTAGGAGCGAAACAACCCCTTCCTTCCTTTCAAGAAAACTTGAAATCAACGAAGAAAGGGGTAAAGTTTTTTGCCCTTTATGAAACCAAACCTCTGTCCATTCAATTCGTACAAAACTTTCATGCCATCGTTTTCTTTAGTCCCTCAGCGGTGAAATCCTACCTATCCCAGAACCAGGCAAAATCAGAGAAAATATATTGCATAGGAAAGACTACGGGCAGGTTTTGCCAGAAGTTTTGGAAGGATGTGTCTTGGCCTGAAAAGCCAAATCGAAAAGCATTAATAGAATTATTGAAACAAGATCTTTCATGAGTACTTATCAAAATGATTTATTCCTTCGGGCACTGAAGGGTGAAGAAACCGAACGTCCACCGGTATGGATGATGCGCCAAGCAGGGCGTTACCTTCCTGATTTTATGAAGCTTAAAGAGAAGTATCCTTTTTTTCAAAGGGTTCAAACTCCTGAACTTGCTGCTGAGATCACGGTTCAACCCATTGATCAGGTTGGGGTAGATACGGCCATTTTGTTTTCAGACATATTGGTCATCCCTCAGGCCATGGGGCAGGAGGTTAAAATGGTTCCAGGAAGAGGGCCTGTACTTCCAGATCCCATCCGCACCCAAGCTGACCTCGATCGTTTGGTAACCCCTCCAGCGGCTGAAGAACTAGACTATGTAATGAAGGCTATCAAGGTCACCAAGGAGATGTTGAACCATCGGGTTCCGTTGATTGGATTTGCAGGTTCACCCTGGACCCTATTTTGTTATATGGTTGAAGGTCAGGGGTCAAAAGATTTCTCCTTGGCAAAATCATTGGCCTACCAAAATCCAAAATTGGCCCACGGACTGTTGCAGAAAATCACTGACATCACCATTGATTATTTGCACGAAAAAGTAAAAGCAGGGGTAGATGTGGTTCAAATATTTGATTCATGGGGAGGAATGCTCGGACCTCAAGATTACCGGGTGTATTCACTGCCATATATTGATCAAATTGTAAAAAGCCTTAAAGAAGAGGTTCCGGTGATTGCCTTTGCCAAGGGATGCTGGTATGCTCTGGACGACCTAAAAGCTACAGGGGCGGCGGCTTTGGGGGTTGACTGGACCCTTAATCCGGCGAAAGCCAGAGAAATTGTAGGCAAGGATGTAATACTGCAAGGAAACTTTGACCCGTCTAGACTTTTAGCGCCCATTCCTCAAATTGAAAAATGGGTAGACGAAATGATTCAAGGCTTTGGTTCTCAGAAATATATTGCCAACCTAGGACATGGAATCTTGCCCCATGTTCCGGTTGATCATGCCAAGGCATTTGTAAATAGAGTGAAAGCATGGAAGGCTTAAGAAAAGAAAGGTTTGAGCGGTTCATTTTAGACCTTCAAGATCGAATTACCGAACAATTATCGGCCATTGATGGGAAATCGGAATTTCTTGAAGATAAATGGGAGCGACCCGGTGGGGGCGGAGGAAGAACCCGAGTGATTCAAAATGGTGAGGTTTTCGAAAAAGGAGGGGTGAATACCTCTGTGGTTTTTGGAGACTTGCCGAAGCCCATGCAAGTAAAATTTGGGGTGGAAGCAGGGAAGTTTTACGCCTGTGGACTCTCATTAGTCCTTCATCCTGAGAATCCGAAAATTCCAACCGTTCATGCCAATTGGAGGTATTTTGAACTTTTTGATGAAAAGGATGAGAGGGTAGATGCTTGGTATGGTGGAGGTTCAGACCTAACACCCTATTACCTATTTGAAGATGATGCCAAACATTTTCATCAAATTCAGAAAAATGCCCTTGATCAGCACGATGAAGCCCTGTATCCCCAATTTAAAAAAGCCTGTGATGAGTATTTCTACAATGAACATCGCAACGAAGGCAGAGGCATTGGAGGAACCTTTTTTGATTATTTGAGAGCAGGTGAAGAAGGTTTAGACTTTTACGAAGGAATGGTCATGGACATGGGAAAGGCATTTTTGCCCTCCTATGTGCCCATTGTTCAGAAAAGAAGAGACTTAAGCTTTTCCGATGAGGAACGATATTTTCAAGAAATACGAAGGGGTAGGTATGTTGAGTTTAATCTGGTACATGACCGGGGCACCCTCTTTGGCCTCAAAACCAAAGGCCGTATTGAGTCCATTTTAATGAGCTTGCCGCCCAGGGTTCGTTGGGATTACGATTTCCAAGTTCAACCAAACTCTGCCGAAGAAAACCTAATTCATTGCCTTCAAAACCCAAGAGAATGGATAAGCTAAACCAAAACATTCGTCCCAGAAGATTAAGGAAATCTGCCGCCATACGAGACATGGTTCAAGAGAATCATATTGGCATTCAAGACCTAATAGCTCCTCTATTTGTGGTAGATGGAAAGGGGGTGAAGGAAGGGATTTCTTCCATGCCTGGTTACTATAGGTATAGCCTTGATTTGCAGTTGGAAAAGCTTAAAATCTGGGTAGACGCGGGTCTGCGATCGGCCTTGCTATTTGTAAAGGTTGAAGAGGATTTGAAAGACAATACCGGAAAGGCTTCCTGGGATGAAAATGGATTGATGCAAAAAGCCATTCAAAGCATTAAATCAGAATTCCCTGAGCTTTGTTTAATGACCGATGTAGCCCTTGATCCATACTCTTCTTATGGGCACGATGGAATTGTACGTGAGGGTGAAATTGTAAACGATGAAACCGTAGAAGCCCTGATTAAAATGGGCCTAAGCCATGCCAAAGCTGGGGCTGATTTTCTAGCCCCCTCAGATATGATGGACGGTCGGGTAGGAGCCATACGGAAGGCCTTGGATGCTGCTGGGTATACGGGAGTAGGCATTATGTCTTATGCGGCCAAATATGCCTCTTGTTTTTATGGACCCTTTCGGGATGCCCTAGATTCTGCTCCAGGCTTTGGAGATAAGAAAACCTACCAAATGAATCCGGCCAATAAAAAAGAGGCTTTGAGAGAAATTGAACTAGACATTCAAGAAGGGGCAGATATTTTAATGGTTAAACCCGGGATGCCTTATTTGGACGTGGTACACATGGTTAAAGAACATGCCGATTTACCCGTTGCGGCCTATCAAGTGAGTGGTGAGTATGCCATGATTAAGGCTGCCGGTGAAAGGGGCTGGCTGAATGAAAAACAAGCCATGCATGAATCTCTTTTGGCTTTTAAAAGAGCTGGAGCGGATTTAATTGCCACCTATTTTATTGATGATTTCATAAATATTTGAAAATGAATTTTAGCAAATCAGAAGAGTTATTTGAAAGAGCCCAAAGGTCAATTCCAGGAGGGGTTAATTCTCCGGTACGTGCTTTTAAGTCGGTTGGAGGCAAACCTGTCTTTTTTGAAAGGGCCAAAGGAGCCTATTTATACGATGCAGATGGCCAGGCCTATATTGATTTTGTGAACTCATGGGGACCCATGATTTTAGGTCAAGGCCGGGAAGATATTTTAAACGCCGTTCAAGACCGAATGTCGAAGGGGTTAACCTTCGGGGCACCCACGGCCATAGAAATTGAGTTGGCTGAGCTTATTAAGTCTATGGTACCCGGACTTGACTTGATTCGAATGGTGAATTCTGGAACCGAGGCATGTATGTCGGCCATACGATTGGCAAGGGGGTATACGGGTAAATCCAAGATCATCAAATTTGCGGGCTGCTACCATGGGCATGCAGATTCTTTCTTAATCAAAGCCGGTTCTGGGGCGGTTACATTAGGAACACCTGATAGTCCTGGAGTTACCCCGGGAACCGCTGCAGATACTCTAATTGCGGAGTATAATAACCTAGAATCCGTTCGTAAGCAGGTTGAAGATCATGGTTCAGATTTAGCGGCAATTATTCTGGAACCGGTAGCTGGAAACATGGGCTGCATTCCACCCTCAAAGGAATTCTTACAAGGACTTCGGGAAATTGCCGACCAACAAGGAGCCGTTTTGATTTTTGACGAGGTTATGACTGGATTTCGTTTGGCCAAGGGTGGAGCCCAAGAGGCCTATGGAATTCAAGCTGACCTGGTAACCTATGGAAAGGTAATTGGTGGAGGAATGCCCGTTGGAGCCTTTGGAGGCAAAAGGGAAATTATGGAAAAGATTTCACCCCTAGGCCCCGTTTACCAAGCCGGAACCCTTTCAGGAAACCCATTGGCCATGGCTTGCGGATTGGCAACCTTGGGCATTCTAAATGAGCAACCTGAGATTTACCAAAAACTTGAAAATACGGGGGCTAAATTAGAATCCGGACTAAGAGAGGCATTGGAACCTCTTGAATTTACCATCAACCGGAAAGGGTCCATGATTTCAGTGCATTTTGGAAGCCATTCTGTGCTTGATTTTGATTCCGCCGCCAAGGCAAACAACGATCGGTTTAAGCGTTTCTTCCATTTCATGCTAAACCATGGGGTTTATTTACCTCCTTCTGCCTTTGAAACTTGGTTCATATCAGAAGCCATTGGAGAAAACGAAATTCAAAAAACCCTTGATTTGGTTGGGGAATTTGCAAGATTAGAGACCGCCATTGCATAAGAATTTGGTTGATAAATAAATTTTGAACCCCGTGTGAAAGCATGGGGTTTTTTGTTTCACTTTGTATAAATGAAAGCGAAATGTTTTGGTTTAAGTATTCTGAAAACCAGACCATGACGATTTTATTTAATACCTTTTGAAAATCATAGAAAATAAAAATCAACCAAACTCATGAAAAAAATTGCCTTTGCCATAGTCGCCCTTTTTGCCATGGGCAGCTGTACCAGTCCGGAAGACATCATTGATGATTTCCAAATACATGTAACTCCTACCTTTTACAAATATGTTGTAGAAATGGATGTTTTTGATTTAAACGATCCGAATACAGAATTTACAGGAAACTTAAACATTACCGTAAGCGGTAAAGATTCAGAGGGGGTTTATAATATTGATGGAACCAAAAATTTCAAACTTTATTACGGAACCCTACAATTAATGATAAGAAATGGAATGGAACCCACTGCAAATAATCCTTTGCGCTTTACCGTGCATTTTGAAGGAAGTGGATATGTAAGCCAATCGGTGCCCATTCGCATTCAGGAAGAGGAGTATTATCTAGAGAAAAACGTTCCTCTATTAAACCTAAACAACCTTCCGAATACGGTTGCCGTAAAAGAGAAGACTCAAGCGGTAGACCCCAGCACAGGCAGGTTAACCGCTCCATTGGTGATTTCCACTGGTTCTCCAGACTCTACTTCACGGGTGCAATTGACCATTCCGGAAACCATTAATTTCTTGGATAAAGATGGAAATGTGATCATGCCTACTGCCGGCCAGTCTTTGAAGGCTTCCATCATTGCCCTTTCAGATACCTCCCAAACCGCCCAACAGGCCATGCCGAATGGGGGTGGAATGGTTCAACCCATGAAAGTGGATGGACAAATTGAACAAGTGATTTTTGATCCTTCTGCTACCTTTAATATTAACATGACCATCGGGAATACTCAGGTGACTCAATTCTCTGATAGTTCTGCTTCTGGCGGAATTAAAGCCAGAATTCCACTTCCTGCTGGGATGTACAATATGGAGAAAGATCGGGCCTATCAGGCTGGTGACTCAATTTCCTTGGCCAGTTTCTCAGAAGGAGATTCAGCTTGGAAGGCGGAGGATGATATTTATTTGGTGAAACTTGACCAAGCTTCGGGTGATTTATTTGCTGAGCCCATCATCAAGCACTTATCATGGTGGAGGTTCCGGTACTGTTATCATTATTGGTTTTGGAGCAGACCTACCCCTAAACGGTATATTTTTACAGGCCATCTTCATCAGGCCAATGGAGAAGGTGTAAATGCTACGGTTGGAATTCGAACCAGTGAGGGATGGTATTCAACGACCTATTTCACCTATGGGAACTTCTCTAACAAAGGGGTATTTAAAAATCCCTATTATGCCATGACTTCCTATTCCAGGAATACAAAAAGCCTGTCTCCCGGGTCTAGGGTTTATTACGGTCCGGCTGGTGTAAACCTTGCTCAGGTTGAACAGTACTCTTTTGCTGGGTATACCGTATTTGATGCCCGACTAGAATCCACTAGTCAGCCCCCAACCATTGGGTATAAATTATATTGCAGTTCAAGCAATTCGGTGGTAACGCCTCCACCTGGAGCAAAGATTTATTACAAGAAAAACGGAACCAATGATCCGTTCAGGCACCTGCATACGGTTACCCAGAATAACCAACTTGTAAGTCAACAGAAAATGTATGAATTGGAAGATGGGGTTCGGTATGATTTTATGGCCAGATTTAATGAGTTTGAAGTTGACACAGCCAATGTTTTGGTTGAAGATGGAAAGATCTATCAGTTAACCATTCCTCAGTCGGCCTGTAGTGCTTTAGGACTTTAATACATAGAAATCATGAAAGTATTTGCAATCACTATAGCTCTTTTCCTTTTTAGTTCTTTAGGCTTGTTTGCCCAGGAAAATGGGGATAATTCCTCAAATATCGATTACTCAGACACCTCTAAAGTCTGGGTAGACCCGTATCCTAGTTGGGAGAATAAAGGGGCCATTGCCCTTAACCTTGGTTTTCCGGGTCTTGGACTTGAATACGCAAGAAACCTGAATAGGAAATGGAATTATCGGGTAGGTCTTGGAGGCCTTACGCTCAAAGACTATTCAATGGACCTAGACGTAAATGGAACCCCCGTGAATACGGTAATTAATTTCAGGACCTTGAATTTAGATGCTCATATGGAGTTCCACCCCTTTAAGAAAGGGTCTTTTAAAATGGTTGGAGGCTTGTCTTATTTTCAACCCTTAAAAGGCGATGCCTTGATTACCTTGACGGAAGGCTCATCTTATGGGGATATGACCATTAGCTCGGAAGAGATCGGTGAGATTTTAATTGAAGCCGATTATTCGGGTCCTGCCGCTTATTTAGGACTGGGTTTTGGAAGGGCGGTACCAAAGAAACGAATGGGTTTCAGCATAGATTATGGGGCCTATTACGTCGGCTCTCCGGATGTTCGTGTAACCGCTACCAAAATGCTTGAAAACACTTCCTCTGAAGAAGAGGAACTGGAGCAAAACATGTCATCCTATCGCTGGTTCCCAAAAATATCCATGCGGTTGGTCTACAAATTATAGACCTTCTTGTACTTGGTTTAAAGAATGAAAGCCCTTCCAGTTTTGGAGGGGCTTTTTGATGGTGGGTGATTTAGGTTAAACCTATTTTAAGAGGCTTTTCGTTGGTTTTCCTGCTCAATTCTCACCTCCTCAACCTTGTCGCGCACAATTTCACCGTAAGGCTTATTCAAGAGGTATGATTCTGCCCAGGCTATGAAGTTGAAGTATTCAAGGGTGGCATTTTCCAAGGGGTCATCAACCACTTTGGTAAGCTCATTCTGGAGGTGTAATAAATCCTCCTTTCTAAGATCTTCATAAGGGTCGCGGCTGATTCGATTGAAGTAATCCAGTATCAACTTTTCAGTGCGGTAGATTCTTTGCCTTTTCTTTAAGTATCTATGGGTTGACTTTGTGATATATGGAATTAAATCGCGGTTTCCGAGCTTCAGATGAATGATCAAAGACATGATTTGGGTGAAGGAATAAATATCCTCACTCTGATCAATAGACGGGTCGTTCAAGAGCAAATTGATTTTCTTCAAAGCATCGCTATACCGCTCCAGCCCGTAATACAATACGGCCATGTTGAAATTGAAATAAGAAATCCGAATGGGGTTGATCTTATCAGAGTATTTCTCGAGTCCCTCTTCAATTTCAGTTATGATTTCAAGGCCCTTATCATATTGACCGGTTTGCACGTAAATGGTAAGCTCTAAACTTAAAACGGAGGAGAAGAGCTTGAGCTGAAGGTCTTGATTCTGCTCGTTTTTCAGCTTATCGGCGTAGGCCCTTAACCGATTCAAGTTCATTTCTGATTCTTCGTAATACTTCAACTGGTTTCCAATGTAAATTGCATTGGTGAGAATGGAAAAGTAAGTATTGGGTTCCTCATCAAAAAGCTCTGGGTGGTCTTCAATCATCCGTGCATTTGATATCAGGTGGTCGTAACTTTTTTGGTAATCGCAAATGCTGAAGAAATGGGCCGAATAAATGTGGTGGTAAAGGTATTTCGCTTCCGCGGAAAGCGCATTCTCTTCTCCTTGCAATAGGGGGTGAGTGATGATTTTTTTGAAGTTCTCCCGTTCCTCCTCGTTCCTGGCTTTTCCTCCCTTGTAAAGGGGAAGGAAGAACATGGATTTTATGTTCCAGAACTCACAGTAGTTTTGAATTAGCTTCAGAACGTTTTTATCTTCTTCTAAAATGGTCTCGATGTCTTCAACCCCCTGCCAGCTATAATTATCCTTTTCAATGGTTTTCTTCTCCCACATGTGAATTTCAAGCAGGGTAGTGAATTTATCATGCTTGATGGCTAGTTTTTTAGCCTGTTTCAATATGCGGGTACACTGCTTATAAAGGGTTTTCTTGAAGAGTATTTCAGCGCAATGCAGCATTTTCTTGAGTTCTGCGTCAACGGAACTGCTTGAGTGATAAGCGTGTAAGCTTTTTAAGATTGCGTCGTAAAGTCTTGATTTGAAAACAGAAAACCTCTTGGTGAAGTTTTCAGCTGCAAAGGTTTCTATGATTTTTTCTTCATCGTAGGAAGCCTGTGCCGCAATAGCATCGAAGACCAAGATGTAAGGGTTGTCTTCTTCGTATCCTTGCCTTCCACAGTATAATTTAAAGTATCGCTTTTCCTGCTTGGTGAGGCTTTTTATAAGGGTAAAAATGTGATTGGAGGCGGTTTTGGACATGTTATTTTCCTTTGTTCATTTCCTTTCCTTACGAAGATAGGGGAAAATATGGCCGATAAAACCTAGGTTACTCCAGGGAAATTAAGGGTGAAGCTGTTATTTATAATAATCATAAACCTCTAAAAAATAAGTATTTATGATTTAATGAGCGGGATGGTGCAGTGATTTTATTAAAAAATTTGTGACTGTGATTTTGGTCCTTTTAAAAATCTAGAAATTGGGTTTAAGGGTGTATTTTGAGTAAAACTCATCCACAATTTCTAAGACTTCCTCCGTGGTATCCACCAAATTAATTAAGTCCATATCCTCTGGAGAAATGTTTTTTTCTTTCTCCAACAATTGCTCCTTTATCCAGTCAATCAGTCCTGACCAATAAGTTCTGCCAACCAAAATGATGGGAAACTTTCCAATTTTATTGGTTTGAATTAGGGTAATGGCCTCAAAAAGCTCATCCAAGGTTCCAAAGCCCCCAGGCATCACAATGAATCCTTGAGCATACTTCACAAACATGACCTTTCGAACAAAGAAATAATCGAAATTAATGAGCTTGTCGCGATCAATATATTTATTAGAGTCTTGCTCCATGGGTAGGTCAATATTCAATCCTACCGATGCGCCTTCACCACGTTGTGCACCTTTATTCCCCGCTTCCATAATTCCGGGTCCGCCACCGGTAATAACCCCGTAACCTCTTTGACAAAGCTGAAAGGCAATTTCCTCGGCTTGTTTGTAGAAGGGGTGGTCAGGTTGGGTTCGAGCCGAACCGAAGATGCTTACACAAGGACCAATTTTAGCCAGTTTCTGGAAGGCTTCCACAAATTCTGACATAACCTTGAAAATAACCCAAGAGTTTTCAGTTTTAATTTCGGTCCAGCTTTTCTGGAAGGCAGATCTTATTTTATCCTTTTCGGTCATAGGTGCTTCGTTTGAGTTCTTGGGCTAGGTATTTAGCCGTTTTGCTTTGGGAAATGTCTACAAAATTTTCCGGATTCCCAGAGCCTACAACTTTCCCCCCCTTACGACCACCTTCGGGTCCCATGTCAATGATGTAGTCGGCCACCTTAATCACATCTAAATTATGCTCAATAATGGCTACGGTATTTCCGCGGTTAACCAGTTTTTGAAGCACATCTAAAAGGACCCGAACATCTTCAAAATGCAAGCCTGTGGTGGGTTCATCGAGGATGTAAAAGGTTCTTCCTGTATCTCTTTTGGAAAGTTCTGTGGCTAATTTCACCCTTTGAGCCTCACCTCCTGAAAGGGTAGTACTGGGTTGGCCAAGGTTTATATACCCCAAGCCAACCTCGTTTAGGGTGGCAATTTTCCGAAGTATTTTGGGTTGGTTTTCGAAGAAATCAACGGCTTCTTCAATGCTCAAGGCTAGAATGTCTGAAATGCTCTTTCCTTTAAATCGAATTTCAAGGGTTTCCCGGTTGAATCGTTTTCCTTGGCAGGTTTCACAGGGCACATGAACATCTGGCAAGAAGTTCATTTCAATCACCCGAACTCCAGCACCCTCACAGGTTTCGCATCTTCCTCCTTTAACATTAAAGCTAAACCTACCGGGCTTATACCCTCTGATTTTAGCCTCAGGCAATTGAGCAAATAAGGATCGAATATCCGACCAAACCCCTGTATAGGTGGCGGGGTTCGACCTCGGTGTTCGTCCAATGGGAGATTGGTCAATGTCAATGACCTTATCCAAATGTTCTAAGCCGGTAATGGATTTATAAGGAAGTGGTTTTTTGACCGATTTATAGAAATGTTGGTTGAGAATGGGGTAGAGGGTTTCATTGATTAAGGTTGACTTTCCAGATCCTGAAACACCCGTAATGCAAGTAAAGGTTCCCAAAGGAATTTTTACGTCTACCGATTTTAGGTTGTTTCCGCTGGCGCCCTTTAATTCAATGAAATCTCCGTTTCCTTCACGTCTTTCAGAAGGGATGAAAATGTCTTCTTCCCCGGATAAATATTTGGCGGTCAGGCCGTCGGTTTTTAGAATTTCATCCAAACTTCCTTCGGCAACGATTTTACCCCCGTGTTTTCCGGCACCCGGACCCATGTCAATAATATGATCCGCTCTTACCATCATATCACGGTCGTGCTCAACCACAATTACCGAGTTCCCTATGTCGCGCAAATCACAAAGCGAATCAATCAAACGATCGTTATCCGATTGGTGAAGGCCGATGCTGGGTTCATCCAGGATGTATAACACACCCACCAATTGTGAACCAATTTGGGTAGCCAAACGAATCCGTTGAGCTTCACCACCTGAAAGGGTTTTAGCGGAGCGATTCAGGTTTAAATACCCCAGTCCTACATTGTTCAAAAACCCAACCCGATCTTTTATTTCCTTAACTATCTCGGTTCCAATGGTTCTCTGCCGTTCGGTGAGTACTTCGGGTACTTTTTGAATCCAGTCTTTGAGCTCAGTAATATCCATAGAGGCAACCTCTGAGATATTCAATCCGTCAATCTTAAAATTTCGGGCAATTTCATTTACCCTAGACCCCTTACAGTCTGGGCAGGGAACGGTTTTCATGAAATCTTTAGCCCATCTTTTTAAGCTGGTAGAAGGGGCGTCTAATTGATGGGTGATGTGGTTGATTACCCCATCGTATTTGATTCGTACCGTTTTGGTAACCCCCAGGTTTTTGTTTTCCACCTCAAAAAATTCGTCAGAGCCATATAGTATAGCCTGCATGCCCTTTTGGGAAATTTTATTGATGGGGGTTTTTAGGGTGAAATTATGCCTTTGAGCGATTCCTTCAATTTGTTGAAAAACGAAATTTGCCCGAGGTTCACCCAAGGGCTTAATTCCTCCTTGTTGAATGCTCAACCGGTCGTCAGGAATGATTTTTTTTAGGTCAATCTCCATAGACTCTCCCAGTCCGTTACAGGTTTGGCAGGCTCCTTTTGGAGAATTAAAGGAAAATGAATTTGGCTCTGGATCTGGGTAGGCGAGCCCTGTGTCTTTACACATCAAATGGGTAGAGTAGAAGGAGGTTTGTTCTCCGTCCGCATCCAATCCCATACACACTCCATTTCCGTGCTTTAAGGCCGTTTGCAGGCTTTGTTGAAGCCTTTGATCGTCAATATTATCGGGCAATAGCCTATCAATGACAATCTCTATATCATGGGTCTTGTACCGATCAAGGCGCATGCCTGGAGTAATTTCTTGAATTTCTCCATTCACCCGAACCTTTACAAATCCCTGTTTTGAAATGCGCTCAAACAATTCTCGATAATGTCCTTTTCTTGCCCGAATTACCGGAGCAAGTAGAATCAATCGTTTTCCCGCATAATCTTTCCGTATAAGGTCACCAATTTCTTGGGAATTATAGGAAACCATGGGAAGGTTTGTATTGTAAGAATAAGCCGTACCTATTCTGGCAAACAATAGGCGTAAAAAGTCATATACCTCCGTAATGGTACCAACGGTTGATCTGGGGCTTTTTGAGGTGGTTTTTTGCTCAATCGAAATAACCGGAGAAAGCCCATTGATTTTGTCTACATCCGGGCGTTCCAGGTTACCTAAGAATTGCCTGGCATAGGAGGAAAAGGTTTCAATATACCTTCTTTGGCCTTCGGCATAAATGGTGTCAAAGGCAAGGGAACTTTTTCCGCTTCCACTTAAACCGGTAATTACAACCAGTTGATCTCGAGGAATATTGAGGTCAATGTTTTGCAGGTTATGAACCCTGGCGCCTAAGATTTCAAGGTATTCAACCTGGGTATCGCGTTCAAGCGCTTCCGTAGTGTTAGTCATTCGGGAGAATAATCTTTAATTCTTGACCAATGGAAAGGCTATGTGCGTTTGAGAGCTTGTTCCAAAGCATGATGTCTTTAACGGATACTCCATAAGCTTTCGCGATGGAGGAGAGGTTATCTCCGGACCGAACTACATGAATGTTCTCAACCGGAACCGATTCAATTTCTGGTGCTTTGCTTGTGTCTTCAGGAATTGTAAATGGATTCTCTGGAACCTTAATGCCCTTGGGGATATCAATTTCATAGTACTTATCGGTGCTCACCTTTAAAGATGTTTCCCGAAGCCAGGGATTTAAGATTTTCAGGGTTTTATAATTGGTGCCGATGTGGTTTGCAAAACTCGCAAAGTCGTCAATGCTTTGATCTACCCTGAGCTTCTTGCTAGGTTCAAGGGCGTATAGGTCTTCATTGGTAAAGTGGAATCCGTATTTTTTCGGGTTTTCAATGATTTCCTTGATGGCCAAAATCCGGAAAACGTAACGGCTAGTCTCACTGTTAAGGAGAAGGTCATAATAAGAATCAACCTTTTGACGGTCAAGCGCCCTGGAAACACCAGCCATTCCCATATTGTAAGAAGCAGCAACTAGGGTCCATGAACCAAAGCGGTCATAGGCCTGTTGTAGGTATTTACAAGCAGCCTCGGTACTTTTTTCAATGTGGTACCGCTCGTCAATTTGGTCGTTGATTTCCAAACCAAACTCTTTTCCTGTGGCCCTCATTATTTGCCAAAATCCAGTTGCACCTGCAGGTGAAACCACTTGTTGCAATCCTGACCCAGTTACGGCTAAGTACTTAAAGTCTTCAGGAATGTTGTTTTTGCGCAGGATGGGTTCAATGATGGGGAAGTACTTATGGGCTCTTTTGAAATAGAGTAAGCTATTCGATTGCCAATAGGTATTTACATGAAGCTCACGGTCAAATCTTTCCATCACATCCGCATCGCCATCCGGCAAAGATTCCCCTGCAAAGGAAATTTCTTCTGGGTGCTTGAGGGCATAAATGCTGTATGCCTCCGAAAATCTGGCTTGAAATTCAGTGCGGTCGTTGGCGGGTTCAGATGCGAAATGAGATACCAACCAAATGGCTCCTATTAGGGAAGCTCCGAGCAAACTGCTTAAAAACTTTTTCATGAAAAGGGTGATTTAAAATCGTTGAAGGCCAGGCCTTTTTTGTCTTTTTCTGAGAGTTCAGGATTCTCAATTCCCCAGTCAATATTTAGGTCTGGGTCGTTCCATGCAATGGCTGATTCAGCCTCAGGGGCGTATAAACCTGAACACTTATACGCAAATATGGTTTCGTCTTGTAAAGTTAAGAATCCGTGGGCAAAGCCTGGAGGGATCCATAACATGTTCTTTTCTTCTTCATTCAGAACTACGGAATAATGCTCTCCATAGGTTTCTGAGCCTTTTCGTATGTCTAAGGCAACATCTAGCACAGCGCCTTTAATTACCCGCACCAGCTTTCCTTGCTCGTGGGGTGGGCGTTGGAAATGCAAGCCACGTAAAACCCCTGACTTAGACAAGGATTGATTGTCTTGGTCAAAGTCTATATCAAGCCCTGCATCTGCAAAGGTTTTTTTATTCCAAGATTCCATAAAATATCCTCTTGAATCGCCGAAAACCTTTGGCTGAATTAGGAAAAGTCCCTTTATTTTTGTCTCCTTTATTTTCATGGCCGGCAAAGATAAGAATCTATTGGCCGCTGGGCCCCGTACCTATATTTTTTGTAATCTCGACTCATGCGAATTTTCATTTCCCTCCTTTTCTTTTTAACCGTTTTCACGGGATGGGCCCAAGACAGTACCAAACGCTGGTCTTTGTACCCCTTGCCCGTGGTTTTTAAAAGCCCAGAAACTGATTTTGGATTTGGCTTAGGAGGGTTTGCTGCCTATTCCTACAAGAATCAAGCCGAGAACCTCAAGGATTCTCAGTTCAGTTTTGGAGGGGCTTATACCTTGAACAATCAAGTTTTGTTCTATTCGAATTTCAATATTTATAGTCCGGATGGGAAATGGCAAACCCTTGGTGAAGCGGGTTATTACAAATACTTCTTTTATTACTGGGGCATCGGACCCAATACCACCGAGTCAATGCGCGAGCGGTACGATGTGAATTTCATCCGAATCAAAACCGACCTTTTAAGAAGGGTGAATGAGAATGTATGGGCCGGATTGAGGTTTTGGAGTGAGCCCTATGATGTTTTTAACCTCGAAGCTGGAGGTTTGCTCGAAACTTCTGCACCTGGAGGAAATGGAGGGAGGTCGAATGGCCTCGGACTGGCCTTTCAATATGATTCACGCGACATCGTCTTTTTTCCAAAGGAAGGCTGGTTGCTTGACGCTTCCATTCAGCAGTTTGGAGGATTCATAGGATCCGATTTCAATTTTACCAAGCTTTACTTTGACCTTTCTAAATACCTTGCCATTGGAGAAAAATCGGTTCTTGCCTTAAACCTTTACCAGGAATACAGCTTTGGAAATGTGCCTTTTAGTCAAATGGCTTTGATTGGTGGATCCAGGAAACTAAGAGGGTATTACAAGGGAAGGTACCGAGATCATCAAATGCTTGAATTTCAAGCAGAGTACAGGTTACCCACATTTTGGAGGTTTGGTATGTCGGTTTTTGCCGGGCTCGGTCAGGTTTGGGGTCCCGAACATAATTTATCGGCTCAAAACCTAAAATGGAACCTAGGAATAGGTGGCAGGTTCTTGCTTGATAAAAAGAAAAAAATTAATGCCCGTGGAGACCTTGGCTTCGGAGAAAGGGCCATGGGTACCTATATAACGGTGGGTGAGGCCTTTTAAAATTTAAGGGGTTTAATACTTCCCCGCGTAAACTTGCGTTTGATTCATATCTTTACGATTCAAAATGAACAAGTTATGAAGCTTTCAATCCTTTTAACAATCACCCTAGGTTTTGGTCTATTAGCCTGTGATAAATGCGATGCCCCAACCGGTGCTTGCGCGGAATCCGCACCTACTGACGAGGTATGCCAGGCCTATTTCCAGCGTTGGTTTTATCAAGAAGGATCTAATTCTTGCGAGCAGATTTCATACAGTGGATGCGAAGCCTATGGATTTGCCACAAAAGAAGAATGCGAGTCTTGCAAATGCACTGATTAAACCTCGGTATAGTTGTTTAGATAAAGAGTCCAATCATAGGGCTTAAACTCAATATCGGCATCTAGGTTTTGAGGAATGATGCCATATTTCTTTAAGAAAGGCTCAACCCCATCCAATCCTCCGAAATCACCTCTAAACCATGAGAAAAGCACAGTGGTTTGAACGGTGTTTCCTTTTACCTCAGTAACTTTTGTCAAAAACTGCTTGGTGATGGCATCCAGCTGCTCATCCATTCGATCTGCGTAGTAAACGGCCACCTTCGGACAGGATTTTGCTCCACAGTTTAAGGCGAAATGAATTCTTCCATCTCGTTTTTTACATCGAAGCTTTCGCTCAAACTTAGGCACGAAAAGCTTTTTCGTAAAACCCAAGGTTAGTTTTGACCGAGATCCGCGAATGATTCCATGTTCAATCCGATCGAAACTTAGGTTTTCTCCGGCAATGATGATTCGCTTCTTTCCGAAAAACGAGCCACGATCCTCAAATAATTCAGGGTTTTCACTTAGGATGATTTGAATGTAGGCGTTGTAAACATTGATCCAAAAGGTTTTTTTGTTTAGATCCGTTTTCAATTGCTTGGCCAATACATCTAAATCGGCTTCAGCCAAGGTTTTTTGCAATTCACCCACATCTTTTCCATCCATTACCCCTTGCATGAGTTCAGATGAAATTTTTAAGTAATTGGTTTCAGAATGGCTTGGTTCTGACGGAACCGGCTCACGGCTTTCTCCGATGAGGGAGGCAAAAACAAGGAGAAATATAAGGGCAAGGTTTTTCATATACATAAAGACTTTGTTCATAGCTTTGAACCTAATTACGATAATTTCGTAGGTGGGGATGACCGAAACAAATATCATGGATTTAAAGCAAATGAAACCGACGGAAGTTGATCGGGGTAAAATAAGCATCATTATTCCCACATTGAATGAGGCTGAAAACCTGAAAACCCTGCTTCCTTATCTTATAAAACACTCAAACAACCAGGTGGTTGAGATTTTGGTGGCCGATGCCGATAGCGAGGATGATACCGAGGGGATTTGCCAGAAACATGGGGCCATTTTCATTCCCTGTCAAAGAAAATCCAGAGCCTTTCAAATGAACAAAGCGGCCCATCAGGCGGAAGGAGAAATTCTTTATTTCCTGCATGCAGATAGCCTTCCGCCAGACTCTTTTGTAGACGATATAAAAGAGAGTTTAAAGCTGGGCTTTGGTTTTGGTTGTTACCCATTTGAATTCGACAAAGACCATCCACTTCTGAAAATAAACGCCTATTGCACCAAGTTTGACCGGCTTTGGGTGAGGGGTGGCGATCAGTCTATGTTCATATCTAGGCAAAATTTTTTGGCCTTGGATGGGTTCAAAGAAGACTACCTGATTATGGAGGAGTATGAATTTATCAAAAGGGCCAGAAAACAGCTTTCTTTTCGAATCATGGAAAAGAGAATCCGGGTTTCAGCCAGGAAATATGAAGAAAACTCGTATTTGCGTGTAAACCTAGCCAACCTCACAGCCTTTATTTTGTTCAGCATTGGGGCCTCTCAGAAAACTTTAAGAAATACGTATACTCGCATGATAAAACATCCAAAGGCTTAATGAATTGGAAAGGTAAAACCGTACTCATAACAGGCGGATCTTCTGGTATTGGAGCAGAATTGGCAAGGGCCATTAATGTGAAGGGAGGAAGAATTGTTTTGGCGTCTAGAAATCAAGATAAATTAATTGAGGTTCAGCGCAGTCTTTCCGGTTGGTCAAAGGTTTTTGAATTGGATTTGGGCTCAGAAAAAAGCATATCTGATTTTCTTAAAAATCTTGAAAACCAAGGTATTCACATTGATGTTCTAATCAATAATGGAGGGATTTCTCAACGCTCCTTAAGCCTTGAAACCCAGTTAGAGGTTGATCGAAAAATCATGGAAGTAAATTATTTCGGATCGGTGGCTTTAACCAAGGCACTGGTTCCGAAAATGCTCGAAAGGGGTTTTGGAAAAATTGTATCCATTTCAAGCATTGCTGGCTGTTTTGGGTTCCCGCTTCGAAGCGCCTATTCAGCAAGCAAACATGCTATGGTGGGCTTTTACGAATCTCTAAGCTTGGAACTTGACCAAGAGGCTGTAGATGTTCATTTGGTTTTCCCCGGAAGGGTACAGACGTCCATATCAAGCTCTGCCTTAACGGGCAAGGGGGAAGCCCACGGACAAGCAGACCCGGGACAAGAAGAAGGCATCCCCGCCGAAAAATGTGCTCAAGATGTTTTGAGAGGTATTGAAAAAGGAAAGTTCAAAACCTATTCCGGAGGAAAGGAATTATTAATGGTAAAAATACACCGGTGGTTTCCTCGAATTTTCCGAAAATTGGCAACGAAAATCTCACCAACTTAAATCAAACATGGAAAAGAAGCAAATCAGTGGTATTCAGCAGATTGGAATCGGAATTCCGAATGTTCATAAGGCTTGGGCCTGGTATAGAGAACATTTTGGAATGGATGTTAAGGTCTTTGAAGAGGCCGCTGAAGCGGGATTGATGATTGATTATACCGGAAACGAGGTGCAATCAAGACATGCCATCCTTGCCTTGAATATGCAAGGGGGGGGAGGAATGGAAATTTGGCAATACACCTCCAGAACGCCAAAACTTCCTGATTTTGAGATTGAAATGGGTGATCTAGGGATTTTGGTTACCAAGATGAAATGCAAAAATGTTCAATCTCTATACTTTGAACTTCAGAAAAAAAACGCTCAGGTACTGGGTGAACTGGTTTCTGATCCCAATGGAAATCAACATTTCTTCGTGCAAGACCCTTGGGGCAATGTATTTCAAATGGTGAGTTCAGATTCTTGGTTTAAACATGAAAAGCATTTATCAGGAGGAGTTTACGGTGCCATTGTTGGAGTAAGCGATATTGATGAATCCATGAAGGTTTACCGGGATATTCTAGGTTTTGATCAAGTGATTTATGATCATACCGATGATTTTGAAGATTTTCGTTCACTTGCTGGTGGTGGAAAACAGTTTCGTAGGGTATTGCTTGGCCATTCTAAACCTCACGAAGGGGGATTCAGCAAATTGCTTGGTTCGAATCAAATTGAACTCATAAGCCAGGTAGAAGGTGAGGGCAGGAAGATTTTTAAAGATAGGTACTGGGGAGATAGAGGGTTCATCCACCTTTGCTTTGACATACGCGGCATGGAAGCCCTTAAACAAGAATGTAAGGCAAAAGGGTTTCCGTTTACGGTAGACAGCTCAAATAGCTTTGATATGGGAGAGGCTGCAGGCCATTTCTCTTACATCGAAGATCCTGATGGTACCTTGATTGAATTTGTGGAAACCCATAAGGTGCCCATCATGAAAAAATTAGGTTGGTACTTAGATCTAAGAAAAAGAGACCCTAGAAAGAGCCTTCCAAACTGGATGATTAAGGCAATGGGAATTAGTCGACCTAAGCCGAAAGTGTGATTTTTTGGTGGTCTAATTCTTCAAGGTGGTCTTGAATCTCTTCATATTGTTCTAAGATTCCCCTGAATTTTGGGTGCTTTTTAAATTTCATCCACTTTAATGAGCGCATAAGCCGATTGCACCATGCCTCGTAGTACACAGAAATCAAGGCGGATACTAGCACAAGGGGAATGCCTAGGTAAGAATAAAGTTCATATCCTGAACCAAATCCTAATAGGAGCCCGAGCCAGATTAGGTGAAACAATAAGCCTAGGCAAATCCATACCGAACAAAAGAACTCCGGACCTCGAACCTTAGACTTCGTAATGGAAAGGGCAAGGGTATCTGGGAGAATCCTATAAATCTTTCCAATTAGATAAAAGGGTAGGGTGGTAATTAAAAGAAAACCGAAGACGAAGTTAAACCGGGTGCTTTGGTTGAATATCATGGGTTTTAAACCGAACTCCTTCATCTCCCTAAAAAAGCGGTTCATTTTTGACTCAATATGCTCAAGGCTACTGGAGTCTCGAGCATTTAGGGTATTGCAAATTCTCTGTTCATCCTCTAAGCGGCTTCGGTCTTTCTTTTTCCAAGGCAAGGGATGGTACTCTTTGAGAGATCGGTAAAAATCAAGCCATTGCTCGGCAAAATTCGATTTCTTAAGATCATCCAAAACCACCAGGGTGTTACGCATCCCCTTTTCGGTGTCTTGGGTCAAATCATACAAGGCCTTACCCGGATCTTTCTTGTATAGATCGTAATAATCTTTGGCTGAGATGCCAGGCCCAATGTCCACCATGATTTCCGATCTAAATCTGCTATACCGGGTATAGTTCACGCCCACTGGCAGAATTATTACATCCTTTTCAGGGAAAGAATCAAGGGTTCCAAAAGCAATCCTGGCAATGCCCTTTCTAAACGGAGTTCTTAATCGTTTATTGGTGGTACAAATTCCTTCAGGGAAAATCAGGATGGCTTTGTTTTTCCCAAGCATCTTATGGCAGCGTTCAAAGGTGGCTTGGTTTTTTTCATGGTTGTTTCTGGATTCAAGCCTTCGGTAAATTGGTATGAGGTGCATACTATTTAATACGGCCGAAATCACTTTGTTTTTAAAAACGTCCCCACGGGCAAGGAAGTAAAGTGGCTTAGTTGTAAAGACAGAGGCTATAATTGCATCTAGAAAGGAGTTTGGATGGTTTACGGCAAGTATAACAGGCTTGTTTTTGGGGAAATTTTCAAGGCCAGTTACAAAGGCCCTGCGGTAAAATATCCTCAATACAATCCGAAACATCCTCTTGAAAAATCCAAAAACCATAACTTCTTTTATTGGAAGGCAAGATTATGAAAAATTACGATGGCAATAGGGCTTGAAATTCTACCTCTACCTTATAAGCCTCTTCAATAAAGCCTGAAACTATAATCATGCTTGTGGCAGGTTCAGCGTTTTTGAAGAACTTTCCATGAGCCATTCCTACTTCTTCTGAATCCCTACGGTCAAGGATGTAGATTCTGGTACGTACTATGTCTTGCCTGCTAAACCCTAAAGTTTGAATCAGGCTTTCTATTTGATTTAGGATGGAGGCCATTTGATCTCCGGCTGACTTAGACGGGTTCTTTTTGGCCTGGAGGTCGACTGTACCTGATATAAAAAGAAAATTGCCGCGCTTGAGGGCGCGGCAATATCCATAATCCTTTTCCCAGGGGGCTCCTGAGAAAATTCGTTCGGTATTATTTTTTTGCGGTTTTACTTTCATAGACCACTTGATCGTTTTCGTCAATTACAGAAAAGTCAACTCTTCGGTTCAATTGGTGTTCCTCTTCGGTGCAATTTACACCATCTGAGCAATTGTTCACCAATCTAGACTCTCCGTAACCTTTGGGAACCATTCTAGACCGGTCGATGCCTTTGGCAATCAGGAAATCTACAACGGCTTTTGCTCTACGGTCTGAAAGTCGTTGGTTGTAAGCATTCGGCCCTCTGCTATCAGTATGGGCAGAGATTTCAACCCTTAAGTCAGACGAGATTTCAAGAATGTCAAGCATTTTATTTAATTCAACAATGGCTTCTGGACGAAGGCTTGATTTGTCGTAATCAAAATAGATATTGTTGA
Organism: uncultured Flavobacteriales bacterium; assembly: GCA_937139155.1. Lineage (GTDB taxonomy): Bacteria > Bacteroidota > Bacteroidia > Flavobacteriales > JBLHRE01 > CAKZPI01. Next base: position 44,702 of record CAKZPI010000006.1, read on the forward strand.
AGCTAATGGAGTATACTCTTTCTCCTTCCCCAAGAACCAATCTGTGAATTACCGTATCCTCAAGACTTAAACCAGCGGTGGTAAACGGAATGGAGTCTTTTGAGTATCCATTCTTAAATCCAACAATGGCATAAGAAACTCCAGGATAAAGATCCATAAAGAAAAGCCCTTTGTCGTCTGATTTTCCTTCACGAACATCCCCGGTAAGGAGGTTGTAAAGTAAAACATCAACCCCTTCAAGGGGTAATTTAGACTGGTTTTCTACGGTTAATCCTTTCAAGGTAGTGGTAGGGTGGGGGGCCATTTTAATGGTTACGGGGTATACTTTTCCTTTTTCAAGGGAGTCGCCCGAAACCATAAAGTCAGCTTCTTTAAATCCTTCAGCATTAAAAGCTAGCTCGTATGACTTATCATTACGAATCGGGAAATAAAGATTTCCATTTTCGGTTTTACGCTCGCCGAAAGTGTTTAGTATATCGGAGGCTGAAAGTCTTACATTTTTAATCGGGGCTAGGTTTTCTCGATTCACAAACTGAAAATCAAGAATGGCACCTTCGTACTTTACAGAATAAATGTCGTCCGATCCCTTTCCTCCTTCACGGTTGGAGCTAAGGAAACCTTTGGTAAAGTCTTCCCCCAAATTCAAGGCGAAATCATCCTTTGAAGTATTGATAGGAGCTCCAAGGTTCATGGCATTTACGAACTTCCCTGATTCGGCATCAATCATTGCCCTGAACACGTCAAAACCACCCATTCCTGGTAATCCGTCGGAAACAAAGTAAAGGCCTCCATTGGGGTCAACCGTAGGAAACATCTCATTTCCGGCTGAATTTAAAAACTTAAGATTTTCAGGCTGGGCCCAAACATTGTCACCCAAATATTCGGTTTTCCATATATCGGTTCCTCCTTTTCCCCCTGGACGGTCAGAAGCGAAATAAAGACTTACTCCGTCCGCAGCAAAGAAGGGGTGAGAGAAAGAGTAGTTAGGGCTTTGGAATGGGAAATCCCTTGGTTTGTTCCAACCACCGAAGTGATTTCGGGTTTGGTACATAAGTTTTTGCCTTACAATTCGGTTTGAATCTCGCTTGGCATTTCCTCCAATCAACCAAGGATTGTATTGGTTGGTTGAAAAAACGATGATTTCTTCCTTTGGGCTATAAGTAACCGGACCATCGTTTAATTGAGTATTCCGTCCTTCTTCAAATAGTTTGGCTTCTTGATATTCACCATTTGAGTCTAGGGCTACCTTGTAAATATCATAAAAGTTACCACCATCTTTTCCATTTTCCTGAGGTCTAAGGTCACTACGGTTACGATCTGATGTAATTAAAACATCTCCCATAAAATAGGTAGCGCCAAATTCAGAAAAGCTAGAATTGAAAGATAGATTTTCAAGGTTGAAAATGGCAGGTTGGTCTGAAAGGGAAGGGGCAAGTTTGCAGGCTTCCATTCCTAAAAGGCCCAATTGATCAATTGGATTTGCTCTATGATAAGATTCGTATTGGGTAAAAGCTTTTTCATATTCACCCATTCCTTGTAAGGCTTGAGCGTAGTACAAGCTAATTTTTGAATCTTCAATATCATAAATGCATTGTCCTAACCAAGATGCTGCTTTTTCAAAATTTCTCAGTTGCAAATAAGACTTTCCAAGTTTATAGGCGGCTTCAGGTTGATAGCCATAGCCAAGGAAATCTTCATAGTGTTCTACCGCTTCCTCGAAGGCGAGTTCTTGATAAGCTATATTCCCTTTTCTTAAGTGGTTATACTGGCCGTGACTTAGAAAACCTAAGAACAGGAAGAAAAGGGTAAAAAGAGTAAGCGACTTGTTTTTATTAAACATGAGCATATGTTCTTAGAAATAAGTAATGAATCTTGGTGAGTTTACACCTTTGGGGTTAATGTTAAACACGTAGCCTAGAAGTACTTCGTGAGAACCTCTTGATTGCTTCAGGTAATTGGTCACGGTAAAATCATAGGCATACCCTGCGTAAAGGTTTTCAGAAAACTGATACTTAAGCATTGCGCCTACAGACTCATTCACCCGGTGGTTCAAGCCAATCATTAGTTGATTTTGAATGATCAAAGCCAAATTAACATCAACTTCTAGGGGTGAATTTATCCCGTCTAATTTACCTGTGTAACGAATCATGGTGGTTGGGCGAAGATCAAGATTATCGTTTAGGTGGAAACGGTATCCTCCTTGAAGGTGATAGCCTCTTGGGTTATCAACAACAACTACATCTTGCAGTGAGTTTCCAAACCAATCAGATATGCTGGCTCCTACAAAGAAGTCGTCGCTATAGTAGTAAACTCCAAATCCTGAATTGGGAAGTAAACCAGATTGGTAGTTCTCATCAGCTAGTGGATCATTGGGATCATTTACGTCAAGGTTGGCCAAGTTTTGGTTTACAAAGGCTCCGCTCATTTGAATTCCGAAAGAAAGAACCGTTCTATTACCAAAAGGAATTCGGTAGGCAATTTGTCCTTTGAATCGATGAGTTTCTCGAACCCCGATTTCATCGCGCATGGCTAGGAAACCAGCCGCTAGTCTAGGTAAAGACGAGGTTTTTCCAAGGGGGGTATTCAAGGCAAGTACGTAAGAATTCGGACTTCCTTCTTGACCCACCCATTGCTGTCTACCTGCGAAGGCAACACTCATTCTGCCATCAGAGCCCACAAATCCAGGGTTGTAGACCTGACGGTTGAACATGTGAAAAGAAAATTGAGGAAGGTTCTGCGCTGCCAGTTGACCTCCAATAGCCATAATGGCAAACAGTGCTAAATATTTTTTCATGATAGTTTCTTTAGCCTTAATTAATAACGAATCACAATAAACCCTTTGAACTTACGGTCTTCATTGTCGTTCAAGTCTAAGGTGTAGAAATAGGTGTCTGGGTCAAGCATTTCTCCAGTTGGCTGGAACTTGCCATCGAACTCATTTTGGTAAGAGTTCTTCTCAAAAACAATTCTTCCATGTCTATTGTAAATGGTAAGCTTGTTGTTTGGAAATGCTTCGATTCCTTTGATTTCAAAGAAGTCGTTAAACCCGTCAGAATTAGGGGTCATTAACTGTGGAATGAAGAGGTCAAACTCGTCTTCAGAACAGGCACGTTCGCCTACAATAAAGGTAGCCGAGTCAGTACAACCCGTGCTGTCTGTTACATAAACGGTATAAGTGCCAGCCTCTAGATTTTCAATTTCATCTGAATTGGCTCCATTGCTCCATGCGTAGGTAAAAGGAGGAGTGCCTCCGAAAACCTCCAGACTAATTTTTCCTTGTTTTCCGGCGATATTGGTGCACTCATCTTGAATATCACCACCAATTACGATGTTTCCATCGTCTTCAATGGTATAAATTTCGATGGTACGACAAGGGGTAGGGGTATTGGTAACCTCAACCACATACTGCCCAGGAGTTAAATTCTCACGTACCGTTCCAACCGGACCATCGCTCCACTGGGCAACGGTTCCAAATGGAATGGAAATTTCAATTCTTCCGTTGTCGGTTTCTCCACAAGTAACATTTTGTAAGTCAACCAAGGTAACCTCCGGTCCACCTTCCTCAGAAACAGCAAAAGATGCTTGATCTTCACAACCCACATCGTTGGTAACAACTACAGTGTACACCCCAGCCGTAAGGTCTGATAAGTCTTCAGTAGTATCACCTGTGTTCCAAAGGAATGAGTAGTTTCCTGGAAGGCCAACGGTAAGGTCAATGGCTCCATTCCCTCCAAAGCAGTCAGCCTTCTGAATTTCAGCCGAAAGCTCAAAATCACCTTCAGCAGGAACCCGGAAATTGTGAACAGACTTACATCCACTTTCATCAATTACAGTAACAGAGTAATCTCCTGCACCAATACTAGAAGCAATAGGGCTATTATGGTTTGGATCATGCCCCCATACATAGGTATAGTTGCGGTTATCACGAGGGGTAATCACAATGGCGCCATCTGCTTGCTGGCAACTTGCTGGTTTTACAAAGGTTTCCACGTCAGGACCATTGCTGTCTCCAACAATGAAGTCAACTGAAATGCTACACCCTGTTAAATTGTCAATGATATTTGCCGTGTATATTCCAGCACTTAGGTTTTCAATGATTGAACCTGACATTCCATTGCTCCAGTTTACGGTAATGTCTCCAGAACCACCGGTAATGTTCAAGGCCAAAATTCCTGAACCATCACAATTTGACATTTGGCTTAGATTGGAGTCAAGTACTGCCGATAGAATAGACTCTAAAACATAGAATGAACTAGAAACGGTACAACCAAGTGGGGTTTCAGCGGTTACACTGTATAAACCACCCTTTACAGCATTTATGGTTTGACCTAGAAGGCCGTTCGACCATTGGTAATTGGTGAAACCTGGTTGGGCGGTAAGCACGATTCCAGCAGAATCGCAAAGAATGTTGGTGCCTCCGTTTACAAGGATATCAAGGGTATCCAATAAAGGTTCAACCACAAGTTCACATAAGTTGAGCTCAAGAACATCGTTAACCACAGGACTAAGAACTACTCGAATGAATTTAACCTGACCGTTTAGGTTAACGGTAGTTCCAAGAAGAAATCCTGAAAGGTTTACCTGAACAGGAAATAAATCAGATGGGGTAAGGCCTTGAACTGTTTGAATCAAATTTGAATTGGCGTCAAGCAATTCGAGTTTAATGTTGGCAAACAAAAGGTTGCTCAAGCCTTGGTCAATATCTTTTAAACGTAGTCCCAAAAACACATCCCCAGAAATGATCTTATCTAATTCAAGGGTTAGATATGCGTCGCTTTGACCATTAGCTAAAGTTTGTAAGGTGGTAATGTTGTTTAGATTCAGGTCAAGTAAGTTACCAATGTTGATTCCAAGATTGGAGTTTATTACTTGGTTAACCGGAACGCTTAAGCATTGCTCATCCAAACAAAGTGAATAAACTCTTAATCTATTGGTGAGATCAGCAAGGCTTCCTAATTCAATCTGAACGGCAGAGACCATAAAGTCACCGTAAGGAATTGGAAGGTTCACAGAAATGTCTCCAAATGAACCTGGAAGGCTTCTTATATTTAGAAGGTTAAGTCCAATTTCTTCATAAACAACCACTCCATTCTCATCAAATACTTTGATGTTAATGGTTTTCAAGAAAGTTGAATTAAGAAGATTTAGGGGGGTGCCTAAAAGAAGGTTTAAGACCCGGCCGCTTCGAACCAAGTTTGGCAATTCAACTTTTACAAATGCTTTTTCCAAAACATTGGCTTTCACTTCAAGCATTCCAAAAGTTGATGGGTCGCCGTCAGTAATTAGCTCGGCGTCAAGTACTCCTGCATTGCAAATGTTTGCAATGTAAGGGTTACAGGGTCCTTCTGAAAGAACATTGTTTGAACAGGTTTGACCATTGGTCAGGAACCACATCCAAGAAACCGCAAGGGTTAATAGTAAACTACGTTTCATATTTGTGAGAGATTTAACTGCGGCAAAAATACGAGAAATTGACTTAAGTATGTTTTTTTTCTGACATAAATTAGATTTTAGGGTTGGTAAAGGTGATTTATGTCATTAATTTTACCTGTCGGTCATCGGATGGCTTGAAACCCTAGAGATTTGGGAGAAGCGGGGAGGTTTTAAGTTTTTCAAGTGGAAGGTTTTGCCCGAGTTTACCTTTGGATGAAATTTCTAATTTCTTCCAAATAAAGTTCAAAACCCATCATTTTTGGTAAGTCGCCATGGTCTGCATTCGGGATTAGCTTCAATTGTTTGAAGCCTACATCATGAGCATTGTAGAGGCTTTGACCATGTATCTTGAAGGGTAAGAATTTGTCTTCTCCTCCGTGAAACAATAGAAGATCGCCTGTAAAAGCTTTCATATTGTGAATATTGTTGAAGTCAGCTTCCATAAAAAATCCGCCCGGATGCGAGAGTACGGTGCTCTGATCAATGATGGCTTGGCTGGTGCCGATGGGAGCTTCGAGAATCAATTTATTGGGTTTCATTACCTCAGAATAGGAGGCCTGATAAATGCTTGGGTAAGAGCCGAGGCTAAACCCGTAAATCACCAATCTATCTTGGGTTAATCCTTGGCTTTTTAGCCAATTTAGCGCGGATTCTGTGTTTTCATTCAAGCCGTTTTCTGAAGGAGTTCCAGCGCTCATTCCATATCCGAAATAATCAAAATAAAGCAAGCCATATCTGTTCTGGTCGGATCTAAGATTGGCCAATAGCTTTGCTCTGGGCCAATAAAAGTCCATATGATCTTTGTTCCCATGGCAATAAAGAATTACCGTATCCGTAGAAATCTCGTCCAAGTTTCCGATATAGGTACATGCAATAAGGGATTGATCTTCCCCGGAAGGGAGAAAAAACAAATGAATCAAAGAATCAGGAATGAAATAGCTGGAATCAAGCCTGAAATCTACTTCCCCGGTATAATCGTCAAAATCGTAATGGTCTAGCTTTGACTGGTTAAACATGAAATCATCTAGGGTGCAACCAAAGACTAGAAAGGGGATTAGGAAAGAAAGCTTGAATTTCATTGAATTCTTTGGTTGAAGGAGAGAAAAATACCCATGGCTCCAAAGTCTGGGGAGAAACTGAAATAGTCTACGGCTGATTCAGCATTGGAAATTCTTGGAGTAATGAATTTAGACTCAATTCCTAAGGATGCTCCATTCTTCATTTTGAACCTAAAACCAGCTTGAGGAGAAATAAGCCATGGAGGGCGCTCAACGGTCTCCTCATTGGTTCGGTTGTGAATTTCAAGCCAGTTGGTTATTCCGAAATACGTTAAATGAGATTTTTCACCGAATTTCCAATACGAATTAAAATCAACCTGAGGCCATAGTCTGGCGCTTTCATCAATGTTGGTAGCAAAGTGTACTGAAACGCCTAGGCTTAAACCCGGGGCAAGCGGACTATCCTTTTGATAATCTCGCATTCCGTAGAGGGCTCCTCCCTCCATATGAATGTTTCCATAAATAAGCGAGGTTAAATGAAAGGCTCCGTAAGAGGTAAGGTTTTCTGTATTTCCTTTGGCCATGCCCATCGAAAGCAATGGAACGGGAATGGGGGCTCCTAAATTGGTGAATACGGGTCCGCCCAAACTTACTTGAGCTTCTTTTTCGCCAACCGGCAAAGGTTCAATCCAACGGCTTGGACCACAGGAGAATAAAATAAAAGCCAAGCTGCCTAAGGTAAGTTTTTGAAGCATGCTGTAAGGTAGAACTCCTTTTCCTATTTCCCAAATAGAGCCTTTATAAAGGGTATTGGGGGACAAGCGGAAATGATTTTAAGGTCGTCCAGTAGGCTGCCTTCTTTTCCCAAAAACTTTAGAACATCTTTAGGGTTTCTTTTGGTAAACATGCTTTCAAATATCTCATAAGGATTGGGGTGAGTTTTGAGTACTTTCAAGAACACCGAATCGTAGAAATCATGCCTGGTTTTGCTTTGAAAAGGTTGGTTGGGAACTTTTCCTGAAATGATTTTTAAAGCAAGGTTCTGGGTTTCATGGTACATGTTTTTGAATCCGTAACCGGTTGCCCCCCTAACATGGCCACCAGCGGTACCTATGTAAAGTATCTTTTCTTTTCGGTAGGGAAACCGGAAATCGGTCATTGGAATTTTACCGAATTCTTCTTCCAAGACCCAATACTCTGACTTGAAGGTCTTTTTTATGTATTGGTCCCAGGCCTTGGCATACTCATCAAACTCAAGTAAATCTTTAGAAAATATGGTATACTCTACCAAAGCCATTCGGTCTGAAAAGGGAAGGGTGTAAATGAAATCAATGCCATGGGTTTGTGGAATTTCAAAGTTCATGAAACCCATTACATTTTCCTTAAAAACCGGTTGGTCAAATTCAATGACCCGGCCGTAAAAATGTTGCCATAAAAAAGACCTGGCTTCTTTTTGAATATGCTCTAGATCATAGATGGAGGAAAGGATGAATTCCTCTGCTTGATAGGTATTGTTCTTGCAGATGGCTGTTCCATTTCCCAAGACCTCAATGATTTCATCTTCCACAAATTCTGTTTGCCCTGACTCCTTTAAGAAATGCAACATAAAGCCTTCAAAGCTTGAACTTCTTACGGTGAAGTATTTTAATGGAGCAATGGGGAACTCTTTATAAACCTTTGGGGTCTCAAACAAAAGGGTATCCCATGAAAAGCTGGCAAACTTTGAGATTTCCTCATCTTCTTTGGCCCAAAAGCTCCAGTTTTTGCCTTTTCGACTGTAGAGATTTTGATCAATGAATAAAATCTTACCCTTGAAACCGTGGTTTATTAAGTGATAGCCCATCCATAACCCCGAAGCGCCGGCGCCGGTTATGATGATTTCAGGCCTTAGACGATTAGCCATAATTTATTTCAACGCATTCTGCAGATATGTACGAAGGGATTGAGATTTCCGATGCAAATCAAAAATGATGTTCATCAAATCCTCATTCAGGGCAGTTTCTATGGTTTTGCTGTGGAAAAAGTAAAAAGCCTTATTGAATAAAAGGGGTTCTTCTTGGGCAGCCTCCTTAAATTCTTTCGGAATGATTTTATTTTTTTCACCTCGAATTTCTCCAAATGATTCTTTAAACCCTTTTTCATTGTAGGCTTTTTGAAATTCGGGAATGGACTGTGAAATGTGGTTTCTAATTTTGTAAAGGTCTTCTTTAGAAGGCTGATAGAGTCCTGAATAATATCGAAAATCCTCTCCTCCCATTTGAATGTAAAACCCCGGTTTGCTAGGGTCTTTTCGTCCGCCTTCTGAAATAGCCGCGGCCATATGAAGTTTGTATGGGGTTTTGTCTTTGCTAAAACGAATGTCACGATAAATTCTGAAAATGGCCTTTTTAGGGTCTTGGTTCAGGTTAGGATTTTCTTTGGAGGCCTCTTTAATAAGGTCTGATACAAAATCTTCAAAGGGGAGTTTTACAGAAGTTTCATACCGCTTTTTATGGTCGTTGAACCATTCTCTATTATTGTTTGCGGCAAGATCCCTGAAAAATTTATAAAAATCTTGGGTGAAATAATTTTGCTTCATTTTTTCTTAGCGTAGATTGATTTCTTGTACCAGGCCAATCGCAAGAGGTCCTTTTCGTCTTCACTTAATTCCCATTCAATGTTTCCGCTCATTAGCTTTTCTTTTAGCCTTGAAAGAATTATGGCTGCGGAAACCGAAATGTTAAAGCTTTGAGTAAAGCCATACATGGGGATTTTCATTCTAATATCGGCCATTTCTCTGACCTTTTCGCTGATTCCGGTCATTTCGGTTCCAAAAACAATGGCGGTGGGTTTTTCTATGTTCAATTCATCCAAAAGCACTTGATCCTCTGATAGGTCGGTAGCTACAATTTGGTAGCCTTGGTTTTTGAGTTTTAATAAACAGGCTTCCGTATTGTTTTCAAGTTCATTGTATTTGATAACATCAACCCATTTATCGGCCCCCGAGCTTACCTCTGCAGACGGAGAAAATAGGTTTCCATTTTCTATAATGTGTGCATCTTGTACACCAAAGCAATCGCAGGTTCTTAAAACGGCAGCGGCATTATGGGCTTGGTAAAGGTTTTCCAATACCACCGTTAAATGACGGGTACGGTGGGCCAGAACCTCTTCCATTCTTTGAATTCTTGCCTCGGTCAATTGCAGGCGCAAAGCGTTTAATTCTTCTTGCATAAGTCAATAGTATATTAAAATGACCGGATTCAAACCTTAGGTGGAAGATTTTAAAACCAATTTTTCCTTTTCATATAAAAATACATGATCAGGCCTAAAATGGCCATGAAACCGAGGGCCCAATAATAACCATAATCCCATGTTAATTCTGGCATGGTTTGAAAATTCATGCCATATATGCCGGCTACAAAGGTTAGAGGGATGAAAATGGTGGCAATCACGGTAAGTTTTTCCATTACCTTATTCATCCTAAAGCTTACCATGTTCATGTATTGATCTAGCAAGTTTGAAGCGGATTCTCGCATAGAGTCTGCTTGATCGTGAATATAGTTTACGTGATCTTGTAAATCGCTATAGTAGGCTGGGGTATAGGGGGCAAAATCTTGGGGCAAATCGTTGATCAGCTTTCGTACAGCATCTCTTAGCGGAAAAATATACCGTCGAATTTGAATGATTTCAGCTTTTAGTCCGGTGATTCGAGTTAGTAATTCTTCGGTTGGATTTTTAAGGAGCTCGGCTTCGATGGCTTCAATCTGATCTTGGTAATTAGAAAAAACCAAATAATACTGGTCTACAACGGCATCTAAAAGCAGGTAAAGTAAATAATCAGAACTTCGGTCTCTAACCTTTCCAATTTTTTCTAGGATTCTTTCCCGCAAAGGGTTGAAAACATCTCCTTCTTTTTCTTGAAAGGAAACTACGGTTGGGCCTTTCCTGAAAAGACAAATATGTTCAATATCAATACCTTGGTCTTCAGGGTTTAAGCGTATCATTTTTAGAATGAACAATACCTTGTCGTCGTCAAAATCAACCTTAGGCAGGTGTTCAACATTCATAATGTCTTCAAGCCAGAGGTTGTGAATGGCAAACTCATCTCCCAAGGCTCGAATCCATTCTTCTTGGTTCAGGGCGTTAAGGTTGTACCAGTTCACGTTAAAGCCCTGAGCTAGCTTTTCAAGTTTCCCGGTGTTTTTTAACTGAGTTCTAATTATTTCGTCTGAATGGTATTGAATTACATCCAAAGGTTTTTTCAGCTTTTCTGTTTTTCCGGTATAAATTAATGAGCCGGGGGCTTTACCAATTTTTTGCCTCCAATTGGCCTTGGGAATTCTAATTTTCTGTACCATGCCTAATGTTTTTCGGTATTTTAGCCTTTCGTAAACACTATTCTTATGAAAAAAATAATCACTCTAAGCTTTGCCTTTGCCATTCTTTTGGCTTGTAAGGAAGAAAAAAAACAGATTCTTCCAAAAGATGTTCGCATAGATGACCCCGGGCTATCCGATGTTTATATGCCCGTAAAGTTAACGGCTGATCTTTCAGGTTTGACAGAAAGTCAAAAACAAATGATTCCTTTTTTGATAAAGGCAGCCGATGTTATGGACACCTTGTTTTGGATGGAGGCCTGGCCGGGTTATGATTCCGGGATGATGGATACTCTTCCGCTCAACAAGCAAGAGTTCATGAAAATTAATTACGGTCCTTGGGATCGGCTCAATGACAATCTTCCTTTCATTGACGGGGTTGAAAGAAAACCGAGTGGAGCAAATTTTTATCCGATAGACATGTCAAGGCCTGAGTTTGAGCGGTATGAGGACGATTGTAAAACTTCTCAGTACACCCTAATTCGAAGGGATGATGAAGGTGCTTTAACCTGTGTTTGGTATCATGACGCTTTCGCGGAATATGTGAATCGTGCAGCAAATTATCTTGACAAGGCTGCTGATTTGGCTGAGGAAGCTTCCCTTAAAAAGTACCTACGATTGAGGGCAGAGGCCTTGAGAACCGACAATTATACGGCTAGCGATATTGCCTGGCTTCAAATGGATGACAATGTGCTTGACATCATCATTGGTCCCATTGAAAATTATGAGGATCAGAAATATGGTTATAAGGCAGCTCATGAAGCTTATGTCTTGATTAAAGATGTAGAGTGGAGCAATAAATTAAAGCGTTTTGCGGGTTATTTACCCATGCTTCAAGATAGCCTTCCCGTTCCGGATAAGTATAAAACTGAGAAGCCAGGTGGCAATGCCCAATTGAATGCTTACGATGTAGTTTACTACGCTGGCGATTGCAACGCAGGATCAAAAACCATTGCGGTAAATCTTCCGAACGACGAAGAATTGCAGATTAACTATGGTACCCGCAGATCTCAATTGAAAAATGCAATGCGGGCAAAATTCGACGAGATCTTGGTGCCTATTTCTGAAGTTTTAATTGCTGAAGATCAGCTTGATCACATCACCTTTGATGCCTTTTTTGAGAATACAATGTTTCATGAGGTGGCCCACGGTTTGGGCATTAAAAATACCGTGAATGGTATGGGTTCAGTGCGCGAGGCCCTTCTTGAGCAACACAGCGCCCTTGAAGAAGGAAAAGCAGATATTTTAGGGCTTTATATGGTTACCCAATTGCATAAAATGGGCGCTTTGGGTGAGAAAGATTTACGCGATAATTATGTAACCTTTATGGCTAGTATTTTCCGTTCTGTAAGGTTTGGGGCCTCTTCGGCTCATGGCTTGGCCAATATGATGCGCTTCAATTATTTTATGGAGAAAGGAGCCTTTACCCGAAACAAAGAAACCGGAAGGTACTCAGTGAATTTTGAGGCCATGGAAATTGCCATGAACGATTTAACCAATTTAATTTTACGCCTACAAGGTGACGGAGATTATGTGGCGGTTAAGGCCTTATTTGAAGAAAAGGGTAAGGTAGGACCCCAATTGAAAAGTGATTTGATTAGAGCAGGAAATGCTGGGGTTCCGGTTGATGTTGTTTTTGAGCAGGGATTGGAAGTCTTGGGCCTAAAGGAATAACTCGTTGATACAGACAGAAAAAAAGCGGCCTTGTGCCGCTTTTTTTATCTATTCCTTTCTTTTAAAGGCCTTTAAGGATGTTTTTTAATCTAGGTTTTTGAGCCTCAGGTGCCATAGACAAGGCCTTGGTGTAGTTCTTCTTTGCCTCCTTGTTTTTTCCCTTGGCCAATTGAGCTTCTGCAAGGCTGTCATATACATTCCAAGACTGAGGGTGCTTCTTGGCGTTCTCTTCAAAAACTTCAAGGGCATGGTCTAAATACCCGAGGTTCATAAGGGTGTACCCCAAATTGTTCAACTCATTCTCATTGGCGTTGGGTATCAGGGTTTGGAAAATCTTATCTGCCTCTGAGTCTTTACCCATTTTCTTTAAAATCAATGCCTTGGTGGTTTGATTGGTGAAATTGCTATTCCATTTCAAGCTTTGGTCTACCAAGGCAAGGGCCTCATCAAGATCTAGGTTGTTTTGAAGGGCATAGAGAGCAGCTTGGTTCCAGGCGGCCCAACCAAAACGGTTGATTCCAGTAAGTTCATCCTTCATGTTTTCAAAAACAATCTCATGTACCGGAACGGAAATGGAAATAGGTACTTGAAGTTTTTCCCAGTGAAGAACCAATTGGCATCCATCTGATTCTCTTTTTTTAAAATCATAGGAAAGCCATTCTCTATGTTCTGAAACTTGTGGGGTAACGGAAACCCTTATTTCGTCATTGACCGATACATAGGCGTAAGAGCCCCAGGCTTTATGGTCATTTGAGAAGATTACGGTCCATTCACCTTCTTCTGAAGGAATCATGTGCAATCCGTACTTTCCTGCAGGCAGAAGTTTGCCCTCTACTTGAATGTCGTGCTCGGTATAAAATACGGTGTTCTCATTGGCGCCTGCCCTCCAGATTTCACCATAAGGCACCAGGCCTCCCCAAATGTCTCGGTTTTTTACTGCCGGACTCGAATAATCTACCGAGAGGGTTGTGAGACCTATAACTTGCTCTACATAAGCTTTTTGACTTGCTCTTGGAACGGATAAGCTTTGGTTCTGCCCATGTGCATAAGCCCCTAGAAAGAGCAATGTAATAAGCGTAAACTTTTTCATAAAGATTCATTTTAGGTTTAGGGAAAAGTTAATCAAAAAAAAAGCCCTGACCATGGCCAGGGCTTTTCAGCCTCTCAAATTAAATTGAGATTATTCTTGTGAAACCAATCCTGTTAGGTCTTGGTCGATTACTGTAATTTGGAAATTATCAGATCCACTTCCGTCGCCGGTTAGGATGATGGTATAGGTTAAGCTATTCTGAGTATCCACAACGGCTTGCTCAAGGGCAACCATTTGCTCGTCAGCTGAAGCTTGTGCTTCAGACTGTAGGTCAGCAATTTGACCTTCAACATCATAAGAGTCTAAACCTTCAACCAATAGGCTGAAATCTGAACTTGATTGAATGTTAAGGTTGTTCATTTCATCGGTTCCAAGCAATAAGCTAAATACCTGAGAAATTTCAAAGTTGATTCCACTTTCGTTGGCGGCAATAGAAGCTTCTAGTAGAGATCCAGTAATAGACTCAGTACCTGTTTCAATGAATTGGATTGATTGATCTTCTTCGCTACCTTCTTCCATTGGGATGGTTACCATTTCACCGAAGGTAATTCCCTCCAGGTTCAGGTTTCCAAGGGTAGCAAATCCGAATCCTTCAAGCTCAAGTTGGGCGGTTACTGAACCTGAAGAAGCACTTGCATTGATGATGGTTACCAATGTTGGAGTCTCTCCAAGAGTTTCAGTTAAAGCGGCCATGTCTTCTTCAGAAGGCATGTTTTCTTCAATTACCAAAATGGTTCCGTCAACGGTAGTGGTAATTACCAACATAACTTCTTCTTGAGTTTCTGCAGCCATGGTTTCAGTAGCAACCAATTGGTCATCTACAAAAATCATAAGTTCTTCCGTACCTGGTTCTACCTCAAAAGCGGTGGTGTACTCAAGACTTGCTAGGTTGCTTACAACTTCATCGTCACCGATGAAAATATCAACAGAACCTGCTGAAGAACCAGTAAGTCCATTCATAACTACAACTTTCGAAGGAGCATTTGAGCTCGTAAAGCCGTCTTCTTTGGCACAAGAAGTGAAAATAAATGCAGCTGATAAAACAACTGCGCCATAGGATAGTAAACGTTTCATAATGATTTCTTTAAGCGTTATTAACGTGTGAACGGTCGCTAATATACAATGGAATATTTTACTTCCCAAAATGGGATGTCTGTAAAATGATGAAAATCACATTGATAAGTAAAATAATGCAAAATCTATCTCTAAACTGATTCAGGTCAGGTTAGAAGGAGTATTTCACACCAAAATTTAGGGTTCTAGGAGCAGAAGGTATAATTCCCGGTCCGGGATAGGCGGTGGCCCTACGTGTGAAGTAAGCCTGATTGAATAGGTTGTTCACCCCTAGGTTTAAAGTAAAGGAGCCCCATTCACCCATTAGGTTGAAGTCTACAATTTGGTAAGAGGGCACAAGACCCACGGTTGCATTGGCAGCGTATTCGGCATTGGTGGCATCTGTATATTGTTTTCCAACCGAACTCAAAGCCAAACTGGTTCTGAAGTTCTTGTACTTAGCTTCAATTCCGGTTCGTAAGGTGTATTCAGGAACCATCTCAACCCGGTTTTGATCAATGCTTGATGCTTGGTCACTTATATACCAGGCACGGGTTATGCCAAGGTTAATAAATGGCTTGATTTCGGTTTTCCACGATTTATCAAGGGCTTTGTCCAAACGGATTTGAATCAAGGCTTCCAGACCGCCAGAAAGGGCCTTACCTACATTGGTTCTGTACTGGTAAATTCTTCCCTGATCATCAACCTGCTGAATCAGCCCTATGCGGTTTGCGTAGTATAGGGCAAATAAGGAGGCATCTATTTGGATAAACTCGCCTTGGTGCCTTAAGCCTAGATCTCCGGTAAATCCTCTTTCATCAGATAGGGCTGAGTCAATTCTTAAATTGGGGTTAATAACCCTTAAATCATTGAAGGTGATTCCTCGGTAGTTGTTGGCAAAGTTGAAATAGAACTCTTGGTTGGGTCTGGGTTTATAGGCCAGTCCAAAGCCGCCCAGAATAAAAGACCTTTTCCGGCTCAAGTCTTCGTCAATTACCTGATTCAAAATGGTATCGCCAGCAAGGTCTGTGTTAACCTGACGGTACCAGCCTGAAGATTGGGTAACCAAGTGCTCAGCTCGTACCCCCAGAGTTGCTGTAAACTTAGGTGAGAAAGCCAATAAGGCTTCATGAAATAGGGCTAGGTTATGACTTGGGAAGTCAAAATCTGATTGATCTGCCTGACCATTCATTATATAGGTGAAGTCGGGGTCTGAATTTGCTGAACCTAGGCCTTGTGCACCTGACGACCAGCCTTTATAGACTCTTACGCCAGTAATATGTACGGTTTTAATTTTTAATATTTCCTGATCGGTTCTGTGTTTAGCTTCCAGACCAAGGTTTCGAAAGTTCCCTTCAATTAAGCTTCGGTAAGAATCAGGATCAACCCTAGAAACCGGACCTAGAAAACCCAGAGACTTTCGATTGGCAAGAAGACCGAAGCCTTGAATTTCAACTTGGTGAGAGTCATTGACCTTTTGCTTGTATTTCACGGAAGCAAGGTTCCAGTTAACGGAGAACCAATTTCGGTTTCGAAGGCTTTGATAGGGGTCTTGTTCAAACTGGCGATCGGTTAAGCCTCCTGCCTGTTGAGTCAAATAATCCATATGGGTGAATTCTGCCTTTAATTCACCTGTCTTTAGTTTAAATGCATGACTGGTATGGAAATGCTTGGATTCAAAATCTGAATTGGGCCTAAACCCATTCCCTCGGCTGTATTGGGCATAAGAATAGCTAGTCCATTTCTGGTTTTCAGTGCCCAAACCAATGAATGTGTTTAAATAACCGAAAGAACCAAGGGTTTGGCTAATTTCAGGAGCAAATCCATTGCTTCCTTTCCCGTCTTTTAACTCAAAATTTAGGAGTCCGCCAAACTGCGGGCCATATTGCAATGAGCTGGCACCTCGGATGATTTTAATGCGTTTTATGGCTTGGGAAGCCGGATTGTAATACGACTCTGGATAGCCAAGGGCGTCGGCCGCTATGTCATATCCGTTCTGACGTACATTGTAATAGGCAGTACGGTTTGGGCTTAGTCCTCTACCTCCAATGCCGAGCTGAAGACCCGCCTGATCAGATTCCCAGAAAGTAAGACCCGCAACTTTTGCAAAAATTTCCCTTGAATTGTTTGAACCAAGGTTTAAGATTTGATTTTCAGGTAAGATGACCTCGTTTTTTCGAGCTGCATTTATGCTAAGTCCCTCTACCGACGGAAGGTGGGTGAGGTCGTTATACTCTTTCTCTGCAATTACGGTTACCTCGCTTAGTAGGTCTTCTGCCGGATTTAAAAATAGGTCAATTCGGTTTCCGGTTTGTCCTTCAATGAAAAAGGTATCGGTTTGGTAGGCTACATGACTTACCTGAATATAGATACCTGATGATTGCTCATATTCAATGTGGAAGTTTCCATTGCCCAATGAAATGGCCAACATATTTCCGGAAAGGTCATAAATGCTGGCAAAGGGAATGGGGTTTCTTGTTTCCTTATCTAAAATTCTACCTTGGAAATCCTTGGTTTCATCGGCGAAAGCAAAGACATTGATCAGCATGATTCCTATGATAATTCCGAAAGCTTTCATGACTTAAATGGAATTACAAGGTTTTTATTAGGCGTGCTTAAGGGCAGGGCGGCCAAGTCAAGATTAGGTTGAATGAATAGCCTGGACCCATCTCCGTTCAGGCTTACATATGACCGGGCATATACTTTGGTATTGCCTCCAAATTCTTGGTTCAGAAAGTGGGCAAACTCTAGAATCATGTCAGGCTGAACCGACATTTCTTTGATTTGAAAGGCGTTTAAATACTCCTCTGGCTCAACAATGCTTCGTTTTCCATTTGGAAATTCAAGCTCAAAATAGGTGAGGCCAGCCTTTTCCGTAAGCATTACCCTCCAGCCAAATCGGTAGGCGTCTTCGTGCCAAAAAAGGTTACCTCCTTGGAAATATCCCCGCAAGGGAAGCAAAACCTGAACCAGTAAATAAAGGCCAACCCATGTGTGTTTAGCGGAAGGCAAACGACCATTATTAGATTTCATTGAAATGGGTGAAAGCAGGTTCTGAATCCGTTCTGGACTAAGGAAAATCAAAGCAGTGACCCCCATAATCAATGGGAATAAGCCGATGGGGAAAAGCAAAGCGGTGAATCCGTGAAAGGTTATTACGGCCGCAAAGGCTATGGGCTTAAAGCGTTTTGACCAAAGCCAGAAGGGAATGGTTAGGTCATAGAAAATGGCGAAATAGCTAAAAATATAGGCAGTAGGTTTCCAGGCTAACAAAGGACCAACCAGGGGTAGGTCTGAGTAAGCTGGAAGCCATATGCTAAGGGGTTCTGCATGAAATATCCAATCTGGATTCAATTTGGCCACCCCTGCAAAAACATAGAGAACGGCCACCTGTGCCTGGAGAATGAAGATGTGCAGAAAAGGAATTTTCTGAATGCGAATCTTAGGAAAAATCAGGGCATCTATTGAGTAATTTCTATGGGCAGGGAGGAAAATGAGCAAAAAGCCCATGAGGCTCACGAAGTAATAATGATTTAGATAATAGGCCTTATCGGTTAATTCAATGCCCAAAAAGGCGATTAAAAAAAGTACAGCGCTAAACCGGTAAAGAAATCCAAAGGCAATGCCCAATGCTCCTAGAAAGGCAAGGATGAAGGCAGGGTAGATGAGACTTTCTGGCAACTGTAGGAAGTTGAGGCCTGAATAAGAAAAATGAAAGGCCGGATCGAGGTAATTTCTTTCAATCCAGCCATTTAAATATATCCTCAGCAGAGAAAAAGCCATGAGCAGCCCAAAGCATATCCTGAAAAAGGCCAGGGGAGCAATGGAGACGGTGCGACTTAATTTCTCAACCAGGTTTCTCATCAATCTCCGTCGTTGTCTTGGTAGGTAATTTGAACGCCCATTTGACTTGGCATGTCAACCTTGGTTAATACTACGGTAGACTGCAAGGCGTTGAAGGTGTTTTGAACCTGACTTGGGTTTGAGATTACCAATTCAGAAACTGGATTTTGAAATCCTTGAACGGTGGAAAGAACCAAATCAAGTTCTTGGTCGATTCGATCTGCGAGGGGCTCGCCTCGGTGCTGGGCATTAAGGTGGTTTAATAGTCCGGCAAGGCTTTTGCCTCCTCCCTTTGAAAAATCACGTTTTCTAGCTTCTATATTCGCAATCAAAAGTTCATTGGATAATCCTGAGTACAAGGCCTCGGATTTACTAGGAAGAGGAATGCCTGCTGAAAAATTACCAACTGGAATGCCAATTCTAGCTCTTTTGCTCAGTTCAATGTTGAAATTAAAGGCATTTACAAATTCACCCAAAGCTCCGCCAACTTGCGGACCCGCCGCATCCTTAAAAGAAGGACCATAATTACTATTCCATTCGGTTGAAAGAAGAAGGGCCATTTGCTCCAGTCTTCCCATGATGTCTTGGGTATAAGCCAATTGTCCCTGTTTATTCTTAAAGTTTTCAAGGACCATAGAATCTCCTCCAAAGAAAAGTAGATAATCAAGGGCAGGAAACCCTTGGGCATCAATTTGATTTACCGCGGTCAGGTCATAGGTGCTGGTAAAGTTTTGATGTATGGTATGTGTATCTGTTGGGAAGGTGTTGGAAAAGGTATTTACCTGAAGGTTGGCACTTGCCCCAAATCCATAACCTTCTACCACCATAAAAGCTTTATAAGCTTCCTCAAACCTCAATTGCAAGCTATCTAAATGGGTTTGATTGGGATTTTGCTGAAAGGGAAGGAAGGCTGCACTCATATCCTCGCAGGCTTGATGATAATCAACCAAGGCCGGTTGGATGATTGAATCAGCCGTATAGTTTCTCCAAGACTGATGGTCATAAGAGTCAAATAAGGAAGGCGAATCACCGCCTTCCTTACAAGATGAGAATAAGATTGCTAGAATGGATAATGCTGCAAGAAATCGCATTAAAGCTGGGTTTTAATGTCGTTTAGTTCATAGGCATCTGCCAATTCATCGCGTAAGGTTTCAATTTCAGAAACCGTTACATCATACATGTTTTCAGAAATCGGCTGGGTAAGCGCTTGAATTTCGCTTAATCCAAGCGGGGCCATAGGGTAGAGGTGAAGCATATCCGCGAAAGCTACTGCCTCAGAAAGTTGATGACAACGAAGGGCGTCATCGGCAAGATCCGCCAAAGCGCCATTGCAATAATGAATGGCAGTTGCAGCTGCAATCTTTGAAAGAGTTTCTCGGATGATTTCAATTTGGGCGTCTCGTGTATCTAGGTCGTCATTAGAAATGGCGGCTCTTCCTTTAATGAATGCATTCATTAGGGTTTCATTGCAGTTTAAAAGAGGGTCACGGCTATTGGTGTATTTGGCCCAGAAAGAAAGGCTATTGGCAGAATCTGGAAAATAAGGAGAAAGCCCCATATACCCAAAAGCTTCGTCCCAATGGTGCTCCATTTCGGTTCCATTTCCTGGGGTTACCTCAGAATTGTCAACATTCATTTTTTGGTCTCCGAGGTAAACATTCGTGATTTGGTGAGCAATAAAGGCTCCCATCAAACGCTTTTCAATGATTTGAGCGTACTCAAGGCCTTGCGCGTTTACAAAATAAGTTTTGGTGCCGGTGTTTGAGGTTAATAGACCTGCTTGACCATTGCTAGCCGTATTATTCACAGAGTCTGATTTTTCGGCCAATTCCTGGAATAAAACCTCAAAGTATAATTGGTAATCTTCGTGGGTTTTGTTTTTGATTTGCTTGGATGACTGGTTTAGGTCATCATTTGAAAAAGGGGTATTCTCATTGGCATACATATCAAGCATTACCTGGGCATCAAGCATGTTTCCGGAGGATGCAGATTTGGCGTAGGTAGATAGCTCAGAGAACATGCCCAAACGAGCGGTTTGTCCGCTATAGTCAACATTGTCAAAGGTGTAATTGGCCGGAACTTCGTAAGAGTTATTGGGGTCTTCTCCTTTGTCACAGGCGAATAAGAGGGCTAGTACAGGGGCAATTAAGGCTAAACGTTTCACTTTATGTTTATTTAGAATGAATAAAAATAAGTCTGAATTCCGGCGGCAAATTTATCTTTATTTAGATTCAGTCCAAATAAAATCAACATCTTTTTACAAAGAATTTTTCTGGGCTTAGAAGTGGGGAATCTTGAATTAATTCAGGGAATAAGCTTGGGGGTCGGACGATTTTCCTACTTTTCGGCTGAAAAATTTTGAACATGCGAAAATTCAGTATCCTTTTTCTGGTTTTGTTCCTGAGTATGAATGCCATGGCTCAATCTTGGCATTGGGTATATTTCACAGACAAAGAGGGTGTGAGCTTCAATCCCCTTGAGTATTTTCACCCGAAAGCCCTGGAAAGAAGGGCCAAAGAAGGGCTTCCTCTTGATCATATTACTGATTATCCGGTTTCCGAGGTATACATAGATGCAGTTTCCGCTTCGGTCGATTCCGTGTCTTATTCCAGTCGCTGGTTCAATGCCCTTTCAGTTTATGCTCAGCCTTGGCAGCTTGAGGAGGTTTCAAAGCTTCCTTTTGTGGATCGCATTGAAGGTATGGGTGGGCTTAAGGTTTCCCTTTCGGGGATGGAGGTAGAGCCCCTGGTAGAAGATAGCGATGACATCCTGACCCATCAAACCCAGACCATGGGTGCGGATCGATTTTGGGAACCAGGCATCCGAGGAAAGGGGGTGAGGATTGCCATTTTCGATGCAGGTTTTCCAGATGTAGATACTCATCCGGCTTTTGAACACCTTCGGGAAAACAATCAAATCAAAGCCACCTATGATTTCGTTCAAAACGGAAAAAAGGTTTATGCCCATAGCGCCCATGGAACCATGGTTTTAAGCTGCATTTCTGGAAGATATTCGACGGGGAAATTCATGGGCTTAGCTCAGGATGCCGAGTTTTTATTGGCGCGTACAGAGCGTGGTTTGCTAGAGCCCTTTTCTGAGGAGAAAAACTGGTTAGCCGCCTTGGAATGGGCCGACAAAATGGGAGCTGATATTGTGAATTCATCCTTGGGTTATACCTACCATCGGTATTATCCCCGCGAAATGGATGGGAAAACATCCTTGGTTAGTAGGGCTGCAAACATGGCCTTCTCAAAAGGGATCTTAGTAATCAACGCAGCCGGAAACGAAGGGAGCGACGATTGGAAAGTGGTTGGAACCCCAGCGGATGCTGAAAAGGTGATTTCAGTAGGAGGTATTGATCCGGAAACCCATTATCATATTTCATTTTCATCCTATGGTCCTACAGCAGATGGAAGAATGAAGCCCAATTTATCCGCCTATGGAAAAACCATGGTGGCCAAGAAGAAGGGCGAGTATGGAATAGCCAACGGAACCTCATTTGCGAGTCCGTTGGTTGCCGGATTTGCAGCTTGTGCCAAACAAATGGCACCAAACTTAACCGCGGAAGAATTGAAATCAGAATTGGAAGCCTCAGGAAGTCTATTCCCTTTTTATGATTACGCACATGGTTACGGAGTGCCCCAGTCTAATTATTTCTTTGAAGGATTGGTTGAGGGTGAACCTAGCTTTTCATGGACCCTGAATGATGAAACCATTACCGTTTCGCCCAAAATCATAACCCAACGAGAGGCTCAAAAAGAAGAGCGTTATGTTTATTACCATTATGAGAATGCCTCTGGCAGGCTGGTCTCTTACGGAATTTATGAACTTGACGCCACCGGTTCATTTGAGGTTAAAATTCCGCCGAAAGGCCAAGTATTGCGCTTACATTATTTAGGATATACAGAAGAAATTAGCAGATAAGTAAAGGACATGAAAAAATCAATCATTCTTGTGGCTTTTGCCATGGTTACCGGAAGCCTTTCCGCCCAAACTCTGATTTTCGAAGAAAAAGGCTGGGCCGCCGACACCACTCTTAAACGAGGAGAAAACACCTATACCCACCCGTATTTTACCGTTTACGGAATGGGCGATTATTTTATAAATCAAAACTTCAGCATCGGAGGTTCCATTGGATTTGATTTCGGGCTGAGACATATTCGAGAATTCGGAAATCGATATGCCATGGGTGGGGCCTTTAGCGTAGATATCGCAAGCCATAGAGTGGCTGACACCGACCTAGGGATGTTTAAAACCCAGGATAATTTGGTTAAGGAAAACTTAGAACTTACCCATTTACATCTTGAGTATTTCAACCGTTTTACCTTTGGGAAATCAGGCGATCGCATCGGAAATTTCCTTGATCTGGGAATCCGAGGGTATAGAACCGTGGGGGCCGATGTTTTTGCTGAATATGACCCGGGAAGGTATACCAGTACAGCCGAAATACGGGCCAAAAATGTGAACTTTGTATACCGATGGCATTATGGCCTTACGGCAAGACTCGGTTTCAATAAATTTGTGGTTACAGGGGCCATGAGGTTGAGTGAAAGTTTAAAATCCAATGCCCCCTATTTGACTGGAGCAGAACTTCCAAAATACTCTTTAGGCTTTCAGATTGGACTTCATAAGTAGGAACCAGTGACTAGTGACCAGTGACTAGTGACCAGTGACTAGTGACTAGTGACTAGGAGGCTGATATCCAGTATCTTTACACCTAATCCAGCCAATAGCCAATAGGGAAAAGCCAACCGCCTTTTGAGGTACTAGGAAATAGGTACTAGGAAATAGGTATTTGGCACTAGGCGTTTACTGGTGATATTTGACCCACCGTCAGGGAGTCGGGAATTGGGAATCGGGAACCGAGGTTGACTCTACCTGAAACTTTTCACCTAAACAACTCAGGGGTGACTGGTGACTAGTGACTAGTGACTGGAATTTATCCCCTGAAAATGAACACTTTAGCATCTGAATCAGCCAACCGCCTTTTGAGGTACTAGGAAATAGGTATTGGGAACTAGGTGGTTTGAATCTATTCGAAATTGCTCACCTCAACGACTAAATGCCTAAACAACTCAACAGGGGTGACTGGTGACTGTAAATGAGCGTCTTAAGATCTTAATCATACAATTGCGAAAAGCCATCCCAAAAAAAAGGCTCCGAAATTGGAGCCTTTTGATATTCTATAAAATGCGGATAGGTTAGATATGAATCACTTCTCCATAGGCATCGGCAACGGCTTCCATCACCGCCTCTGACATGGTAGGGTGGGGGTGAATGGTTTTTAAGATTTCATGCCCGGTGGTTTCCAGTTTGCGGGCAGCTACGGCCTCGGCAATCATTTCGGTTACTCCGGCGCCAATCATATGACAACCCAACCACTCGCCATATTTGGCATCGAAAATCACTTTTACAAATCCGTCTTTATGTCCGGATGCCGAAGCTTTACCGGAAGCGGAGAATGGGAATTTCCCAACCTTCACTTCGTAACCAGCTTCTTTGGCCTGCTTTTCGGTATAGCCTACAGAGGCTACTTCAGGCATGCAATAGGTACATCCAGGAACATTGTTGTAATCAATGGGCTCTACATGCATTCCTGCAATTTTTTCCACGCAAGTAATTCCTTCGGCGGAAGCCACATGGGCCAAAGCCTGACCTGGAACCACATCTCCGATGGCATAATACCCCGGAATATTGGTTTGGTAATAATCGTTTACCATAATCTTACCCTTATCCGTAGCGATGCCCACATCTTCTAGGCCGATGTTTTCAATGTTGGCTTGAATTCCAACCGCAGAAAGCACCACATCACATTCTAGGGTTTCTTCGCCCTTTTTGGTTTTAACAGTAACCTTACATCCCTCACCAGAGGTGTCAACATTGGTTACTTCTGAATTGGTCATGATTTTCATGCCCGATTTTTTGAAGGTACGCTCCAACTGCTTTGAAACGTCATCGTCTTCAACCGGTACAATATTGGGTAAGTATTCTACTACCGTTACTTCGGTGCCCAGGGTTTTGTAGAAATACGCAAACTCTACTCCAATGGCCCCCGAACCTACAACCACCATTTTCTTGGGTTGTGTTTTAAGCGACATGGCTTCGCGGTAGCCAATGATTTTCTTACCGTCTTGTGGAAGGTTGGGAAGCTGACGTGAGCGTGCACCCGTTGCAATGATGATGTGCTTGGCCGAAACCTCTGTGGTTTTTCCGTCTTCACCGGTAACCTCCAATTTCTTTCCAGGCTTCACCTTTCCGGTGCCCATGATGACCTCAATCTTATTCTTTTTCATGAGAAATTGAATGCCATTGCTCATGCCAGAGGCAACATCGCGGCTGCGACCGATCATTTTTTCAAAATCGTGTTTGGCATCAGAGACCTTTATTCCGTAGTCTTCTGCATGATTGATGTAGTCAAATACCTGGGCCGACTTTAAAAGGGCTTTGGTAGGGATACATCCCCAGTTTAGACAAACCCCTCCAAGGCTTTCTTTTTCTACAATGGCGGTTTTAAGTCCGAGCTGTGAGGCACGAATAGCAGTTACATATCCTCCGGGTCCAGAGCCCAGCACTACAAGGTCAAAATTCATAGAGTATCGATGTTTTACGGTTTTTCAAGGGCCGCAAGATAATGGATTTTTTGTGGCAGAGGGGAAGAGTGATTGGCTATGCGTTTCATGGATGGGGACTGAATTTACAATAGGCCAAATGCTACCACCCACCCAATTCCCCGGTTAACCCTTAACAACTGCTCGTTACCTTTTATAGGGCCTTTTTGTCCCTCTTGTGACTTTCGGCCTATGGCGAACACGGTGGGCGAAACCTTTTTAAATTATTGTACAGTTTTTGAACAAACTCAGTAATATTTTCATTCGAAAGGAAGGTAAGTTGCTAGGATGCGAATTCAAGGCCTACAGCCGATTTTTGCGGAAATGAAATTGGCTTGAATTTCACCCGGTATTGCAGCAATTCACTGGTATTCTGCATGTTGGAATCTGCTTTATCATTCACCAAATTTGGAGAATTCGTTTTTTTTTTTTTACAATTGGACAACCGATAAATTACTAACCAAACCAATTACCATCATGTTGATTCAAGGAAAGCTTCAGGGGAAATGATTCCATTGAAAAGTTCAGGTTCAGGGCTATATTTGATTAAATTCTTCTCTACAAAAGGGCAAGTGGTTAAAAAAGTACTCGTTTTATGAAAAAAATGATAGCTTTTCTAGCAATAGGCTGGTCTAGTGTTTGCCATGGTCAAATACTAGATACCGTCTACAATGTGCAGCAGCCATGGAATCTCCCCATTGTCTATGAACAACCGGATTCAAGTAAACTGGCTTTCACCTTGAACGGAAAGCAAATCATGCCTGATTATGGGTTTGGGGTGATTGACTTAAAAAACTTCAGTTTTTCCAAACCATCGGTGGGTTTTTCTATGAATGATAATCATGCCGTCTTGACGGACTCGGTCATGTTTCGATTTGGAGATGAATACGATTACGATGTGATTGAATACATTAACCCCAGTCAAATGAATCATTTGGCAACGGTTGGTCAATATGATATGAAGGATGTGTTTTTGGTGAACGATACCCTTGTAGGTCATTTTATAGGAACTGACCCTCAGTTAAATTCTTATGGATACTTTGCAACTCTCGGTTTCAATTACCAGCCGGTAGACACGGTTTTAAGCTTTTACTTCGGTTTATCAGATAGTTCAGACCGGTATTATACCCGTGTTCCAAAAACCAAACCACCATTGTTTTTCACCATGAAACGTGTAAACCCTGGCGGTTCTCAATACAATGTGGTTACCCAGGTTTGCAAGATGGCATATACTGGTAAAATGAAGGTTTTGTTTGAAACAGATACTTTTTTAAACAGTGGAGTTTCTCAAGTTAATTTCAACCCCGTTGACAGTACGCTTATCATGGCATCGGGCCCGTTTGGGGCATTTCCAACGGATATAGAAATCTTTGATTTTGAAGGGAATCGACTTTTTAAAATAATCCCTTCCAATTTTTCAAATTGTGAGAATTCAAATTTCAAGTTGTTTTCCGTTTTTCCAGACAATCATGGAAATTATATTGTGTTGTATGGCAATGGTAGTCCTCCGTTAAACTCCAGTAAAATTAGAAATACGGTTTTTAAGTTTGGGCCAACGGGAGAATTAATTTGGCAGCGATGTATTACATCCAAAGATCTACCTGATTCCACGGCCCAATCAGTAAGCCTTGATTATATGATGCCATTGGGTGATACTGCTTATGCTTTTTTAGGACGTAATTTTTATGATTTGAATGACTACTGGTGTCTTCGTTTCTTGGTATTGGATACCGCCGGAACCTATGCTTCAAATTACAATTTTTCACTTGAAGAAGATGTTGATCTAAGCTTTAAAGTTTATCCAAATCCGGTTATTGGTGCGTTGACAATTGAGCATTCATCGGAAGAAATGGTCCAAGTGGTTGTGTTAGATGTCAGTGGGCGTGTAATGCTTTCAAAGGAGATTAGCTCTCATGTTGGACAAATCGACATGAACGGCTTAGATGCAGGAATATATGTTATACATATTAAAACCTCTGATAACCAGGGTTATATTAGTAGGTTTGTAAAACAATAAAATAAATAGCCCCTACCAAAAGCGGGGGCTACTTTTACGTCTATAATGAAACATTTAGCTGTATTTTTACTTATAATCTTTTCTGTTTCAAATGTTTTTGGACAAGATTTTCACGCAGACCCCTCATGGAATCTATACGGCTCAAACCCTCAGCTTGAATCAATCCCTCAACGATGCAATAACCCTAGTTTTTATGACATTTTTAAGGTGGACACAACCTATTATACAACTGGTTGCTTTAAAGTTTTTACGCAAACTGGTGAGCATAGTTACTTAATGAGGTTTGATAGAGATGGTAACATAGATCAATCCTTTGGAATTGGCTGGCCATTACACGAACCAAGATATACAGGTAAGTTTAGAAATCATGTTTACTTTCACAGAAGCGGTCAATTACCTTTACGGTATGATTCTGTAACATTTGAGCTAGACTCAACCTATTACTATAAAGTTTTACACTGGTTGGACACAGTTGCTAAACGAATAGGAGGATACGGAAAGCTAGCAATTTCAAAAACAGGCTCAATTTATGGTGCAGGCATAACAATTTTCCCTTATTACACGAATCAATCAAAAAAATACAATGGATGTAAGTTTACAACATCTGGTAGGGTTGATACTAATAATTTTAGATCTCCTTATAACAATTCCATAGGTGGTGAGGCTAATCATGTTGTAATGCAAAACGATACCACTCTGCTTTTTTATGGTGATGACTTAAGGGGATGGGAGGATCATATTTCTAGAGGAATTGTGCGTACAGACACCTTTGGCAGGCCCGACACTAGTTTTATATCGCCAGTATATGGCAATATTGATAACATTGTGATAGACCGCGAAACAGGTAAGTTTTATATTATGGGATACTATTGGTTGAATAATGATTTTCCTGGTACTGATTTACAAAATGCCTACAGTCTAATGCGATTAAACCAGGACGGCAGTATAGACAGCACCTTTAACAATTATAATAATACAATAGTTTATGACACTACTTGGTCTAAAGTTCTTATAAATCAAGTTACAAATGTTTACAAAACACCCAGAAACACCCTTTTAATCGTTGGTGCAATAAACAACTATCAAGGCATAGAATGTGATGGCTTTATTGAGACGGATACTAACGGGTATTTAATACCTGGAGCCTCCTATTATTCCCAATTCGACCTTCTAGACACAACCTTTAACCCTCCTATTGCTGATCACATTCATTCTGCTGCTTTTATTTCAGACAATGAATATTTCTTGGCTGGAGTATTTGACCATGTCAATGGCCGCCACCTAAATGGTCCTACCGCAAAAATTAATTATTATCCCTTATCAGCTAATGAACCAGTGGAAGAACCTTTTGTAATTTATCCTAATCCTGCTACCAACCTGCTGCGTTTAAAGGGTGATGACCTCATTGATAAAGTAATCACCCTTGAAGGAAAGGTTATCTATCAAGGAGTAAACGCCAATGAGTTAGATGTTTCAAGCTTAAGTAGTGGCTACTACATTTTAAGCACAGTTTCTGGCAAGCACATGAGTTTTATAAAGAACTAAAAACCACTTTAAGCCAAACTTTCTAACTTAGAGTCAGTTACATTAACCGTTCAATTCAAAAACATGAGACAAGCCCTTTTTCTTATAGCTACAAGTACTCTATTCATCTTTTCTAACCATAATGCTAGCGCCCAGTGCCAGGCAGATGCAGGGTCTGATACTGTCCTTTGCATAGGCATCGGCTTGGCTAGCTACCATTTAGGCGGAAATCAAACTGCAAGCGGCGGTGTGGCTCCTTATCAGTTCACTTGGTCCTGTTCCTATACTATTGGAACAATAACTTATACAGCTTCAGATTTTTTAGACGATACCACAGCTGCTAATCCTCAGCTTATTGACCATAACGCTAACAGCCTTACCTTTTTCTTGTCTGTTACAGATAGCCTGGGCAGCACTTGTATGGATACAGTGAAAATTAGATTTTGCCAGTACACCTACTCCCTGGATGATAAACAGGTAAGCATAAGCCAAGGCGATAGTGCTCAATTGTATCCTGGAGTTGCTAATGGCTGCCAACCATTACAATACCAATGGTCGCCTAATTACAATATATCAGACCCAAGCATTCCAAATCCAACGGTATGGCCAGATACCACAACCTTTTATTACCTAACGGTTACAGATTCAGCAGCTTGCCAATCAGTTACTGACACATTTAAAGTCTATGTTAACACATTAGGGATAGCTGAAGAAAAAGAGCGCCGCATAAAAGTTTACCCCAACCCGGCAAGCAGTTTTATTCAGGTTGAAATGGAGGAGGGTGAAGCACTAGAATTTCAGGTCTACTCCATACATGGCCAGCAGATGCCTAAATCTTACCAAAGAGGAGTCCTAAACCTTGAGGCTTATCCCCCTGGCTTCTATTTAATTCGCTTTAGCAATGGGCAAATGCAAAAGTTTATTAAGACCACAGAGTAGCCTAAGAACCATTGAAACACCCTTTTTCAAGTTTGCCAAAACTTTGTCAAAAAAGGGTGATTTCAATTTTGTTGAGAATTATAAAGCGCTTAAATTCAATTAATGGTGAAATTAAGTAACCCTTCGGCCTTGCCCCTCTAGGATTCTTCGGTGAAGTTTTGAGGGAAGAGGTTGTGCCAATTTACTTAGCGCCAAATATCTAATCCCTCAAAAGGGACATGGCTGATTCAGGTCTAAAATGCTTATTTTTAGTCACCAGACACTCCTGAGTTGAGAGTTGAGCGTTTATAGTTGATAGAGTGTTGAGATGTTTAGGCGAAGAATTTCAGGCAGGATCAAAATGCCTAGTACCAATTACCTATTTCCTAGTGCCTCAAAAGGCTGTTGGCTATTAGCTATTGGCTGGTTTAGGTGTAAAGATGTTGAATATCAGACACCTAGTCACTAGTCACTAGTCACTAGTCACTAGTCACTAGTCACTAGTCACTCCTGTTGAGTTGTTTAGTCGTTGAGATGTTCAAGTGTTGAGCTGTTTAGGCAAAGAATTTCAGGCAGGATCAAAATGCCTAGTACCAATTACCTATTTCCTAGTGCCTCAAAAGGCTTTGATGTTGAGACGTTTAGTTGTTTAGTCGTTGAGATGTTTAAGTGTTGAGCTGTTTAGGCAAAGAATTTCAGGCAGGATCAAAATGCCTAGTACCAATTTCCTATTTCCTAGTGCCTCAAAAGGCTGTTGGCTATTGGCTATTGGTTGGTTTAGGTGTAAAGATGTTGAATATCAGACACCTACACCTACTCACTAGTCACCAGTCACTAGTCACCCTCATATCCCCAATTCCTATTCCCGATTCCCGATTCACTGGCGTCCGGTAAAAACGTAAACCCTTTAATTTATCGTTCAGAAGCCCAACGTTTGTGTATATCCTATGGTTATTTCAAAATTAAGGGGGGGCTATTGCTTAAAAGGGTATACTCCCGTGGATTATTGGTATGGAAAATTGAAGGGTCAGAGGGGTTTTGCAATGGAGCTAATGAAAAGGACAATTGGAAAACCGAAATGCCTGGTCATGTGATCCATTTTAACGTAGGAAGGATTTTTGGTCCAATGATTTCAACAATCCCTCCAATATGTTGACTTAAGTTTTTTGGAAACTAAGAAACCTTAAAAACGACGTATGTCATTTTTTTTTTTACTCTTGCACAGAAATAATTACCTCACTCGCAATTTAATCTTTATATTTTATGAACCAACCTTCCGCCTTTTGGGTTAAGTTAGTTATTGGTTTAATGGTTGCCCCCCTAGCAAACTTTGCCCAAGACAAAGAAAATAAACTCTCGATTTATGGTGGTGGCGATGTTTCATTTTTTTCCTCATTGTCGACTAATGGGACTGTAAACAATGCGGACAACGCTCTTCACTTAAGTATTGGACTTAGCTACAACACCTTTAGTCTTGAGTTTACTCAGGTTCGATATGATTTTCTAATCGTGTCTGTCCTTACTAATTTGGATGAATCAGAGGTTTCTATTGAACAGTTTCATTTGGGGGATTATATGAATGAAATAAGGTACGGAAGGACCTATAAGGTAAATGATGTTCTCTCGCTTGGCTATGGTATTATTGGTGGAGTAAAATTAAACAGTGATGCTTATTACAGGGCGTTACCAGGAACTTCAGACACATTGTTTTCTGGTGATTATTTCAGTTTAGGTGCTGATTTTCGAACGCAATTAAAAATTTTCAATAATTTTTACGGAATCTTTGATTTAGGGGTTAAAGGACCAGTATTTTGGTCCGAAACCGTGAGACATTCTGCTGCTATTTTTAAAACTCACATTGGTCTTATTTACCGTTATGAATTATAGGGTCATTCTCTTTTTATGTTTGGGTATATGGACGCTTACCTGTAAAGCACAAGATACCTTCATTGGTCTGCGGGCAGGTCAGGTAAATTCAATTCATTTTGGTGAACCTGGCGTCAAACCATATTCACCTTCTGTTCAATTAGCGGCTGATTTCCGGGTTTTTGGTCGCTTCCTTGGGTTTTCTGTAACGAATTTTAACTATGAAATGGACTTTCCCGATGGATCTTCCATTAGAACATTGAATAGTGCCTTATTCAAAATTAATGTGGGTAGGTCGTATCGCATTTTCAAGGAAAAGAGGTTGCAATACATAACGGTTTCTTCATTCTTTTCAACTTCAACATCATCACGTTTAATTAAAGCTTTCCCAAGCGGTAATCAGAGAAGTGTTACCTTTAATTATTTCCTTGTTGGGATTGATGCATCATACCAATGGTATTTTACGGATAAGTTGGCCATAGAATCAGCCATCGGGTATTCCTTTCCTACATTTCCTGTTTTCCAAAAATTTGGAGTAATGGATAGTAGGATAAAATCATTACATCTATCCTTTTCAATTTTTTATTCAATTTTTAAACAAAAATCAAATGAAAAACTAACTAACTAGAGTGGTTGCTATTGTATTTAGCAGTGCTTTATTTCTTGCATCCTGCGATAAAGACAAGGTGCTTGAGGAAAATGCTGGTGCGGGGGGACCGAGCTTTTCTAGCGCTTCTTTTAATGGAACTGTCACCAACCAAAATGGTATATTACACTTCTCTTGCGCTGATGATTATGAAAATTATCACTCTTTTTTAAGGAATTTAGATGCTGCAAGCACAGATAGTTTAGATGGAGAATTGGAGGCAGTTGAGGCTGATTTGCTTTTTACTTCTTTACGGTCTGTAGTATTTAATCAAGGGATCCAATATGAAAATAGCCAAAGGGCCCAATTACTTGCTACTAGTGGTGACACCAGAAAACAGATGTCAGATTATTTTGAATCGACTGAAAACCAACATCCTGATGAGGAGGAAGTTATTTTGGATTATTTTGAAAGGTCAATTCGTAATCCTGATAGGGAGGTTATGGTTAAACAGTCCTATATAGTCCGGTTTTCTCCCGAAACTGAGCTTGAGATTGTGAACCCTGACCCGGCAATGATTGCTCAAGTAAGAGGAGCACTCGCTGTGGGCGCACCAGTTCCCCAATCTGTATTGGCTAACCCTACAACCATTGTTCATCCAGTAACTTATCCAATTACGAGAAAAATAATTTTACGCGAAGTTCAAAATAATCAGGTAATGGCCATTGCACCATATCCTACTGCCTGTGGAATTTACTGGACCTTAGATGGCGTTTCTTATCCCTCTAATGACCCTGTGATTATCCTGCCTAAAGGAAAATATACCGATTTGACGGTCGAATGTGCATTGGCAGGACAGTCATTCATTACGTCAACCTTTTTACCGGTAACTTGTGGGGAATACACGTCATGGCTTGGAGTTGAAGGATTAAAGCTTGAAATTGGAGAAGAATGTGGTGAAGTAGAAATAAAGTATGATTTTGGAACATATAATCATCCGGTATTGTCAGCTTATATTGACTTTGGTGATGGAGGTAGTCAGTCCATTCCATTGAATGGGGTTCCAAACGGTTCTATTTTTCACACATACCAAAGTGGTCAACCTTACAACGTAGTGTTAGACGTCACCAGGGGGATAGCGGACCTTCCTGGTACACACTGCATAGTCTCAGTTTCAGATAGTATTACTCCTGATCTTTCAGGTTGCTGTGTGGGTGACTCCGAAGTTGGCTGGGCATGGTATAAAAATACGGAGGACGAAGATCATAAATTACGCGCAAGATTTAGAATTAGGACAAATTGGCTTGGCACAACGAAATATATTACAAGGGGAAGGTATAAAAAGGGCATCTGGCGAAGAAGTGCTAAATATAATGCTGAAAGTAGTGGAGATAAGTACATTTCAACTCCATTGATTGAATGTGGCGTTTACACATCTCATTCACACAACCCGGGACAAACAAGAAAAAAACGTTGGTTCAGAGATGTGGACGGTGACAGGTTTATTACTTATCGACATTTCGAGGAGTCTATTGATTTTGAACTCGAAGGCGCTCGTGGAGGATATGTTACAACTGCAGAAAAGTCTTTACCTAAGGACTAGGTTAATCATTTGTGGTTAAAATAAATTATTAGAGTCTTCTTCATCTGATATAGCATGAAGGAGGCTTTTTTTATTTCACCTAATAAAATTGCTTCCGACCAAGTCACAATTATTGCAAAATTCTCTATCCACCAATTCACCTATTCCCGATTCCTCTGGCGCTTAGGTCTTAGTTTATAGTTGAGGGTTATGGAATTGTTGAGGCGTTTAGTTGTTTAGGTGTTGAGCTGTTTAGGCAAAGAATTTCAGGCAGGATCAAAATGCCTAGTACCAATTACCTATTTCCTAGTGCCTCA
>CAKZPI010000007.1 GCA_937139155.1 uncultured Flavobacteriales bacterium
CACATGAGCTTGGTAAGTGAGAGATGGCAATACAATACAAGAGTTATCATCAGCCATTAATCCCGCGAAAGCGAGAACAAGAAAGAAAACCGACTCAGAAATGGGTCGGTTTTTTGGTTAATAAACTTAAAAAACGGGGGATATCAATGGTTTTATGGGAGGTGAAAAAACTTCACGTTGCAAGAAAAAAAATTACTTTTGTTCGATTGTAACAAAAACAGAAATGAAATACCGATTAAATTTGGCTATTAACTTAGCTGAAACCCTCCCTTACAATAACCTCGCCTCCTTAAAATTAATTTCGAAACTTTGTAAAAGTCCTTCTGTTTTGGCACTGATACTTGTTTTTGCTCTGGGCTTAGGATCTGGACAAGCTCAGGCTCAGGTGGTGCTTTGGGATCAGGATTTTGAAAACTGTGCTTTAGGTGCAACTGGGGTTGGTGAAACTTCCGATTGTGACTTTAAAAATGTTCGTAACCAAGCAGTTGCTCTTCCTGCAGGAACCTTTACTAGTCCTGGAGTTCACGTTTCCTTAAGTGGAGATACGGCAGGTTGCTGGATGGACGGGAACTCAATGGTTACTTATGGAGGTGCTGTTTGTAATTATGGTACGAACACCAATGGATATTACAGGTATGAATATCGAATTCCATTTGACTTGTCCAATTATGTAAATACCACTCTCACCTTCGACTGGAAATGCCTTGGTGAAGCAGGGGCTGATTATGGAACTGTAGAGTATTCCACCGACGATGCTACCTGGACCAGCATTGGAAATGAGCTTTCGGGTTCTACAACTATTGTACGGGATGAAACCATTGATCTTTCTTCTGTTGCGGATGGGGAATCCGTTTTTTACTTAGCATTTACCTTTTACCAAGATGCGCCTACCAGCACGCCTCCAGGCCTAAGCGTTGATAATATATTGTTGGTAGCCGATCAATCGGGACCGAATTTTACCGCTGACCGTACCCTTGTATGTGTAAATGACATTGTTCAGTTTACAGACTTGAGTAGTTCTTCCCCAACATCTTGGTCTTGGTCTGTAAACCCGACGGCAGGAGTTACCATTTCCAATCCTACGGATCAAAATCCAACCATGACATTTACAAACCCAGGTAATTACTCAATTACTTTGGATATTAATGGGCCACAGGGGCCTCAATCATTTACGAGAAATGCCTACATCAAGGTGGCTCAGTCTGTCCTGTTGCCCCTAGTTGAGGACTTCAGCAATCGGATTCCAAATAACTGGACAGTTATCAACCCTGATGGGGGTACCACTTGGAGTACCTTCACGGTTTCAAATAGGCAAAACCAAATGGGCCGATCGGCCTTTGTTAATAGCTATAGTTATGCGGCTACTGGTGAACGTGATTTTTTAATCTCACCACCAATGGATCTCACATCTTATGATTCAGCATTCTTAAGCTTTGAACACGCTTATGCGCCAGATATCGTTAGTGTTCCTCAATTTGATTCATTAATTGTTTCTGTTTCGGATGATTGTGGTCAAACCTGGACCCGTATTATTGTTTTTGGAGAAGATGGAACTGGAACTTTTGCCTCTCAACCTCCTACGCCAAATGAAGCCTTTTTTCCGGAGGATAGTTCAGACTGGTGCAGCAATGGAGTATATGGCCCAGATTGCACCGTAAAATATGACCTAACCAATTTTGTTGGAAACTCAGGAGTTCAAGTTCGATGGGAGTGGGGGAATTACTTTTCCAACAATGGCTTCATTGACAATGTGCGAATTGAAGGGGTTTCTTCAGAAATTACGGCAGAGTTTTCAGCAAGTCCAAGAAGAATTTGTCAAGGGGCTACCGTTGAATTTACGGATGAATCTAAAGGTAATCCAGTTTCCTGGGATTGGGCCTTTGAAGGTGGAACCCCGGACTCCTCCGACCAACAAAACCCTTCAGTGACATATAATAATCTTGGAACCTATGATGTTGAGCTTATTGTATGTGATGGAAACGGTGACTGTGATACACTTTTTAGACCAGATTATATCGAAGTGGTTCCTAACTCCACACCTCCTTTTTCTGAAGATTGGGAAAGCGGAACCTATGTCTCCAATGGATGGCAAATCGTTAACCCAGATAATTCCAATACTTGGGATATAAAGAATGTAGGAGGAGACCAAACAGGAGTACAGTCCGCCTATATGCAGCATTTCGAATATGCCGCTTCCGGGGCTTTAGATATTCTTCAGTCTCCTTCTTTTGATTTATCCGGACTCGATTCTGCTTACCTAGAATTTGACCATGCTTATGCTGTCAACTCCTTAACCCCTGTAACTGATACCCTGATGATTCAGGCCTCCGCAGATTGTGGTAATTCTTGGGATACTCTTTTGATTCTTTTCGAAGATGGATCCAACAATTTCGCAACTTCAACCACCACACTCCCTACCGAAGAGTTTACTCCTTCTAACGAAGATAATTGGTGTTATGGGGTTGGAAACTGTAATCAGGTAAGCCTTAAGGATTATGCAGGACTGAAGGGGGTCATCGTGAGGTTTGTATCAGTTAATGCTGGCGGGAATAACCTATACCTTGATAATATAAATATTGGAGGTACAGGTGCAGGTTTCCCTGAAGCTGAGTTCTCGGCAAGCCCAAGAGTAGCCTGTCCGGGTACAATGATTAATTTCAAAGACCAATCCTCAGGATCTCCAACAACTTGGAACTGGGAGTTCCCAGGAGGAACCCCTTCAACATCAACAGCACAAAACCCTTCCGTGGTTTACTCTCAACAAGGAGTTTATACGGTTAAATTGACCGTGTCAAATGCACTTGGTACCGATGCCGAAGAAAAAAGATCCTTTATTCGAGTAACTACAGGTTATCAATTGCCATTGGTTGAAGATTTTGAGTCTCCAGCTAGCACATTCGGTGAGCACGCTTGGGCCATCCAAAACCCAAACAATGATCATACTTTTGAAATTGTTCAAACGGGAGGAACTACACCTGGGTCTAAGTCTCTGAAATACGATATTTTCAACAATCAAGGCTCAGCAGGTAAACGGGACTTCTTCGTTTCACCGCCACTTGACTTCGGTGACTGGGATTCGGTTAGCTTCTCTTTTGAACATGCTTACCAGCCCACGGGTTTAAGCAGCTCACCTGACTCCTTAATTATTCAGGTTTCAGATGACTGTGGAGGCTCTTGGCAAACCTTAGAGACCCTTGTTCACACTGGCGCTGGAACTTTTGGAACTGTCGCTCCTGGTACGGGAGAGTTTACCCCTTCCCAAGAATCAGATTGGTGTATTTCCGGAACAAGTAATACAGCTTGCTCCTCTTATGACCTTTCTTCTTTTAAGTTTAATAAGGAGTTAAAGGTTAGACTAATTGCTGTTAACGGAGGCGGAAACAATATCTTCATAGATAATATAAATGTTTCAGGATTCTATGTAGGAAGAGAGCCCAAAGCTAGCTTCGTATCAGACTACCCCATTGCCTGCCTTGGCGAAGCGGTCCAGTTCTATGACACTTCAGAGAACGAGCCTACCTCATGGGAGTGGAGCTTCCCTGGCGGAAACCCAGCTCAGAGCACATCTCAAAACCCCGAAGTCACCTACAACCAACCGGGTCTGTACAGCGTAGCCTTGGTGGCCAAGAACTTCTTTGGAACCGATACCACCATTGTGCAAGACTACATCAAGGTGGTAGAACCAAGAGACCTTCCTTTTACTGAGAACTTTGAAACAGGCGACTTTGCCACCAACGATTGGTATACGGTAAACCTTGACAGAAAGCGCAAATGGAGGATCGACTCAGCAAGTGGCAATGGGGGTAGTCTGGCAGCGAAGTTCAACCACTTCAACAACGGTCAAGGAGTAGGGGCCTATGACCATTTGGTGTCTCCTCCCTTTAATTTGGCCATTTACGATTCTGTGTTTATGAGCTTTGAACATGCCTACCAGGTGTATTCAACCTCGGCCATAGATTCTTTGATCATTAGCTATAGCACAGACTGCGGGTCAGACTGGACGCGGATAGCCTCTTTTGGCGACGATGGAACGGGAAGCTTTGCTACGATTCTTCCATCTCAAAACGAGTTCACCCCCGGTCAACTTTCAGACTGGTGCTTGTCTGGGGCCTATGGAGCAAGTTGCTTGGACTTTGACCTAACCGATGAGACGGCGGGTCTAGACAATGTAAAGTTCCGTTTCACTACCTATAGCGATGCGGGGAACAATTTATACATAGACAATGTAAACATCACCGGAGTGTCTAGCGCCCCAACGGCGGATTTCAAAGCAGATACCACCGTCATTTGCCAGAACGATTCGGTGTTCTTTATCAATCAATCCACTCCCAATGCGGTAGACTTCCTTTGGGACTTTGACGGGGGCAACCCTAGCAGCAGCACGGATGCAAATCCGGGCTATGTGACCTATGATACCCCAGGGCTTTATACCATTAGCCTTGATGTGAGCAATCCAGTGGGCAGCGATAGCAAAAC
>CAKZPI010000008.1 GCA_937139155.1 uncultured Flavobacteriales bacterium
GGGTTAAAGAGACGTTATCCGCCTGAGGCGGATAAGGGATTGTTGAAATTATTTGGTTAGGGCAGAGTACCAGGGATGTTGGTTTAATCCCTAAGGTTTCGTCCGTCCGGGATGCGCAGTAGGCAATTTCCACCTTGTTGATTGGACTGATTTGAGTTACTCAACCCTTTTTGGTAGAAATCAACCTTCTCGTTTTGATCTAGACGGCATACGCCCAGGGCGCATCCTGGCATCTTGTGGGGCTTTGGGTTAAAGAGACGTTATCCGCCTGAGGCGGATAAAATGTATGGGAGGAATTATTTGGTTAGGGCAACGTGTCAATCAGATTGGCTCAACCCCATAAGTTTCCTCCTTCCGGGGTGCGCAGTAGGATAGTACCGTCTTGATGATTAGACAGGTTCAAGTTAATCATACCTTTTTGGCTGCAATCAACCTTCTCGTTTTAATCTAGACGGCATACGCCCAGGGCGCATGAACCTTGGTAAAACGACAAGCCCCGATACACTAGCCCCTCAATTCGCCCTAGGCGGATCAAACCTTTGTAGCCAATGATTACAAAAAGGCCCCCACACCCGGGTGCAACCATATATTAAGGTTTTTATGACCCTTAGGCTAAGATGCACTGGCTGTTGAATCCCCCTCAGGCCTCTTAATGAAAATAATATAATGATTGACTTTTTATTCGGAAACCATCTAAATTAAAAGTAAATTTTCTACTTTTGCCGTCCGAAATTTTTTCGGCTTGAACTAAAACAAAATCAAGTATTTATGAATCAGTATGAAACCGTTTTCATTTTGAATCCCGTCCTATCTGACGAGCAGGTAGGGGAAACGGTACAGAAATTCGCTGATGTGCTTGCTAAATCAGGTGCTGAGATGGTAAGTAAGGAAGATTGGGGCTTGAAAAAGCTAGCCTATCCGATCCAGAAGAAAAAGTCTGGATTTTACCATTTGTTTGAATTTCGTGCCCCGGGTACCGCCATCCAAGAGATGGAAGTAGAGATGCGTAGGGATGAACGCGTTATGCGTTTTCTGACCGTTAAGCTAGACAAGCATGCCATTGCCTATGCTGAGCGTCGTCGTCAAAAAATGTCGAACAAGAAAAAACCTGCCGAAGCATGAGCGATTTAGAAAACACGGCCAAAGCGGCCAATCAGTCGGAAATTCGCTATCTGACTCCGCCTACCATTGAGACAGGTAACAAGAAGAAATTTTGTCGTTTCAAAAAATACGGCATCAAGTACATTGACTACAAAGACCCTGAGTTTTTGATGCGCTTTGTAAACGAGCAAGGTAAAATCCTTCCTCGTCGTCTCACAGGTAATTCATTGAAGTACCAACGCAAAGTTGCCCAAGCCATCAAGCGTTCGCGCCACGTGGCCATTATGCCTTACGTAGGTGACTTGCTTAAATAAGACGAGCTATGGAAATTATTCTTAAAAAAGACGTAGAAAATCTAGGCTATAAAGACGATGTTCTTTCAGTAAAGCCTGGTTATGCTCGTAATTATTTGATTCCTCAGGGCATTGCTGTTGCAGCAACTTCTAGTGAGAAGAAAATGCTTGAAGAAACGCTTAAACAGCGTGCATTCAAAGAGAAGAAGGAGGTTGAAGAGGCACAGAAAATGTCTAATAGCCTTTCTCAATCTGAGGTTAAGATCGTTGCGAAAACTGCCCAAGGCGGACATAAACTTTTCGGTTCTGTAACCAATGCTAATCTTGCTGAAGAGCTTGCTAAGCTTGGCTTCAAAATCGACAAAAAGTACATCCGCATCCAAGGTGGTAACATCAAAGCTGTTGGTCCGTATGAAGCGAACATTCGTCTTCATAGAGAGGTTAACACTACCCTAAACTTTGAAGTTATTGGTTCGAACTAAATCAATTCAACCAAAATCATATTTTAAAAAGGCTGTCAGAGATGATGGCCTTTTTTTATAGGCAATAAAAAAGGTGGTCCTGATCCAGAACCACCTTTCTTGTTTAAGAGTAATTTCCTTAGGAATTTTGACTCACGTTTAGGTCCATGGTTGGATAAGGGAAATTCAAATTATGGTCTCCGAAGGTCTTGTAAACCTTTTCGTTGATGTCCCAATAAAGTCCCCAGTAATCGGATGATTTACACCAGGCACGGGCGGATAAATTCACCGAGGAGTCTCCAAGTCCAGATACAACCACCATCGGAGCAGGGTCATCAAGCACCCGTTCATCGGCCTTGAGCATTTTTTCCATTACCTCACGGCCCTTGTCAACGTCGTCTCCGTATGCAATACCAATGTCCCAGTTCACCCTACGGTTGGGCTCTTTGTAGTAATTGGTTAAAGAGCCAGTGGCTAGTGGGCCATTGGGAATTACAATGATCTTAGCATCTGGAGTTTTGAGGACGGTATTAAAAATATTGATGGCCTGAACGGTGCCGTCGTAGCCCTGAGCCTCAATATAATCACCTACCTGAATGTTTTTTTGAATCAGGATGAGCACTCCACCTGCAAAGTTTTGTAGAGTTCCACTCAGAGCCATACCAATGGCCAAACCAGCAGCACCCAAAATGGCAATGAAGGAGGTCATCTCTATGCCAATCATACCCAAAACAGAAATCACCAATAAGACCTTTAGGCCAATATTGACGATGGATTTCAGGAAACTTCTAAGGGAGGGCTCTAGGTTACGTTTCTCCATGAGTTTGGAGGTAGCCCGAGTTAAAATTTTAACGACCCAAAGGCCAATGATTAAGACCGCAACAGCCCCAATCAATTTAAGACCGTAAACGGCAACAAAGTCTTGAATAGCCGCAGTAATCTCTTCTAAATTCATAAAAGTAAGCGTGTTTTAAGGTTTTTTTTGAATGGAAGGAGAATACGCTTCCTGGATCAAACACGCAATGATTTAGGTCAGGCTATTCGTAGCGCAAAGACTCAATTGGGTCAAGGTTTGAAGCCTTGTTTGCCGGGATGAAGCCTGAAAGAATTCCCACCAAAAAACAAAGGCCAAGACCAAGGGCCATCCAGTCGTATGGAATTACAAAGCTTCCATTCATGAGCAAGGCGGTTAGGTTGCCAAGACTTACTCCAAGAATCACCCCACCAAGTCCGCCAATTTGGGTAATCAAGATGGCTTCAATTAAAAACTGTTTCCGGATGGTTCCAGC
Organism: uncultured Flavobacteriales bacterium; assembly: GCA_937139155.1. Taxonomy (GTDB): domain Bacteria; phylum Bacteroidota; class Bacteroidia; order Flavobacteriales; family JBLHRE01; genus CAKZPI01. Next base: position 3,145 of record CAKZPI010000008.1, read on the forward strand.
AGTTGCCCCAATAGATTTTCGAATTCCAATTTCACGGGTTCTTTCGGTTACGGAAACCAACATGATATTCATTAGGCTTATGGCCGATGAAAGCAGCGTAATAATTCCAATAATGGTTACGGCTCCTCCAGCTTGACTGGTGATACCGATAACCATTTGGGCAATGTTGTCGCTTTTGGTAATGTTAAAATTGTCTTCTTCTGTGGGTTTTAACCCTCGCACTTTTCGCATGGCAGAGGTAGCTTCGCCAAGAGCTGACTCCATCATTCCAGGAGTAGGAACCATTACCGAGACACTGTATGACATATTGGGGCGGGAGAACATTTTCCGGGCGGTATGCAAGGGGATAATCACCACCTTGTCACCTCCAAAGCCCAGAGCCGATCCTTTCTCGGTCAAAACCCCGATTACCTTGAATTTTTGTCCGCGAATGCTAATCACCTGTTCCAGGCCATTGCCTTCTCCAAACAATTCCTTTTTCAGGTCAGAGCCAATAATGGCATAGGGCCTTGACTCTTGAATCTCAGTGGTAGAGAAATTCCTGCCTTCCGAAATTTCATACCCAGCCGTTGCCAAATACTCCTTATCCCCTCCCCAAACCTGAATGTTCGGGTTGGTTTCTTCCGTGCCTGATTTTACTTCAACAGCACCGGAGCCAATAAATGAAATGGACGTAAGTGCGGGGAATTCAAAACTTTCTTTAAAGGCTTCTGCTTGGTTGATGGAAATCAGGGGATGGTTTTTGGGTTTTTCACCTCTTTGGCCAATTCGAATGTTGGGCCCCCGGTTCTGGATGGTAAACGTATTGGAGCCCATTTGGGCAAAATTTTCAGAAATGGTAGACTTAAAGACCTCTATAGAGGTAAGAATTCCAACCAGGGCCGTAATCCCAATGGCGATGATTCCGGCAGTAATTGCCGTACGCAAAGCGTTGCTCCGTATGGATGCGAAGGCAATTTTAACATTCTCTTTAAAAACTGAATTCATCGACAAAGATTTCCATGGCAAATAAAGGAAAACGATTTTCAAAATTACCCCTATTCAAGAAAGATTCATGATTCTTCTTCGTCAAGAATGTAACCATAATTACTGGTTTGAGCCAATGAGATACATAAATTATTGTAACTTACTAGAATCTAACCAGAGCCTCGCCTTCAATTTTATTCATTGAATTGAATGGATGATTGGGTTTTATAATAAACGGACCCGACTTGAAACGAATGTTTGACATGAACCATGCAAACCCTGAAAAATATTTAGATTTTCGGGGCGTTCAGGCATGTGTAATTCTCTCATATTATTCCTTTTTCGCGATTTTTATATTGATGTGGATGATTTCCACCATTGATTCCTTAAATCTTATATTCCAACTTACTTTAAGCAGCCTTATTATTCCAATTTCATCCTTGGTATTGATTCGGGTGAAAAAGTACAATGCTGGAAGAATTTCATTCCTCATCCTTTCTTACCTGTTTATTTTTGCCTTATCCATGGCTTTTGGGAAATGGGCCTTGATTGAACTCTACTTAATTCCCGGAATGGGGGTGGCCTTATTATTTTTTCCAGGGAAAGGCTTTCGGGGTTACGACCTCATTTCCTTTGTAGGTATACCCGTTTTTATTTTGCTTCAATTCCTTTATCCGATCCATCCCCCTTTGGTTAAACTTTCAGCAGAAAATTTGGAAATCATTGCATATACCAATCAAGTATTGGCCATATTAACCTCAATTGGGATGTATGCCATGTACTCTTACGGAACCTATCTTCAAATGAAGAAAATCAAAATGCAGCAAGAGGACTTGAATAGGAAAAACCAAAAGTTAAAAGACTTTGCTTTGATTGTGGCCCATGACCTAAAGACTCCTCTTGGCAATTCAAACCTTATCATAAAAGCTCTTAAAGACTTGAAGTCTGACCCGAATAAGGAAATGGTGAAACTCATAAGCCTTTTGGAAACCACCAATGAATCCATGAAAGGCCTAATATCCAATGTGCTTGATTATTCATTGGCGGGAGAAGGGGTGGAAGGCCTACAGACAATAAACCTAAAGAGTCTTGAGCTTGAGTTAATGAAAGAGTTTCATGGAGAGTTTGAATTTCAAATAGATTCTGATTTGCATGAGATTGAGATAAATAAGGTTCAATTTGAGCAGATCATGGGCAACTTGATTTCAAATTCCATTAAATACGCCAATGTGAATCCCTTGAAAGTAAGGCTAGAAGTGGTTAAAAAGGATGAATTCTACGAGTTCACCTATAGAGATAATGGGGTGGGGATAGACCTGAGCAAGAACCCTGACATTATGAACCTACTGAATACCGGGAGCCAGCCAAGGTCATTTGAGTCAACCGGAATTGGGTTTTCCATCATTACCAAATTGGTTGCCTTGAACCACGGAGAGTCAAAAATAATTGAGGCTAAGAATGGCTTCGAATTTATCTTCACTTGGAAAGCGAGTTAGATTAATAAACCATTTGAAGAATTGGTTCTTTCCTTTTCAAATCCTTGTTTCAATTTTGTACTTTCGCAACCCCTTAGCCAAGCTAAGTTTCAAGGAAATCGATAACTCATACTACCTATTATGGCCTTTGATTTAGAAATGATCCGCGAGGTTTATGCCAAATTCCCCGAAAGGGTGGCCGCGGCCCGCAATCTTACCAACCGCCCCCTAACTCTTTCTGAAAAAATACTTTATGCCCACCTTTGGGATGGTAAAACGGATAAGGAATACACCCGAGGCAAGTCTTACGTTGACTTTGCTCCTGACCGCGTTGCCATGCAAGATGCCACAGCTCAAATGGCCCTGCTTCAGTTTATGCAAGCCGGGAAAGCTCAGGCAGCCGTTCCTTCTACCGTGCATTGTGATCACTTGATTCAAGCAAGGGTTGGAGCTGATAAAGATCTTCAAGAATCCATCAACAACAACAACGAGGTTTTTAAATTTCTTTCTTCCGTTTCAAACAAATACGGAATAGGTTTCTGGAAACCCGGTGCAGGTATTATCCACCAAGTTGTACTTGAAAATTATGCGTTCCCTGGTGGAATGATGATTGGTACCGATAGCCATACCGTGAATGCCGGAGGGCTTGGAATGGTGGCCATCGGTGTAGGTGGTGCTGATGCCGTTGATGTTATGGCTGGAATGCCTTGGGAATTGAAATTTCCAAAACTCATCGGTGTTAAACTAACCGGAAAAATGAATGGCTGGACCTCTGCCAAGGATGTGATTCTGAAAGTGGCTGGTATCCTTACCGTAAAAGGAGGAACTGGCTGCATTGTTGAATACTTTGGAGAAGGTGCCAAGTCAATGAGCTGCACAGGTAAAGGAACCATTTGCAACATGGGTGCTGAAATTGGGGCAACCACCTCTACCTTCGGTTACGATGAAAGCATGGACCGCTACCTAAGGTCTACCGACCGGGCAGAAGTGGCTGATATGGCCAATGAAATTGCCGAACACTTAACCGGTGATGATGAGGTTTATGCAAATCCTGAAAAGTATTTTGATCAAGTAATTGAAATTGACCTTTCAACCCTTGAGCCACACCTGAACGGACCCTTCTCTCCAGATATCGCAACCCCGATTTCAAAAATGAGAGAGGAAGCTGAGAAAAACGGATGGCCAACCAAGGTTGAATATGGTTTGATAGGCTCTTGTACCAATTCCTCTTACGAAGACATTTCTAGGTCAGCGAGTATTGCCAAACAAGCCGCCGATAAAAAGATAAAGTCAAAAGCCAAATTCACGGTAACCCCAGGCTCTGAGCAGGTACGCTATACCGTTGCCCGCGATGGATTCATTGATACTTTTGAAAGCATCGGAGCTTCTGTATTTGCAAATGCTTGTGGTCCTTGTATTGGTCAGTGGGCCAGAGAAGGAGCCGAGAAAAAAGAGAAAAACACCATTGTTCACTCTTTTAACAGAAACTTTGCCAAACGTGCCGACGGTAACCCGAATACACATGCCTTTGTGGGGTCACCTGAGCTGGTTACCGCTATTGCCATTGCTGGAGAACTTGGGTTTAACCCGATAACGGATACGCTTACCAACGAAAACGGAGAAGAAGTGAAACTAGATCCACCCTCTGGATTTGAACTTCCTTCGAAAGGCTTTGATGTTGAAGATCCTGGATACCAAGCTCCTGCTGAAGATGGATCACAAGTAGAAGTGAAAGTGAAAGAAGGCTCTGAAAGACTTCAATTGCTTGACCCATTTGACCCTTGGAATGGTGAAAACCTAACCGGGTTGAAGCTGCTGATCAAGGCCAAAGGAAAATGTACCACAGACCATATTTCAATGGCGGGTCCTTGGTTGAGATATAGAGGTCACCTTGATAATATTTCAAACAATACCCTTACAGGAGCGGTTAATGCCTATAACGACAAAACCAATTCTGTTAAGAACCAATTGACTGGTGAACATGGAGAGGTTCCTGCCGTTCAACGTGAATATAAAGCAGAAGGAATTAAAACCATTGTTGTGGGTGACCATAATTATGGGGAAGGTTCTTCTCGTGAGCATGCAGCCATGCAGCCAAGACATTTAGGTGTACGTGTAGTACTTACTAAGTCTTTTGCTAGAATTCATGAAACCAACTTGAAAAAGCAAGGTATGCTTGCCATAACCTTCGCGAATGAGGGAGATTATGACAAGATTCAGGAAGCGGATACCTTCAATTTTCTTGACCTTGACCAAATGGCGGAAGACAAGCCCCTAAAGCTTGAAATTGTTCATGAAGACGGTTCAAAGGATGTTATCACCGTGAACCATACCTATAACGAACAACAAATTGGTTGGTTTAGAGCAGGCTCTGCCCTTAACCTAATCAAGAAATTGGAAGCTGAGAATTAATTTTCAGATGTAAATATTTGATAAAGGGGAGCTTGGCTCCCCTTTTTTGTTGGTAAGCTTTTATGTAAGGGATTGAAAAAATCACCTTTTCAGTATTTTAGGAATACCTTACCTTGCCTCAAAGTTCAAATCCGTATGAAAAAGATTCTATTCATCCTTTGTATATGTTTTGCCCTTACTGCTAAAAGTCAAGGAGGACTTAAAGTAGACGGGGCCGCTATGGTGGGCTTCTATATGCCAAAAGCGGTTATTGATCGTATGCCTGCTCCCTATGAAGATTTAAGCCTTCAACAGCATCAAGGTCAAGAAGTGGATGCCACTGGAGGAACATCCCGATCAACCCCAGGGTTTTCCATTTCCATTGAGCCTTATTTAAATGATTTCATAAAAATCGGACTCGGATACTCTACCCAGGCCTTTACCAATTCTTATAATTACGATGTGAAATGGACCGACCAAAACAATCAGGAAAGGGTTCAAATCTTTAAGAAACTTGAGAATTATGGGCTGAGTCAGTTCATGTTGAGAGGCTTAGGAACGACCACACTTGCAGATGCCTTGGTTCTTCAGGGCGGATTTCAATTGAATTACAATGTTTGGAAGTACAATTCCGATTACGATAAAGCCGTTTCTGAATCCAGAAAACTAGACCCAAGCTTTGGGGCTGGAATGGTGATTTCTGCCGGGTATCATGTATCTGAGGGCGGACAATTAATGTATGAGTTCACGGTAGGAGATATCATGGCTCATAAAATTGGCCTTCGTTTCCGGATTCGTTGAAAATGGAAAAAAACAACCCGCGAATTATCCGGGCATGGACCTTTTACGATTGGGCCAATTCGGTGTATCCGCTTGTAATTACCTCGGCATTATTCCCTGTATTTTATGAGAACATAACGCGAGGCAGTGATGGCTCTGATTTGGTTGAGGTTTTTTCTAGGTCCTTCCGAAACTCAGAGCTTTACTCGTATGTAGTTTCCATATCCTTTATGATCGTGGTGGTACTGTCGCCCATTTTATCAGGCATAGCCGATTATTCAGGAAACAAAAAACGCTTCCTTCAATTCTTCTGCTACCTTGGAGCTTTCGCCTCAGCTAGCCTTTTCTTTTTCGATCCGGAGCATTTAGGTTTGAGCATGGTTTCTGTTTTATTGGCCTCTTTGGGTTATTGGGGATCCTTGGTATTCTACAATGCCTTTTTGCCGGAAATTGCAGACCCAGAGCATCATGATAAAATTTCGGCTCGGGGGTTTTCCTTAGGCTATCTCGGTTCTGCCCTTTTGCTGATTTTTTGCCTGGTATTCATTATGAACCCTCATTGGCTAGGCTATGAAAATGCGGGTATGCTTACCCGTTGGTCGTTTGTTTTGGTAGGAGTTTGGTGGATTGGATTCGCTCAAATAACCTACCGAAGACTGCCCAACAACGTGTATCGCCGAAAGGCAAACAAGGATGTGATTTTTAATGGATTCAAAGAATTAAAGTCGGTTTGGTTACAATTGAAAGAAACCAAAAGACTTAGGGCTTACCTTCTAAGCTTCTTTGTGTTTAGCATGGGGGTACAAACCGTTATGCTCATGGCGGTTCTATTTGCTAAAAAAGAAATTCCAGGCCTTGAATCCAAGAACCTCATCATCTCCGTTCTTTTAATACAATTCGTCGGAATCCTAGGTGCAAGCTCTTTTGCTCGGCTCTCAAAAGGCTTCGGTAATTTAAAAGCCTTGGGCTTGGCCTTGTTTATATGGATTGGCATATGTGTAGGGACCTATTTCTTTGTACATACACCGGTTGATTTTTACATAGTTGCTGGGGTAGTTGGATTGGTAATGGGTGGAATACAAGCCCTGGCCCGGTCAACCTACTCAAAGATGCTGCCTGAAACCAAAGACCATGCAAGTTTTTTCAGCTTCTTTGATATTACAGAAAAGCTTGCCATCGTTATTGGTACAGCATCCTTCGGATTTATTGAAGGCTTAACCGGCTCAATGCGGAATTCCATTTTGGCTCTAATCGTGTTCTTCATTCTAGGTTTCGTCTTGCTTTTAAGAATTCCAAAAACCAAAGTTCTCGATTCATGAAATACTTTTTTTTGATAGCCTTTTCCATTTTCCTATTCGCTTGTACGGAGGATAATAAGAATGATCTTGGCCAAGATTGTGACATTGATACCGTGTCTTACGCAAGTGATATTCAACCCATATTTACCAATTCCTGTGCCTTTTCAGGATGCCATAAGGGCTCAGTTCCTGCTTCAGGCATTAACCTTGAAAACCATGCAGAAGCCTCGAAGGTAAGTGGGTCCTTACTTTTAGCATCCATTAAACACGAATCAGGGGCATCGCCCATGCCGAAATCATCTTCAAAGCTACCTGCTTGCTCAATTGAGAAAATTGAAATTTGGGTAGAAGATGGAAAGCCAAATAACTAGATTTGCACGGCCCTTCCGCTTAAAGCGAATTTTACTTCCATGAGAATAAAAGCTTTAATTTTTTCATTTATCCTGCTCTATGCCTGTACCCATGATCCCATCATTGTGGGAAATGGAAATGGGGATAAATTGGGTGAATGCGATCCGGATACGGCCTATTTTGCCAACGATATACTTCCATTGCTCATTTCCTCATGCGCCATTCCTGGTTGTCATGATGCCGCTACAGCGGAAGACGGAATTGTTTTAGATTCTTATGAGAACATCATGAATTCAGATGAGGAGGATTTAATAGTGCGAGGTGACCCAGATGAGAGTGAGTTGATTGAAGTTTTGACCGAAGATGATCCGGAGGATATTATGCCCCCGGCCCCTTATGACCCACTTAGTCAAAATGAAATAAACATGCTCAAAACCTGGATTCGTCAGCAGGCCCTGAACAATGGTTGTGAGGCAGACTGCGACACGAGTCTTGTTGGATTCGCATCTTCCATAAAACCTATGATCGACCAATTCTGTGTGGGCTGCCATGGCACAGCTCAACCCCAGGCCGGAATCAGCTTGACCAATTACCAAGAAATTTCCGAACAAGCCGCTAACGGAGCCTTATTAGGAACCGTTCAAGGCAATTCACCTTATTTTGCACCCATGCCTCCGGGGGCCAATGAATTAAGTGATTGCCAAATTCAAACCCTAGAAATCTGGATCCAAGATGGCTACCCGAATAATTAATCTTTTACTTTTTACAATCGGCATTCTTAGTCTGAACGCTTGTTATTATGATAAGAAAGAAGATTTGTTCATTGGCTTGAGTTCTTGCGATACTACTGAGATTACCTTTGTAGATGTTCAAGATATTTTTGAGCCAAGCTGTGCTTACGCAGGATGTCATGCAGGACCAAGTCCGGCATTTGGGATAGACCTATCAACCTATGAGGCTTCATTAAATGTGGATACACTTCAACTTATGGGTTCAGTAAGGCATGAATCTGGGTACATTGCCATGCCTCAAGGTCAACCGAAACTCAGCGATTGCCAGATTAACACCCTTCAGGCCTGGATTAACCAAGGAAGAAAACCCTAACTGTGGAGAACTACGATTTTACAATTATTGGCGCCGGTATTGTAGGTGCTGCTACCGCTTATAAACTTCAATTAAAATACCCTGATGCCAAGGTTTTGGTTTTGGAAAAAGAAAGCCATGAGGCCTTTCACCAAACTGGGAGAAACTCTGGAGTTTTGCATTCAGGCCTGTACTATAAGCCCGGATCTTTCAAGGCCAAAAACTGCGTAGAAGGGCGAGAAGCCTTGGTAGAATTTGCAAAAGCCGAAGGTATTCAACATGAGGTTTGCGGAAAACTTGTAGCGGCTAAAAACGAGGCAGAAGTAAAAGCCCTTCCAAGTTTAGTGGCAAGAGGCATTGAAAACGGTTTAAGCGGAATCAAAGAACTTGATTCAAAAGAAGCCAAGGAGGTTGAACCTTTTATTCAATCTAAAAAAGCCCTTTTTATTCCTCAAACAGGAATCATTGACTTCAAGGCGGTTACAAAAAGGCTCCTCGAAAAAGTATTGGAAATCAATCCCCATTCAGAGATTCGCTTTGAAGAAGAAGTTATCGGAATAGATGGAGATAAGGTTAAGTTAATCACCACTAAAACCTCCAATATACAGTCGAAATTCTTGGTAGTTTGTGGGGGCTTGTTCTCGGATCGATTGGCCAAGCTTGATGGATTGAAGCCTGACTTACGCATTGTGGGCTTTAGGGGTGATTATTACGAGCTCACCGAGGATGCTCGTCACAAGATTAAAAACTTGGTTTATCCGGTTCCCAATCCGGCTTTTCCCTTTTTAGGGGTTCATTTCACAAGAATGACCAGCGGGGAGGTTGAATGCGGACCCAATGCGGTTTTCACCTTCAAGCGGGAAGGATATTCAAAAACAGATTTCTCTTACCGAGATACCGTTGACGCCCTAGGCTTTTCAGGAACCCGGAAGCTCTTTAAAAAGCATTGGAAATACGGATTAATGGAGTATCGAAGAGCCTTTTCAAAGAAGCGTTTTTTGAAAGAGCTCCAAGGTTTGATGCCCTCATTAAAAGATTCAGAAATCAAGCAAGCCCGGTCAGGGGTAAGAGCCATGGCCCTAAGGCCTGACGGAGAAATGCATGATGATTTTGACTTCGCTGAAGGCCCGTCTTCTCTACACGTAATTAACGCGCCATCACCAGCGGCAACAGCTTGTTTATCCATAGCAGATGAGATTGTGAAGCGTGTAAGCGCCAGTCTCTCTTAGACCCCTAAATAGTTTTCTGGACGAATTTTTTTGAGTTCAGTTTTTACTGAATCGGAAACCTCTAAATGGTTTATAAATTCACCAATGGAAGCTTCGGTTATTTTTGAATTGGTACGAGTTAAGGCTTTCAGAGCCTCGTAAGGCTTAGGATACCCTTCCCTTCTTAATATGGTTTGAATTGCCTCTGCAACAACCGCCCAGTTAGCCTCAAGGTCAGCTGCAATTTTATCTTGGTTCACAATCACTTTTCCAAGTCCTTTTTCAAGGGCTTTAAAGGCAATTAAGCTATGAGCAATGGGTAGGCCAATGGCTCTAAGAACCGTTGAGTCAGTAAGGTCTCTTTGCAATCTAGAAACAGGAAGCTTAGCACTAAGGTGCTCATAAAGGGCATTTGCAATTCCAATGTTTCCTTCTGAGTTTTCAAAGTCAATGGGATTCACCTTATGAGGCATGGCAGAAGAACCAACTTCGCCTTCTTTAATTCTTTGCTTGAAATAATCCATGCTGATATAGGTCCACATATCCCGGTCAAGGTCAAGCAAAATGGTATTGATCCTTTTCATGGTATCAAACAAATCGGCAAGATGGTCGTAATGCTCAATTTGGGTGGTAGGGTAGGATCTGGAAATGCCTAGTTTCTCAGAAAGGAAATCATCCGCGAAAGCGTGCCAATCTGTATCAGGGTAGGCAATATTATGGGCGTTGAAATTTCCAGTTGCACCCCCAAATTTGCCGGCGTATTTAATATCACCCAAAGAAATCATTTGCTCTTTCAAGCGCTCAACAAAAACCTGAATTTCCTTTCCCAATCGAGTAGGGGAAGCAGGTTGCCCATGAGTTCTTGCCAATAGCGGAATGTCTTTCCATTCTTCAGCAAGGTCTTGAAGCTTTTGGAAAACGTCAAGAAGGGCTGGAAGGTATACATCTTCAATGCCCTCCCTTAAGCTCATTGGAATGGCTGTATTGTTGATGTCTTGTGAGGTCAATCCGAAATGAATGAACTCTTGATACGCTTCAAGTTTCTCAGCCTCAAAAAAGTCTTTGATGAAATACTCAACCGCCTTTACGTCGTGGTTGGTGGTTTTCTCAATTTCCTTGATTTTTTCGGCAGACTCAGTTGAGAAGTTTTGGTACAAACCTCTAAGAGCCTCGAATTTATCTTTCGGAAAGCTTTCAAGCTGAGGAAGGGGCAATTCACAAAGGGCGATGAAATACTCAACCTCTACCAAAACCCGATACCGGATTAAAGCAGACTCTGAATAAAAACCAGCCAAAGGCTCAGTTACGCGTCTATACCTACCATCAACAGGACTAATTGCCTCTAAACTTGAAAACATAATATTGGGTCTAAAAATAAGGGCGCAAAGGTAATTAATCCCCTGCATCCATTTTACCCGAACTTTCTTAAAGGCATTCTCTATTTTCGCAATATGAATTTCAAGGAAATTACAAGGTCTGTTCAAGCCTATGGAAAGGTGCCGGCATTTGTTCGGAAACATAAGCTATGGTTGTATTTCATCTTACCAGGCATCATTCATTTGGTCTTATTGTCTCTTTTGATTTGGTCTTCATTTGAGGTTTCTGAATGGGCCATTTCTGGCTTGGAAGCTTGGCTAGGCGAGGAGGACGTTTGGTGGAAAACCTCCTTGGAATGGATTCTTGGGATTGGCCTTCGGGTTTTGCTTTTTTTCGGATACGCCTTGATTTATAAAAACTTGGTTTTGGTAATTCTTTCTCCTGTATTGGCATTGCTTTCTGAGCGGGTTGAGGAAATCCTTACCGGGAAATCCTATCCCTTTCATCTGGGAAGATTTTTAAAAGATGTGTGGAGAGGGGTATTGATGGCCATTCGATGTTTGGTTTATGAATTACTGCTGGTGGCTTTGGTTTCATTATTTACCTGGGTATTTGCCCCCGTTTTGGCATTTATAATAACGGCTTATTTCTGGGGTGTGGCCATGGTTGATTATTCTTCTGAACGGAAAGGCTTATCGGTAAAGCAGAGCCTTTCTTACATTCGGAAACATAGAGGATTGGCCTTGGGCAATGGCTTGGTTTTTTACCTTTTGTTTTTGGTTCCCTTTGTGGGATGGATTATTGCGCCAGGCGCGGGGATTATTGCCGCCACCCTTGCAGTACTTGAAACCGATCAGGAAGTATGATAAAACTAGTTTCCGTTTCTTACGCCAATTCCTACCCCTTTGTTTATGGCATTCAAAATCGCTTACCCGCGGATGAGTGGAGCTTGGAAATTCACCCACCCTCAACCTGTGCCGAACTTCTTTTAAAAGGAGAAGCAGATATAGGCCTGGTGCCGGTGGTTCTTCTTGCTGATCACCCAGAACTCCTGAGGATTAGCAATTTTGGTATAGCGGCAAATGGAGAGGTTGAGACCGTGAAAATGTATTCCTCAGTTCCCTTGGATGAAATAGAAAAAATTCACCTTGACTATCAGTCCAGAACCTCCGTTCAATTATGCCGGGTCTTGGCCCATTACTTCTGGAAAATAAACCCAGATTTTCTTCCTACTCAGCCAGGTTACGAGTCTAGGCTACCCGAAAATGACGCCATGGTGGTTATTGGAGATCGGCCCTTTGATTTAAACGGGGCCTTTAAGTATGAATGGGATTTGTCTGAGGAATGGAAAACCATGACGGGAAAACCTTTTGTGTTTGCCGCGTGGATTGGCTATAAAACCCTTGACCCTAATAAATTAAAAGATTTTGAAGATGCGGTTACCTGGGGCTTGGCGCGAAGAAAAACAGCCGTGACCCATTTTGAAAAAGACCCAGAAACACAAGCCCGAATCATTCATTATACCCAAGAAAAAATAGAGTATGCTTTGAGCGCTCAGCATTTAGAAGGTATGCAAGATTTCTTGAAAATGGTTCAGGAAATTAGAGATTGAAAATCAGGGATTTCAAATTTCTCTTCCCAGGCTTCTCCTTGTTTTCGGAAATGAATGTGTTGGATTCCGTTTGAAATTAACAAATGTTCAACCCCTAGTTTTAGGTTGTAGCGGCTTGCTTGGTCAAGGGTTTCATGACTGAGTGGAACATCAGGGGCCTTGCATTCAATCAAGATTATGGGATTCCGTTTATGAAATACCACAAGGTCTGTTCGAAACTTTCCCAAACCTACTTCCAAACCAGCCTCCAGCTGCATTCCCCCAGAAGGAAAACCAAAATCTCGAATCAAAGCATGGCAAAGCTGTTGTCGCACCCATTCTTCCGGGTTAAGCACTAGCCATTTTTTACGAAAGGAGTCAAAGACTTCCAATACCCCTTCTTTTCTTCTCAATTTCAGCTGACTCGGCTTGAGGTTTAAGGGAGGAAACCTTTCATGTATGGGTTTTGAGGATGACATCTGGGCAAACTTACATTAATCGAGGATTGAATGGTGCAAAAAATGTGGATGAAAAACTGGAGATAAAAGATTTCATGCTTTGTTTTTTTCTTGCTTTGTGAAGGAAATGGATGTTCAGAAAATCATAGAATCGTTAAAGTCAGAGAGCCGGAAGCCGGTTTACCTCTTTCATGGGGAAGAACCCTACTTTATTGACCTTTTGGCCTCCGTGGTTGAAGATGAGATTCTCGATGAATCCGTTCAGGGCTTTGACCAAACCGTGGTTTATGGGCATGAAACCAATGTGGCTAGCATTGTTTCCGCTGCCAAGCGATACCCTATGATGGGGCAGCTCAATGTTGTTTTGGTTAAGGAAGCTCAGCATTTGAGAGATTGGGATAATCTTTTGCCTTATTTAAAACAACCCCAAAGTCAAACCTTACTTGCCTTTGCCTATAAGAAGAAGGCCGCAAAGAATTTAAAGTGGGTAAAGGGAATTGATAAAGTGGGCACCTTGGTAACCACTCCTAGGGTTTACGACAACCAAATTCCAACCCATATTGGGCAAATTGCCAAAACCAAAGGCTTGAAAATGTCAGACAAGTCTACCATGCTACTTTCTGAGCACCTTGGAAACAACCTTTCTCAGATTGCCAATGCCTTGGATAAACTATCAAAGGTCATGGAGGCTCAGGAGACGGTTGAGCCATTACATATAGAAACCCATATTGGAATCTCAAAAGACTATAACAATTTTGAGCTTACCAATGCCCTTGCAAATAGAGATGCTGCTCGAGCCTTTAAGATTGTCAATTACTTTGGCAAAAATCCCAACCAACACCCGGTTCTTTTAACAACGGCAATGCTTTACGCTTACTTCTCAAAAGTTTGGAAAGCCCATTATGCCCGTAATGCCTCCAAGCCCATTGCCTCCTTTCTTGGGCTTCCTCCATTTTTGGCCAAAGACTATGAAATGGGAGTGAGAAAATACAGCCAACCCCAGCTTTTTAAAATAATTTCCATCCTCAGAGAAATGGATTTAAGGGCGAAAGGGGTAGGGGCCCAAGCATCACCTTCTGACCTCTTCAAAGAATTAATTCACCGAATACTTAACGCCTAATACCTTAGTGGAGGTATTAAGTATTGATTACTAGTGGTTTTTGAATCATTGGTCAGCCATTGATTATGATTATCTTTGACCGATTTTTTTGAAAGCCTTAATTATGCATAAAGCCTTACGGGGCCTATTTTTTTTAGTAGGTCTATTTACAACCCTTGCTGCTTATTCCCAAACCGGCTCAGTCCGCGGATTTGTTTACGATAAAGGTAGTGGTGAACCCGTTATGTTCGCCAATGTGGTGCTGAACAATACCACCCTTGGAGCGGTTACTGACATCAACGGATTCTTTACCATTACCAATGTTCCAGTAGGGGATTATAGAATGGTGGCCACTTTTATTGGTTATGATAGTTTAGGAGTGAACATCAGCGTTGAAAAAGGCAAAATTGCATCCACTGAGATCTACCTTTCTGAAGGGTCTGAGGTCTTGCAAGAGGTAGTGGTTTCCGCTGAACGCGAAGAACAGAAGTCTGAAGTTCAGGTGGCGGTTACCCAAATTACGCCCGTAGAAATTAAGCAATTACCTACCGTGGGCGGGCAACCAGATTTGGCTCAATACCTTCAGGTTTTACCCGGGGTGGTTTTCACCGGAGACCAGGGAGGGCAGCTTTACATTCGAGGTGGGGCCCCCATTCATAATAAGGTTCTCCTTGACGGGATGGTGGTTTATAATCCATTCCACTCCATTGGGTTCTTCTCAGTATTTGATACAGATATCTTGAAAACCGCGGACATTTATACCGGTGGCTTCGGAGCTGAGTATGGAGGGAGGATTTCCTCAGTAATGGACATTAAAATTAGAGATGGAAATAAGTCTAGATTGGCCGGAAAAGTAGGTGCCAGTCCGTTCGGCGCCAAGCTTCTTCTTGAAGGCCCCCTTGGAAATAAAGACAAAAACGGAAGATCTAAAACATCTTTTTTGCTTTCTTCCAAAACCTCTTACCTAGAGCAAACATCTAGGTCGCTTTACTCTTATGTTGATACCGCGGGTCTTCCGTTTAACTATACAGACATTTACGCCAAAATGTCGGTGAACGGAAACAATGGAACCAAGTTCAATATTTTCGCCTTCAATTTTAACGATCAGGTAAACTACCCTCAGATTTCTCAGTTGAGATGGAAGTCTACGGGTTTCGGTTCTAATTTTGTTTTGGTTCCTGCCACTTCAACCACCCTGATTCAAGGTAATTTTGCCTATTCTGATTACGGGATTGTTTTTCAAGAAAACGATGCTCGGCCTAAGACTTCTGAAATTTCTGGCTTTAACGGAGGGCTTGATTTCACCTATTTCTTGACGGGTAAAGACCAAATCTCTTATGGAATAGACATCATTGGCTTTAGCACCTTATTTAGCCTTTATAATGCGGCAAATAGGCATATTTACCAAGAAGACTTCAATACGGAAATAGCCGGGTATTTGAAATATAAATACTCAAGTCCGGCATTCTTATTTGAACCTTCCTTGCGTTTAAACTACTATTCTTCCCTGCGTGAATTTTCTCCTGAACCAAGGGTAGCTTTGAAGTGGAACATTACCGAGGTGTTTAGAATTAAGGCTTCCGCCGGATTGTATAGCCAGAACCTGATTGCTGGTAATTCAGATCGTGATGTGGTAAACCTTTTCTATGGATTTTTGAGTGGAGACGTTCAACTTCCAAAGAAATTTGAAGGAGAGGATGTAATCTCTAAGCTACAGAAAGCAAGACATGCCATTTTTGGATTTGAGTACAATTTCACTGAAAACCTTGACATAAATGTGGAGGGGTATGTAAAAGACTTTAATCAGTTGATTGGCATAAACCGAAATAAGATCTATCCTGACGAGGCTCCATATAGCGACAAGAATTCAAGCTTGTATGTTCCAGATGAACTAAGAAAAAATTACATCATAGAAGAAGGTTTGGCTTACGGGGTAGACTTCTTGGTTAAGTATAGAACCCCAAGAATGCGTCTTTGGGCCGTATATTCTTTAGGCTTCAACAAGAGAAATGATGGAAGCATGATCTATGCTCCACATTACGATAGAAGACATAATGTAAACCTTGTGGGCTCTTATAAATTTGGGGATGATAAATCATGGGGATTGGACGTAAGATGGAACCTAGGTTCTGGTTTTCCTTTCACCCAAACCCAAGGGTTTTATGAGAACACCAATTTACAAGACGGAATTGACTCAGATTATACTTCAAGCAACGGAAGTCTTGGAATTATATATGCTGATTTGAATCAAGGAAGGCTACCTTATTACCATAGATTAGATATTTCAGGTAATAAAGAGTTTGAGTTTTCGGAAACCGTAAAGCTTGAAATCAACGCCGGAATCACGAATGCATACAATCGCAAAAACATATTTTACTTTGACCGGGTTGAGTACAAGGCAGTTTATCAATTGCCTATTCTTCCTAGTGTTGGAGCGAATCTTTCATTTTAATCGGCAAATTAGAAAACGCTTTTCAGCTTCATGGCATCAACCAAGTACATATTCGTAACAGGAGGGGTTACATCTTCCCTTGGAAAAGGAATCATCTCTGCCTCATTGGCCAATTTATTACAGGCTAGGGGGTATTCGGTGACCATTCAAAAACTTGACCCCTATATCAATATTGATCCGGGAACACTAAACCCTTATGAACATGGTGAGTGTTTTGTTACCGATGACGGAGCCGAAACGGATCTTGACCTGGGACATTATGAGCGCTTTTTGAATCGGCCAACTTCTCAAGCCAACAACGTTACTACGGGTAGAATTTATCAATCTGTAATTGATAAGGAACGAAAAGGGGAGTACCTAGGGAAAACCGTACAGATCATTCCGCACATTACCGATGAAATTAAAAGCCGAATTCAGGTTCTAGGGAATACCGGAAACTATGAGATTGTAATCACTGAAATTGGTGGTACCGTTGGTGATATTGAATCCCTCCCATTCATTGAGGCCGTTCGTCAATTGACCTGGGAACTGGGCGATAATAGCTTGGTCATTCACCTTACCCTTGTGCCTTACCTTTCAGCAGCAGGTGAGCTTAAAACCAAGCCCACCCAACACTCGGTTCAGAAACTTCAAGAGAGCGGACTTCAACCAGATATTTTGGTTTGTAGAACCGAGCATACCTTGGGTGAGGACATCAAGAAAAAATTAGCCCTTTTCTGTAATGTAGACAAAGACTCAGTAATTGAGTCTATTGACGCTGATACCATTTACAAGGTTCCGCTTTTGATGCGCGAACAAAAATTGGCAGAAGTTGCATTGAGGAAATTAGACATGCCAACCTCTGAGCCTGATATGCGCGATTGGGAAAGCTTCCTGAAAAGGCTGGGTAACCCGAAAGCTAAGATTAAAATTGGCTTGGTGGGTAAATACGTTGAGCTTAAAGATGCTTATAAGTCCATCATTGAGTCTTTCACCCATGCTGGGGCCGCCAATGAAACCGAAGTAGATCTTGAATTCATCCATTCTGAAAACTTAGAAGAATCAGGAGCAGAATCTTTACTTAAAGATTTGGACGGGATTTTGGTAGCCCCTGGATTTGGAGAAAGGGGCATTGAAGGAAAGCTTTTGGCCGTTAAATACGCACGTGAAAATAAGATTCCATTTTTAGGCATTTGTTTAGGAATGCAATGCGCGGTAATTGAATATGGACGAAATGTTCTTGGCTTAAATACCGCCCATTCTGCTGAAATAGATCGCGCCACAAAAGACCCGGTAATTGACCTCATGGAGGAGCAGAAAAAAGTTGTGAATTACGGAGGTACCATGCGTTTAGGAGCCTGCAATTGTGAGCTTGTTCCTAAAAGTTTAGCCCATAAGGTGTATGGTAAAGGAATGATTTCCGAAAGGCATAGGCATAGATTCGAGTTTAACAATGCCTATTTAGAAGAGTATCGAAAAGCCGGCATGGCATTCACAGGAATCAATCCTGAAACTGGATTGGTTGAAATAGTTGAAATTCCTGACCACCCTTGGTTCATGGGGGTACAATTCCACCCTGAGTATAAAAGTACAGTGCATAAGCCACATCCACTATTTGTAGAATTTGTTCGGGCATCACTTGCTCATAAAACACAAGCTTAATTGGTATGAAAAAGACCGATATCAATAGTCTTATCGGACTCTTGTTGATTGGAGGAATCTTAATTTGGTTCACCTATCAAAACAAACCAGAAGAAACCGCACAACCTGCCCCAACTCCGGTTGATTCAACGGAATCAGTGATTGAGAAACCAATGGCTGAGGTTGAGATGGAGGGGATGGTAGTAGATTCTCTTCCGGATTCTCTGAAACTTCTTGAAGCCCAAAAGAAATACGGGGTTTTCGCGTATGGAAGTCTTGATGCCAATGAAGAGAAAATTAGTTTAGAGAACGATGTGCTTCGGGCTGATTTCTCTACCCTCGGAGGTAACATTGTGGAAGCTGAATTAAAAGCTTACCAAACTTACGACTCCCTTCCGCTCATTCTTTTCACCGAAGACTCTTCCAAGTTTGACGTGAAGTTTTGGGCACAAGGAAGGGTTTACAATACAGGTGACTTAGTGTTTAAACCAAGGCTTTCCCGCCAAGGAGAATACCAGGTCCTTGAAATGCGTCTTGAGGCTTCGGCCAATAGCCATTTCACCATTCGGCACCAGCTGAAAGATGGAGACCATCATATTTCAACTTCCCTGATTTCACAGGGCATGGATGAGGTTTTCTTGCCAAATTCAGACTTGAACATTGACTGGACCCAAAGAGCACCCAGGCTTGAGAAAAGTGCTGAAAATGAAGGGGCTAATTCTACCATTTATTACGCCTTTGATAAGGAAGAGGTTGAAGATCTTTCTCTTACCGGGGAAGACGAAGAAACAGCCAAGCTTGTAGAATGGGTAGGACTGAGGAATCAGTTTTTTGTTTCCGTGATTCGACCTAAGTCGAGTTTTGAGCGGATTGATATGGTAACCGAGCCCATTGAAGGCTCAGAGGATTATGTGAAAAACTTCCAGGTGAATGCGGATTTACTGGTTGAGAATTCGGCCAATCTGACTTCTTGGGACATGTATTTCCTTCCCAACCACTTCAATACCTTGAAAGAATATGACCTAGGATTTCAAAGGATGGTTCCTCTGGGTTGGGCTATTTTCCGTTGGATCAACCGCGGAATTGTGATACCTACCTTCAATATTTTAGACTCTTGGCACTGGAATTACGGCTTAATCATTTTTGTAATGGCATTGCTCATTAAGATGATCCTTTTCCCGCTTACCTACAAGAGTTATATGTCAATGGCGAAAATGCGCGTGCTTAAGCCAGAGATTGATGAGATTACAGAAAAGCAAAAAGACCCCATGAAAAAGCAGCAGGCCATGATGGCACTGTACCGTCAGGCCGGAGCCAATCCGCTTGGAGGATGCTTACCCATGCTGCTGCAAATGCCCATCCTTTTTGCCATGTTTAGGTTTTTCCCCTCCTCATTTGAGTTGAGGCAAGAACCCTTCCTCTGGGCTGAAGATTTATCTACCTACGATTCGGTATGGACCTTTGGAGAGGTGCCCATTATTAACTCCATTTACGGGGATCACGTGAGTCTTTTCACCTTGTTAATGACCATTTCTACCATCATTTATACTCGCTCAAACCAGCAAATGAGCATGAGTGGTCCGCAGGCCCAACAAATGAAGGTAATGATGTACATCATGCCCTTGATGTTCTTAGGGTTCTTGAACAATTATGCTGCCGGACTTAGTTACTACTACTTAGTGGCGAATATTATTACCTTCGGCCAACAATATGCCATTCGGAGATTTGTGGATGATGAGGCGATTTTGGCAAAAATTGAGGCCAATAAGAAAAAGCCCAAAAAGAAGTCGAAATTTCAGCAACGCCTTGAAGAAGCTGCAAAGCAAAGAGGCTATAAAGGAAAATAAGAATTGAACACCATCAAAAACATATATAAAATGAAAAATCTAGCAGTCGCTCTATTCAGTTTAGGAGTAATTCTTGGAGCCTGTAAATCGCCAAAGGTTGCAACAGCGCCAGAACCCAATGTGAAGAGTAATTACAATGAAATGGTGTATTCTGACTCTTTATTTTTCCACATGGAAAAAAGTCCTTGTTACGGAAAGTGTCCGGTTTACTCGGTTGACATTTATTCAAACGGGAAGATCATTTTTGTAGGAAGAGCTTTTACAGAGCTTGAAGGAACCTACCGTGGTCAGGCTTCGGAAGAGTTTCTAAAAGAGATTCTGAACTATGCCAACCGCATCAATTACTTCGCCATGGAGACCAAGTACGACAATGAAAATGTGACCGACTTGCCTTCAACGGTAACCCATATTTATTTGAAAAGCACCGACCATGGTATTTATAATAGATACGAAGGTCCGGCCGAGCTAACGGCATTTGAGAATTTTGTGCATGAAGAATTAATGGAGCTTGACGGATGGGAGAAAATCTCAGGCCCCAAAGCCCAATAACTTCTTCTTAACTAATCGATAGAATCCCTGGCCTCGGCTGGGGATTTTTTTTGGAGGAAATCTCTGCCCAAACTTTTCAGTTGCTTCAGAGTTTATGGTTGAGAGTTTATGGTTGAGAGTTTATGGTTGATAGAATGGTTTAGGTGTTAAGGTACTCATTTTTAGCATTTTTCCAGTCACTAATCACTAGTCACCAGTCACTCCTGCTGAGTTGTTTAGTCGTTGAGTCGTTGAGGTGAGGAGGCGTTAAGATGTTGAGATTTTTCCTTGCCGGAAGGCTTAATATTTCTAGCCAACGCCTAGTTTCAAGTACCTATTTCCTAGTTCCTCAAAAGCCACATGCTGATTCAGGTGTTAAAATGCTTATTTCCAGTACATCCAGTCACTAGTCACCAATCACTCCTGTTGAGGCGTTTCACACTACCGCTGGAAATATTCATAAAAGTGTGTCTTAGCTGGTGGAACATCCTCTAAAATAATTTCCCTGTTAGCATATCAACTTTAATGAGACCTTATGCAATAAACAGCGCTGTGGAAAATATTAAATTTTATCTTCCACCCCACAATTTGGTCATGACCCCTAAAAATCAATTCAAAATGAAGCCGTTAATTTTTCTGATAAATTAAACTTTATAGTGGTATTCTCAAGTCTGATTTTTCTGTTTGGGTTTCTTCCCTTGTTTTTTCTGCTTTACCTCCTATCGCCCTCCAGGCCACGGTTTAAAAACAATATTATTCTATTAGGGAGTTTAGTGTTCTACGCATGGGGTGCTCCTAAATTTGTGTTTGTTCTCTTGGGCTCAACCCTTATTGACTTCTATTTGGTCAGGTGGATGGACCAACAAGAAATAGGAATTCGAAAAAAGGCCGGCCTATTTCTCTCAATCGCATTAAACCTTGGCCTTTTACTCTACTTCAAGTACGCGAATTTTTTCTTTGAGAACCTCAATGAATTGTTTCAGGCCCTTGGATTAAGTGGTTTTCAATGGACCCATGTAATTTTACCGATTGGCATTTCATTTTACACCTTTCAGACCCTTTCTTATTCCATTGATGTATATCGAAAAACTGCCAAACCCCTTGACCAACTTGATGCTTACATAATGTATATAATGATGTTCCCGCAACTCATTGCAGGCCCCATTATCAGGTATAATGAAATAAGGCCCTACTTAAGCAGTAGAAAGGTTATTTCAGACGATGTTTTAGTAGGAGTACATAGGTTTTCCATTGGCTTGGCAAAGAAGGTTTTGATTGCCAATGTGATGGGCGCCTATGTTCAAAATTCAATTGGAGGCGGCATTCCGCCGGAGTTTTATTTTTTACAAGCTTGGACCGTAATTCTGGCTTATGCATTCCAGATTTACTTTGATTTCTCTGGGTATTCGGATATGGCGATAGGACTTGGCAGAATTTTAGGTTTTAAATTTCCTGAAAACTTTAACAACCCATATATCTCAAGGTCAATTACAGAGTTTTGGAGGAGATGGCACATAACCTTGAGCCGTTGGATGAAAGACTATTTATACATTCCCCTTGGCGGGAACAGGCTTGGCCAAAGCCGGACCCTAATTAATTTATTTCTGGTTTTCATTATTTCTGGGCTTTGGCACGGCGCCGCTTGGAATTTTGTTTTGTGGGGCGCCTTTCATGGGGTATTTTTAGTTTTAGACAAGCTGTTTTTAAAGTCACTACTTAATCGTTTGGGTTTGTTTTCAGTTCCTGTCACCTTTGCTATAGTATTGTTTTCCTGGGTCTTGTTTCGCCTAGATAATTTAAATCAAGTTTTGTCATTTTGGTTCGTAATGGTAAGTCCAAATTTTGAGGTCATACCTAATTTAAGCTCAGAATTATTACTGGTTGGATCTTTTTCTTTACTCTTTTCCTTTCTAGGCATGGTTCCGGGCATATTGAAATGGCAGGAAAAATTCTTTCAAGCCCCTCCGAAAAATGTTTTTTCGATAATTTTAAAGACGGGGACTGCAATTCTTTTGGTTTGGCTTTCAGCTTCCCAGTTAACAGCCCAGTCTTTTAATCCATTTATCTACTTTAGGTTTTGAGGTCATTAAAAAACTCGCTCGTCTTTTTACTATTGGCCTTAGCGCTCATGCCTTTGGTCCAATATTTAACGCATTGGCTTCCTGATAAAG
Organism: uncultured Flavobacteriales bacterium; assembly: GCA_937139155.1. Lineage (GTDB taxonomy): Bacteria > Bacteroidota > Bacteroidia > Flavobacteriales > JBLHRE01 > CAKZPI01. Next base: position 25,780 of record CAKZPI010000008.1, read on the forward strand.
GGTTAAATGGCTCATTTAGCCGAATTGAAAAACCAAGCATCTCAACCAATACATGGTTTAATGGTGAGTTTCAAAAACGGTCCCGATGGCATTATAGAGATCATATAGGTCACCGTTCACTATTGGTTCGAACGTATAACCAGTGGGTTTATAGCCTGTACAAAATACCAAGGGCTAAACATGTAATCACCGGGCCTGAAAACATTCTCTACTCAGACCTTTACACAAAGACTCTCCAAGGAAAGGACTATTTAGGAAAGCAGATAATCAAACAACGTATTGATCATTTAGAAAAGCTTGGAAACTTGCTGGAGAAAAAAGGCAGTCACCTGGTTCTTTTTCAAGCTCCAGGGAAAGCATGGTTTTATCAAGATTTACTGACCGAATTTCCAAAGGCAGACTCAACCAATTACGAAGTCTTTTCTGAAATATTGAAAACCCGTGATCTAAATTATTTTGATTGTCAAGAGTTGTTCATGAATATGAAAGATACATGCAGCTATCCATTGTTCCCTAAAAATGGAGTGCATTGGTCTAATTATGGTTTCCATTTGGCCCTTGACAGCTTTGGAATTTTTTTAAATCAAGCCTTGGGATATAATTTGCCAGAGCTTGAGATTGTGGAGATTGAAGTTTCTAAGCACCCCAAATTCACAGATCAAGATATTGAGGATGGGATGAACTTGCTATTTGACCTCCCAGAGCCTTCTCTGGCTTATCCTAAAATTAGGTTTCGTGAAGGTGGGAATAAACCGAAGGCTTTAATCATTGGTGATTCCTTTGTTTGGGGCCCTTGGAATCATGGATTGTTCGCTGGATACTTTGAACAGCCTGAGTTTTGGTTTTATAATCGATCCGCATATCTGGATGGAAAAGGGCGGGTAGAAAGGGACTTCAAAAACTCGGCGGAAATATTAAAGGAGTTTGACCTAATCATTATCCTAACTACAGATGCCAAACTAGAATCCATGCCATGGGGCCTTCTTGAAAACCTTTCCATAAAATAAGCCAAGGCTTGAAAAGCTAATCAAGTCAGTCCTTCAATATCACTAACCTGCCTCCGATTTTTTTCGACCATCAGCCTGAACCTTCGACCAGATCATAGTTAGGCCTTTATAGTTTAGAGGTGCTACATGTGTCTACCTATTTCCTTTTCCCGCTTCCCTGATTCCAGTCACTAGTCACTCCTGTTGAGTTGTTTAGTTGTTGAGTCGTTGAGACGTTCAATTTCGGGCAGAATCAAACCACCTAGTTCCCAATACCGATTTCCTAGTACCTCAAAAGGTATATGGCTGCTTAAGGTGTTAAAGCGCTCATTTTCAGTTCATCTAGTCACTAGTCACTAGTCACCCTCATAACCTCGATTCCCAATTCCCGATTCCCGATTCCCTGACCCTTCGGTCTGAGTCTAGGCCTGGTTTATGGTTGAGAGTTTATGGTTGATAGAATGGTTTAGGTGTTAAGGCACTCATTTTTAGCATTTTCCAGTCACTAGTCACTAGTCACCAGTCACTCCTGTTTAGTCGTTGAAGCGTTTACGTGTTCAATTTTCAGTAGAGTCAAACCACCTAGCTCCCAGTACCTATTTCCTATTACCTCAAAAGGCATGTGAGAGGCGCGCTTGCTATTGTTCAGTAGCGGAGGCCTCTACTCGATTAGATGCAGTGATTCAGATTTTCTCTTGATATTTTGTGAAACCAAAGACAGCTATTTGGTTTTTATCAACTTTATAGGTGATCCTATAGCCTTTGAAAATTAGATCACGAATTGAATCATCTTCGAAGTAAATCGACTTCCGGTTTTTGAAGGGCATGTCCGGGAGAGATTCAAAAAGTTTAAAAAGATCAGCTTTGAACTTTTGAGCTGCGGCCGGCTTATCTTGGGAAATGTATTCAATTTGATCTGAGAGATCTTCGAGAAACTTTACAGAGAGTTTAACGTTCATATCTGGCGATCACCTCATCTAGTTTCTTACTTGCTTCTTCTAAACCAACTAGCGAGCTTTCACCAGATTTTAGCTTGGCATATTCTTCGTGGAGATATTGCTTTGCCTCTTCAAATGTTTTGTCACTAAGAATTTGAACCTCATCGGAGCGAAAGTGACTCAATAACCAGAGCACTTTGTCCAGAGCTTTGTCACTAATTTTGAGTTTTATGGTAGGCATGCCAATCGTTTACTCAAAGATAAGAAGTTTCAATTTAGCAGGCAGATTGAATCATGGCATCTTAGGGTTTGTATATGGTTTGTGGCGGTACGCTTCCTGGTGTCACTAGTCACCAGTCACTCCTGTTGAGATGTTTAGTCGTTGAGATGTTTAGCTGGTGAATTTCAGGCAAGAGTCATAACCTCGAAACCTCTGTCGCTTCGGTCTGAGTCTAGGCCTGGTTTATGGTTGAGAGTTTATGGTTGTTAGAATGGTTTAGGTGCTAAGGTGCTTATTTTTAGCATTTTCCAGTCACTAGTCACTAGTCACTAGTCACTAGTCACTCACAGTTTATAGTTGAGGGTTTATAGTTGATGGAATTGTTGAGTCGTTGAGTCGTTGAGGCGTTGAGTCGTTGAGTTGTTGAGGCGTTTAGGTGTTCAATTACGAGTAGAGCCAAAACTCCTAGTACCAAGTACCTATTTCCTAGTACCTCAAAAGGCTGTTGGTTGATTCAGGTGTTAAAATGCTTATTTCCAGTACATCCAGTTATTAGTCACTCCTGTTGAGTTGTTTAGTCGTTGAGGCGTTTAGCTGTTGATGCCGTAATTTCTGGCAGGTTCAAGATTCCTATTTCCTATTACCTATTTCCT
>CAKZPI010000009.1 GCA_937139155.1 uncultured Flavobacteriales bacterium
TCATTTATTGGGAGGGGGCTTGTCTTCAAGCTTTCCGCATGGAAGGCAAAATCTATGCGACCACAATTGTATGGGGGCATATCAATATTACTTCCAAGACTAAAATAGCCTTCAAAATAATACAGGCTATCTTGAATTAAATCTTCTTTAAGTCGCACACCCACCAAATCGTGGCTATACTCATAGGTGTTTCCACTGTCCTTGATTCGTATTACTTCATCCACATAAGTCATGCCCCCCATGGAGTGGCCCGATTGGGCCTCTTGGTAGCCAAAAGGAGTATTCGGTCCTTGGTATTCAGCATTATCATACGGGACGATAACCTCCACTCCTATCCTTCCATACCAGGAAATCCAATAGTTTCCTGGCAAAAAGTCAACATAACCACCGTTTAACAAATATTGGTCATGCTCCTGTTGACTTAATTCAAAATCGCCATGTGGAATTAAATTTACTTGCCCAAAGCTTGACTGGATTAATAGAAATAAACCATTAATAAGCCAATAAAAATATTTCTCCATCTACATGCAAGGTTAATATATACAGACCCAAGGGATACTGGCTTAAATTTAAGGACTTATTTTTTAATAATCCTTGTTCCAAGACTACACCATCCAAACTAGAAACTGAATAAAGAGCAGTTTAATGGGCTGGAAAAATAAACCCGATCCTACTTTCGGCAATGTATTAAAAAAGTCTGCGGACCCAGGCATCACAAAAACTACCTAGAGCCTAAGCAGGTTCAGCAGATTTTGGAGCTTACTGGGAGGCCATTAATAATTCATGAAAATTTATGTATCAATAAAGAATAGGCAATAACCTATTTTACTCTTTCAAGAAAACACCCGCATTCAAGCAAATAAATTCTTCCGCTATCTGCATTATAGTACTTTATTCTAAAAGGATATTGAGGAGGTAGGTTTCCTTGATCTGGATTGTCCAATTTTAGGTGATACAAGTATTCCGTTGGCGCTGAGTTTTCATTACCTTTAATTGCAACCTTGAACATTTTTTCTCCAAGGGGGGCTACCTTAATAAAGGATTCACCAAATGGCCTTAAAGGACTGATTTCAGGAGCTATGTTATTAAACTTAAAGGTGGAGGTTCTAAAAAAACCATCACTTCCAATTAAACTATCTACTTCAGATGAATAATTGAATAGCGCCAGTAACAGAGAGTCCTGACCTGAAACCAATCCAACCAACCTTGATCGAGCATTAATCAATTGGTAATTATCAAGGTCAACTTCAAAGCCTGAATCATCTTTCACAACGAAATAATAGTGCTCCTCTGGATTCAAGCCGTTTTTATTGGATACTTCTATCTGGATTTACTCTTATTGAACCTAAATCTGGAACTTTATATACCCCTACGGGTATGGAATTAACACCATCAATCCTATAAACGTACAGTTGATTCGGATAAAGAGATATCGCACGTCCATTACCTTCCGGTTTGAAATACACAATTTCTGAACTGAAGTTTATAACATACGGAACTGGTGTAGGAATTCCATATTTAGATGCATTCACGTAATCATTATAATCATATATGCCAGGCTCACTCCCCCCGCTTTGCGCATCCGTTGCATATGTCAAAGAACAATCTACTCTATCGTAACCGAAAACCATCAATTAGTTGGTGAAAATTATTTCTTCCTCCGGCATAGAATCCACAGGAATTCCCACTTCATTTAAATATATAATCGCGTCATCCATTGCAATAAAATTCAGATGAACTAAAAAACAACACCTTCTAAGGTAAAAAGGATCTATTTGGTTGCTACCAATGGTGTTTTCACTGAAAAGGATTGGGTATAAGATAAACTCCTCCTCATTTCCTTTTAAATTTACCGAGCCATCAGTATTTGGGGTAATGCTGAACTCTAACTTGTTAAAAGTCAAAATGTTTTCTGAAATTTTGTATTCAAATGGTCCCACTTGACCATCTTTATCCGACCTAATAACCAGCATATTATTTCTCAGAAATTCAATTTCAGCATAATCCGGTTTTGACTCGTTATCGATTTTTATGAATGTTGATTTTCTGAAATTTTCAGACAGCTTTATAAGTTGTTCTGATTTTTCTGGTTTGTTGCAGGACATTAACGCAATAATACCTACGATGAAAATAGTCGTTCTCATCATCATACTCATTTTTATCTTTTATAGAGATTTTTCAAATATTCGTAACCGGAATTACTATTTGCTCCAATTGTTATGAAGTATTGCCTGTCATAACCCGTCATAAAAAACCCTTGATAATAACCACCATTAAATTTTGGTGACGGAGTATAACTCGAAAATCTATCGAGATATCCAAACCCCGCTTGATAGATATCATAATAAGATTCAGATACCCTGTCACTGAAACCATGTACCCTAAGTTTAAATTCATGACCACCAATAGTTAATTCCTTAGAGTAATTATTGTAGATACCGCTTCCGTAGCCATTCGGAACTATAACATCATATAAATTATCAAGGTTGCCATTTTCTCTTGCTGTATGAATCGCTTCAAAAATATCCTGAACAGGCTTTGATGAATCTTGCAGGTTTGCCCGATAATCATTCCCCCCGCCTTGGTCGGCCTTTTCAATCTCTTTCCTCACCTTAGCCTCCCACTCCCATTGATCGAGCATCCTTATGGTTTCTTCATGCCCTTTTGAACGGTAAATATTGCCCATAGGGTCATTCCACAGCATGCACTAAAAAAGAGCTCTTCCATTATTTAAACGGAAAGGAAGCCCGCTATTATTTTCGGCAATGTATTAAAAAAGTTCGGGGACCATGGCATCACAAAAACTACCTAGAACCTAAGCAAGTTAAACAGATTTTGGGGCTTACTGGGAGGTTGGTTTGAAGCATTGTTCTTAGGCCCAACTATTTCAAAGCTTTAAAATTTAATTACAGGCTTTTAATTTGCTCAATAGCGTTTTCACCCGTTTTTACATTTGGGCAAGATTCAATTTCCTGGATGGTAATTGCTCTGGTTCCAATTTTAATAATTTTTACTCCTTGATGTAATTTAAAATCATGACTTTCTTGATTTTTTTCTCGCTACAGAGATGGAAAGGACTAAGTTATCTTTTGTCGTTTTAAAGCCGATATTGGATATTCCCATTCGAGAATCTAAATAGTCAACTCGGATTGCCGAAGTACAACTAATCGCAAGGTTATCCGAAGGGTTAAACATCAACGAAACAAGAACAAGCGACCTAGAAAGCCTCTTTCCGCAAAACTTTAAAGAAGAAATTTAGAGGTAGCAGGCCGAAGGCTTACAAAAATTCGGCATATACTGTTGATAACAAATAGCATTCAAGCATAATTACTTGTATCAATCGACTTTCTTAATGCCAGAGAAAGTAAACCTATGCACAGTCCTAGGATAACACCTCCTATCAAATGATGGTTTCCATAAATCTCATCAACCATGAAATGAGTCATGACTCGAAAAAAAACAAACCCAAAAAGTAACTGAATAATCAACAAATAAAAAGTAACAATAATCATTTCAATTATTTGCGTCGAGACAGAAAACACCCAGGCAAACATCCCTGAAGACCCAATTAACAAGCTAAAGTTAAGATTGTTTCTGAACACAGATTCCAAATTTTTCAAAAGAAATTTATGACCCGAAACATCCATAACAAGAAATTCAGTTAGGTCAGGATATACGTTAAATGCAATTAAAAACAAGGACAAAAAAGAAATAAATGGAAACGCTAATTGTCTAAAGAAAGACCGTGATTTGTCTCTTAATTTACTTACAACAAAAAAATTAATTACTGCAGACCATAAATAGATGATTAGAATAAAAAGCTTTAGGAAATTCTCAATATAGCCAGCTTTGGTGAGAATTAGGTTGATTAACAAATAAACAAATACAATGTCAATTAAAAGATCTGCCAACGCCACATACTCCTTTTTCGAAACATGTTCTTTCTTCAATTTGAACCATTCGTATATGGTGCAGTAAATGAGGGACAACGCCGCAAATATAAGACTAGCAATTGTGGCGTGATCATTAATAATATTTAGTAGATAAAAGACAATTATCAAATTTCCTAATATTGAAAACCATCTGTAGACTTTATAGAACATTATTAGTGCTTATTCCTTATAATAAATAGAACTTTATTCACCAACCATAAACATTCATTCCTATCGATGGCCTTGATTGTTGAAACTGCTTCCATTGTCCGGCCATTTCTCCGCCATTAGTTCTAGTTCCAAGAACAGTATTCGTAGGTTCAAATATGAGTCTTTCTTGGTAAAAACTGTATTCAACTAATGCAACACTAGAGGTTTCTGTTTTGGTCTCATTCACATTTACAATTTCCCCAGTGAAAATATTATGTGTATACTCACCGTACCATGTGGTTTGCTCAACCACAAAACTTACCATTCTGGTTTCAGCCCTTAAATTTGTGAGGCCTGCTCCTGCAGATAAACCAGAAATTATACCCTGAGCCTTACCAGATAAGCCAAATGTAAGGTAATAGGAAAGCAATCCTGCCGCAGCAGAGGTAACGAAACTAGCGATTTGGTCTTCCTTCCATTCCCCAAAATGCAACTCTCCTAAAGACTGTTTTATAACTAACCCATGTTTTGTCAGGTCTGTTGTATAAAGCCAAAATTTTAGGTCCTTAATCTCCTTTCTCACCTTAGCCTCCCACTCCCATTGATCGAGCATCCTTATGGTTTCTTCATGCCCTTTTGAACGGTAAACATTGCCCATAGGGTCAAAATTATTTACCGTGGGGGTTTCACTTGGGTCACCATTAATCGCATCATCATGATAACCAGCGTTTCCTACGTACCCACTCGGGTCATTGTATTTCAGAGGATTGTTCCAAACGTAAGAATATCCGTTATAACTTTGCGAAAAGTCTGGGGCTTGTACTACCGGGTCTTTGCTTAGCATCCGGCCAACAACAGGGTCATAAAGACGCCCGTTCATGTGAATTAAATTAAAGGCCTTTAATTCTTCATGGCTTGTATACCCTCTAAATAGAATAAACGATGGGGAATTACCCAGTTGATAACTCGCCCAAGTGTTCGGGTTTCGCTCCCTTCCCCAGGCGTCAAAGTTCCTTTCCTCAACTAAAGCTCCAACTTCGCTAATTAGGCCTAAAATTGAGCCTAAATGGTCAACAATTGTTGTGTAGGTTACAGGACTGTTAGATCCTTCAATAATAACGACAGCTTCTGCACCCATCGGTCCATGGATGTAATGGTATTTTTTGGTTACCCCTCCAGTCGTTTCCTCTTCATAGTCGCCAAAATACAGCCTATCGATTATATTCGACTGAGGGTCGGTAATCCTTGATGTCCATCTCATCTTATCAGGGCCGTAAGTAAAGTCATGGGTAAAACTATCTTCTTTTATCTGGGTAAGCTTATTTAAGGAATTGTAATAAATCTCCTGAGTTGGGTTGGGAATTTGAGAGCTTCCATCGAGCTCAATAGAGCTTACCTGATTTGATAATGGATTATATCCATAGTTCCCTGCATCGGTTTTGGTTAAAATATTACCATTTCCATCATAAGTGATTTCTAGATGGGGAGGAACCGATTGGCCCGTGGAGATCCCTGTTAACCTATTTTTATCATAGGTGAAATACTCCGTCAATCGCGTATGATTAATAGAGTTTACACTTCGCTCCAGAAGGTTACCAGAGAGGGGATCAAATTTAAACTCTTGGGTTATAGCCGGATGGCTAATTTCTTTCAGGTAATGCGGCAAATGGTAATCATAGTCATAGGTTTTGCCTCCTCCATCATAGGTGGAAGATGAAAGGATTTTTCCATCTCCACGCACATTAATCAACTCATAGTAGGCCTTATTGCTTGCATCGGTGATTTTCGTATTAACCCCATTGGTATATTCATATTTAATTGAGAGACCAGAAGGAAAGGTGTATTGAGTTAATTGGCCAAAAGCATCATAACCAAAAGACTTCTCTTTAAGTACTCCGTTAAAAGTTCTTTTTTCTTTAGACAAAAGACCCAAGCTATTATACTCATATTCAATGGAGTACGGACCCATTGACAGGGTTTTAAGTTTGCCGTTGGCCACCCCAGATGTGAAATAGGTATAAGTAATAGCTCCTTCCGGGCGAGTTTCTTTAATTATTTGACCAGAACTATTGTAATCATACAGGCTAACATTTGCATTCGCATCTGTATGCCTAATAATTTGGCCAAATGCGTTGTATTCGAAAGACTCTATTCCAGTAGTGTTATTGTCTGTTTTTAAGATCAACCAACCTGTATTGGAATCATAGGATTTCGATTGTAGAGTGATGCCTCCTGACTCAACACTGATAATCTCTCCACTTGGGTGATAATTATAATTAAGCGTTGAAAAGGGGTCGGTCACAGAAATAAGGCGTCCTCTTGCGTTAAAATTCTTAGTTGTTTTAAGACCATCCCTGTCAATAATATCTTGTTTATTTTGCTTAGGATAAAAGGTGAAAACAATTTCTTGGGGGTTCCCCTGGCCCCTAATCTCTTTTTTAACTACCCTTCCAAAGTGGTCATAAATATTTTTGGTGTAATTAAGGTAGTTTTCCGAGGCTTTCTTTGGGTTATTAGTTTGTGTTATTCTGCCTTCCCTGTCGTAATATACATTTGTATAAACTGTTTCATTTAGTCCGTCTTTCCACTCTTTTTTAAGCTCCCTTCCTGCCCCGTCAAAAAAGGTAGTAACTAAACCTTTAGTATCATGATTTTCAATTGAATAATAAACCGTTCCGCTGGGCGCACCGGTAAGGTTGCCAAGAAATGATAAACTTGAAGTGACTTTTAGAAGGTGGCTTTCTGTTTCGGTTACCCTTCTAAAGTCATTATACTTATAGGTTTTTTGAAATGAGCTTGGATAAGTTATCGACAATAAATCTCCCTTGGCGTTATAATTATAGGCCTCAGTTAAGTTTTGCGGGTTGGTACTTGAAAGCATATTTCGTCCAAATGCATCAAATATTCGGGTAGTTGTTCTGACCTGGCCATTTGGATCCTGATATGGTGTTTCCTTAATTGTACGAGCATTCCCGAAATCATCTATATTCAAGTACTCAGTTAATATCCCATAAGGCCTAGTTCTATGCTCGCGAATCGATTTTAACGCAAAGCCATTTGAAGCGGTGTGGTATTCGTAGGTGGTTTTTGTTGAAAATAAAGCGGAAACAGGGGGCTTGCCCAAGTTTGGACTGTTTACTACTTGACTGAAATGGTCTTTTGTAGCAACATCTGATGGAATCCATTTACCAGTAGAAGGATGGTAGGTATACGAGGTTATTTCAGAGTCCACGCCGACTGCGGTCCAAGGTGCAGACCAAGTGTGAAAAAACTTTTCAAACTGTGTTATGTTGCCAAAATTGTCCTGCCCTTTTCTTATTGTTTCAGCTTGCCCGGTAAGCATGTTTGACTTTCTTGAGACCGTTTTATAGGTATGATACACCCCATTCAAAAATGTCGTTTGGTAGGAAAACGAATCTACACGGGTCTTAATTTCATAACGGTCTTTAGGATAACCAGGAAGTTGATGGTTTACCCGATATTCATATTCAGCCTTTTTTTGCATAAAGGGGCCAATTGAGCTTGGCTCTTTTACCTCAACTTTGGTTCCAATCAACAAATATCCAGTATCATCAATATGTTTTGCATAAACATAAGCCTCAGTATATCCATAACCAAGTAAACCATAAGAAGACAGTACCATGGGCTGAAAGTTACGGTATATGGTTTTTGTTTTAGTTACTCCCTTGCATCGGACAATTTCAGAAACTCTATTCCATCTTACCTTTACCCGTCCTTGATCGCCGGTATAAAGTTTTGAGTTATTAGGACCAATAAAGTTTGGTTCTTGTACAGGGTACTCTTTTAGGTCTTTATAAATTGGTTGAGGGAGAAAATCATGCACTTTGGAATACATAACTGACACGCTATTACCAAGGCCATCAATCACATTTGATAATTTCCCATATCCTTTTGGAAAATACACATGCTTTTGGTCTTTGATACTAAAGGGGTCACCATTAAATGCGATTTCCAATATTCCGTCATTATTATAATCTTTAACTGGTGGATATAAATATCTTTCTGCCCAATCGATATCTGTACCATCACACTCCTTAAGTACTGTGTTTAGGGCAAAAGCGTGAGATCTTATTGAAAAGGAATTTTTCTCATTTATGTAAAGGTCATACCTAAAAGTGGCTTCGTACATTCTTCTTAGCGGGTCTATATGGCTTGTAGTGGATGCTGAATTTGGCATGTAACCGAAGATAATATCTGTAAATCCATCCCCATTCATATCAACTACAGCGGCTTTATCATAATGCATGACTCCAGATGGGTTATTTGAAAAATCAATTTGAGTAACAGGTCCTGGTATCGTTGAAATTCCGGTTGAATAAAAAACCTGGAAAGAATCACCTTCTGACGACTCCGTAATTTTCAAAATATCCGTTTTCCCATCCATGTTAAAATCTGCCAGCTTGGTGTTTCCAGCTTCCATGCTTACAGTCCCGTGCCAGATTTCTAAGCTATTAATAGTACCATTGTTAAGAAAGCCTAACTGCTTTATTTCGGCATCACCACCTGTAAGAGATATATATATATCATCTTTTCCGTTCCCATCAAAGTCTAAAACCTCTGCATTTAGCAAGTATTGTTGTTCTGGAAAACCGGTCACCCCAAGTGTACTATTGGCAATTCGATCTGTAAAAAAACCTGAAACCGTGTTAACTGTACCATCATCTAAATGAACTATCACAGCTTCTGAGCTAGGGATTGGCGAGCCAGGGCCAACCTGACTTCTTAATACAACCAGCAGTTCAGGTTTTAAGTCTCCATCAAAATCACCAGTAAGTGAAATCAAGTGATCACCAATGTCAAAATACTTATATGGGCTAGTCCATGGGTAGCTTACGAGACCCAATTCATATTTATTGTTTCTAATTTTTCGCTCAAGAATATTAATTGAATCAACCTGACCACCATACGCTCCTTCACTAGTTACTAAGTAAACAAACTCATCAAAGCCATCGTCTTGACGGTCTATGGTAACGGCATTCTCAAATCGATCTACTGGATAATTATTACCTACTTTCGAGCTTCCGTTACCTTGAGACTGCCTTAAGGTATTAGCCCCATAATCATATCTCAGGTTTAACTCATTACCATAGACTCCGCGTCTTGTTGGGAAAATGGCATGTTTCGGGGCTCGAATAATTGTGTCCCTCCTTGTTTTACTACCTCCATGACTAATAACAAAGTTACCGCCAGTTTCCTCTTGAAGGAAAATTTTACTTTGACCAAAAGTCGTGAAAGACCCGGAGATTATAAAATCATCATCTTTTGTTTGGTCATCTATTGCATATTCTGACTAACGTAAACATAAAATACTTGTAATCAGGTATTTAAAATTCCGATGTCTTTTGGTTTGATGTCAAATT
>CAKZPI010000010.1 GCA_937139155.1 uncultured Flavobacteriales bacterium
ATGGTTGTTAGGTATGATAAACTGTCTCTAAAGTTAAGGAATTCAAAGCCAGTAATTTCATTGGAGTTTTGATAGGGAGCTAATAAATTGGTCGTACCCCGGATAATGTTATAATTTAATTGTCCGCGCTGGTCTATTTCATTTTCAAACCTACCCGATACATGGTTGGCTTCAAATTCACATTCAAACAAATGAATAAGGGCTTGGCTTGACCCATTAATGGCCTGTTGGGCCCCAGTTACAAAGCAGTCAGCGAATTGAATGGTTTCATCAAAACCATCGGCGTATATTCCATCCCACATATAGTCCGTACAGGTGGTAAACAAGCAGTCATCAGCAAACAAACCTGCAAATACCCCATCGGGTAGGTTGTTTCTCTCCACCACAATCTTTGCATTACCATTCAAATAAACATTGCAGTTTTGAAGGAAAATTACACCATCATCGAGGGTTAGGGTACCGTTTATGTAAAAGTTTTTGTTGGTGTGTACATCCGTATCGGTGTAAAAAATAAAATCTTCGTAATCCCAATCAACAACCACAAAATCGGTATCCGATGGGTTGCTTGGTTCACAGCAATCAAAAATTAACAACGAATCAGAATACGAGCATTCATTGTTGGTTCTATCTGTTGCCGTGTAATAAAGTACTACTGGGTATTGGGTGACATTTCTTAGGTCAACATCGGCTTGGTTACCTGAACTAACTAAAGTGGCTCCATTGTTTACCGACCAAGAATAATTCACAAGATTAGAAGGCAGTTCATATTGAAGCGGATTCAATGTGTCCCAGTTACAATTATGGTTTGGGCCTGAAATCTCAAAATCATACCCTTGTTCAACGGTAACCAATTGGGTTTGAGAACTAGAATAACCCGGACCATAGGCAATGGTTAAAGTTACTGGGTAAACTCCTAGTTCAGAAAAGGTGTGGCTTGGGTTTTGAATGGTGGAAGTACTTCCATCTCCAAAGTCCCACAAATAGCTCAATATGGATTGGGGGCAGCTGGATTCATTTTTGAAGCTAAATACAAAGCCACAAAGCTGACTGTAAGTGAATTTAGCCTCGGGTGCCACCACCTCAACCGTATGGTTATCTTGATAGCCACAGCTGGTATTAAAATTTCCAGATGTTTGATAAACCCCAGGAGAAGAATAATAATGGCAGATTTCAAAATAACCTGTAATGGGGTTATTGTTTTGATAGGAACTTCCATCTCCAAATGAAATGCTTAGCCCATAAACCGTGTCATTGCCAAAGAAATATTCAAAGCAAATTGAATCACCTAGACATGGGCTGAGTGTGTCAGCTTGGTAATTGTGCACATTATCTCCTTTGCCTACGGCAAACACAACAGTAGCTGTTTGCCCTGGGTGGCCGTCAGGACAGTCTTGATCAGAAATTGAGGCGGTTACTGGAAAGTATCCAATGGAGGTAAAGGTCAAGTTCAAAGTATCGGCCCAAGAGCCTCCAGTTTGGCAACTTGAGTAATCGGGTCGTAAACCTCCAAAATAATATTCAGCAGAGCCACTTTGCGGAGACATGGTGATCTCTTCAATGGTCAAATCAACGGTTTTCCCAACACAAACATTTACCGTACAAGGTAAGGTTGTTGGATTTGCCATCTGGCAATTAGCTAATTGCCCCGATTGATCAAAAACTATAAAATCAGCAAACGGGGGCTGAGGATTTATCTGTGCATGAGAAACGATACCTATACTTAATAGGGTTAATAGAATATATTTTTTCACGATAGTATTATTTAGATTAGAAAAGCGGGGAAAGGCAGCAATACAACCTAAACACTAGGGAGGCTTTTCTTTATTAAACAATACTAGGAGCAGTAAACCCCAGGAAATGTAGAGAGAGAGAGAGAGAGAGAGAGAGATTGCAGGTTCATAAGTCAGTAACGGTTTCACCTGCAATCTACTACATTCTTTTTAATTGTAGAAAAGTGCATTTGAAGATTGACCCTAGCAAAGGAAAAATCTAGGCAAAAACCACAATTTATTTGCTTTATCTGCATAAGCATAAAAACCTGATGCATCCTCCTATTTTACTTAGGCTAGCATTCAACCATCTGGCTTAGACACCGTCCGCCTGAGGCGGACGGATGGGTGTGTGGGGGGACCAATGGTTAAAGAGACATCGTCCGCCTCAGGCGGACGAAACCTTAGGGATTAAACCAATATCCCTGGTACTCTGCCCTAACCAAATAATTTCAACAATCCCTTATCCGCCTCAGGCGGATAACGTCTCTTTAACCC
>CAKZPI010000011.1 GCA_937139155.1 uncultured Flavobacteriales bacterium
GACATCAAACCAAAAGACATCGGAATTTTAAATACCTGATTACAAGTATTTTATGTTTACGTTAGTCAGAATGCAAAAAAAGACAACGGACACATTGACAATGACGAGTAACAAAAGACATATCGTTTTACAAACCGACTGTACGACCGGACTAACTCGATTTGACCAACCTTGTAACCGGACAAGGACAATGATGACTAACAAGAAAGAAAAAAGAAAAAGCCCCCGCTTCACATTTTTGAAAATTTCTGCCAACGCACATTTGGCACATCCCGCTTTTCCAACGCACATAGCCACCACGACAAAAAGCGGGAAGAGCCAAATTTTGCCAACGCCTAATCCTGAGAATTTAACCAACTTTAGTTAATTTTGCGACTGTGAAAATTCTCTCAATCATACTTTCAATCTACATCGTTGCACTCAACGTGCAGCCAATAATGGATGTGATTGATTATGGTAACGAAGACATCTGTATAGCATCCATCCACAATTCAGATACAGAGAACCAGCAACCCATAGAGAATGAGGAAGATGGCTGCAATGACCTATGTAATCCTTTTATGTCCTGTACAACATGTCTAGGATGTACGGTTCCAGTTGCTATTTTATTTTCGGAGCCATTCGAAAATCATGAAACACAACTGACCTTCTACAAGAACTTCAATTCCCTTCAATATTCCGGTTCTATCTGGCAGCCGCCTAAGATTGGATAATGTTTAAAGTGTTTTCGGCATAAATGCCGAAAGCGGTGCTGCGCACCGCCAAGTTATTTTTTTAACATTATCAATCTTGAAACAATGAAAACAAAAATCATTTTGCTGCTATTGGCAGCATTTAATATAAGTTCTGTATTCGCTCAGAACACTTTCAAAGCAATTTTAACCGATAGCGAAACTCAGGAACCATTGGTTGGGGCAACTGCGGTTTTAAAGGGAACAACCAAGGGAAGCACTGCTAATCTGGAAGGTTTATTGTCAATTGAAAATATTCCTGATGGCAAGCACATTATTGTCTTTAGCTACATTGGTTATGAAACAAAATCAGACACCTTCAATTTTCCTCAAACATACACCGACCCTATTCAAATTGAGTTGAACCCCAAAGCCGGTGAATTAGAGGAAGTTGTTATTTCTTCGACAAGAAGCACCCGGACTATTCAGGAAATTCCTACCCGAATGGAGTTCATTGGCTTAGAGGAATTAGGAGAAAAAGCCAATATGAAAGCCGGAGATATTCGAATGCTCCTAAGCGAAAGTACGGGCATTCAAACTCAGGTAACTTCTGCAACATCCGGCAATGCTTCTATTCGTATTCAGGGCCTGGACGGGCGCTACACTCAAATTCTAAAAGACGGTTTTCCGCTTTTTTCAGGTGCAGCAAGTGGGCTTGGTCTTTTACAAACTCCACCTCTGGACCTCAAGCAGGTGGAGGTTATCAAGGGTTCTGCATCTACACTTTATGGAGGTGGAGCAATTGCGGGCTTAATAAACCTGATTTCCAAAACACCTTCTGAGGAAAGGGATTTACTTTTTCACCTGGATGTAAACTCCGGGAAAGGGTTTGACCTGAACGGGTTTTACTCCAAGCGTTTCGAAAAGGTAGGCACTACCATTTTTGCTTCACATAACAGAAGTTGGGCTTATGACCCTGCGGGAATAGGCTTATCTGCCATTCCACAATACGAGCGTTATGTGCTGAACCCAAAGCTGTTCCTTTATTTCAACGAAAAAACAAAATTGAACTTTGGAGTGAATGCAACAGTGGAAGACCGTTTGGGAGGAGATATTCAATTTATTGAAGGTGAGGGAGACAGCATTCATAGCTATTTTGAGGAAAATAATACGCAACGGTATTCCACTCAATTGAGCTTAGACCATAGAACGGAAAACGGATTGTTCAATTTTAAAAACAGCGTAAGTTATTTTAATCGAAGTATATCAGTCCCTGATTATAACTTTGAAGGAACACAGACAGCCACATTTTCAGAAGCAAGTTACGCCAGTGGCAATGAAAAGTTTGAATGGGTTACAGGATTAAATCTTTGGACTGACCATTTTGATGAAAATCAACTGGACACCTTTCAAACCCGCGATTACAATTTGAACACTCTTGGAGCTTTCGCACAAACTTCATGGAAAACCGCTGAATGGCTAAACCTTGAGACAGGATTGAGAACTGATTATGTTTTTGATTATGGTGTTGTATTGCTTCCCCGAATTTCTGCTTTATTCAAAATTTCACCAAAGTTATCTTCACGTATTGGTGGAGGTTTTGGCTATAAGGCACCTACCATTTTCACAGAAGAAAGTGAGCGCATACAGTTTCAAAATGTTTTGCCCATTAGCAGTAATAACAATGAACTTGAACGTAGCTATGGAGGGAATTTTGACATTAATTACAAAACCATTATTGGCGAAAAAGTCAGTTTCAGCATAAACCAACTTTTCTTCTATACCTATCTGGACAGGCCGTTGCTACTTGAACCAAAGCCAAGTGGACTATACGAATTTGTCAATATTCAAGGCTACATAGATACAAGAGGAACCGAAACCAACATTAAAATAGCTTATGACGATTTCAAATTATTCTTAGGCTATACATACACAGATGCCCGGCTTCATCAAGGCGGTACATCGAGGGAAGCACCTTTAACGCCAAAGCACCGCATCAATTCAGTGCTATTCTATGAAGTTGAAGAAAAATGGAAAATAGGGTTAGAAGCATATTATTACAGTCCTCAAAAACTTAGCGATGGAACAACCGGACAGCAGTATGTTATCGCAGGATTTATGACTGAAAAACTTTGGGAGAATTTTTCCATTTACCTGAATTTCGAAAATTTCCTTGACGCAAGACAAACCCGCTTTGACACAATTAATACAGGCACGGTTACTAATCCTGTTTTCAGGGACATCTATGCACCACTCGATGGTTTTCTGATTAACGGAGGAATAAAACTTAAACTTTAGCCGCATGAAGAAAACAGTTTTTAAAATACAGAAAATGGACTGCCCCAGTGAAGAACAGATGATAAGAATGAAACTGGAAGGGGACGACCTTATAAAGTCTCTTGATTTTGACCTTGACAATCGAAGGTTGGAAGTTTACCACACAGGTTCTTCTCAATCTATATTGGCTGCATTGGAAAGTCTAAATCTGAATACAACGCAACTTTCTTCGGAAGAAACGAAATTGGCTCCTAATGCACCTACTGACAAAAAAGAAAAGAAACTGCTCTGGGCAGTTTTGCTCATTAACTTTTCCTTTTTTGCCATTGAACTAACCACAGGATTGATTGCAAACTCAATGGGATTGATAGCGGACAGTTTAGACATGCTTGCGGACAGTATTGTTTATGGACTATCTCTTTTAGCAGTAGGTAAAATAGTTTCAAGAAAGAAAAAGGTTGCAAGGTTCGCAGGCTATTTTCAGATAACTCTTGCTGTTATAGGTTTTGTAGAAGTCATCAGGCGTTTTATAAGTGCAGAAAAAATGCCTGACTTCCAAACTATGATAATCGTCTCAATACTCGCATTGATTGCAAATGTAGTTTGCTTATTTCTACTTCAAAAGGGTAAGAGCAGTGAAGCACACATGAAGGCAAGTATGATTTTTACTTCCAATGACATTATCATTAATACTGGCGTAATTGCGGCCGGACTTCTGGTGAACTGGTTAGACTCAAGCTATCCGGATTTGATAATCGGGACTATTGTATTTCTTGTAGTAGCAAGGGGAGCGTACAGGATAATGCAACTTTCTAAATAATGCCAACGCATCAGTCACACACATTGGCTGGCCGCTCAGAGCCGACCCGCAGACCAAAGCCAGCCAAAGAGTGTGCCTGTCCACCCTAGAAAAAGAAATTTTCAAAAATGCCCCACGCGCGACTGAAACGAGACAAAGACAATGGCACAGAGAACAGCTACGGACAATTTAACCGGTTGACAATGTGGACATAAGAATAAAATAAAAAAGCACGATGCCCCAACATAGTATAAGCAATAGCGGGTGAAGTGATAAATTCAAGGTCAGTGTATTTAATTAACTTTGGTGGTAGCCGGACAGGTAATCGCCTTGAAATCCGCTACTGCTCATACACAGAGCCGTTGTGTGGCATTTTGATGAACTTTTAGAATTCACAAAAGCTTCTGTTTAAATCCAAAACTTATTCTATATTTGTATCTAATTGGATACAGTTGGTAAATGATAATTACCGAAAAGACATCTGAATTTGACAAGTGGATTAGAAAGCTGAAAGACATTCGAGCGAAATCTAAAATACTCTTCCGAATCCAGAAACTTGAAACGGATGAACATTTTGGAGACTGTAAACCGGTGGGAGACGGAATTAGCGAAATGAGAATAAATTACGCTAAAGGCTACCGAGTTTACTTTAGGGAAAAGAACAACAAAATTGTTATTCTTCTGATTGGCGGAGACAAATCGACTCAACAAAAAGATATCGAAAAAGCGAATAAAATTTGGAACAAAATAAAAGATGATTGAAATGGAAACCTCAAGATTTGACATAGCGGACTATTTGGACAGCGAAGAAATGATTGCTGAATACTTGAACACAGTTCTCGAAGATGGAGATAGCTCTGATTTGATAGTTGCAATCGGACATATTGCAAAGTCAATCGGAATGACTAAAATTGCGGAGAAAACAGGAATGAGCAGACCAAGTCTCTACAAAGCCTTATCCGACGGAGCAAAACCACAGTTTGGAACAATAATGAAAGTATTGAAAGCCATTGGCGGACAAATCATCGTGAAACCAATGTCAGCGTAAAAAAACGACACCACAACACGGTGTATAAGTTATGGCTAGGTCAGAGCTAATTCGGAAAATCCTCGAGGATTTTCCTGCCGGGTTTGTACTTGGTTTGGTTCGTGCTAAACCACGCCACAACTCATACACTCAACGTTGTGGGTTATTAAAAAACGCTTTGACGTTCATTATAACTCATTTATGATAATCAACGCCTTTTGTCAATAATCTATCTACGTCTAACTCACTTGAATATCATATTACTCAAAATGTGATTATCAAACAGGCTTGATGCACATTTGTGAGCATCAAATCCATTTGACTATCAAAATCACGCAAATTTGATAACCATCTATATTTGATGTAGATATTTTCAAGTATTTTTACGTCTAAATACAATTCCTTATGGATTTTGAAAAGGCAGTACAATATCATTACGACAGATTTCCTCCATCGAGTTTGGATTACAGCCAAATCGTAAACCCTTTGATTAAAGCAACTGACGCTTTGGCGAGATATGACCAAATGCTGAAAAACATGCACAACAGTGAAATTCTGTTAGCCCCCTTGAGAAATCAAGAAGCTGTGATTTCATCAAGAATGGAAGGGACAATTAGCACAATGGATGAAATCCTAAAATTTGAGGCTGACAGTGAAAATGATACCGAAGATGCTAAGAATGTAAGATCTGAAATATTCGAAACAATTTTATACCAAAGAGCATTATTAAATGCCCAAAAGGCAATGGCAGACGGGTATCCATTGTCACAACATTTGGTGAAAACCATCCACCAACAACTACTATCATTTGGAAGAGGAGCACAAAAATCTCCCGGAAAGTATAAGGTTGAGCAAAATTTTCTAGCTGATAAAATTAAACAGCAAGTTTTGTTTGTCCCTGTAAGTCCGGAAAAACTGAATGATGGATTAGAAAAATTGTTTGATTATGTACAAAATAGTTCTGATCCAATTTTAGTTAAAACTGCTTTATTGCATTTGGAGTTCGAAGCATTACACCCCTTTCAGGATGGTAACGGAAGAATCGGTAGAATGCTCATCACCTTACTGCTTTGGTCATCAAAAACAATCTCTCAACCACACTTCTATATAAGTGGATACATGGAAG
Organism: uncultured Flavobacteriales bacterium; assembly: GCA_937139155.1. Taxonomy (GTDB): domain Bacteria; phylum Bacteroidota; class Bacteroidia; order Flavobacteriales; family JBLHRE01; genus CAKZPI01. The sequence continues at coordinate 5,901 of CAKZPI010000011.1, forward strand.
AGAACAAAGATGAATATATTGACACTATGAGGAATGTGTCAGAGAATAATGATTGGGAGAAGTGGTGTGTTTTCTTTTTGAATGCGGTTGAAAAGCAAGCAATTAAAAACTTAGAAATTGCCGAAAGTATTAAAAACCTCTATGAAGAGATGAAGCATATCTTTTCAGACACATTATCTTCTAAATGGAGCGTTAATGCCCTGGATTACATATTCACTAATCCTATATTCAGAAATAATCGTTTTACATCAAAGAGTGGAATACCTGGTCCAACAGCAGCTCGATTTACCAGAATGCTATTGGAAAAAGAACTTATTAGAACATTAGAAGAATCATCAGGAAGAAGACCAGCTCTATATGCATTCGAACCATTGCTGAAATTGGTAAGAGTATAAAAACAACCCACAACACCTATACGCAATCCCGCATGTGCGGGACTGAGCATAGCCAGAACGTTAAACCCAATACAAGTAACCAGAAGAAAATGGATGTCGGAAACTGATATAGCCATAGAAAGTATTGAGGAACTCTGACCGAAGCGTCTGAGGGGTCGAGCCTAACATGAACTAGGAATCTTAAACCTGCCAGAATTTACGGCATCAATAGCTAAACGACACAAAAGGGGTGACTAGTGACTAGTGACTGGTGACTGGATGTGCTGGAAATGAGCGCTTTAACACCTCAAACACAAAACATCTTAACGTCTGTCTCTATCAACTATAAACCCTCAACCATCAACTCTGAGTGACTAGTGATTGGAATTTTCTGAAAATATTAAGCATTCCGTCAGCTGAGCGGGAATAGGGAATCGGGAATAGGGAATCGGTTGCAGGCTCTGACCGGAGCGTCACAGGGGTCGAGCCTAACATGAACTAGGAATCTTTAACCTGCCAGAAATTACGGCATCAATAGCTAAACGACTCAACAGGGGTGACTAGTGACTAGTGACTGGTGACTAGGTGTGCTGGAAATGAGCATCTAAACACCTGAATCAGCCAATAGCCAATAGCCAACAGCATTTTGAGGTACTAGGAAATAGGTATTGGGAACTAGGTGGTTTGACTCTACCTGAGATTGATGACCTCAACGACTCAACAAGGGTGACTAGCGACTCGTGGCAGGATGTACATGAAAATGAGCGCATTAACACCTCAAGCACTAAGCGCTTCAACGCCTCTCTCTATCAACTATAAACCCTCAACCATCAACTCTGAGTGACTAGTGATTGGAATTTTTCTGAAAAGATTAAGCATTCCGTCAGCTGAGCGGGAATAGGGAATCGGGAATTGGTTGCAGGCTCTGACCGAAGCGTCTGAGGTATCGAGGTTATGAGAGTGACTAGTGACTGGAAATCCTAAAAATGAGCACCTTAACACCTAAGCCATTCTCTCAACTATAAACCCTCAACGATCAACTCTGAGTGACTAGTGACTAGATGTACTGAAATTGAGTGCATTAACACCTCAAGCACTAAACACCTCAACACCTCAACGACCTAAACTAAGGCGCCAAAGCTTGTATAGCCTGGGTATTGTGAAACCTAAAGAGGAAATGCAGGGCAAATGAAGATGCCACTTGGAATAAGAATCAAAAAAAACTTAGTTTAACCCCTCAAAACTTCGAGATAAAAGTGAATGGGTTGCTTTTATTATGAAAATGACACGAAAAACAAAAATATTGACCTTGTTGACCGTGATACTTATGTCCTGTTCGACTGACAAAAAAGAAACTATGACAACAGGACCCGACAAATTCACTTGGAACGTTCAACTCGCAGGTTACAATCACGACCAAGCTGACCAAAGAGGAGAAACGGATTATCAAAACTTTATACAAGAATTTGACTCTTTCCCTTGGTTAGACCAAATTGAAAAGGCAAGTCAGTATCCCGACAAAGTATCACCGACTATTTCAATTAAAGACTTAAAAACAGGAAAGGACTTTTGGATTTCAATGTCAGGCGACAGAACTAATCACGGATATATAATTGGATATATCTACCCGAAAGAGAAAAAAGTATTTTTGGGATTAGGGAAAACAAAGCAAATAAGATGGTTAGAAATGCGGTTGACAGAAGATACCCAGACTGTAAGAGAGTTAACCAAGCTATTTTTCGACAGGAACTATGACAGCTTTGAATCAAAAATCAGAAAATTAGAAGACTTCGGACAAATGCAAGCAGCAGATTTGGCCGACTAAATAAAGAAAGAAGAACGCGCTACAACACAGCATATAGCTTATGGCGGGTGAACGGCTACCAGCAAGGCTTTCGCTTCGTAGCCAGCTTTTGTTTCGGTGGCCAGGAAAGTGCTCCTGACGCTACGGTCAGGACAGGTTCGAAACCGCCACAAAGCCATATGCCAAACCGTTAGACCCAATACAAGTAACCAGAAGAAAATGGATGTCGGAAACCGATATAACCATAGAAAGTATTGAGGAACTCTGACCGGAGCGTCGGAGGAATTGGGAGGTGAGGTAAACGAATGATCCGTAATTAATTATAAGCTGGTAATCGGGTTTGCACTGGCCTAAACTCCTCAACAACTAAACACCTCAACAATTCCATCAACTATAAACCCTCAACCATCAACTCTGAGTGACTAGTGACTGTATGTGCTGAAATTGAGTGCATTAACATCTCAGCACCTCAACGCCTCAACACCTCAACGCCTCAACCCTTTAAACCCACCCGATTTTAGCTTGATGATTTCCAATATTTTAAGATTTCTCCTCGGCCTTTCGTACTTTTGCCGGCCATGACGAAAATTGGAAATATAGAACTGGGTGATTTCCCGCTTTTGCTTGCTCCTATGGAGGACGTAAGCGATCCGCCTTTCCGGAAACTCTGCAAGGAGAACGGGGCAGATTTGATGTATACCGAGTTCATTTCCTCTGAAGGCTTGATTCGGGATGCAGCCAAAAGCGTTCAAAAACTCGACATTTTCGAATACGAACGTCCGGTGGGAATTCAGATTTTCGGAAATGAAATTGAGTCGATGCGCCAAGCTGCTGAAATCTGTACCCAGGCTCAACCAGATATTCTCGACATTAATTATGGATGCCCCGTTAAGAAAGTGGCATGTAAAGGGGCCGGAGCAGGAATCTTGCAAGACATTCCGAAAATGGTCAAAATGACCGCCGAAATTGTGAAAAGCACCCACCTTCCGGTTACCGTTAAAACCCGATTGGGGTGGAGTGAAAGCACAAAGTATATTGTAGAAGTTGCGGAAAGACTTCAGGATGTGGGCATTCAGGCCATATCCATTCACGGAAGAACCCGCGTTCAGATGTATAAAGGGGAAGCCGACTGGACCCTAATTGGAGATGTGAAAAACAACCCAAGAATGAAAATCCCCGTCTTTGGAAACGGTGACGTTGATAGCGGCCCGAAAGCCCTTGAAATGAAGAATAAGTTTGGGGTGGATGGAATCATGATTGGAAGGGCTAGCATTGGTTATCCATGGATTTTCAATGAAATCAAAGCCTATCTAAACGACCGGAGTGAATTGCCTGAACCAGACTTGAAAGAAAGGGTTCGTGTGGCAAGAGCCCATTTGCAAATGAGCATCGACTGGAAAGGTGAATTGGTGGGTATTCGGGAGATGCGTAGGCATTATTCAAACTATTTCCGAGGCATCCCGAATTTTAAACCCTTCCGACAAGTCTTGGTAACTTCCGATTCAGTGGAGGAAGTCATGTCTACCCTCGATTCAATTGCCGAGCATTTTGCTCAAACGGCCTAAATCATTTCCTTGATTCGTTTTACCGGTATTAAGGCGCTCAATCCTCCCATAATCCAAACCGTAAGTATGCCCAATAAAACGGTCTGAAAGTTTAGGTCTACCGGATATGCATTCACTAAGAAATTTCCTCCATTCCCCATTTGAACCCAACCATAGGTTTCTTGTCCCCAGGCAATTAAGCTCCCTAAAACAGCTCCTACTAATCCCCCTATGCTTGACATAAGCATGCCTTGCCACCAAAATACCGCCCGTACCTGACGGAGGTTTGCTCCCATGGCTTGAAGGGAAAAGATCTCCTTCCGCTTATCCAAAATCACCATAGCCAATGATCCAATCAAATTGAAGGTGGCAATGAATAGAATGAAGGTGAAAATTAAATAAACCGCCCATTTCTCAATGGCCATGACCCGAGTCAAAAATGCATGTTGCTCGCCCCGGTCCAAAATCACATAATCAGACCCGTACCGGTGTTGTAATTCATTTTTAAAACCCTTCGCATCAATACCCTCCTTCAATTCTACTTCCAACCAAGAATATCGATTGTATTGATTGGTCCAGTTTTGAAGTAGGTTCAAATCCATCAAAGCATATGCTCCGTCAAACTCACCTTGAATTTGAAATACGCCAGAGGGATTTGCTTTATGAATGCTAAAAGCTTGGTCAGGCCGTATGCTCAATCCGTCCTTATCCACCGGAAGGTGAATTTCAATGGCCTTGGCCCCTCGCCTTGAAAGGGAATAATTAAGGTAATAGGCTAAGCCTTGGCCGATTAAAACCTCGTAATTATTGGGGTCAAACTGGCTTCCGTACCTCAAATAATCTTGAAAGGGATGAAGTTGGAAATAATGGGAGTCAACCCCCAGTACCTTGGCCACATACTCCTCCTCACCATGGGTGAAAAGGGCTTTTTCTTCGTAGGCTTTGGAGAGGAACTGAATTTCTTCAAAACCCTTCAAGCTATGGTAAAGGCTGTCGGATTCTATGTATTTCCCCAGGGCCGGGGTGATTTTCAAATCGGGGTCAACCCGATCATAAAGACCCTCAATCAATTGGGCAAAGCCGCCAAAGACCGAAAGAACCACAATGAGTGCCGCAGTTCCTAAGGAAATGCCAACAACCGAAATCAAGGAAATAAGGTGAATGGCTGTCTTTCTTTTCCGGCTAAATACATAGCGCAGAGCGATAAACAGCGAGGCCCTCATTATTTCCAGGCTTTTACAATTAAGCCTGTACCGGTTTTATGGTTTCCATTTACATCCAGCCAATTTAAAACAAATGAAATGGGATAAGCGATGAGGTAATAAAATGGAAGGATCACAAAGAATAGCTTCGAGACTCCAAGCATAAGTATGGGGTATTTCATAGACAACCTCCAGGAAATTTTTCCGGGGGCTCCGTAGGAATACCTGGCCTCCACCTTTGAGAATCCTGATGATTTCAGCTTTTCTTCAATTTCGTGAATGTTGTAACCATCTCGAACGTGCTCTTCAATGAAGCTCTCATCTGAGTCGCCATGAACATCTGAACCACCTTGGTCTGACGGAGTAGAAATTAAGAGCATGGCCCCTGGTTTCATAGACGCCACAAAGTTTTTAAACACCTGAACGTCTTCCAGGATATGCTCCATCACATCCACAGATAAGACGAGGTCAAACTGAGGTTCGGTTGAAAACTTGGTGAGGTCGCCAACCTGAAATTTTACCCGGTTAGACCAACCCAGTTTTTCCATGAAATTATTGCAGTCGGCAACCTGCTCTTCTTTCACATCCACGGCCAGGATTTCATTTTTCTTGTTCAGTTTTGCCATCCTATAGGTGTACTGCCCGAATCCAGAACCGGCATCCAAAACTTTAACACCTGCGGGATTGGACCTGAAAAAGGCACGTAATTCTTTGTTTACATGCCAAGCCCTTAATAGAAGGAGGTCTAGAAGTTTGTAAAATGTTTTTCTAAGTCCGGGACTTTGATTGAAAACCTTACCAAGGCTTCTTTTAATCGGATCGTACTGCATGGTTTATTCAATGGGGTTCTCGCCTTCTCCTCGAAGTAGGCGGTCAATGTTTTCTTCGTAGTCAAGAGAATCGTCCAGGTAGAAATGCAATTCAGGAACCACACGTAATTGGTGACGAGTTCTTTTCCCTAATTCTCCGCGAATTTTTGATTTGTTCTGGTTGATTCCGTTCAATTTTTCCTTGGCATCGTCGGATGGAAATATGCTAATATAGATTCGTGCAGAGCCTAAATCCGGACTCATACGAATTCGGGTAACCGAAACCATTACCCCTGGAGCGATGGTATTACCCTCACGCACAAAGATTTCTGCCAAATCCTTCTGAATTAGCTGGGCTACTTTTTCTGATCTATTTCCTGCCATAGCCGGCAAATATATTGATTATCATGCTGCCCTCGGCTTTCTCTATATTTGCGGCCATGAAGCCATTTTTAAGAATACTAGCTTATATCAAGCCCTATCGGAATTATGCCATCTTAAACATCCTGCTAAATTTATTTGCAGTTTTGTTTTCCTTGGTGTCAATTACCATGATAATACCCTTTTTGGGGATATTAATCGGCACCGTTGACCCGGTTCAAACCCTTCCTGAATTCTCAGGGTCTCCGGCTTATTTTAAAGACTACCTTTATTATCAAATCACCCAAATTGTTCAAAATAAGGGGCAAATTTCTGCCCTTGGTTTTGTCTGCATCTTGGTTTCTGCTTCTTTCTTCATGCGGAATTTCTTCCGATATTTTGCTCAGTTCTTTTTGGCACCACTTCGGCAAGGAATCGTTCGTGACATCCGACAAAAGGTACATACCAAGGTTTTGCAGCTCCCAGTTTCCTATTTCACCGAGAAAAGAAAAGGAGATATTATTGCTCGAATGAGCTCTGATGTGGTAGAAATTGAAACTTCGGTGATTTCAACCTTGGAGGTTTTGGTTCGTGACCCCCTAACCATAGTTACTTTTACCATTACGCTTTTCGCGATGAGCCCAGAACTCACCCTCTTTGTGTTCTTGGTTTTCCCCATTGCCGGTTTTATTATTGGTAAAATTGGAAGAAGCTTGAAACGAACTTCTACCAAGGCTCAGAATCAATTGGGGAAAATTTTAGCCATGATTGAGGAAAACGTTGGAGGTTTAAGGGTGATCAAAGCATTCAAGGCAGAACCATTGATTGACCAAAGTTTTGGGAAGGAAAATGAGCGCTACCGAACCATTTCTGTACGCATGTTCCGAAAACGAAATTTGGCTTCTCCTACCTCTGAGTTTTTAAGCATTACAACCCTTTCAACGGTGATGTGGTTTGGGGGCAAACTGGTCTTAGAAGAGCAAAGCCTTTCGCCCGATGTTTTCATGGGGTACATCACCCTTTTCTCCCAAATGATCTCTCCAGCTAAGTCCTTAACCTCTGCCTTCTATAGCATTCAGAAAGGAAATGCAGCCTCTGACCGGATCATTGAAGTTTTGGATGCCCATAACCCCATTGTTGACCCTGTGGAGCCTAAATCATTGGATAAATTGAATCAATCAATACAATTCAAGGATATGTATTTTGGCTACGGAGAAAAACACGTGCTGAAGAACATAAACCTCGAAATTCCGGCGGGTAAATCCTATGCTCTGGTGGGACAGTCAGGTTCAGGAAAAACCAGCATGACCCATTTGGTTCCTAGGTTTTATGATGTTGACCAAGGGGGTGTTTATTTGGATGGAATCAATGTAAAGGATTTAAAGCTAGACTCGCTAAGAGGATTGATTGGTATGGTAACCCAAGACTCCATTCTTTTCCACGACAGCATTGCCCGAAACATTGGCCTAGGTAAGCCCGACGCAAGCATGGATGAAATTCAAGAGGCGGCCAAAATTGCCAATGCCCATGATTTCATTCTGGAATTACCTGAGGGCTATGATACCAACATCGGAGATGGAGGAAATCGATTAAGTGGTGGACAAAAACAAAGAATTGCCATTGCTCGTGCTGTACTGGTTGATCCAAAGATTTTAATTTTGGATGAGGCTACCTCGGCCCTGGATACCGAATCAGAACGCTTGGTGCAGGATGCCTTGGAGAAATTAATGAAGAACAGAACCTCATTGGTTGTGGCTCATAGGCTGAGTACGGTTCAACATTGCGATGCCATTGTTGTCTTGCACCAGGGTGAAATAGTGGAGATTGGCTCACATGAAGAACTTAGTCAAAAGCCTCAGGGAGTTTACCGCAAACTATTGACCATGCAAAACCTTGAATAATGAGAAAGATTGAACATTTAGGAATTGCCGTTTCCGATTTAGAGAAAAGCAATGCGCTTATTGCTAAGCTTTTAGGCAGGGAGCCATATAAAGAAGAATCGGTTGAATCAGAAGGGGTAACCACGAGCTTTTTTGAGCTAGGAGAGTCTAAAATTGAATTGGTTGCTTCCGAAAAGCCAGGCTCGGCAATTGATAAATTCATTGCTAAAAAAGGGGAAGGAATCCATCACATTGCCATGGCCGTGGATGATATTCATGCCGAAATGAGGCGACTCAAAGAGGAAGGTTTCATTCTTTTGAACGAGAAACCCAAAAAAGGAGCGGATAATAAGCTGATTTGCTTCCTTCACCCCAAGTCTACCAATGGCGTATTGGTAGAGCTTTGTCAGGATGCCTAGGGAATTACCTAGAGGTCTTTGAGAAACTCAAGAACATCCTTGTCCTCGGTCAGGTGGTTGGCATTCCAGTCCAATTTATGAGCCGTCTCTATATGCTGAGGTGAATCATCGATGTACCATATTTCTTTGGCTTCATAGCCGATGGTCTCTTGAACAAACTCGAAAATATTGGGGTCAGGTTTCCGCATTCCAACCTCATAAGATAGGAAAACCTGGTTAAAAAGCCCTTCAAATTCTGCCCAGTTTACTGGGTCGTGATAGTTTTTTCGGCAATACTCAATATGGGTATGGTTGGTGTTTGAAAGCAAGAAAAGGGGATAGGATTCCTTGAGCTTTTTCAATGCATTTAACCTTTCCATAGGAAAATCGAGCAACATCGAGTTCCAAGCCTCCAAGATTTGCTCACGATTGGCGTTTTCTTGACAAAGGACCTCCATTTCGTCAAGCCATTGGCCTTCAGAGATTTCACCTTTTTCAAATTTTTCAAAAAGCATAGATTGCTGGGCTTTTGAGAATTGAATTTCAGGATTAGGAACTCCCAGAGATCGGAAGCGCTCAATGGTTTTTTGGTAGGAAATATTTAGTAAAACTCCACCGAGGTCAAAAACTAGGGCCTTTATGCGATTTGCCATTCTATTTATGCTTCATATTGAGTTGCAAATTTGTAATATTGCGCCCAGAAAAGGAAGACTTCTTTTTCGGGGCTCGTAGCTCAGTTGGTTAGAGCAGCAGACTCATAATCTGAAGGTCGCGGGTTCAATTCCTGCCGGGCCCACACTTCTTTTAAGGTATTAGGAAATAGGTATTGGGAACTAGGGGGTTTGGCTCTACCGAAAATGTTTACCCAAACACCTGAACGACTCAACAGGAGTGACTAGTGACTAGTGACTGGAAAGCCTGATATTTAGCATCTATCCGCCTAAACCAGCAAATAGCCAACAGCCTTTTGAGGTACTAGGAAATATGTATTGGGAACTAGGTGGTTTGAACTCTACCCGCAAACGTTCACCTCAACGACTCAACGATTCAACGCCTAAACACCCCATCAACTATAAACTCTCAACTATAAACTCTCAACTCTGAGTGACTAGTGACTGGGCGTGCTGAAATTCAACAGTTTACAAATATACAAGCCAGCAGCTTTTTGAGGTACTAGGAAATAGGTATTGGAAACTAGGGGGTTGGCTCTACCCGAAAACGTTCACCTCAACAACTAAACATCTCAACGACTCAACGACTCAACGACTCAACACCTCAACGACTCAACGACTCAACACCCCATAAACTCTCAACTATAAACTCTCAACTCTCAACTCTGAGTGATTTGGGACTGGCTGGGCTGGTCAATCCTTCAACTTGACGGAAGCTACCAGCATTTTATTCTTAATATTGCTGAATCAAGCTATGGTTCTTGTTGAGGATTAATTTTTAAACCTATTCATTGTGTTTACAGGAATTATTGAATGCCTAGGGGAGGTGGTGAATGTTGAAAGAAAGGGAGGGAATCTTGAATTACTCTTGATGTCGCCAATTACCCATGAATTGAAAATTGACCAAAGCTTAGCCCACAATGGGGTTTGCCTTACCGTGGTTGAGGTTTCTGGAGATGAATACCGGGTCACGGCCATTCAAGAAACCCTAGACAAATCGAATCTTGGGGCTTTAAAGCCTGGTGATTTGGTAAACCTAGAGCGGTGTATGCCAGCCCATGGCCGGTTTGACGGTCATATTGTTCAGGGGCATGTAGATTGCACCGGAAAGGTGGTTTCGGTTCAAGACGAAGACGGTTCTTGGCGATATACCATAAGTTTCGATTCCGATGAAGGCAATACGCTAATCGTTTCCAAGGGGTCGGTTACGGTGAATGGGGTTTCTTTAACGGTAGCCAAAGACCTTGATCAAGGTTTCGAATTAACCATCATTCCCTATACCCACGAATACACCAATTTCCATTTGCTCAAGCCTGGGGATGAGGTGAACATAGAATTTGACATCATTGGTAAGTACGCCGCAAAGATGTTGGGAAAAAATAATTAAGGGGTATCCAGTACTCGATTCAGCCGCCTTTCCTTATACCACGGGCCAAGGTCTAAAGTATTTGGTTCATTAGGTTATTGGTCCATGAACTGCAACCTAAGGATTGGTTTTAAGCGATTTAGTTTACATAGAAAAAGGGGGTCCTCACCCCCTTTTTCAGTAACCTAAAACCTAATGTCCAATTATCTCCGAATCAATTGGAATGATCCGTTCTGATCAAAGGACGTTCCGTTAACTCCAACGGCTTTTACAATATAATAGTACGTTCCTTCAGAGGCATTACCTCCATCCCAGCCTCCGGCTGGATTTTCCCAATCAGACCATTCGTAAACGAGTTGGCCCCACCGGTTGTAGATTTTACCATTGAATTCTTTTAGATGTGAGCTTACGCCCTTACAGTCTTCTGTTTCTTCTGCCATCCCATCTGTGATGACATTGAAATAAGGGTAATTTCCTCCCGGGGTAAACACATTGGGCATACAAAGCGATTCGATTTTTTCACGAACCAAAAAGGCACACCAGTTGGATTCGGACCTTAGACCACCCGGACCAAAAGTTTCTACCATGGTTTCATAAAGCTCGGTTTCTTCTGGCTTCTGGAAAGAAAAGCTGGTATTAGAAGTTGTACCTATACTGGTCCAATTAGGATCACCTACCTTTCTGTAATTCACCACATAATTAGCAGAATCCCAGCCGTTATAGGCAGTCCAATTCATGTTTAACAAATTGGTATCTGTTAAATTGGTGGCACATGAGAGCTTAATGGTTGTCAATGAATCCGTTTTTGGCGAATACAAAGCACCATTATAATAAGTCATGATTACATAGTAAGTGTAATTGGTTATGTCAACGTCCGTGGGCAAATTCAAGTCGTCATATTCTGTATCGTTGATGCTGGTGGTAACAGCGCCTGCGTACACAAAAGGAGAGCTTGGTATGCTATTGTCCTTTCGATAAACATCGTATGAAGTAAATAAGTTTGCCGGGAAGGAGAGGACCGTATCGTAAGGCACCTCCCACATGACTCGGTTAAAATCATCATCTACCACCGTTACATTGACCGCATCCGTAATGAGGTCATAACAATCTTGAAGTTCAACATAAGCTGAGTCAAACTCGGGGTACTCTAGCCCACATCGGGTAAGGAGAACATTATTGTCAAATCCTCGTTTCAAATAGACCCAATAGCCTGTGAGGGGTTGAACCGGCACATAGAGTTTTATTTCAATTAAGGTGGCTAAGCCGTCTACACAGTTTATGGGCCGCGCACCTATGACAGGCATAGGGAAGCCATCCACAGAAACCATCCGAAAGTCAGTGCCATCGGGTGAAATGGATCCACATTGAACCGTATCGTCAATTTCAATTACGAAGGTAGAGTCACCACAGACCGCGTTGTGAATGACCGGGTTCCCGTTTAAATCATCTGGGAAGGAAGGGTCTTCATTCACGCAATTCGGGTCGACTCGAACCTGCATGTCTCGACGGATGGTTCCAATTTTCACCCAAAATCCTGTATTGGTATCCTGCCGGTACTCATCCACCTGAATTACAACCACGCCCAAAAAAGTTTGGGTTGGAATAAAAGTAATTAAACCCGTTGCAGGGTCAAGGTTGAATCCATTTTGGGTAGGAATTGGGTCTTGTGAATTATAGGGGGCATTGTAAGGAAGCCCGGCCAAATAATTATCATAAGGTGTGCTCAAGCTATAGTGAAGAGAGTCTCCGTCGGCCTCAATGGCTGACTGTGACCAATAAAATTGACGTCCCACACAGAAATACCGAATGGGGGTGGTATTAAAGAGCGGAGAATTGTTTCCTGGGGCGAAAACATTATTTAACTCAGCGTGCATAAAGAAGGTAGCCGCTTGAGAATTTGTGATGTTGTCAGATGTATTTCGGCAGCAAACATCGTATGAAAAAACCCAGTCAGGACAAGGCCCCGGCAGGGTTATCGTTGTAGAATATCGCCACTCTTCAGCGCAAAGGGCAGAAGTTCCAGCGTCAACGCATGGATCGTCTACGGTACCAACATATACCCCTGGCACGGCCGAAGTGACACCTCCAGCCATACAGTTGGATGGTGAAAAGTATTCAAAGGTTACGGATGAAGGAGCAGAAATCCCTGAGCAATCCCGAAAAAATCGTAAGCTTACTAAGTACTGATTTGGGACTCCTGTATATTCATATATAATCTCACCTGCGGCTGCATGTGAAGCCTGAACTTCGTTAAACCAACATGTGAGAAATAGGAACGAAACAGATAGGGCGCGTAGAATTTGTCTCATTGTGAATAATTTGCAATTTAGTGCTAAACAACAAATGTAATGGGAATTCTTGGAAAAGACTAAAGTGCAGATAATGATTTTTGGCAATATAAGAGGCATAAATGGGCCAATCTCCCCCGAACCTCTTTAAGTTTCTGAGCATTTAATTCGTACTTTCGCGGCCCATGAAAAACATTCGAAATTTCTGCATCATCGCCCATATTGACCATGGTAAGAGTACCTTGGCCGACCGGCTTTTGGATGCCACCAACACCGTTACCGATCGTGAAAAGCAAGATCAATTGCTTGACAATATGGATCTGGAGCGGGAGCGTGGTATTACCATCAAGAGTCACGCAATTCAAATGGATTTTGAATTTGAAGGAGGGCAATACGTTCTGAACTTAATTGACACCCCGGGCCACGTAGATTTTTCTTACGAGGTTTCTCGGTCTATTGCCGCTTGTGAAGGCGCTCTGCTGGTTGTAGATGCGGCCCAAGGAATCCAAGCTCAGACCATTTCCAATCTTTACCTGGCTCTTGAGCATGACCTTGAAATCATTCCGGTTTTAAATAAAATCGACTTGCCTTCGGCCAACCCTGAGGAGGTCAAGGATCAAATCATTGACTTAATTGGTTGTGACCCCGAAGACATCATTCCGGCTTCAGCCAAAACGGGCTTAGGGATTGAAGATATTTTGGCGGCGGTTGTGAATCGAATTCCTGCACCTGTAGGTGAACCCGACGCCCCCTTACAAGCTCTGATTTTTGACTCGGTGTTTAATCCTTTTCGTGGAATTGAAGCCTATTTCAGGGTTATGAACGGAAGCCTGAAAAAAGGGGATTCCGTGAAGTTTGTGAACACCGGAAAGAAGTATGAAGCTGATGAAATTGGAGTTCTTAGGCTGAAACAAGAGCCTAGGAAAGAAATTAAAACGGGCGATGTAGGCTATATCATCTCGGGCATTAAAGTAGCCAATGAGGTAAAAGTAGGAGATACCATTACTCATGTTGAACGTCCGTGCGATAAAGCAATTGCTGGCTTCGAAGATGTGAAGCCCATGGTTTTCGCCGGTATTTACCCGGTAGATACAGATGAGTATGAAGAGTTGAGAGCCTCCTTAGAAAAACTCAAACTCAACGATGCTTCCCTGACCTTTGAACCTGAGTCTTCCGCCGCTCTTGGATTCGGTTTTAGATGTGGCTTCTTAGGTATGCTCCATATGGAAATCATTCAAGAACGCCTTGAGCGGGAATTTGACATGACGGTAATAACCACGGTGCCGAATGTGTCTTATTATGCCTATACCAAAAAAGAACCCGATGAAAGGGTGATTGTAAATAACCCTTCAGATCTTCCAGAGCCCTCATACCTTGACCGAGTTTATGAGCCATACATCAAGGCGCAGATCATCACCATGTCAGAATTTGTGGGCTCCATCATGACGCTTTGTATTGAAAAAAGAGGAGTGTTGACCAACCAGGTTTATTTAACCAGCAGTAGGGTAGAGCTAAGCTTTGACCTGCCTTTGGCTGAAATTGTTTTTGATTTTTATGATCGATTGAAAACCGTTTCGAAGGGGTATGCATCTTTTGACTACCAGCCCATGGAGTACCAAGAATCGAAATTGGTTAAGGTTGACGTTTTGTTGAATGGAGATCCAGTGGATGCACTTTCAGCCCTGGTTCATGCAGACAATGCATATACCATCGGAAAGAAAATGTGCTCTAAACTAAGAGAACTGATTCCAAGGCAGCAGTTTGACATTGCCATTCAGGCTGCCATTGGTGCGAAGATTGTTGCCCGGGAAACCGTGAAAGCCCTGCGGAAAGATGTGACCGCAAAATGTTACGGAGGTGATATTTCCCGGAAACGGAAGCTCTTAGAAAAACAAAAGAAAGGAAAGAAACGAATGAGACAGGTTGGGAATGTAGAGGTTCCGCAATCTGCTTTCATGGCCGTTTTAAAGTTGAATGATTAAATCCAAACACTATGGCCGGACATAGTAAATGGGCGAACATCAAGCATAGAAAGGGTGCGCAGGATAAAAAGCGTGCCAAAATTTTTACCCGGATTTTGAAAGAAATTTCAGTAGCGGTAAAAGAAGGGGGAGGTCCTGACCCCGAAACCAATCCTAGACTTCGATTGGCCATTTCAAATGCCAAAGGGGCAAATATGCCCAAAGACACCATTGAAAGGGCCATTAAAAAAGCCTCAGGGGCCGATGCTGACGCCTATGAAGAGGTGAGCTACGAGGGCTATGGTCCGCACGGCATTGCCATTTTTGTAGAATGCACCACGGACAATACCAACCGAACTGTAGCGTCCGTGCGCTCGATTTTCTCAAAATACGGCGGATCATTGGGCACCAACGGCTCTCTAGAATTTCTTTTCGACCGAAAAGGAGTTTTTGAAATTGAAACGGCCAACCTCAAACGAGACTGGGAAACTTTTGAGCTAGAACTCATTGATGGGGGCGCCGAAGAAATTGAAAAATCAGAGCATGTAATCTATGTGACCACCTCTTTTGAAGATTTTGGAAACCTTCAGAAATCTCTTGAAAACTTTCAAGTGGAAGTGAAAAATGCAGAAGTTCAAAGAATTCCGGTTACTTCCAAGGCCTTGAATTTGGATGAATCCAAACAGGTTTTACGAATCATTGAAAAATTTGAAGAAGATGATGATGTGCAAAATGTATATCATAATCTTGAATTAACCCCTGAACTATTGGAGGCTTTAGACTCTGAATGATGGGGGTTCTCAACAAAAAATTACCTTAGCCCGATTAAAATTATTTCCTGGATGAAAGCAAAATTTCAAGAACTCGACGCAAAGATTGAAGAAGCAAAACTCGGTGGCGGACCGAAACGAATTGAAGCCCAGCATGGTAAAAACAAGCTTACCGCAAGAGAACGCATACACTTTCTATTAGACGAAGGTTCTTTTGAAGAAATCGGAATGCTCGTTACCCACAGGTCTACCAATTTCGGATTGGATAAGCAGAAGTTTTTAGGCGATGGAGTGGTAACCGGGTATGGTACCATCAACGGCCGATTGGTTTATGTTTTTGCTCAGGATTTCACGGTTTTAGGCGGGTCTTTGGCGGAAGCTCATGCCCAGAAAATTTGCCGGGTAATGGATTTGGCCATTGAAAATGGAGCGCCGGTTATTGGTCTGAATGATTCTGGGGGTGCCCGAATTCAAGAAGGGGTGGTTTCCCTAGGTGGATATGCGGATATATTTTATCGAAACACCGTGGCCAGTGGAGTGATTCCTCAGATTTCAGCCATAATGGGGCCTTGCGCCGGTGGTGCGGTTTACTCCCCAGCCTTAACAGATTTTATAGGCATGGTTGACGGTACTTCTTATATGTTCGTGACGGGGCCGAATGTTGTGAAAACCGTTACCCACGAAGAGGTGAGTTCAGAAGAATTGGGAGGTGCTCAGACCCATGCTTCTAAATCAGGGGTTTCTCATTTTACCTCGGCCAATGAGGTGGCCATGATTGAAGACTTGAAAAAGTTGATTTCATACATGCCTCAAAACTGTGAGGAGGAGCCTTTGGCCTTAGACTATACAGGAGGAAATGAGCGAAGGGAAAAATTAGATTCCATCATACCTGATAATCCAAACCAGCCTTATGACATTAAGGAGGTGATTCAGGAAGTGGTAGATGGAGACTCTTTCTTTGAGGTACATGAAGAGTATGCCACCAATATTGTGGTAGGTTTTGCTCGCCTTGGCGGGAAGAGTATAGGAATTGTAGCCAACCAGCCTGCGTCTTTAGCAGGGGTATTAGACATTGAATCGTCTAAGAAAGGGGCTCGTTTTGTGCGTTTCTGCGATTGCTTTAACATTCCCTTATTGGTATTTGAAGATGTGCCCGGATTCTTACCCGGAACCGATCAAGAATGGAATGCCATCATTACCAACGGGGCCAAGCTATTATACGCCTTTAGTGAAGCAACCGTGCCTAGAGTTACTGTGATTACTCGGAAGGCCTACGGAGGAGCTTATGATGTAATGAATTCAAAACATATTGGCGCGGATATGAATTTTGCCTGGCCTTCGGCTGAAATTGCTGTTATGGGGGCAAAAGGAGCGGCTGAAATTATTTTCCGGAAAGAGATTGCTGCGGCCGATGATTCAGAGGCGAAACTGAAAGAAAAAGAAGCAGAGTATGCTGAGCTGTTTGCCAATCCGTACAATGCAGCTTCTAGAGGTTATGTAGACGAGGTGATTCGCCCTTCTGACACCCGGATCAAATTGATTAAGTCTTTTGAAATGCTGAAGAACAAGGTGAAAAACCTTCCGGCCAAGAAGCACGGAAACATTCCACTTTAGAAAGACTTTGGGGTTTAAAAATCCTCTGTCTCATTCAGAAATTTATAACATTTATAGTGCGGCCCGATTCCTTCAATGATGAATTCTAGGCCGTGCTTTTTATAGCCCTGGTTTAGGTAAAAGTCAAGTGACTTTGACCGGGCATTGCACCATAAGAAGTCGGCGTTTCGATTTGATAAGAAGTCTTCAAGTCCTTCTAAAAGGGCTTTGCCTACTCCCATTTTTTGGTAATTGGGTTCAACCGCCATGCCTCTGAATTGGTAGGGGAAAGATGCTTGCATTCCTGAAAAGGGGTTGGGGAAGGCGGTTAATATTCCAACCATTTTATCTTTGTGAAAAGCGCCTAGGTGAAAACAGCCAGGCCATTGATCTTGTTTCCATTCTCTGGGGATGATTTCCCCTCCTTTTCGTAAAACTTTACTGCGCAAGGGATGGGTCTCCTCCGCAGTGATTTCTGAAACCTTGAATTCCAAAATGAATCTTATTAATCCGTTCAAACATTACCTAGACTCGTCCGGATTGACCTCTTTGCAATGTGCTAAAGCTAGGTGAAATGGGGTCAGGGGAAATAAGGGGCTGAAGGGATTGCTTCATTTTTACCACCACTTTTTCCTCTCCGGATTTATAGTCTATTGAATGGATGTTTTTTTGGTAACTGGCATATTCAACCTGAACCTCAATCTGTTTGCCATCAGCTTCCTCAAGGTTTAATTGAATTTCAAATTGGCCCTGGGCATCGGTTTGAGCTTTCCGCTTTTCCCCGAAAGGGTCAACCACCGTCACATTTGCATAAGGCAAGGGTTGATTGTGCTGGTTTAAGACCAGTCCTTTCACCATCATAGGCTTGGGTTCCGGAGCGCCGAAAGCAAGGAAGGGGATTAACAGCACAAAAAATAAAAGGCCTTTCATGCAAGCGAAGGTAAGAAATTCCAGAAATTTATTGTTAATAACTTGTTAAAGAGGCAGATTCAATTTTTGGAAATAGTATTTTCGAGGCATGAGTAGCAATAGGGTAAGATGGATTGTTGGATTGGGTATGGTGGCCATTGTGGGCATCCTCTCAGTACAGGTTTATTGGGTTTTACAGGCCTATCAACAAAGGCAAAAGCAATTTGATCAAACCATATTTGTAAGCCTGCTAAATGTTGCAGAACAATTGGCAAAAGCCACCGGTAGCAACCTTCCCTATGAAAAGCCAGTAATTCAACATTCAACCGATTATTACATTGTAAATGTGAACGATGTAATTGATGCCAATATGCTTGAATATTTGCTCAAAAAGGAATTTGCCTATAGAAATCTTAAGCTTGACTTTGAATATGCCATCTATGATTGTTTCTCTGATCAAATGGTGTACGGCGATTATGTGAGCGGAAGCGGAAATCTTGAAGAAGAGGCTAAAAAACAATCACTGCCTACCTATGATGAATACATTTACTATTTCGGAGTAAACTTCCCTACTAAAAGCGGATTCATTTATAACCAGCTAAAACCTTGGCTGATTTCAACCTTTGTAGCCCTTTTGGTGGCCCTGATTTTCTCCTATGCCCTAATGGTGATTCTCAAACAAAAAAGACTCTCAGAGGTGCAAAAAGATTTCATCAACAATATGACCCATGAGTTTAAAACCCCCATAACTACCATTGGCATAGCCGCTGATGTGCTCAGCACTCCCGGAATTGAATCAAAACCAGGAAGGCTTTCTAGCTATGTGGGCATTATTAAAAATGAAAACGAACGACTGCATAACCAGGTCATGAACGTCTTGCAAATGGCCCGTATAGACAAGGGGAAAATAAATTTAAACCTTGAGAAGATTAACCTGCATGAACTCCTCCAAAAAA
This sequence comes from uncultured Flavobacteriales bacterium, assembly GCA_937139155.1. GTDB lineage: Bacteria > Bacteroidota > Bacteroidia > Flavobacteriales > JBLHRE01 > CAKZPI01. The sequence continues at coordinate 24,786 of CAKZPI010000011.1, forward strand.
CCTGTCAACACTTTAATTTAACGCATTCTCAAGCAATTTTTCACTTTTCACTGAAAGCTGAAAACTCAATTGTTAAGGTTGATAAACTGCATGCCCGAAATGTATTTACCAATCTCATTGATAATGCCATTAAGTATAGTCCGTCAATGGCGCATATTCATTTGAAATCCTTTCAAAAAAACGGGAAAATATTTTTGAGCATCCGTGATGAGGGGCCAGGGATTGACAAGGTGTATCATAAAAAGGTATTTCAAAAATTCTTCCGGGTGCCTACGGGCAACCTTCATGATGTAAAAGGGTTCGGTTTGGGCCTTAATTATGTAGCCAATATAGCCAAGGCCCATGGCTGGGATTTAAATATGAAATCAGAACTTGGAAAAGGGACGGAAATTGAAATAGGAGTACCTTATGTCTAAAGCAAGAATTTTATACGTAGAAGACGATGCGGCTTTAGCCTTTGTTACCAAAGATAATCTTGAGGACTTAGGGTACGAGGTTGTGCATTGTGCAGATGGAGAATTGGGCCTGGCCAGTTTTAAAAACGGAAATTTCGACCTCTGTTTATTGGATGTTATGCTTCCGCGGATGGATGGCTTTAGCTTGGGGAAGAAAATTCGAGAACGAGATTCAGAAATCCCCATATTGTTTTTAACGGCTAAGGGAATGGAGTCCGATCGTTTGGAAGGTTTTGAGCTTGGGGGGGATGATTACATTGTGAAGCCCTTTAGCATGGCAGAACTTGAAAAAAGAATCCAGGTTTTTTTAAGACGAAGTGGTAAATCTGGGGATTCAGAATTTCTATTTCAAGGAGGTAAATTGGATGTTGATGGAATGAAACTATTCCTGAATGAAGAAGTTGTAGACTTAACCCGGAAGGAAGCGGAAGTATTGGGCTTGTTTTTCAAAAGGGCCGGACAGGCTTTAAGTCGTGAGGAAATTTTAAGCCAAGTATGGGGCAAATCAGATTATTTCTCTGGAAGAAGCCTGGATGTATACATTTCCAAGCTTAGAAAATACCTAAAACCCATTGAGGAGATTTCAATAGAAACCTTGCACGGCAAAGGGTTTAAACTAATTGTATCCGAGGAGGAAAAAGAATAAAAAAAGCCAGACTCAAGAAAGAATCTGGCTTTATGATTTTGGAGTTTGCTATGCCTTAAATTACCCCCAATTCTTTTCCAACCTTGGTGAAAGCGGCAACGGCACGGTCAATATGTTCCGGCTCATGATCTGCTGAGATTTGTACTCGAATACGAGCTTGTTCTTTTGGAACCACGGGGTAAAAGAATCCAATCACATAAATGCCTTCTTCCAATAGGCGGTCAGCAAAAATCTGCGACTTTTTGGCATCGTAAAGCATTACAGGAATGATGGGATGTTCACCTGACTTTAGGTCAAATCCAGCTTCGGTCATTCCTTTTCTAAACCTTTGGGCGTTTGATTCAAGTTTATCGCGCAAAGCAGTAGACTCACTCAAAAGGTCGATTACCTTAGAGGCTGCACCCACAATGCTTGGAGCAAGTGAATTAGAGAACAAATAAGGTCTTGATCTCTGGCGAAGCATTTCTATGATTTCTTTTTTCCCAGAAGTGAAACCTCCCATGGCTCCTCCCAAGGCTTTCCCTAGGGTTGAGGTGATGATGTCAACACGGTCCATAACCCCACAGTGTTCATGGGTTCCTCTACCGGTTTTCCCAATGAATCCAGAGGCATGGCTATCATCAACCATTACCATTGCATTGTACTTTTCAGCGAGGTCGCAGATTTGATCTAGCTTGGCAATGAAACCGTCCATTGAAAAAACTCCGTCGGTTACAATGATCCTATACCTTTGAGCTTGGGCTTCCTTAAGTTTTTCTTCCAGGTCAGCCATGTCAGAATTCTTGTACCGATATCTGGCAGCTTTGCAAAGCCTTACCCCGTCAATGATGGATGCATGGTTCAATTCATCGGAAATGATGGCGTCTTCCTTTCCAAGTAAGGGCTCAAAAAGCCCACCATTGGCATCGAAGGCTGCAGCATATAAAATGGTGTCTTCCATCCCCAAGAAATTGGAAATCTTGTCTTCAAGGCTTTTATGAAGGTCTTGAGTACCGCAAATAAACCGAACTGAAGACATTCCGTATCCATGGTGGTCAAGGGTATCTTTGGCCGCTTGAATAACCTCTGGATGAGAGGAAAGCCCAAGGTAATTATTGGCGCAGAAGTTCAGCACTTCTTGCCCTGATTTTACCTGTATTTCGGCACCTTGCGGACCGGTGATAATCCTTTCGTTTTTGAATAGGCCAGAGTCTTGAATTTGGTTCAGCTCTTGAATTAAATGGTCTTTAAAACTTCCGTACATAGCTTGATTTTTCTTGGGGCGAATCTACAAAAAAACCACTCCCTTCCAGGCAATTGGCTGGGGCGTTTGAGCTTCGTACCTTTGCCGAAATTTAGAAAGAATGAATACACAAGCCATAAGCATATATGCAGAGAGTACGCCCAATCCGGGGGTATTGAAGTTTGTAGCCAATAAAAATTTGGTTCTAGAAGCTTCTTATGAATTTAAGAACATTGAAGAAGCAAAGCATTCTGCCTTGGCTTCAAGGCTTTTTCACTTCCCATTTGTGAAGCAGATTTTCATTTCAGCCAATTACGTGGCCATTACCAAGTTTGACATTGTAGAGTGGAATGAGGTGATGCATGAAATGAGGCAGTTCATCACCGATTGGCTTCAGGAAGGCAAGGAGGTGGTTAACGAAGAAGCAGCCAAGCTTCCTGAGCCTGCCGTTGAGACTACTCAAGCTAAAGAGCCAGCCTTTATTGTGCCGGATCCTGAGAAATTGGTGGGCATAGAAAAACGAATAGTTGAAATTCTAGACGAGTTTGTGAAACCGGCGGTACAAGGGGATGGAGGCAATATTGCCTTTACCAAGTACCAAGATGGGGACGTGCATGTTTTATTGCAAGGAGCCTGCAGTGGCTGTCCGAGCTCTACCATGACCCTTAAATCGGGTATTGAGACCTTGTTGAAAGACATGCTCCCCGATCAAATTAGATCGGTTGTTGCGGTGAATGGATAAAGCTGTTTTCACATAGATTTAAAGTAAGGCCAGGATTTCTTGGCCTTATTTTTTTGATATCCAATGATTTTACCATTTTTGTACAAATGTGTACAATCCGCATAATCCCTGAAAAATCATGAGCGAATATGAATTTGAAAAGGCCAAACGGCAAGCAGCCGAGGAAAGGAGTTTCTGGAAGCATTTGATTTCCTATATCGTGGTAATCAGTTTCTTGTTTTTTGTAAACCTCTTTTCAAGTCCGGGGAAATGGTGGGTTCAATGGCCGGCATTAGGTTGGGGCATTGGACTGGTTTTTCACGGGGTAAAGGCCTTGGGCAGGTATGGGGTTTTTAGTGAGGATTGGGAAGAAAGGAGAGCAAAAGAAATCATGAATAAGAATGGAGATCGAGAATCTTGAAAAGATTTTTGAGGGATTAGAAACTAAAAGAAAGGAACATTTCAGGTTTTTAAAGGAGGAAGCAGGCATGGACGCGAAAGCCTATAATGCCCTGCCAAAGCCTAATGAATGGTCTGCACACCAAGTGCATCGGCATTTAATGAAGAGCGAAGAGTTGTCGCTTCTTTATTTGAAGAAGAAAGTAAAAGGCTTAGAAAATGTGAAGCCTATTTCCTTTACATCAAAACTAAGGGCCAAGAAACTTTGGTTATTACTGAAGGCACCGGTGAAGGTTCAAGCTCCAAAGCAGGTTGACGTGCCGGCTTATTATGGTGAAATCGGATTGGTAGAAAAGGAGTGGGATGAGTTAAGAATGGAAACTCTTAGGTATTTGAAAAACCTTCCGGCGGAAGCCTGGAAAAAAGAATTATATAAACACCCAATCGTTGGAAGAATAGGAATATTAGACATGATACGGTTTTTCGGCTGGCATGCCGACCGACATTATGGGCAGATTCTAAACATCCATCAAGATGAATTAATGAACTAGAAAATGGGAAAACGCCATGATTTAAAGCAAATGCTCCAGGTAGGAGACAAGCTTTTCCGACGTAAGAGTTATCATGAAACCGGCACGGAAGAATTATTGAAGGAAGGCAATTTCCCCAGAAGTTCGTTCTATCATCATTTCGGAAACAAAGAAGGTTTTGCTGAAAAGGCTTTGGGGCATTACAGCGCAAACATTCGGGAGGTTTTAAAGCAAAGCTTAGAAAATGAAGAAATCCCATCGGCCTTAGAGCGGCTTAAATTATACTTTCTAGGGGTTGCCCAATTCAACCACCATACCCGTTATGCCACGGCTTGTTTGGTTCAGAAAATGAGCATTGAGTTAGGAGGAGAAGACGGGGCCTTGGTTGAGAAGGCTCGGGAAGAGTTTAATTCATGGATTCCCCACGTAAGCGATTGCATTGCCTTAGGGCAACGGCAGGGTGAGATCAGAGACGATTTGGATGCCGACCACCTTGCGAAATATTTATTTTCAGTGGTTTACGGAGCCTATACCTTTACTCGGTTGAGTAGAGATGGGAAAACCTTCCAGGCCATGGTTCAAACCGGGTTTTTATTCCTACAGGGGGTATAAAAAGAAAAAGGAGCTTGCTGGGCAAACTCCTGTTCCGTTTTGAGAGGCTATGCCAAGTAAAATCTTTGACTTTCTTGACTTTGCTAATTTAGTTTAGACCCCGTGAAATAACAAGGAATTCAGGGGGCTAGTATTCTGATTTTCGTCAGGTAGCGATTATAATTCCAGGGCGGTTTCCGGATCGTTATCCATCAACAAGGCCTTAGGGTCTTCAAGGGCCTCTTTAATGGCTACCAAGAATCCAACACTTTCCTTACCGTCAATAATTCTATGGTCATAGCTTAAAGCTACGTACATAATAGGTCTGATCTCTACTTTTCCATCAATGGCCACGGGTCTTTCAACGATGTTGTGCATACCCAAAATGGCGGATTGGGGAGGGTTGATGATTGGGGTGGATAGCATGGATCCGAAAACCCCTCCATTGGTAATGGTGAAGGTTCCTCCAAGCATATCATCAATTTCAATCTTTCCGTCTCGAGCTTTGGTAGCAAGCCTTTTGATTTCCGATTCAACGGTTGCAAAGCTCATGTCTTCCGCATTTCTCAAAACAGGTACCATAAGCCCTTTGGGTGAGCTAACCGCAATACCAATGTCATGGTATTCAAACTTCACCTGCTCATTCCCGTCAATTTGTGAATTCACATCAGGGAAATCTTTCAGCGCTCTACTCACGGCTTTGGTAAAGAAGCTCATAAAGCCCAAACCAACCTCGTGTTTTGCTTTGAAGGCTTCTTTATATTCTTTCCGAAGGTTCATGATAGGGCTCATATCTACCTCATTGAAGGTAGTAAGCATGGCCGTTTCGTTTTTCACAGAAACCAGACGCTGGGCAACCTTTCTACGTAGGGAGCTCATTTTCTTTTTCGAAGAGGAGCGGTTTCCAGGACCTTGCCCTCTTGCGGCTGCAGCCTGAACCACATCTTCTTTGGTCACCCGTCCGCCTTTGGCCGAGCCAGAATCAAGATTTACCCCTTTTTCACGCATCATTTTAGAGGCGGCCGGACCGGCATGCCCAGAGGCGTAGGTTTTTTCTTGATTGGATTCGGCGGGCATGGGATTAGGAGCTTTGGCTCCTGAATCTTGGCTAGACGTTTCTTGAGATTTCTTTGAAGATCCAGAAGATTCTGTGCCTGAGGCTTCGGTATCAATGGTACACACCACTTGACCCACCTCAACCGTTTCGCCTTCCTCAACTTTAATTGAGATGGCACCGGTTTCTTCAGCGGCTAGGGTTAAGGTTGCTTTGTCAGAGTCGATTTCACAAATCTCCTGATCTTTTTCAACCTGTTCTCCGTCTTCTACCAACCAAGTGGCAATTTCAACTTCGCTAATTGACTCTCCCGGACTGGGTACTTTAACTTCAACAATCATTGTATGTTGATCTTAATTCTTTTCGTTTTGAACATGACTAAACACCTCAGAGATCACCCTTTCTTGACGTTGGGCGGCTCTGGCACCAGAACCTGATGCTGGTGAGGCACTTGGCTCTCTTGCAACCAACTCCCAAGGTAAATCTCTAGAGTGGGTTAAAATAAATGACCAAGACCCCATATTGGCTGGTTCTTCTTGGGCCCAAACTAAGCTTTCAGCATGGGTATATTTAAGTCGAATGGCATCCATTTGCTTTCGCGGAAGCGGATAAATCTGCTCCAACCGAACAATGGCTGTAGATTCGTCTTCGAGTTCTTCTTTTCGTTTTTCAAGCTCGTAATAAAGTTTACCACTCACAAAAACGATTTTCTTAACCTTTTCAGGATTGGAAGCTGGGTCGTCAATAACCTCCTGGAAACGTCCCACTGCCAAATCTTCAAGTCCGCTGGTACATCTAGGATGTCTGAGTAGACTTTTAGGCGTCATTACCACCAAAGGCTTTCTAAAGGGTCGGCTCATTTGACGACGCAATAGGTGGAAATGGTTTGCGGGGGTTGTAGGGTTGCATACTTGCATGTTGAACTCAGCACATAGCTGAAGATATCGTTCAAGTCTTGCGGATGAATGCTCTGCTCCCTGCCCTTCATAACCGTGCGGCAGAAGCATTACCAAGCCGTTCTGGTTCTTCCATTTGTCTTCCGCGGCCGATATGAACTGGTCAATCATAATCTGAGCCCCGTTCGAGAAATCACCAAACTGGGCTTCCCAAATGATTAGGTTGTTCGGATTGGTCATGGCATAGCCATATTCAAATCCTACCACAGCATATTCCGAAAGAAGGGAGTTGAAAATCTCAAACCTTCCTTGGTTTTCTGAAATTTGGCTTAGGGGTGAAATTTCTTCTTCTGACTCTTCCACCCGAAGGATGGCATGTCTATGAGAGAAGGTTCCCCTTTCTACATCTTGCCCGCTGATTCTAACATTATGACCTTCTGCAACTAGGGTTCCGTAGGCCAATAATTCAGCCATACCCCAATCCAGCTTATTGCTTTCCTCCACCATCTTTTTACGGTCTCGAAGAAGCTTTTCGGTTTTCTTAAAAAGCTTTTTCCCTTCCGGGTTGGTGTAAAGAACCTTGGCAATTTCTTTGAGCTGTTTAATGGAAAAGCCCGTTTCCGGAGACTCTAAAAAGTCATCGGGTTTGGACTCTCTCATATTTCCCCAAGCATCTTGCATGAAAGGGGTAATGGAGACCGCTTTTGCAGCCTTGGCTTCCTCAAGGTCTCCTTCAAGCATTTGCCTGAATTCTTGCTCCATTTCCTTCACAATGCTGGCCCCAATTACATCTTGCTCTACAAGTTTCTTATTGTAGATTTCTCTTGGATTGGGGTGCTTAGAAATGGCTTTATAAAGAAGAGGCTGGGTAAACCTAGGCTCATCTCCTTCATTATGACCATACTTTCTATAACAAAGCAGGTCAATGAAAACGTCTTTTCCGAATTTCTGACGGTACTCAATGGCGAATTCCATGGCATGAACTACGGCTTCTACATCGTCTCCGTTTACATGAAGTACCGGGCTAAGGGTGGTTTTTGCTACGTCCGTACAATAGGTTGATGAGCGTGCATCAAGGTAATTGGTGGTGAACCCAATTTGGTTGTTCACTACAATGTGCAAGGTTCCCCCGGCATTGTAGCCTTCCAATTGAGCCATTTGAATCACTTCGTAAACCACCCCTTGGGCTGCAATGGCCGCATCTCCGTGAATTTGGATGGGCAAAACCTTTGAAGCTTTACCCTTGTGTGCTTCGTCAATTTTGGCCCTAGCAATACCTTCTACCACGGGGTCAACCGCTTCAAGGTGCGAAGGGTTGGGAGCAAGGTTCATCTCCACCTCGTGGTCTTGGTCGGTTTTGATTTTGCATGAATAACCAAGGTGGTACTTCACATCTCCATCAAAAAGGGCATCGTCGTAATCCTTACCCTCAAATTCAGTAAAGATTTCCCGGTAGGTTTTGTTGAAGATGTTGGCCAAGACGTTGAGTCTTCCTCTATGCGCCATGCCCATAACAAAGTCTCGCACACCAAGGTTGGCACCTTTTTCAATCACTGCATTTAGGGCCGGAATCAAAGATTCAGCACCTTCCAAAGAGAACCTTTTTTGACCTACATATTTGGTATGAAGAAAGTTCTCAAAGGCTACAGCCTGATTGAGTTTACGAAGAATGGTTTTCTTTTCTTCGGTTGAAAATTTGGCTTGATTGCCGTTTTGGTGAAGCTTGTTCTTAATCCATTCGAGCTCTTCTTCCTCACGGATGTACATGTACTCAACCCCTATGCTTTGGCAGTAAACCTGCTTAAGGTGGTTAACGATGTCTCTCAGGGTTGTAGCCCCAAGCCCACATTCGTTACCGGCCTGAAAAACAATGTCAAGATCTTCCTCAGAGAGGCCGAAATTGGCAAGGTCTAGGGTCGGACGATACTTTCTTCGCTCCCGAACCGGATTGGTTTGGGTGAAAAGATGTCCTCTTGACCGATAAGCATTGATGAGGTTGATAACCTTGAACTCTTTGTAAACCTCTTCGGGTACAATAGATTCTTCAAGGGCGGTATCCTCGTAAATTTCACGGGCAAAATCGTAGCCCTGAAAAAAGGATCGCCATGTGGCTTGAACAGAGTCGGGGTCTTTGGTGTACTGTTCGTAAACCGATTCAATAAACGCCCCGTGTACGCTTCCTAGAAAGGAATAATTATCCATGAAATCTTGCTGGAAAATTTTGCCAAAAGTACAAAGTTTATTCGGGATTTGAGCCGGAATCCCCACTACTATTTTTTTGGGCATAATACAACCGGAAGAGGCATTTTTGAAGGCACCTTCTAAGGATGGCTTCAGCCCATTTTTCAGCCTCGGTATCCAAGTTTACCAAGGCGAATACCTCTTCAGCCTGGGACTTGGAAATATCAGCCCTGTAAAGGGCCTGGGCAAGGGATTCGGGGTTTCGGTCAAGCCAGTACCCTACCGCCGGAACAAGCCAATCTCGAACCTCCTCCACATGGGTCAGCCCGGATTCAGGAATTTGAATTTGACAATCTTTTGAGATTTGTCTTACCCAAACCTGAAAATCAAATTCAGGGCTAAGGTCTTTTTCGGGCACTAGGTATGGCCAGGCTTTTATTTTCATCCGCAACCAAATATTTGTAGAAGGCGCAAAATCCTCCAGCTTTCAAAAAGTATGAAGAAAAGGGTGAAGCTTCCGATGATATTGGTGGCAAATATCATCCGGAAATAGGGTTCATTCGGAGCTCTTATCACCCAAGTAATCAAGGGGAATATAAGTACCAGTCCGACTGGATAAATGGGAGCGTCTCCGGAGGATCCAAATCGGAATCCGCCTTTTTCAAGCCTCAATCCTGTTATCTCCCGGAAAAGTCTAGACTGCCTTACTAAAATTCGGTCGTTTTGGTCAGCTGCTTCATATAGGCTACGGTTCACCTGAACTTTACGGTTGCATAATTGAAGGTAGTAGTCAGAAATGGTCCCGTAAATTTGGCCATCAATTTCGTGGGTGTTGACCATTCTTGAAGTTTCGAGGCCGTTAATGTCTACGGTATAAAATTTAGGAGGGAGGATGAAGTCAATGAGTAATAGGCATCCAATCAACAACGAGAAGGATCGCACAAAGCGGGCATATTGGTAAGTATTGGAGTGTTTGAAAGCTTGAAACTTTCGTTCCTCCATTCGCTCTTTCCGTTTCTTGATTCGCTCGTGACGTTCCTGAGCTTTTCTTCTGATTTCCTCACGCTCTTCTTGGGTAAAAGGGCGGTTGTAACGTTCTCGGTCTGATTTTCCGTCTCGATTAAACTCGGGGTGTTCCTGGTAAAAAGATTTGGGTCTGGGATTCTCTTGGCTCAGTATGGTATAGGCTTCAAGCAGGGCTTTGAACTCCTCTTCAGCTCTCGGACTAGGATTTCGATCTGGGTGAAGGGCAAAGGCTTTCCGCCGAAAGGCCTTTTTAATTTCAGATTTTGAGGCTCCGGGACTTAATCCTAATATGTTGAAGTATCTGTTGATAACTGTCTGAGACTATTCGTATTAAAAAAACGAAAATTTTTAAACTTTAGGATGTCATCAAGTAGACTTAAACTGAAGTTTACATGGATGACTGAAATTTGCCGTGAAACCAAAAAAGGAATTTCTATGCCACTAGAAGCAATTTATGGTCTGGCCGGTATTGTGCTAATTGTTGGATCCGCATTTCTTTGGTCAATGTTTAGCTCAAAAACCAAGACCGATTCACAAAAAGACTAGAATTCACGAAGCCTCAATTCTTCAAGAAGGGTTGAAATCATAAGCTTTTGTGAGCTAGGTGCCTTTAAGGCGTCAAGGGCGGCTTTTGCCTTATCAAAATAGCTTGCAGCTTCTCTTTGAGCCATGGAAGGAATGCCTAATTCTGTGAAAATGTCTTTTACTTTTTCAACCTTAAGGCTTTCGTTTTCATGATTTAACCAAGCCTCCAAATCCTTTCTTTGCTCAGGGTTTGCCTTATTTCTGGCAGCTATGAGCAGGAAAGTTTGTTTTTTCTCTACAATATCGCCCCCAACCTTCTTTCCAAACTTTTTAGGGTCGGCAAAGGCGTCTAGAAAATCGTCATGAATCTGGAAACCGATGCCCATATCCACCCCCATATTGTAAAGATTCTTACAGTCTTCTTCACTTACTCCGGCAATGATACCTCCCAATTCAAATGAAAACCCTAATAAAACGGCGGTTTTAAACCGAATCATTCTCAGGTAAGATTCAAGGTCAACTTCCGGAGAAATTGAGAAATCCATGTCATATTGTTGGCCTTCACAAACTTCCAATGCGGTTTGATTGAATCGAATCATGGCCTTTTTAAAGGCTTCCGCCGGAAGGCCCTCAAAGCATTGATAAGCCTTAATCATAAGAGCATCTCCGCTTAGAATTCCAACATTTTCATCCCATTTGGTATGAATGGTTTGGTTTCCCCTTCGAAGGGGAGCCTGATCCATGATGTCGTCATGGGCCAAGGTGAAATTATGGAAGAACTCGATTCCAAGGGCAGGAGTAAGGGCTTGTTCAGGTTTGGTTCCAAATATTTCAGCCGACATTAAGCAGGCAATTGGACGCATTCTTTTCCCGCCAAGGCCCATCAAATAATTCATGGGCTCATAGAGCAAAACAGGGTCTTTTGGCCAAGGCCAAGTTGAAAGTTTCTGCTCGATTAATAACCTAAGGTCAGCCGGACTATGCATTTTGAATCAATTGCATGAGGTAATCTCCATAACCAGATTTGAGAAGGGGTTTGGCTATTTTCTCAAGATCTTCTGCTGAAATAAAGCCCATTTGATAAGCTACTTCTTCAATGCAGCCAATTTTTAGTCCTTGACGTGCTTCAATAACTTGTACAAACTGACTGGCTTGCATGAGTGAATCGAAGGTACCGGTATCAAGCCAAGCCGTTCCCCGATCAAGCATGGTAACCTGAAGCTTTCCAGCGGCCAAATAGGCCCGATTAACATCGGTGATTTCATATTCGCCACGTGCTGATGGCTCGAGGTTTTCAGCAATTTCTACCACTTGATTGTCGTAGAAATAAAGCCCCGGTACAGCATAGTTCGATTTAGGTTTTTCGGGCTTTTCTTCAATAGACAAGGCCTTAAAATCCTTGTCAAAGTCAACCACTCCATACCGTTTTGGGTCTGAAACATGGTAGGCGAAAACAATACCACCCTCTGGGTTTTGGCTTTGAATTAGGGCTTCAGAAAGGCTTTTTCCGTAAAAAATATTATCGCCAAGCACCAAGGCCACCTTGTCGTTCTGAATGAATTCTTTTCCAATCACAAAGGCTTGGGCCAGTCCGTTAGGCACTTCTTGAATGGCGTATTGAAAATTGCATCCAAGGCTAGAGCCATCGCCTAATAATTTTTTAAAAAGGGCTTGGTCTTGAGGGGTGGTAATGATAAGAATGTCACGAATACCCGCCATCATCAGGGTAGAGAGCGGATAATAAATCATGGGCTTATCATAGACCGGCACCATTTGTTTGGAAATGGCATAGGTAAGAGGGTGAAGGCGGGTTCCTGATCCTCCAGCTAGAATGATACCTTTCATGAGTTTAGGTTTTTCTCGATGGTTAAATCCTCCAATTCAATATCCTCTTCCTCATCGTAAATATTAATCATGGGCTCTTTGAAAGACTTAGTAGTAATGAGTCGTTCAAGGGTCATGAGTAGGGTAGGCAAAAGAATGAGGTTTGAAAGCATAGCAATCATCAAGGTGATGCTAACCAATAGGCCGAGGGCTACGGTTCCTCCAAAATTGGAGGCGATGAAAATTGAAAACCCGAAGAAGAGTACAATGGAGGTATAAATCATACTTACCCCTGTTTCTTTCAAGGCAGCAATGGCGCTTTCGCGGATGTTCCAACTACGGGCTTTAAGCTCTTGACGGTACTTGGCCAGGAAATGGATGGTGTCGTCTACCGAAATACCAAAAGCAATGCTGAAAACCAGAATAGTAGAAGGTTTCAGGGTAATGCCGAAGTACCCCATGATGGCAGCGGTGAGCAGTAAAGGCAGAAGGTTTGGAAGAAGAGAAACCAAAACCATTCTGGCCGATCTAAACATCCAAGCCATGAAAATGGCAATAAGCAAAACGGCCAGGGCCAATGAAATAAAGAGGTTTTTCACCAAATACTCAGTTCCTTTCAAGTAAACCACGGATGTACCCGTAACGGTAACCTGGTAATCCTCCGGATTAAAAATGCTGTCAATTACGCTGGTTAAACTCTCTTTGAGTTCACGCATTCGCTTGGTGCCAATGTCGGTTACCCCACCCGTAACCCGGACAATTTGGTTGGTTGAATCGGTGAGATTGTCCATGAAATTTAACTCCTCTGACCCTTCCGGAATGTACCGGAGAATGAAGTTCCGTTCCCTATTGTCTGGAAGGCTGTAAAAGGCTGGAGACCCGTTGTAGTAGGCTTGTTTTGAAAACTTAACCAAATCCGTTACCGAGTAGGGCCTTGCCAATTGCGGGAAGGTATCCAAAGCCGCTTGGAGTTGGTCAATTTTGCGCAGGGTTGAGGGCTTATTAACCCCATTGGGCTTTTTGGTATCAATGAGAATTTCAAACGGCATTAAACCGTTAAAATTCGTCTCAAAGAACTTGAGGTCGGTATAAATTTTATCGTCTCTAGGAATGTCTTCCGTAATGCTTCCTGTAATGTAAATTCGAAGCATGCCGAAAATGGCAATTACTGTCAGCGAGCCAACCACGATGTAGACTATGTGGCGTTTCCGAGTAATCACCTTAACCATCCAGCTTACAATACCCTTTACCCAGGTGATTTCGCTTTTCCGAACTTGCTTTTCAGAAGGAGGCGGGAAATAGCTATAGAAAATAGGAATGAGGATGATGCTGATTAAGAAAACCATCATGATGTTGATGGATGCAACCACCCCAAATTCTTTCAATACATAAGAATCAGTCAAAATAAAGGTTGCAAACCCGGAAGCCGTAGTGGCATTGGTCATCAAGGTAGCATTTCCAATTTTCTGGATGATTCTGGAGAGGGCCTTAATCTTATTCCCGTGCGAACGGTATTCAGAGTGGAATTTATTGATGAGGAAAATACAATTCGGAACCCCAATTACAATGATGAGGGGGGGGATAAGCCCGGTAAGTATGGTTACCTTATAATCCAGAAGCACCATTGAGCCCAGCGACCAAAAAACGCCTACTCCTACCACGGTCATGCTGAAAAGCATGGCTTTAAACGAGCGGAAAAAGAGCAGGAGAATAACGGAAGTAACCCCTAAAGCAAGGAAGATGAATAGGTTGATTTCCCCCTTGATTTTTACGGCATTTCGGGTTCGGATATAGGGGAGTCCCGACTTATGCAGTTCAATTCCAGTTTCTTGAGCAAAGGCATTGGTGAGCTCGTCGATCTTCTTTATCACCGGCTCCCGGTCTTCCGAGTTCATAACCGACTGCTCCATGGAAAGGATGACCAAGGAAGCTCCGGTTTCTTTGTTCCAAAGCAGGCCGTCGTAAAAGGGAAGGTTGTTTAATCGATTCTGGATGGAGTCTACTTCTTTTTGGGAAGTAGGAACTCGATTTACAACGGGGTGGATTTCAAACCTGCCTGAGTCAACGTTCTTGACCAGATCAAGGGCTTGAGGAAAGGAAATGACTCGATTTACGGCGTCTACCTCCTTTAAATTATCAATAAGTGTTAGGAGTTTGGTGAAGTTTTCAAGGGAATAGACCAAGGAATCGTCCATTCCAATGATCAAAAGATTGGCTTCTTCGCCGAAAATCTCCCTAAAATTTTGGTAATCAATGAAGGTTGGATCATCCGAAGGCAGAACCTGCGCGAAATTATAATCCATTTCCCGAAACTGGGCCTGATAGGCCATGAAGCTCGTTATGCCAACAATGGCCAACAAGAAAAAAATTCGATTTCTAAGGATTATTCCCGCTATCCTTGCCCACATAAACTCCTAAATGAGGAAAAATTACTCCTGTAAATAAAAGGCTTCGAAAATAACCACTATTCCACGAATGGCAAAGGAAAACAAGGATTAGAAATTGAATTCAAATCCCAGTTTCACTGAAACCAATTTCGACCGGAAAAAATCTTCTCCAGGGGTATAGGGGTAAAATACTCCAACCCCAAGCCCGGAGAAAATATCGGCCAACGATAAACCCATCTCAAGATAGCCTTTTGACAGGTCTGTTTGGAGGGGTAGGACTGGATTTTCATTTTCACCCCAAAGCAATCCGGCGTGCAGCCTTGGCCGAAACATTTTCTTACCAAATACATGGCCAAAATCATGTATAAAATAGCTGCTGGCCAAGGTGTTGCTGGTTCCGTCTGAAAAATATAGGCTTTCAAAGCTCAAGTCAGACATGAAGCTGAATTTTGGCGGCGGACCAATGAGGTTTCCTTCAGGGTTGAGGGAATACGGGTAAAAATTCTCTCCAAAAAGTCTTCCTAACTTGACCTGGATTAAGGTTTTTCCTGGGCCTCTCCACCTTTTCTGAAACTTGGCCCGGAGCAAAATTCGGGTGAATTTAATTTCGGCAATTCCCGGTAGGCTTTGGTCTATTCTAAGCTGGTAAACGGGGTAATTTTCAGACAGGCTGACCATTCCATAATCAGTGATTTGCTTGCGATCGTTGGGCCTATACTCAAATTTCAAATAGGCAGTATGAGCAGTTTGAAGGGGTAAATTTTCGGCTAAGGATTCAAAGATGGGGTTGAAATTACTTAGGGCCAAACCCGATTCAAACTTGGTATGGGCCGAGAGATGTCCTTTGACCCCTAGTTTATATTCTTCTCGAATTACCAAGTTACCGGAAAGGTTATAGGAGCGCATGTTCGGGTTCAAAAGCCTACGTTCTTGAAATACATTCTCGGTGGTTCCTGGTTCATGTAGGTCGTTTTGGTAGGTAAGGAATCCAAAGACTTGCTTAGGCGCGCTTAGTCTGAACCCGAACTCTCCTCCAAATTTCATGGCTGCATCTTTAAATCCGTAAGCGGCATAGGATTTTAAATAAGCTTTTTCCCAGAGCCTCGGACTGGTTTCAAAGCCCAGGCCCAAACGGAGGCCTTCGTGTTCTGTATAATTTAGAATCCGGTCTAGGAGGAGGTTTATTTTACCAATAGGAGCCTTGTTTGAGATAAGGCTGGTAGCAATAAAAAGCTTTTGATCTAGGTTTTCGGCTTTCCCAAGAGAATCAATAAAAACATAGGTTGAGGACTCTTTTTCATCAAGATCTTCGGGTCTCTTTCCATTCCAAAAATCAGGGTCAATTTTGTTTGAATTGGGATTGACCTTAACCCTTGCCGGGGAAAACTTGGGATCAATGGAGTCTTTTCCAATTTGAATGTTCTGAATGTAAGAACGGGCCACCCCTAACGGTTTTTGGCCGTTGATTTCAATGGATTCAAAAAGAAGATCTGTGTTTAATTGCTCAGGAAACCAGTGGTCATCAACCTTTTTGTATTGCTGGTTTATTTTTATTTCAGTTCCCGAGGATTCTGTGGGGGATGCGGTAAGATTGGAAAGGGCATAGCCATCGGTGTGAATGTATAGGAGGCCCTTCAAACCATGAATGGAAGATTTGGGCCGGGGCCGATAGGAAATGATGAAAATGGAGTCTTGGTTTCTTAGCAGGGTATCTTCAAGTTGAAAAACGTAACGAGACTCTGAGTTTTTTGAAAGCGGACTTAGGTAAGATTTCCCAAGAAGGTCAATATGGTCAGGGTAAAAAGAAAAACTTTGAAACTCTGTGGCAAGAACTGAAAACATCGGGTTTTTCAATCCGGAAACCCGGGTTGCAAGAATGTTTTCTTCGTCTTTGTTCGGATGGATGTATTTTCTGCGGGTATAGGATTCCATGATGAATAAATGCCTTTCATCAAGGAATTTAGACAGAGAAAAGGCCATGCTGTCTTGAATGGTCTTAAGCGTGTCTGGAAGCCTTAAGGAGTCTGAATTGGCGGTAAGGATGAACTTATTGTAGGATTCATATTGAAAGCCAGGCAGGTTCATGGGGTCATGTAGGCCCTTGTTTTTTACAGCCTTTCGAATGATTCGATGGGCGGGATTTTCACCAGGGGTAACGATGACTTCGGAGAGGATGTAATTGGATGGAGCGAGTTGAATCCTTAAATCTTGTCCATCGGTAAAGGGGCCGGAAATGGTTTTAGACTCGTAGCCAATGAAAGAGAACTCCAGGTTTCCATTTGCAAGGCGGAGCTTAAAATTCCCGTCAATGTCTGTGGTGGTTCCCAATCGGGTACCTTTATAGACAATGTTCACAAAGGCCAGAGGTTGCCCTGATATTGAGTCAGTAACCCGGCCTTGGATGGATTGTCCGAAAGAAGAAAGGCTCAAAATTATGAGCCCAAAAAGAAGTAGGTTTCGCATGGTAAAAAAGCAAAGCCCGCGGAGGCGGGCTTAAAACTTAAACGGTCATGATGTCTTTTTCTTTGACTTCAAGAAGCTTATCGGTTTTAGAAATGAAGGAGTCGGTAATTTCTTGAATTTCCTCTTCCGCGCCCTTAACGGTGTCTTCAGGGAGGCCGTCTTTGCCTAGTTTCTTGATTTCGTCGTTGGCGTCTTTCCTGGCATTTCGGATGGATACCCTACAATTTTCAGCTTCTGCCCGGGCCTGTTTCACGAGGCTAATTCTTCTTTCCTCGGTTAGAGGAGGAATATTGATGATCACCATTTCGCCATTATTGGAAGGATTCAGCCCCAAATTGGCGTTGATGATGGCCGTTTCAATGGGTTGAATCATGGCTTTTTCCCAAGGCTGTACGTTTAAGGTACGGGCGTCGGGGGCGTTGATGTTTGAGACCTGACTAAGGGGGGTCATGCTCCCGTAGTAGTCAACCATTACCCCACGAAGCATTACTGGATTGGCTCTACCCGCTCTAATTTTGGTAAGGGCTTTTTCAAAATGCTCAATGGCCTGATTCATTTGTTCTTTGGCCGAGTCGTAAATAAATTCCAATTCTTCTTCCATAACCTAGTAGTTAATTTGCGGCGTGAAAATACCAATTTTAAAGGTCAACCAGGGTACCTATTTCTTCGCCTTGAATCAAGCGGAGTAAATTTCCTTTTTCGTTGATGTCAAATACGATGATGGGCAGTTTGTTTTCATTGCAAAGGGTAAAGGCGGTCATATCCATTACATTCAACCCTTTTTCATAGACCTCGTCAAAGCTCACCTTTTCGTATTTGGTAGCAGTGGGGTCTTTTTCTGGGTCAGCCGAATAGATTCCGTCAACTCGAGTTCCTTTCAAGATCACATCGGCCTCGATTTCAACTGCGCGAAGGGCTGCCCCTGTATCTGTGGTGAAATAGGGGTTTCCGGTTCCTGCCCCGAAAATCACTACCCGACCTTTTTCAAGGTGGCGGATGGCTCTTCTTCGAATGAAGGGTTCGGCAAGTTGGTCCATTTTAATGGCGGTCATCAATCGGGTTTTGATGCCTTCGTTTTCAATGGCTGATTGAAGGGCGAGTCCGTTGATAACGGTTGCAAGCATGCCCATGGCATCACCTTGGACCCTTTCAATTCCAGATTCACCGGCTTGGAGGCCACGGAAAATATTCCCTCCTCCAATGGTAATGGCAACTTCAGCCCCAGAGTCTACGGCTGCTTTTACTTCCTGGGCGTAAGCTTTGAGGCGTTGTGGATTGATTCCAAACTGTTGTTCGCCCATCAATGCTTCACCGCTGAGTTTCAATAAAATTCTTTTGTACTTCATGATTGCCAAAGTAAAGACAAAAAAAAGAGAGATTTTTCAATCTCTCTCTTCAATTTAGTAAGGTATAATTAAACGCCTAATCCAACCCGTTTGAAGCTGGTCACGTTTAGGTCGCCGTTTTCTTTAAGGTATTGTTTTACTGACTTCTTACCTTCTTTGATGAAGGCTTGGTCAAGCAAGGTGTTTTCTTTGAAGAACTTGTTAAGGCGTCCTTGAGCAATTTTGTCAAGCATGGCTTCAGGCTTCCCTTCTTGGCGAGCAAGGTCACGGGCAACTTCAAGTTCACGATCAATTACTTCTTGCGAAATCTCGTCAGAGGTAAGTCCAAGAGGATTCATAGCAGCAATTTGCATGGCTACGTCTTTTCCGGCTTCAGGAGCTTCTTGGTCAAGACCTACAATAGACGCCAATTTGTTGTTGGAGTGGATGTAGAAAGTAACGTAAGGAGCTTCAATTTTGTGGTAAGCAGAGATTTCAAGTTTCTCTCCAATCACACCGGTTTGCTCGGTAAGCTTATCAGAGATGCTCATGCCATCAATTTGGCAAGAAAGCAAAGCTTCAAGATTCTCAGGTTGTTCTTTGATGGCAACCGAAAGGAATTCATTGGCAAGCGCTACGAAGCCATCGTTTTTAGCAACGAAATCGGTTTCACAGTTCAGGGCCAAGATTACTCCTGCAGAATTGGCATCGTTGGTAGTTGCAAGAACAGCACCTTCGGTGGCTTCACGGTCAGCGCGCTTTGCAGCAACTTTTTGACCTTTTTTACGAAGGATGTCGATGGCTTTATCAAAATCACCCTCGGCTTCTACCAAGGCTTTTTTACAGTCCATCATACCCGCGCCAGTTTGTTGGCGGAGTTTGTTTACTTCAGAGGCAGTTATGGTAGCCATTGAAAACTTATTTTATGCGTTGGTTTCTTCTTTTTTCTCTTCGTCAGCCTTAGGCTTTTCTTCCTTTGCTGGCTTTTCGGTCTTTTCAGACTTGGCCTTATCGGCTTTAGCCTTTTCACGCTCATTCTGACGAATGGTCAAACCTTCTTTTACCGCTTCAGAAACGTGGGCAAGGATGATGTCAATAGACTTAGATGCGTCATCGTTTGAAGGAATAGCAAAATCAATTTGCTCAGGATCAGAGTTGGTGTCAACCATTCCGAAGATTGGGATACCCAGTTTTTGAGCTTCGCGAACTGCAATGTGTTCACGCTTGATGTCTACGATGAAAAGGGCGCCAGGAAGACGAGTCATATCAGCAATAGAGCCAAGGTCTTTTTCAAGCTTAGCACGCTGACGGTCAACTTGAAGACGCTCTCTTTTAGAAAGGGTCAAGAAGGTTCCGTCTTGCTTCATTTTGTCAATGGCAATCATCTTTTTGATGGCCTTACGAATGGTTACGAAATTGGTAAGCATACCACCGGGCCAACGCTCAGTGATGTAAGGCATGTTGCAAGCAGAAGCATGATCAGCCAAAATTTCTTTGGCTTGCTTTTTAGTGGCAACGAAGAGGATTTTGCGACCTGACTGAGCAATTTTTGTCAAAGCTTTAGAAGCTTCTTCAAGTTTCCAAGCAGTTTTGTTCAGGTCAATGATGTGGGTTCCGTTACGCTCCATGAAGATGTAAGGAGCCATGTTCGGATGCCACTTGCGGGTAAGGTGACCATAATGTACCCCCGAATCAAGTAGCTTTTTCAAGTCAATTGAAGACATGTATTTAAAAATTTGGTTTTACTTTCCGTGTACAACACAAGCAACCAGCGAGTAGCTTTTCTGAGAAAAGATCCCGCTGATTTGGATACTAAATCCTGATTAACGCTTAGAGAACTGGAATTTCTTACGAGCTTTCTTCTGCCCGAATTTCTTCCGTTCAACCATGCGAGGGTCACGCGTTAGCAATCCTTCTGGTTTAAGAACCAGGCGGAACTCAGGGTTCATTTCGCAAAGGGCGCGAGCCATTGCAAGACGAACTGCCTCAGCTTGACCGGTCATTCCACCTCCTGATACGTTGACTTTCACGTCGTACTTATCACGAGTCTCCGTTAGGTTAAGCGCTTGCTCAACCTTGTACTTAAGTACCGAAGTGGTGAAAAATTCTGTGTAATTCTTGCCGTTGATGGTGATGTTACCCTTGCCTTCACTAAAGTAAGCACGAGCAACAGCAGTCTTTCTACGTCCGATTGTTTGAGTAAGAGCCATACTACTTATCGAATCTCGTTAAGGTTAATTTTCTTTGGGTTCTGCGCTTCGTGCGGATGCTCGGTGCCGTTGAAAACCCGTAGGTTTTTTTGCAAGGCACGTCCCAAACGGTTCTTTGGTAGCATGCCTTGTACAGCCTTATGTACCAATTCGGTTGGGTCTTTTTCGAAGATCTGACGGGCAGAACGTTCGCGTTGCCCACCTGGATACCCAGTATGGTGCAGGTAAGATTTACCTTCCCAACGAGTACCCGAATAATCAATCTTATCCGCATTGATGATGATGACATTGTCACCACAATCAACGTGTGGGGTATAGTTAGGCTTTAACTTTCCGCGAATCATTTTAGCCACTACAGACGACAAACGTCCTAAGCGCTCTCCAGTGGCGTCAATGATGACCCACTCCTTATTCACTGTGGCCTCATTGGCCGAAATTGTCTTGTAACTAAGCGTATTCACCTTAGTAAACTTTTAAGTTCCATATAGTTTGAACAGAATCTCCCGAAAACGGGGCTGCGAAGATACAACTAAATTGACCGAACCGCCAAACAAATGCACATGTAAATGTTGAAAATGTTTGTTCCTGTGATTCAGTGGGTTTCCGAATGATTTTCGAAAAATATTAACCCTTTCCCCTTCTTTTTACAGAAGATTGATGCTGCAAACTTAGTTAAGTTTATAAATTGCTCCCTACCTTCGCAGAATAAATGGAGTCGATTTGCATATTATTAGGCGATTTCTCCGTTCATTCTGACTAATGCCCTTAACCATGTCTAAAGTCTATAATACATTGGTGGTCATTCCGACCTATAATGAGAAGGAGAACATCCACGCCATGTTGCCCGCAGTGCTTGACCGATATCCTGATTACCATTTACTTATTGTTGATGATGGTTCCCCCGACGGAACGGGTGAAATCGTAAAGTCTTTTCAAAAAGATTATGACACTCGCCTGCACATTCTTGAACGCTCAGGGAAGCAAGGTTTGGGAACCGCTTACCTCACAGCCTTTAAATGGGCCCTTGAACGGGATTATGAATACATTTTTGAAATGGATTGCGATTTTTCACACGATCCGAAAGATTTGAAGCGGTTGAAGGGGGCCTGTGAAAAGGGGGCAGATTTGGCCATAGGCTCAAGGTATGTGACCGGGGTGAATGTGGTGAACTGGCCCATGGGAAGGGTGCTTATGTCTTATTATGCTAGTAAATATGTTCGGTTTATCACCGGATTGAAGATTCACGATACAACAGCCGGGTTTAAATGTTACCGCCGGGAGGTTCTGGAAACCATTAACCTGAATAAGATTCGATTTGTGGGCTATGCCTTCCAAATTGAAATGAAGTTCAAAACCTGGAAGCATGGCTTCACCGTAAAAGAGGTGCCCGTAATATTTACAGACCGTACCAAAGGACAGTCTAAAATGTCCTCGAAAATTTTCAAAGAAGCTGTTTTTGGAGTAATTCGCTTGAAATGGGATAGCTTTTTCACCAATTATAAAAAGTCGGCATGAAGATATTGATCAAGGATGCAACCATTATTAATGAGGGGCAAAGAATTGAAGCAGATCTCTTAATTGAAAACGACCGAATCAAGAAAATAGGGGGCTCTTTGGAGGAACCCAATGCTGAGGTGATTGATGCCTCCGGACTGTGGTTGATTCCGGGTGTAATCGACGATCAGGTTCATTTTAGAGAGCCTGGATTAACGCATAAGGCCAATATTGCCACCGAAAGCCGGGCAGCAGCAGCTGGCGGTATTACCTCTTATATGGAGATGCCCAATACGAATCCGCAAACCACGGTTCAAAAGGAATGGGAGAATAAAATGGCTATAGCCGATAGGGATTCCATGGTGAATTATGGATTTTTCTTTGGGGCTACCAATGATAATATTGAGGAAGTTCTGAAAGTGGATCCGAAACGGACCCCGGGGATAAAGATTTTCATGGGCTCGTCTACGGGTAATATGCTGGTAGATGCCGAGGAAACCCTTGAAAATATTTTCAGCAAGGTTCGTATGCTTATTGCTACGCATTGTGAGGATGAGGCTACCATCCGCAGGAACATGGAATTGGCCCGGGAGAAATTTGGGGAAGATGTGCCCATGGTGCAGCATCCCTTGATTCGTTCCGCTGAAGCCTGTTACTTGTCAAGCTCTAAGGCCGTTGAACTTGCCAAAAAGCACGATACCCGTCTACATATTCTGCATATTTCCACCGAAAGGGAAACCCATCTTTTTGATGACCCTCGTCCCTTGGGTGAAAAGCGAATTACCGCCGAAGCCTGCGTGCACCACCTTTATTTCACCGATCAAGATTATCCGAAGAAAGGGAGTTTCATTAAATGGAATCCGGCCGTAAAAACCGAATCTGATCGAGAGGGGGTTTGGAAAGCTTTGCTTGAAAATCGAATTGACATTGTGGCCACAGACCATGCTCCTCATACCCTAGAAGAAAAGCAGCAATCGTATTTTAAAGCGCCTTCTGGCGGACCCCTTGTTCAACATGCCCTTCCTGCTATGCTTGAAATGGCGTCAAGAGGTAAAATTAGTCCGGAGCGGGTGGTTGAGAAAATGTGTCATGCCCCGGCCCAATGCTTTCACCTTGAAGAGAGAGGGTATATCCGCGAAGGGTATAAAGCAGATTTAGTATTGGTTGACCCAGAAGCCCATGAGGCAGTTCGAAGGGAGGACGTATACTATAAATGTGGATGGAGTCCTTTTGAAGGGGAAAAGTTTTCGGCCAAGGTTCTAACCACCTTTGTAAACGGGGTAAAGGTTTATGACCGAGGTTCTTTTGGAAAAAGAGGTTCTGGGGAAGGGCTTCGGTTCAATCCACCCTTATAGGCTAAACCTTAGCATACCAAATGCCAGACTCAAATTAGGTCTAGACTCTCCATTGAAAAAGGTTAAAATATCTCCGGTTCCCAGCAAGAGTTGGGTGGCGCCTACATTCAATTGCAGTCCAACCGGCAAGGACTCTCCATATTGCCGATTTAGGGAATAGCCAGTAGAAACCTTGGCAATTCCGAGATTTACTTGGGCGGCCAGGGAAACCTGTGAAGCGTCAATGCTCGGGTCGGCATCGTTTAAGGGCGCTACAACATCAGCTCCAAGCTCCAAAATCGGAAGGACCTTGATTCCGGCTCCCAATCTAAAAACGGCAGGAAGTTCGGTTGTGAAAGAGTCATCCGGTTTGAAATTTAAAACCCCTTCATCCCCATAAAAGAGTTGAGCATTTTCAGCAAATTGGTAATCAGTAGCCCCGTGCGATTGATTGGTAGGGTATTTTAAATTGGTGTCTTGAGCTGCCAAGACATTGGTCTTCCAGGTAACTTCACCAATATTAATAAAGGAGATTCCGGCCTTAACCTTGTTGCCAAGTATGGCGCTAAACCCGAAGTCTAAAGAAAACCCGGTGCCCGCTGCATTGAAAATGTTTTCGGCTTGTTCAATTTGGAAATTTTGAATTTGCCCGTAGTCGATTTTGGTGAAATTGCTTGAAAAGGCAGATCGGGCAAAGAAATTGTCGCCATCCGCCCTTAGGTCTAGGTTCCCCATTCCCCAGATGTACCTATAACCAATGCCCCCGTAAACATCTAAAACGTCTAGTTTTCCAACCCCACCAATGGAGAAAAGTTTCCGACCATAATTTATGTTAAAGGCTCTAAGGCTTTGATAAGAGGCCGTAGTTCCGTCCAGGGCTTCACTGGCTTTTGGGTAAGATTGACTGCTGTCTTGAAAAACCTCGGCCCCTGCTCCGTGAAAGAAAATATCAGCTGCAGTTTCGTTCAAGCTAATATGTCCGGTGGTGTAAGATTCCAGGCTGAATCCGAAGCCCCCAAGTTTGGGTACTTGAAATGAGACGGCTCCCCAACGAATATTGCTTTGAAAATTCAGGCCGTTTTCTCCCTGAAAGATTTGGGCCAGGGTTTCTCGGTCTTCTTGGTTGAAGTTTTTTTTGCGGTTTAATAAGATTCTTCCGATTTCTTGGATGTCAAGGTGATCAGAATGCATATTGATTCCGCCGGTTATGGCTGAAACCGATACCCCAAGTTGCTTCCATCCTAGGTTTGAAGGATTGATTCCAATAGCCATGTCTTGTTCGTTGAAGGTGGTAGCAACTCCGCCTCTACCCACGGTAAGGGGCATGCCGAGGCCCATTTGCCCCATCCCCGAAAGGGAAGAAAAGCAGATGAAAAGAATGAGAATGGATTTTTTCATGAGAGAATTCTAGGGGGATAAATGTACTAACTTTGTGCCCAATGAAATTATTACAATCCTTAGTTTTTCTTTTGGTTATAAGCGGTTTCAGCAACTGCAAAGACCAGCGTTCAAAGCCCGAATTGGATCGGGAAGTGATGGTTGAAGTTTTAACCGATGTGTATTTGCTAGAAGGTGCCAGAGCCTTGAACTTGCAAGGCATAGGAAGGGATACCCTCAGGTCTACCAAAATACTGGCAAATATTTATGCCAAACACGGGGTGGACAAGGATGCTTTTTTGGCTTCTTATCGGGTCTATGCTCAAGATCAGGAAAAGTTAGAAGCCTTAATGGAAGACGTGATGGGTCGCTTGGGTGAGCTGGAGGCTAAGGAATTAGGCCGTCGCGCAAATCCTGAAGATAGCACTTCGAATTCCAATCGAGGATTTTTTGACCGCCACGGAGATTGAATCCTTTTTCTTGAATTTTATCGGTATTGTAGTTCAGATTTTTCTGGCTAGATCTAGCCGTTTCTTTGGTGAGTACTGGCGGTTTCCCTTTGAAAAAGGCAGATACTTTTGCCAGGCGCCAGGCAATTTCTCCTAGCCATGGCGGACAAGCATATTTAGGAGGGTTTTTTCCTAGGGCCTTTGCCAGTCTGGAAAACAGGCTTTGGTAGGAAAGATTTTCACCAGCCAATATGAACCGCTGTGCTGAGGTTTTTGATTTGCAAAGTTCAATTAGTATTTCCGCAACATCACGCACGTCTACAATGGCGTTAGAGCCCAAGGGGTAAAAACGCAATCCGGAATATGCCGTTTTTATAAGGGCTGAGGAACCTGAGGAATAATCGCCGGGTCCTAAAATAACCACAGGATTAACCATTACCATGTCAAGGCCCTCTTCAAAGCCTCTCCAAACTTCACGTTCTGCGGCATATTTGCTTTTTGAATAAGCGGTATTTGATTTGGACGATTTCCAGGGGGTGTTTTCCTTGACCTCGGTGCCATGCTCTGGTTTTCCCAAAGCGGCAACGGATGAGCAATAGGCCATTTTTTGAACCCCTTTAGCCAGGGCTACATTTACCAAATTGGCTGTTCCAACAGCATTGGTTTGGTAGAGGTTTTCATAATCACCGGCTTGAAAAGAAACCAAGGCAGCTGCATGGTATAGGTGGGTGCAGCCTTCCAAAGCATCTTCAAGGCTGGGTAAATCTTGGAGGTCGGCTTGAACTGCTTCAACCTGATCGAGCCAGTTTTCTGGTAAGTCTTGATAATGTCTCAGCTTTCGCTGGAGGGTGGACTTGAGTTCAGGGCTCCGTGAAACGGCTCGAAGCTTTTCGCCCCGCTTAACCAGCTCATAAACCAGATGACTTCCTACAAGTCCGCTTGCCCCAAATACCACATTCATGGCGGCTAAATTAGAAAATAGAAAGCTGGAAACGCATTAGAATTTGGAGGAATTGAGAAGGGAGAATTTGGTTTTTAAATTAGGTTGCAAACGGGGGGAGTTCCAAGCTAGGATCCCAGAAAACCTTTTTGAAATTCATGACCTGATCTTCTTGTATTTTATGCCCTTCGGCCTCCAGTAGGTTTTTCATCATATTCAGGCCTGGAAAATGAAATTTCCCGGTCAGTACCCCATTACGATTTAATACGCGATGGGCCGGTATGCCAAGGTTGTGGCTTGAATTCATGGCATATCCAACCATTCTAGCAGACTTAGGAGCGCCAATGTATTTTGCTATGGCTCCATAGCTAGTTAATTTTCCTTCAGGAATTTTACGAACTACTGAATATACCTTTTCGAAGAAATTATTTTCTTCCATTAATTCTGAACTTCAGATAGGTGATTTTCTTTCCTTGTTCTGAGAAAATGGACTCATAATGGGTTCTTATTTTCAGAACAGGGGTGAGTTCGGTGTTTCCGTATAGGTCATGGGTGGCATATAGAATTTCATGGTTATAGCCATCCAGGATTCCGAGGGTAAAGCCGTGCAGGAATTCAGAGTCGGTTTTGAGGTGAACAATTCCGTCATCTTTTAGGATGCTACGGTATTTTTCAAGGAAATCAGGGTGGGTAAGTCTTTTTTTGGTTCGTCGAAACTTGATTTGGGGGTCGGGGAATGTAATCCAGATTTCGTCTACCTCACCTTGTTCAAAGCATTGGTCAATGAGTTCTATTTGGGTACGGAGGAAGGCGGCATTTGGAAGAGGTTCTTCAAGGCTGGTTTTGGCGCCTCTCCAGATCCGGGCTCCCTTAATGTCGAGGCCAATGAAGTTTTTTTCTGGAAATTCCCGGGCCATTCCAACGGTATACTCGCCTCGGCCGCAGCCAAGTTCAAGCACAAGGGGCTTGTCGTTTTGGAAAAAATCTGACCTCCAGTTCCCCTTCATTTCAAATTTACCTTCTAGTAAATCCGTGCGAAGGGGTTGAAATACATTCTTGAAGGTTTCTATTTCTGCGAACCTTTTCAGCTTATCTTTTCCCATGCCTTGAAATTTCTGGCAAAAATAAGATTCCATGCGAAGAATATGGGATTGAAAATACCTTAAAAAGGGCAGGGTTTTTGGAACGATGTATGGTAAATGAAAATACCTTTGTGGGGTAATGAATAAAAAAGGACATGTCTTAATAAGTCCGCTTGATTGGGGCTTAGGTCACGCTACTCGGTCGACCGTGATTGCGGAATGGTTGCTTGAGGAAGGCTTTAAAGTATCTGTGGCTGGAGACCAGGTAAGCTTGGAAATTTTTCAAGAAAGCTTGGGCAGCCGGGTGAGCTTTGTAGAGGGCATGCCTGCTTACCAAGTCAAGTACCATCCGAAAGGATTGATGGTTAGCTTGCTTCAACAAGCCGCCCAAATTTGGTCGGTGGCCAGGAAAGAAAATAAATGGATTCGGGAAGTCGCTCCGAAATTGGGTTTGACCGGATTGATTTCTGACAACCGGTTCGGACTTTTTCATCCCGAAATTTATTCGGTTTATCTAAGCCACCAAATCAATATTCGAGCCTACGGATTTGAGTCCTTGGCTAAACTAATTCACCGCCGGGTTATTCAAAAATTTGATGCTTGTTGGATCCCTGATTACCCAGGAAAGGATTCCTTAAGTGGATCCTTGAGTAGGGGGTATGAAGGTTTTGAATCTTTCGAATATATTGGTTGGTTAAATAGATTGGAAAAATTTAATGAGGTAGATTCTCAGGAGAGGTACAAGGCCGTTGTTTTGGGTTCCGGACCAGAGCCGGCTCGGGGTTTATTCTTGGAGAAAATGGCTAAGATTCTAGAAGAAATTGAAGGAGATCACCTGCTTTTGGAGGGTAAACCGGGTCAAACCAAAAGAAGAAAGGAAGGAAACCTTTCTTGGATCAGTCATTTGGGAGGGGAGGAATTAAAGTCTAAGCTAAAGGCTGCAGAATTCATAATAACCAGGCCTGGGTATACAAGCTTAATGGAATTGGCTGAAATGAATAAATCCTTGATTTTGGTTCCAACCCCTGGGCAAACTGAGCAAATGTATCTGGGCAAAAGGCTTGACCAGCAGGGTAGAGCGAGGCAGATTTCAGAGCGGAAATTGAATGCAATTAGTTTGAAAGCGGCCATGCAGGGCAAGTATTCTTTTTATCAAAGTCACCCCCCAAAGGTTGATTTAGAAAAGCTATTTAAACCTTTTCTAGGTTGAAAGTGAAAACTGTGCCTGTTTCTTGATCGGAGGTAACCGTTATGGAAGAGCCGTGGGCTTCCACAATATGTTTAACAATTGCTAAACCCAGTCCTGAGCCTCCAATTTCTCGGTTTCTTGAGTGGTCAATCCGATAAAATCTTTCAAACAAACGGGGTAGGTGCTTGGCGTCAATTCCGGGTCCATCGTTGGAAACCTCCACATGAATGGCCTTGTCAATTTTCAAGAAATCAATTTCAACCTTACCCTCTTCTTTTCCGTATTTGATACCATTTGAAATCAGGTTGTCAAAAACCTGTCGAATTCGTTGGGGGTCAATATGTGCCATGACCCTATCTTGAGGTTTGGCTAGAATGAGTTTAATGCCTTTTGCATTCGCTTGTTCTGAATAGCTATCCATAGACTCATTGACCAAATCAACCAGGTTGGTAGGCTTTTTTTCAAGTTGAAGGGCACCAGACTCAAGTTTAGAAATTTGATCTAGGTCTTTAACCAAGCTGATCAAACGCTCAACCGAACGTTCCGTTCTTTGAAGATAGGGTACGGCATATTTAGGGTCATCAACCGCTCCATCTAAAAGCGTAAAAACATAACCTTGAATATTGAAAATAGGCGTTTTGAGTTCATGGGCCAGGTTGCCAATAAACTCTCTCCGAAAGGCTTCCCTTTTCTTGTACTCTTCAATTTCTTCGCTCCGGGCTTTTCCCCATTGCTCCACCTCATGTTTCACCCGTTCGAGGCTCACTACTGGGTCTATTTTTTTCTTGGCATCATCAATAGATTTGAACTGATTGATGGTACGGTAAATGAGTTTGATTTTGGAGTAAATGAAATTTTCAAGGAAGGAGTTTACCAGGAAAAATCCGGAAAGAAAGGTGAGGAGGAAAACAGAAATAGGAACCAGTGCATTGGGTTTGCTTTCGAAGCTCCACATAGCAAGTAAACAAACTCCGGCAGAAACAAGACTTAGTATTAAGGCTATGATTACCGAAAGTTTCTTTAAGCTATCCTCCTGCATTGGTTTCAAATTTATACCCTACCCCTTTTACGGTTTTAATAAAATCTTCTCCGATTTTCTCCCGCAATTTACGGATATGTACGTCAATGGTGCGGCCTCCAACCACAACTTCATTTCCCCAAACGCGGTCCATGATCTCATCTCGGTTGAAAACCTTTCCTGGGCGTTCTGCCAATAGACGTAAAAGTTCAAACTCTTTACGTGGAAGGCTTTTTTCTTCCCCGTTAAGGGTAATGTTGTATTGCTCGCGGTTGATTACCAAGTCGCCCAATTCAATTAAATCTTCTTCCATTTTCACCCCGGCACTTCTGCGCAAAAGAGCGTTGATCCTGCTGATGAGCAACCTAGGTTTTATGGGTTTTGTAATGTAGTCATCGGCGCCAGCGTCAAAACCGGCAATTTGAGAATAGTCTTCACCTCTAGCTGTAAGGAAGGCAATCATGGTTTTCTCCATGCCTGGGATTTTACGAATGGCTTCACAGGTTTCCATTCCGTCTAGGCCAGGCATCATTACATCCAATAGAATAACATCTGGTTTTTTTTCTTCAGCAAGCTCAATGGCTGATTCGCCGTTGTTTGCCGTGTAAACTTCAAACCCATCTTTTCTTAGGTTGTACTCTACAAACTCCAGAATGTCTGGGTCATCGTCAACAAGGAGTACGGATTTCTGATTTGACATTTTTCGTGTTTTGAGCAAAACTAAATCAAAATTGCCTTTGCCTCCGGCTATTAACCGAAAAGTAACTCCGTTAACAATAGCTTAACAGATATGTGACTCAACGGAAACATTCATTAACGCTCGGATAATACCACTAGTTGACCTTTGCACCAAGAAAAATAAAAAGCATAATGAAGGTGCGTAATTTACTATTTATTGGTCTCTTGACCTTGGCAACAACCGCTTTTTCTCAGAACGCTGTTTTGAGAGGTACCGTGGTTGAAAACGGTAATGCTTCTGAACCTGTTGCATTTGCAAATATTGTTTTGCAAGGCACTACGGTTGGAGCAACTACTGATTTTGATGGTCTCTATGTACTGAATGCCAAGCCAGGTACTTACAATGTGATATTCTCTTACATGGGGTACAAAACCGACACATTATATAGTGTTGAATTGGTTGCTGGTGAAGAAAAAGAACTGAATCACGAGATGAGGGCCGAATCTGAAATTTTGGGTGAGGTTACTGTGGTTGAACAAGCCGACCGGGAGAGCCAAACGGCTCTATTGATTAATCAGAGAAAGGCCGATGAGATTCTTCAAAACATGGGTTCTCAAGAGCTTTCTAGAAAAGGAGCTTCTGACGTGGCTCAAGGGCTTCAAAAAGTATCTGGAATCTCTACAATTTCATCAAAATTTATCGTCGTTCGTGGTATGGGCGACCGGTATAATAATGCCCTATTGAACGGTCTTCCGGTTCCTTCAACCAATCCTGACAATAAGATGCCAGACCTTGACCTGTTTCCAACCAGCATTGTAAGAAACCTTCAGGTAACCAAAACCTTTTCACCTGAGTTGTACGGTGACTTTGCAGGTGGAAATATTAATATTGAAACCAAGACCTATACAGATAATCCGGTTTTTGTAATTGGACTTGGATCTTCCTTTAATACCATTACGACAGGGCAAAACTTCGTTACCTATAAAGGAGGGAAATTGGATTATTTGGGGATTGATGATGGTACTCGTAACATTCCAGCTTCAGCCGAAAACAAGCCCGTTTATTTTGACCCGAATTTCAACCCAATCGCTAAGAAAGCTCCAGTAGGCCAAAATTTCTCCTTCCGCAAAAGCAATAAAATCATACGTGAAAACGGAGATCAAGTGGGGTATTTATTCTCAGCCTCACATAATGTTGACTATGGTTATCGCGATGGGTTCATTCGTATTTACAATGCCCAGAATGATTCAAAGCTAGATTATGCCATGGATCGGTATACCACCTCTACCAATTCCTCGGTTTTGGCTTCTGCCGATTACCGGAGAGAAGGAAATAAGTTCTCTTATACCTTCTTATACGCCAATGCGTCTACGGATGAAACCATGGAAACTGAAGGAGAGCATTTTGATTACCCATCGGATATTTTTACCCGGAGATATACCTACCGTGAAAATCGGGTGTTAATCAATCAATTGCAAGGTTCACACGGTTTAGGTTCCAATGAAAACTTGAAGCTTAACTGGGGGCTTGGATATAGCAAGGCCATCAGCGAAGAGCCTGACCGTAGACAGTTTGTTTTCCTTTACGATGGAGATGTATCTGAGTCTGAGCGCACCTACACCTTCAACGCTCAAGACCGTATTGATAACCATAGATTTTTCTCAGAACTTGAAGAGAATGAGGTTTCAGGAAGGGTTGACCTTGAATGGGTAACCAAGTATGCCAATGAAGATAAAACTGAGGTAGAAGAAAGCTTTACCTTCGGACTTCAAGCCAAAGACAAGTCTAGGTATTTTGACTATAGAAGATTCGTCTTTGATTTGAACGGATTCTCTGACTATCATTCTGAGGCGGATATAAACAACCTTGATCAGTATTTTCAAGCCGAAGATTTTGAACAATACGACGAGGATGGATACACCTTGATGTCAGAAGAAAACGATGTTTCTTCTGTGAACAATAGTGTATTGAGAATTGCCTCTGCATTTGGTAACTATAAGAAGCAAATCAATGTGCGTACCCGATTTAACGGGGGGCTTCGCTTAGAGGGCTCATACCAAAACATCATTTTCCTTCACCAGCAAATTACTGGCTTGGTGGTTGAGAATCCATTGTACAATTTATACCTATTGCCATCTTTGAACTTGCGTTCAGATCTTACTGAAAACACCGTTCTTAAACTCTCAGGGTCTAGAACCATTTCCCGTCCGAAATTCAAAGAAATTGCTCCGTTTGAATATACCGAGGTTTTTGCTGGAATCAAGACGAGAGGAAACGAGAACCTTAACAACGGGGTGAACTATAATATGGATGCTCGATATGAGATTTATCCTAACCATGGGGATATGATTTCGGCCACCCTTTTCGGAAAGTATTTGGATGACCCTATTGAAACTGTAATGAAGGCCACTGCCTCAGGTCAGCTGCAATCGTACGCCAATGCAGAAAATGCAATTGTGGCAGGGGTAGAGCTTGAGTATATCAAGAAGTTTAGCAATTTCACCGAGCATAGTTTCCTTAAAAACTTTGATTTCACGGCCAATGCGGCTTATATGTATACCCAAACCAAGATTAAAGAAGACCTGGGAAATGCTCAAACCAACGACCAAAGACCGCTTCAGGGAGCTTCACCTTTCTTGGCAAATGCTGACTTGACCTATAATTTGGTTCGGAAGGAGTTGCCTACCAGCCTTACGCTTTCTTATAATGTATTCTCAGATAGATTGTATGCCGTTGGAGTAAATGGTATTGGCGACCAGTACGAACAGGCTGTTAATACGCTTAACTTTACCCTTCGCTCAGAGCTTTCTAAAAGATTAAGCCTTAGCTTTAAGCTCAATAACATCTTGAATCCCAATGTGGAAATTGTTCAAATTCACGAGTCTGGCAACAATCCAATCGTAAATGAATACCAAAGAGGGGTTTCTGGAAGCTTTGGACTTAACTTCAACTTAAACTAAAGAAGATAAACTAGTAACAGGGGGCTAAACTTAAGGTAAACCTTCAGGATTAGATTTGCCCCAGTTAAAAATCAGAAAACTCTTATTTAAATGAAAAAGCTAATCATCCTTTCAAGCCTATTTGCTTCAGCTCTATTTTCGCTGACATCTTGTGAGGGAACTACCGAACCAGATCCGAACACAGATACCTTTACTGTAGTGGAGGAAAACGGATCTATGAAAATTTCAGGAATCATTAACCGCAACTACACCATGGATGCCGACAAAGATTGGACGCTTTCTGGAGGTGTTTTTGTAGGCGATGGCGCCACCCTTACCATTGAAGAGGGAACTACCATTAAGTCTGAGAGAAACGGAGCCAATGTTGCTTTCTTGTCTGTTTCAAGAGGTGGTAAACTTATGGCTGACGGTTCAGCCTCAAACCCAATTGTATTTACCTCTGGTGAGGAAACTCCTGCCGCAGGTGATTGGGGTGGTATCATTGTAAACGGTAAAGCTACCATCAATACTGGCGCTGAAGCGGAAGGTGAAGGTGGAACCGGTACTTACGGTGGAACCAATGACAATGACAATTCAGGTGTGATTCGTTATGTACGTGTAGAGTACGCTGGTCGTCTTTTGGGAACTGACAACGAATTGAACGGATTCTCTTTCAACGGTGTTGGTAACGGAACTACTATTGAGTACATCCAGGCCTATAAAGGTGCTGATGATGGTATTGAGTTCTTCGGAGGAACTGTAAACTTAAAGTACGCAGTGTCTACCGGTAATCAAGATGACTCTTTTGACTGGACCCACGGATGGAGAGGAAAAGGTCAGTTCTGGGTGGTTAACCAACTTCCAGGAGGTGGTGACCGTGGAATCGAAGCGGATAACAACGGTGATGACAATACCCTACAACCAAACTCAAACCCTACTCTTTGTAACCTTACTCTTGTAGGTTCTGATGATGGGGATGCTGAAAATACCGGAATGCGACTTCGCGAAGGAACCATGGCTGCCATCTACAACGCCATCGTGACTAACTTCCCTAAGAACGGTGTACGTGTTTCTGACCAAGTTACTACCGATCACATGACCAACGGAGATCTAGTTGTTGCTCACTCTATTTCTGCTAACAACGGAACCAACTGGAAAGATTGTGCAGATTTTGAAAACGATGCTAGCAATTCAAGTGTTGATCCTGCCCTTAACGGATATGTAGGAACGGTTGCTGCCAATGCAGTTGATCCAACTACCCTTGATGGATTTTTCTCAGCCGGTACCTATATCGGAGCTGTTGAAGCTTCTAACGATTGGACCGCAGGCTGGACCATCCAGTAAACGAATTTATACTCGCTACAGAAAGGAGGCTCATTGAGCCTCCTTTTTTAGTTTTAGGAAATCCTTCTTCCAATGGGTTTTCCCGCATGTTCGGAACCAATTCTATATGAATCCGAAGCGCCTAATCAGGAAATGGTTTCTAGGGATCCAAATGGACAAATTTCCCCATGAACTCCCTTCCTCGGGCTTGAAGGCGATAGTGATAAACGCCTTGAGCCAGGTTTCTAAGTGGAACAAATCCTAAGCTTCCACGGTTTTGATTTTGAAAAACCAAGGCTCCCTGACTATTATATACTTGAATTTCAAATGACTCATCGGCCCCAAGCCCTTCAAGCTTAAAATACCATTGGTGAATGGCAGGATTCGGGAAGCCGGTAAGGCTGAGGTCAGGGTTTTGCCCAATGTCTTCCCCTGAAGCCCTAAATCCGTACCTCGGCAATCCATTGTTTTCTAAAGCGCCAATGGAATAGTCAATTCCAAACGGAGAAGGAAAATCAATATGTATCCGGGTTTCACCGGTTAAAGGTCCAATCTTCAGGTTTTCCGGCACCAAGGTGAAATTCAAATTAGAGGTAAAACTACGCTTTGAAACATCCGGAATATCGATTCCATCATCCAACCAATCATAAAAAGAAAAATCTCTTTCTTCATCGGTGGTATAAGGGGTTGACATTATATAAATATAGTGGCGACCGCCCATGGTATTGTTTTCAAAGGTTTGGCTAGACTTGTTTATAAGGGTAGGATTGAAGAGCATATCCGTTCCTTGGTTCTCAGGGTCGCAAGAATTTTCACCAAAGGCTAAATGCACCCTTTGCCCGTTGGACTTGTTTATGGCATATCCGGGGAACCAAGAATACCCAGTGGTTCCGGAGGCGTCTAAATTTCCTGCTTTGTTCAAGGAAGGGCTCTGTCTTAAGTCAAATTTATGTGCACCTCCAATGCTTTGATTGGGGAATTCGCACATTTCAATCACCGGACAGCGGGTCCACAAATCTTGATTGGGGGTTAAAACCAAAATAACGGGGTCTAAGTTCTCAAGGGTTGAAAGGGTTTGAAATTTCTCCCAAGCGGGTCCGGCCCCTGATACGGGCTGATGGAATGCCTGACTACTGTCTTCCGTGTGATTGGAAACAATTCGATAGGGAGCCGCCAAACCCTGGTAATTTAATAAGTCCTGAAAATAGCCAAGGGTTTTATCTTGTTCTATGCGTTGATTTTGGATCCAATTTAAAGAGTGGAAATAGGCATGTTCTTGGTTTTGAACAAGGTCAAGCATTTCCAATCCTTCTTGCTCAATGCTAATGCTGTAAGTGTTTTTAGGGGAGCTCTCTAAATCGAATTCAGGATAAGGATGAGCCTTAGTTTGAAGGTAAAGGTGATACTCAGGAATGTACTGGGTATGGTCAAAATGCACGGGTTTGGTGCTGTAAAAGGTATCTGTGCCACCAACTTTAAACAATTGCCAATACAAGCTGTCTTCTGTCGGGCTTATGGCCATGTCCTTTAGTCGAATTTCGTAATTCCCTTGTGGAACTAGGTCTGGTTGTAAAGAGAAAACTTGAATTGGAGAATATCCTGGCTGGTAAATCAAAGAGTCAGGGCGGCCATTATTGCCTTGTTTAAAAATGCTAGGAATGATTTCCGGACTCAAGCGCAAAACCTGTCCTCCTGATCCTTGACCTTCAATTCTACGAAGGGCATAGCCTAGCTTGAAAGCGCTAGAAGGGATGTTGACTTCCAATAAAGTATCCATGTTTCCACATGAACCTGAGGAGGTGAATTCAACCAGGTATTTGCCCGGGGCCTCGTAGGTATGCGAAGAATACCGGTTGGTACTGGTATTTCCGTCACCGTAATCTATTTGAATCTGGTTGGGCTGACCATCAAAGAAAAGGGTAATCTGGGATCCTTCTATTTTGGTTCTAAGGTTCAAAACCTGGTCTTTACAGGGCCTAGTTTCAAAGCAAGTACCAAATAAGGCCTGCATTGAATCGGCGGATAGGATCAATTTGTTCACAGAAGACTGCGGTCCGTTATTTCCTCTACCCCAGAGGTAATTCGTGGTAATTTTTCTCACTTCGCCAGGTTGAAAGGTAAAGGGTCCGGCTGAAGCCAAGAAACGACGAGTTGATGGCGTATTTCCGATGGTTTCTTCAGACCAAGGGGAAGATTGAACCGGATTGTTTGGGTTACCTCCTAAGGCCCAGCCAATGGCCGTGTCAGAGCTTCCTGGATACATGAATGTGGTTCTTGGATTGCTTTGAACCCTCCCGTCTTGTCCGTGGGTTATGGCCTGTCCGTCAAGCCAAGTACTTTGCAGGTAATAATGATAATCTTGCGGAGAGGAGGGCTTTCCGTCTACGGCGCCCGATGCATTGGTATAGGTAATGAAATTACTCATTTTGATCTCCTCCCCAGGCTCGTCTATGAGCCCATCACGGTCATTATCTATTCCATCGCCTTGATCAGCATCCGGACCTTGAAGGAAGTGGAGGCCAGCGGCAGGAGGGTTGATTCCGTAGCCATTAGGGCCTTCGTCAACTTGATCACCATTGTAAACATATCCAAGCCCTTTTGGCACATGCGAGCCAACAAAATCGTCTTGATAATTGCCAATGTCTGGATCCAGCCAATTCCCCCAATAGAAGTCGGTATAGGTATTATTAGATCGGTTGATGGCTGTGTGTTGAACAAAAACTTGATGGCCGAGCATGCCGGTATCCGCGAAAGCGTAAACCATTTCACGAACTTCAATGCCCAGGGCCTTAGAGCCAGATTCAGAATGAATGGCCTGGTCATGGTAGACAGAGAAAATAACTTGGTCGCCTAAAAGCTTTTCATCGCAGGCCAAGTTTCCGTCAAAATCAAAGGCCGGATAATCTCCTTGTTTAGGCTCATAAACTCCATTGCCGTTTAGGTCAACAAAAGGCGCAATGAATTCAGCTTGACCTTTTGAGGGGTCTCCGTTTCCGGGCCAGGTCAAAATATCTTGGGGAAGATTTTGATCAGGGTTTCTTCGGTAAAAATCAACCTCTGAACGGTAAACGCTCCAAACCTTACCGTAATCAAGAGATGTTCTTTTGATGAATTCAGGGTCAGAAATAGGGCCAGGGTAAAAATCATTTCCGGTTTGGCGATATGATTGAGAGGCCACCCGAACCTCCCCCATGGGGTCAATGCCTCCAATCCATAGGGCTCCTGCAAAAATTGAGTTCTTCCCTGAGCCTTTAGGGACTTCGTAGGAAGCGTAATCTAGATCCCAGAAATTATCGGCGCCGGGAAGGATGGCGGTTTTCACCTGGCCTACGTTTAGGTATTTGTATGCAGAAGCGGGGTGGAAGGATTTCACGGGTATTTCTTGGGCCCATGTTTGGGAGGGGGAAATCCAGACCACCAAGCTTAAGCCAATCAAGCAAAGAAATTGTTTGTTCATTCTAAAAGACAACATGATCGAATAGGGTTAAATACGCTTATTTTATTGTTTGGCAATTTTCCGCATAAGCCGGTTACCGTCTACTTCAATTAAAACCAAATAAATTCCATTGGCCAAATTCCTAAGGTCAAATTGCCCGGTAGCGGCAGACGGGACTTCATCCAGAACCTGGCGTCCATCCACAGAGAAAACCTGAAGCCGGGCCTTTTTAAATTCGGATGGAATCTCATAGTGAAAAAGCCCATTGCTCGGATTTGGATAAAGGCTCCATGTAAAAGCTTCCTGTTCAATGATTGAAATGCTTTGGGTAGAGAAGCTGTACCTTGGGTAATGCATGTTTTTTGGGTTTGCATTCACATTCATGGTTTCAAATTGCTTACTACCTTGAAGGCTAATGTGAACCTCAGAATCAAGCCAGTTTGCGGCATCCGCCTTGAGCGGTATACTTACCCAAGCTACCTCTTTGTAAATTTGTCTTTTTATTTGATTTGCTGGGGCGCCTCCGCTGTGAACCAGGTCGTTGTAATGAGGGTTTAAGGTTTCATCACTGCCTTGGTACTTTGACTTCATGATGTAAATAAAATGCCTTCCGCCAAGCATGGGAGGGCTTAGAAAGTTCGTAGAATCATGAATTCTGGAGGTAGGGTTAAAGACCATATCGGTTCCGTTGTTTAGCGGATCTGAAGAGTTTTCACCAAACATAATGTTAAGGCGTTCGCCCGATTCCATATTCACCGCATACCCGGGAAACCAAGACCAACCTGTATTTGTATTGGTGACGGCTCCGTTTTTATCAACGGAGGCTGACCTTCGGAGGTCGTACTTTCTTGCTCCGCCAATGGTTGTACTAATATTTTCTCCGGTTTCAACCACAGGCACCCGGGTCCATAAGCTTTGATCGGAAGTAAGTACAATGCGTACAGAAGGAGTGGTATTCAATTTATTCAGGGATTGAAACAGATCCCACCCTGGTCCGCCGCCAATGGTTTTCGGGGTCGAAAGGGTATCAAATAAATCGGTAGAAACCACCCGGTAGGGAGCAAATCTTCCGTTGGCAAAGCGTTTTTCAAAGGCTTCATTCGGGTCAGGCCCATAATTGGGCAAATGGTAATCAAAGCCAGTACGGATCCAATTGCTTCCATAAAAGGGTAGATCATCGTCTTTTAGGAAATCAATCCATTTAGGGTTTCCTAAATAATGCACCCAACCATCTAAGGGAGTCATATTGGCCTGGTCAAAAGCCTTGGTTTGCACCCAAAGGTTGTATTGAGGCAGGAAGATGTCTTGATCTTGATTCGGTGAGATGTTTCCGAAAACCGTATCTACGGTGCCTAGTTTGATCAATATCCATTCTAGGTCGTTTCCCTTTGGGCGGACTCTGATTTCATAATTGCCTGAGGGCACTGAGCTTGGATCAAAAGTATAAACCTGAATGGGTCCGGCACCTGATTTATAGGTGATTTCATTGGCGGCAAAACTTGGGCTTTGCACTATGTCAAGAACCGAGTTATGGGTAAGCCTAATGGTTTGCCCTCCATTTCCTCTTCCTTCAAGTCGGGTAAGTTGCGGACCAACTAGTTCGTTGGGTCGAACCTTTAAGTGTAGGGTGTCAATGAATGCGCCACAGGCTGAGGTTCCAGAAACAATAACTTCATAATCACCCGGCGCCGAATAGGTATGGTTAGAGCTAAGGCCCGAAGAAATGCTTCCGTCTCCAAATTCCCAGGTGGCGGCTTGGGCCATACCATGCAATGCGAAGAAATAGGTGAATTCACTCTTTTGATAGATGGCCTTGATGGCAGAAGGCTCACATGGAATGTTGTCAAAACATTGGTCAAAATACTGTTTAACGGTATCTGTAAAGAGTCTAAGTTTCGAAAGGGATTCTAGGGGTCCGCCCGAGGAGGCTCTTGCCCATATAGTAGCGGTTGAAAAGGTTTGTGAGCTTCCGGGAGAAAAGGTGAAGGGGCCTGCCGGTAAAACAAATCTTCGATCTGAGGGAACGTTTCCAAGCCCGTATTCAGTTTGGCCGGGGTCTACAGGATTTGGGTTGTTTGGGGTTCCACCGGCGGACCAGCCGATTAAGGTGTCGGAGTCGCCAGGAAACATATAAGTAATGGGTCGACCATTGTAGTTTCCGATGGGGGCCCCGTTTTGAAGGAGAGAGCCTAGATAATTATAATAATGCCCTGGGTCTTGGGGGTTCCCGTCAGGGGCTCCATTTACATTGTTGTAATACACAAAACCAGAAGATGGGATTCTTTCACCCGGTTCATCAATTTGGAAGTCTCGGTCGTTATCAACACCATCGTTGGGGTCGGCAAGCGGACCATCTAAAAAGCAGATTCCAACCGCTGGAGGGTTTAAACCGTATCCAACCTGTCCTTCATCGTCGGGGTCGCCATTATATCCATAGGCCAAGCCTCGTCCTACATCTGATCCCACAAAGTCATCTTGGTAATTTCCAAGGTCAATATCTGCCCAAACACCTACTCGAAAGTTAGAATAGGTATTGGGTGTATTGTTGAAGATTTCGTACTCATGAAAAACTTGGTAGGCCAAGGCATGACTTCCCGCGAAAGCGTAAATATACTCTCGTATTTCAGCCCCAATCGGAAGTCCGCCGGATTCAGCATGTACATCTCCGATGTCATTGTATACCTTAAACAAAATCTGATCCCCCTTTAATTCTTCCTCGCAAGAAAGCGTATTGTTAAAGTCAAAGGCCGGGTATTCTCCAAGCTGAGGTTCGTAAACATTGTTCTGGTTGAGGTCTACAAATCGGGCAAGCTTCCGAGTTTGACCTTGGTCATCAAGGTAGGATCCGGGCCAATTTTTAATGTTTTCAGACATTATATATTGTGGATGGTTGAAACTTGCCAAATGGAGCGCGACTTCGGCTCTTGTGATTGAGTATACCTGGTCAAATTCAAGGCAGTCCTCGGCTTGGGGTTCATTGTTCCAGCGAATGGGCCCCGGCCAAAAGTCGTTGCCACTTTGCCGATAGTTTTGAGCGGCTAGATGAATGTCTCCCATTTGATCAATGCCACCCATCCATAAACTGGCGGCAAAAATGGAATGAATTCCACCTCCTTTCGGAACCTCATAAAGGCTGTTGGCTAGGTCCCAATACATATCACCTCCAGAGAGGATTTGGACATTGGTTTGACCAATATTGATGAAATTAGAGTTGTATGAGGGGGCGCAGGGAATGTTTTGAGCGTAGATGAATGAGGAAATCAGGCAGCAAATGGTTAGACAGAGTTTGTTCATGGTTTTGTGAGCTTTCCTCAAAACTAGGCAATAAGGGGCTTCAAGCACAAATCAAATCTAGGGCATTAATCACATTTCCAAAGGAAAATAAGAAGGGGTTTGGAGGTTTAAACTCCGGGGCATATATTCGCAGAGTCGCTTTACAGGAAATTTTTTTTGAAGGTTGTGAAACCGTTAAATTAAAATCCTCGTAAAGTATAACATATGCCGAAAGGCAGCGTTAGATAATCGAGGGTAGTGCCTCGTCCCTTCACTTCATAGCAATTAGTAAGGGTTTTGGTTAGTGCGAAAAGGAGAGCGAAAGCTCTCCTTTTTGTTTTTTGGTTCAAACCACTTTATATCCCACCCCTTTTACGGTTTGGATTACTTCAGACCCTAGGCGGGAACGAATTTTACGAATGTATACATCCACGGTTCGGTTGTTTACTTCTCCAGGGGATTTCCAAACGGAGTTTCGAATTTCATCTCTTGAGAAAACTTTTGCTTTCCCGTCATTCAAAAGACTTAGAATTTCGAACTCTTTTTTAGGAAGGCTGTAGGATTTGTTTTTGTGTATGACGGTAAACCGGTCTTGGTCTATGGTAAGAAGACTTTCGAGAGGGCTTTGTTTGAACGAGGATAAGATTCGCTCATAAGCCGTAATCTTTGCCATGAAATACCTTTTGCTGATGGGTAACTCTAGGAAGTCATCCGCACCCATTTTCAAGCAAGTTACCTTCATATAAACATCAGCAACTTTAGAAAGAATGATGGTTATGGGTTTAATGTGGACGGGTAGGCGCGAGATTTCCTGGCAAAGGCTGAGTCCACTTTCATCGGTGTCAAGGGCTGTAATTAGTATTTCGGCTTGGGTTCCTTGAAGAATGTCCAGGGCGTTTTGATTTGACTTAGCGATCCAAACCTCCTTACCGGCCTCTTCCAAAAGAGTCTGCACCCAGTCTTTCCAATATGATTTAGGGTCAACCAAGACTATATTTTCTGCCATAACCGCTGAATAATTATAGGGTGCAAGCTAGTTTTGGCTTGTAAATCAGGTATTACCTAAGGATTTTTCAATATTAACCTTAAGTTAATTTAAGGCAAACAAAATTTGAATAATCTTGCAGCCTGAATTTAACATACATGAAAAAATCACTTTCCTTGTTCGTTTTTTCCTTAGCAGTTGGAAGCTTGTCTGCTCAAGACTTTGATGTGAAATATTCAAATGGTCTGCGGGTGAACAGCACGGACGGAGATACCAAATTTAAATTAAAGATGAAAATCCAAAATTTTATCTCGAAATCATTAATGCACAGCACTTTAGTTGCACTCCTAATTGTTTTCTCCACTGGTGCTGGAAGTGCACAGGGAATCGTAGATAATACATTTGGGAAAGGAATAAAGTATGTCCCAGTCGATGAGTCCTTCTCCGTTCGGTTCCATTATAGGATGCAACAGTTAACCCAAATTGGTTTTGATGAGGCTACTGGGGATGTTGCTGGTAATTTTATGGTTCGCAGATCTCGACTAAAATTTGACGGACATGCTTATTCTGATAAGTTAAAATATAAGGTAGAGCTAGGATTGACTTCGAGGGACATCTCTACCAATAAAGAAGATGGCAATACTGGGGGTAGTTCTAGAATTATTTTAGATGCAGTATTGAAATATCAATTCTCAAGCCATTGGTCGGTTTGGGTTGGTCAGACCAAGCTTCCTGGAAACAGAGAGCGGGTAATTTCATCAGCAAATCTGCAATTTGTAGATCGTTCAAATGTTAACAGTAAATTCAACATTGACCGTGATGCCGGTTTCCAATTGAGAGGTAAATATGCTTTTGGAACCTTCCGAATCCACCCTTCGGTTGCAATAACCAAAGGTGAAGGGCGTGACATTTCTTCGAGTAATTTCGGCGGATTAAACTACACCGGACATGTTGATGTATTGCCCTTAGGTAAGTTTACAGGAAAAGGTGATTACATTGGGGGGGCAATTCATAGAGAAGAAAAACCTAAAATTTCCTTTGGATTTACCTACAACCTAAACCAAGGTGCTGTGCGGCAGCAAGGACAGTTAGGATCCTTCGTGTCAGACTCTTTGGGTGATTACGTAGAAAACGATCTAACGGCTATAATGGCTGATATGATGTTCAAGTATCGCGGGTGGTCTCTAATGTCAGAATACGCATATACCGTGGGAAACAATTCATCTGCGGATGTAAGTAAAGGATTTAATACGGGTAATGGCTTTAGTATTCAGGCAGGATACATGTTTAAAAACAACTACGAACTTGCCACCCGGTATACCACGGTTCGAAATGACGGTTCTCTGTCTGGAATCAAGGATCAAGATGAAATAACCCTAGGTTTCTCAAAGTATATTGTTGGACACAGTTTGAAAATCCAAAGCGATATTGCCCGGGTAACTACTCCAGGCAGCTCTGACGGCGACCTCCGTTTCAGGTTGCAAGTAGAAATGCAGTTTTAATCTTCTTGCCTAGGCGGGAGGACTTATGGCAATGGTTTGGTCAAACGGATTCCTTAATCATAATGATAGTCCTCCCATATTTCCTTCACACCCAGTTTGGCCTATGCCTATGGACCCTTTAGCCTTATGACTGAACTAAGTTTGGCTCAGATCAATCGACCAAATCAAGGGGATGCCAGTATTTCTGCCTACGCGGTTGAGGTTTCATATTTCCTTACCGGAGAATCAAAAAACTACAGCCAAACCGCTGGATTCTTTAAAAGGGTTAAACCGAAAAAGAACTTTGGGAAAGAAGGATGTGGAGCCTTTGAATTAGCCGCACGGTATGGAAAAACCGACTGGACTCAAAACTCCGTAAATGCCGGTGACCTGAACACAATGACCTTTGGTTTGAACTGGCATTTGAATCCGCAAACTAGATTCTCATTGAATCAGGTCTTCACCGAAAGACCAAGCCTTGGAGCTGCACGTTATACAAACGTGGAGTTTCAATTAACCTTCTAAACCTTGCCTGACCAGATTAGCTTAATGTCTGAGGGAGAGATTATCGAAACAAAACCCACCAAGTCTTTCTTTGACAATCCTGAACATGCAATTTCAAAATCTTACTTAAAACATTTTCGGGCCAGCGCCTAGACGATCTCTTAACATTAAGTTAACATTAGTGATTTTGAAATGAAACCATCCCAGGGGGGGGGCTAAAATAAAGGGGGTTCCAATGCATTCATATTAACCATTAGGTAACATTCCCCTGTTTTTTTAAACCGAAATTTGCATCCAAAATAGAACCCTAGGTTCGTAGAAATTATAAAGCATGAATTTCGGAATTTTAGAAACGCTTGAACTAATCGGAGCCCTTGGATTTTTCATCTATGGGATGAAAGTGATGTCTGACGGTCTTCAGCAGGTAGCAGGAAATAAGCTTAGGCAAGTATTACGTACCATGGCAACCAATAGGTATACAGGGGTTGCAACCGGGTTCTTAATTACTGCCGTACTTCAGTCAAGTTCAGCCACTACTGTCATGACAGTTAGTTTTGTGAATGCTGGGCTTCTTACTCTTGTAGAATCTGCAGGAATAATGATGGGGGCCAATATTGGTACAACCATTACGGGTTGGTTGGTTTCCTTAATTGGCTTCAAGGTTAAAATTTCGCATTATGCCTTGCCTATTATTGCTTTCGGCGCCCCTATGCTATTTGCCTCTAAGCATAATACCAAGAAATGGGGTGAGGTTTTGATTGGTTTTGCCCTGTTATTCTTAGGTCTTTCAGCCTTGAAAGACGCCGTGCCGGATATTCGTGAAAACCAAGAACTGATGGCCTATTTGAATCAGTTCACCAATCCAAATTTTGGCACCCGGGTTCTCTTTGTATTTGTTGGTACCTTGATTACAGTGATCATGCAGTCCTCCTCAGCGGCTATGTCATTGACCATTGTTCTAGCAACCCAGGGACTACCTATTGAAATTGCGGCAGCCATGATTTTGGGTGAGAACATTGGTACCAC
Organism: uncultured Flavobacteriales bacterium; assembly: GCA_937139155.1. Classification (GTDB taxonomy): domain Bacteria; phylum Bacteroidota; class Bacteroidia; order Flavobacteriales; family JBLHRE01; genus CAKZPI01. Next base: position 69,770 of record CAKZPI010000011.1, read on the forward strand.
CATTACTGCGGAAATTGCTTCTTTGGTGGCCAATGTGCATGCAAAGAGATCGGCTAGAATTCACTCCATGTTCAACATCGTAGGGGTGATATGGATGATCATAGCAATGCCCTTTGTCTTGAAAATATTGACAGGCATTCTTCCGGCTCCTGAAGGGGCAGATGCCAATCAGTTCACCCTTGCAGCTTTCCATACCACCTTTAATTTAATGAATGTTATTCTCCTTATTGGTTTTGTTCCATTCTTAGTTAAGGTGGCGATTCGTACCGTTAAGTCTAAGGGGCATGACGATGAAGAGTTCCGCTTGGAGTATATTGAGTCAGGAGTTTTCCATAGTCCGGAAATTGCGGTTTACGAGGCCAAGAAAGAGGTGGCTAAAATGGCTGAGATTGACCATAGACTTTTCAAAATGGTTCCTGAATTGATGGAGATGACCGAGTCTAAAAAGTTTGAAGCCCTTTACAAGCGCATCAAGAAATACGAAGACATCACTGACCGGATGGAAATTGAAATTGCTGACTTCCTAACCAAGGCTGCAGAGGATGAGATTTCGGAGAAAACCTCACTTAGGGTGAGAAACATGCTTACCACCATTCAAGATCTTGAGCGAATTGGCGACATCTGTTACCAAATGGCATCGAACTTGAACCGTAAGCGAGAAATGAAGCTTTTCTTCACCCCTGAAATGCGTGAAAACCTAGGCCAAATGATTGGTTTAGTGAATCATGCCCTGGAGGTGATGCATGGCAACTTGAATGCTGAAGAAGGCACAGTGAAGCTAGATGAGGCCGGGAAGGCTGAGAAGGACATCAATGCCATGAGAAACAAGCTAAGGTCTGAGTACTTTGAATTGGTTGGGTCTTGGGATCACAAAGTTGAGTCTGGAATCATCTACAATGACATGGTTCATAGCTTAGAGAAAATTGGAGACCATGCCATAAACGTAACCGAAGCATTGGTTCACGTGCAGTCAGGCTCACCAGCCAAAGTGGTGTTTGAAGGTATTGAAACCGAAGACCAAGTTTAATTTACAAGGATTGGAGGGGTGACCAATAAATTGCTCTCATTCAAAGCTCGATCAATGAGCTGAACCTCCAGTTTAAAAGTATCTGCATCAAGCCCTGATATGTCCATGTCGTAAGTTATGGTGCCTATCAGGGTTTTGTTTTGTCCGTCAGGAGTAAGGTAGATGATTCGTCCATCGTAAGGAGGCTCTAGTTCTCGCTCTACAAAAACGGAGTCTTTCCATTCAAAATAATCAACCCATAGGTTATTATAATAAATAGAGCCTTGGTTGAAAGGGGCAAGGGTGTCCTCCTCCTTAAGACCAATGTCTCCATCTCCATCTGTAAATTCAAATCGTAACCTGCAAACCTTCAATTCATTGCCCAAAACATCCGTTGAGTCAATGATGTTTGAGGATAAGTAGTTGATTTGAGGCTGATCGGGATACTGGTCATCATTATCACAAGCCCAAAGTAGAATTCCTAGTCCGCTGAGTAAAAAATATAAATTTCGTTTCATAACCTTGCAAAGTATAAAGGTAACGAAAGGTATATGATTCCAAGTATTCAAGATGTATTATCGGTCAAGCCGGAAAATTTTAAAGCTTTGGCACTGGCTACCTTTCAACACCAGTACAATACCATTCCGGTTTATAGGAATTACGTTGACGCCCTGGGAAGGGTTCCTGGCGAAGTAAAGGAATTAAGAGACATCCCCTTCCTTCCCATTTCATTTTTCAAATCGCATGAGGTCAAACCGGAGGGTAAAGAAGAGCGGATTTTTGAGTCGTCACGAACCGGAGGGTCAATGACCTCAAAGCGGTATGTTATGAATTCAGCCATCTACGAGGCTAGTTTTATCACAGCATTCAGGCTGTTTTATGGATTGCCCTCTGAATTCTGCATTTTGGCCCTTTTGCCCAATTATCTTGATCAAGGAAATTCTAGCTTGGTGTATATGGTAAATCATCTCATTCAAGGGTCTAGAAATCCCCCGTCAGGTTTTTATAGAGAGAATTTTGAGGAGGTCCATTCCATACTAGCCAAGAATGAAGAAAATCAGGTTCCTACCTTATTGCTTGGGGTTTCTTATGCCTTGCTGAATTTCGCAGAGAAACATCCAATGCCTTTGAAAAAAACCATTCTTATGGAAACGGGAGGAATGAAAGGAAGGCATAAGGAGTTGACAAAATCAGACCTCCATAAGCGCTTGAAAAAGGCTTTTGGTCAAGACCAAATTCATGCTGAATACGGAATGACCGAAATGTATTCACAGGCTTATTCACCCGGTTCAGGAAGGTATTTCACGCCCCCTTGGATGCATGTTATGATTCGGGAAACCAAAGACCCTTTTTCCTTTGAGAAAAGAGGTAAAACCGGAGGGTTAAACGTGATTGATTTGGCCAATCAAGACTCGGTTTCATTCATAGAGACCCAAGACCTTGCAAGGCTGTATCCTGCAGGTGATTTTGAAATCATGGGTCGGTTTGACTCCGCAGAGGTAAGAGGATGTAATTTAATGGATCCCCTTAATCAATAAGCCGTACCAAGTAATAGTTTTTCTTTCCTTTCTGAACCAAGGCCAGTTTTCCGTTCAAGAAATCACTTAATTCTACGGTTTGTTCCTGGGCAACTTTTTCTTTGTTTAGGCTAACGGCATTGCTTTTCAGCATTCTTCGAGCTTCTCCTTTAGAGGGGAAGATTTGGGTTAAATCGGCCAGGAAATCAGCCATTCCTACGGCAGAATTAAAGTCTTCTCTTTTCACTTCAAACTGGGGAACCCCTTCAAAGATTTCCAATAAATCTTTTTCAGACAAGGCTTCTAACTGGTTCTTGGTAGCTTTCCCGAAAAGGATGCTTGAGGCTTGAATGGCGGTGTCTAGAGCCTCCTGGCTATGCACCCGAATGGTGAGCTCTTCGGCCAGGGCTTTTTGCAAAATCCGTAAATGAGGTGCTTCCGCATGTTCTGCTTCCAAAGATTCAATCTCAGCACGCGACTTCAAACTGAAAATCCGGGTCCACTTGGCAATGTCTTCATCCGAAGCGTTCAGCCAGTATTGGTAGAACTTATAAGGAGAGGTAAGCTCTGGATCTAGCCAAATATTTCCACCTTCTGACTTTCCAAACTTGGTTCCATCGGCTTTTGTGATTAACGGGCAAGTAACTGCAAAAGCCTCGTTACCACCCATTCTACGAATCAGCTCTGTGCCAGTGGTTATATTTCCCCATTGATCAGAGCCGCCAACTTGAAAATTGCATTTTTTCTCTTTTTGAAGGTGGAAGAAATCGTAGCCTTGAATCAATTGGTAAGAGAATTCCGTGAAGCTGATTCCGGTTTCTAGGCGGTTTTTAACGCTGTCTTTGGCCATCATGTATGAGATGGTAATATGCTTCCCAACATCGCGTAAGAAGCCCAAGAAATCGAATTCTTTGAACCAATCGTGGTTGTTAACCAGTTCTGCAGAATTTTCCCCGCAATCGAAATCAAGGAAGTGTTGCAATTGGTTTTTAACCCCCGCAATGTTTTCGGCCAAAGCCTCCTCAGAAAGCAAGTTTCGTTCAGAAGATTTACCCGAGGGGTCTCCAATCATACCAGTAGCTCCACCCACAAGGGCAATGGGTTTATGTCCGGCCCTTTGAAAATGGGTAAGCATCATAATCGGCACAAGGTTGCCAATATGAAGCGATTTCGCGGTGGGGTCAAATCCGGCATAACCGGTTTGAATTCCTTCCATCAATGCTTTTTCTGCACCGGGGGTTGCATCGTGAAGCATGCCCCTCCATTTTAGCTCTTCAATATAATTCATGGCCAATCGTCTTCCGTTTAAAGGGGGCAAAAATAAGGTATATGTTCAGTAATTTCAGGACTTTCCTTGATTCATGTTCTTCAAATCATCTTGCTGAGCAGGTGGGTAAAAACAAGGACTTGTTCCCCTTCTTGATTTTTAAGGTAATCGATTGATAATCAGCTTGGATTCAAGGGCAAGATTGCACTTAATTAGATTCGGTCTAAATAAATCCTTTCACTACCTTTGCCAGCCATGAAGAAAATAGAAAAACCAAGCCTTTTAGAGGCTTTGAATACCATAACCGAGCAAGGTCAGAAGACAAGCTTGGTAGAAGGCGGACAAGTAAAGAATCTTCAAATCTTTGGAGACGAGGTTGAAATAGACCTTGAAATCTACAATCCAACCTTACAGGCCAAGAAAAAACTGGAAGTTCAGATTTTGCAAACCGTGCATCAAATGGTGTATGAGAAGGCGAAAATCAAGATCAATCTACATCCGGTGAAAAAGGCCGTTGAGGCTCCTGAAACCAATGAAATCAAAGGTCCGGAAATACCCGGGGTTCAAAACATCATTGCGGTAGCCTCAGGAAAAGGAGGTGTAGGAAAGAGCACAATTGCAGCCAATTTGGCCGCGGGTTTGGCAAAACTCGGGTTTAAAGTGGGTCTTGTAGACGCCGATATTTACGGTCCGTCTCAGCACATTATGTTCGATGCAGCCAAGGTAAAGCCTAAGGTGGTTGAGGTGAACGGTAAGAATAAGATTGAACCTGTGGTTTCGTACGGGGTTAAGCTTCTGTCTATTGGGTTTTTTGCCGAGGCAAATCAAGCAGTGGTTTGGCGCGGACCCATGGCCTCAAAAGCTTTGAACCAAATTTTAAAAGATGCCCATTGGGGCGAGCTTGATTTCATGATTATTGACTTGCCTCCGGGCACGGGAGATATTCATCTTTCCCTGGTTCAAGCCGTTCCTGTAACTGGATCTGTGGTGGTTTCAACCCCACAACCCATTGCTCTTGCCGATGCTAGAAAAGGGGTGGCGATGTTCCAGATGGACTCCATCAATGTGCCTGTTCTCGGGCTGGTTGAAAACATGGCCTGGTTTACACCGGAAGAGCTTCCCAATAATAAATACTTCATCTTTGGTGAAGGAGGAACAAGAAGTCTTGCGCAAGATTTAAAGCTTCCCCTTCTCTGTGAAATTCCCGTGGTGCAAAGCATTCGAGAATCTGGAGATGTTGGGAGGCCCGCCGTTTTACAATCAGGCACCCCCCTTGAAGAAAAATTCCTTGAGTTTACTCGTAATGTAGTACGAGAAGTTGCTGAACGAAACGAAAAATTAAGCCCCACCCAGAAGGTTGAAATAACAACCATGGCCGGATGCTCAACCAAATAAAATGGTATGGAAGCAGTGAAAGAAAAAGATTTGAGATCAAGAGTTGAAGAGGCTCTTGAGCAAATTAGACCCTATCTTAAATCAGATGGAGGAGATATTACGTTGGTAGAGATAACCGATGACCATATTGTGAAGGTAAAACTTCTCGGTGCATGTAACGGTTGCAACGTAAATCAAATGACCCTCAAGGCAGGGGTTGAACAGGCGGTAAAGAAATTGGCTCCTGAAATTCTTGCCGTTGAAAATATTGAAGCCTAAAATTTTATGGCCAAAGATCCAAAAGTCTTAGATGAGGTAACCATTCTATTCGCCGGTGATTCCGGAGATGGAATTCAGCTTACCGGAAATCAGTTTTCTGATAATACAGCCCTTTACGGGAACGACCTCAGTACCTTCCCAGATTTTCCCGCAGAAATTCGGGCCCCTTTGGGTACGGTTGAAGGAGTTTCAGGTTTCCAAATCCATTTTGGTACCCGTGAAATTTTTAGTCCGGGTGATAAATGCGATGTTTTGGTGGCCATGAATGCGGCTGCCTTTAAAAAGAATTTTAGACGATTAAAGCCTAGAGGAACCATTATTGTAAATACTTCCGGCTTTGATAAAAGAAATTTGAAATTAGCTCATTATCCTGAAGATGCTGAGCCTCTTGAGGGCCTAGAAGGGTATCAACTAACTAAAATGGATGTGACCAAGCTTACCCGGGAAGCTCTTAAGGATATTAAGCTGGGCACGAAAGAGAAAGACCGCTGCAAGAACATGTTTGTCTTAGGTTATGTTTATTGGATGTACAATAGAACCCTGGAGTCAACCATTGATTTTCTTACCTCAAAGTTTAAGAACAAAACTGATATTTTGGAGGCCAATGTGGCCAGTTTAAAGGCAGGGTTTCATTTTGGAGATACCCTTGAAACCTTCCGCTCCCGCTATGAGGTTCGTCCTGCAGCCATGCCCCCAGGAGAGTACCGAAATGTAATGGGGAACCAAGCTACGGTTCTAGGTTTGGTGGCTGCCGCCGAAAAATCAAACTTGCCTTTGTTTTATGGTTCCTATCCCATCACCCCGGCATCTGATATTCTTCACCAATTGTCTTCTTACCGAGATTTTGGGGTGAAGACTTTCCAGGCCGAAGATGAAATTGCTGCCATTGGTGCTGCCATTGGTGCAAGCTTCGGTGGACATCTTGCGGTGACAGCAAGCTCCGGACCCGGAATTGCATTAAAAGGTGAGGCCATTGGACTTGCCCTAATGCTTGAGCTGCCCTTGGTAATTGTGAATGTGCAAAGAGGCGGACCCTCAACCGGTCTTCCTACCAAAACCGAACAAGCCGATCTTTTTCAAGCCATGTACGGAAGAAATGGTGAAGCCCCCGTTCCGGTAGTGGCAGCCCATTCTCCTACTGATTGTTTTGATGCAGTTTTTCAGGCAACCAAACTAGCCATTGAACATATGACCCCTGTATTCTTCTTAAGCGATGGATACATAGCCAATGGGGCAGAGCCGTGGAGGTTTCCGAAAAGCGATGAATTGGAAAAAATAAGTCCGCGGTTTGCTGACCTTCCCGCCAAGGAAAACGAAACCTTTTTGCCCTATGAACGAGATGAAAACGGAGTAAGGCCCTGGTCTATTCCGGGCATGAAAGGATTGGAACATAGAGTGGGCGGACTGGAGAAGGAAGATGGCTCAGGAAACGTCTCTTACGACCCAGATAACCACGAAAAAATGGTGAAACTTCGCCAAGAAAAAGTGGATAAAATTGCCGATTTCATACCGGAACAAAGCCTTGATCAAGGGCCGGAAACCGGGGATGTACTCATCGTTGGATGGGGCTCAACCTATGGAACGATTAAAATTGCGGTGAATGAAATGTTGGAAGAGGGTTATTCAGTTGCCCATGCCCAGATTCGATACTTAAATCCCTTCCCCAAGAACTTAGGAGAAATTCTGAAATCGTATAAGAAAGTATTGGTTCCTGAGATTAACAATGGGCAATTGGTGAAAATTCTACGTGCAGAATACTTGGTAGATGCTCAACCCTTGAATAAAATCAAAGGAGTACCGTTTGAAGCCGCCGAGATTAAGAATGCCGTACTTGAAATATTGAAATCATGAGCGAGTCAAATACAGCAAATAAATTATCACCCAAGGATTTCTCTTCTGACCAAGATGTGAGATGGTGTCCGGGGTGTGGAGATTATTCAATTCTCAAGCAGGTTCAAACCATCATGCCTGAAATTGGGGTGCCTAGAGAGGATATTGTCTTCATCTCAGGCATTGGCTGCTCCTCACGTTTCCCCTATTATATGAATACCTTCGGAATGCACTCCATTCACGGAAGGGCTACCACCATTGCTTCTGGATTGAAGGCTGTAAGACCTGAACTTTCTGTTTGGATCATTACGGGAGATGGAGATAGCCTTAGCATTGGAGGGAATCATTTGATTCATCTTCTGCGGAGAAATTTCAATGTAAACATTCTGCTTTTTAACAATCAGATTTACGGTCTTACCAAAGGCCAATATTCTCCAACTTCTGAGCAAGGAAAGAGGACAAAGTCAACTCCTCACGGCTCTTTAGATCATCCTTTTAATCCTCTTGCGCTTTGCATGGGTGCGGATGCTACATTTGTTTCCAGAACCATGGATCGAGACCCGAAGCAGCTGAGGTCTGTTTTAATGCAAGCCAACCAACATAAAGGTACATCACTGGTTGAAATCTATCAGAACTGTAACGTATTCAACGATGGAACCTTTGCTCGGTTTACGGATAAACGGACCAAAGAAGAGAGCACCATTTTTATTGAAGATGGAAAGCCATTGATTTTTGATCAAGGCAAAAGGGGAATTGTTTTGGATGGATTCAATCCGAAGATTGTTGATATGGAAGGGCGTTCGGCCGATGATCTGTGGATTCACGATGTGAACGACCGTGTAAAGGCTGAAATCCTTACCCGATTCTTTGAAGATCCAAGCGATGAAACCGCATTACCAAGGCCTTTTGGGGTCTTTTATCAGGAAGATAGACCCTGTTATGAGGAAATGCTTGAGCAACAGGTGAAAGAAGCTGAGGATAGAAGCTCCAACCGCAACCTAGATCAACTTTTAAGGGGGAATAGAACTTGGTGGGCTGAGTAATTAGGCCTTCCGAACAAATTCTGATTTCAGAGCCATGGCGCCAAATCCAGGTATTTTGCAAGAAATATTATGGTCGCCTTCTACCAATCGAATGTTTTTGACCTTGGTTCCTGACTTTATGGGTTTTGGGGCACCTTTCACGGGCAGATTTTTGATCACAACAACCGTGTCTCCATCTTGAAGCGGGTTTTGGTTAGAGTCTAATACGGCTTCTCCCTTTTCTTCCCTCTCCATTTTAACCTCCGAAGGTTTCCACTCATGGTTGCATTCAGGGCAGGCGTAAACATCCTCTTGAAGGGCATAGCCATAGGGTGATTTGCAAAGCGGACAGGGTTTCATTTGATCGGACATTTGAACTTTTCTTCATTGATTATTTATAGGGACTCCTTTTCAATTCCATCATCGAATCAAGGAGAAATGCCCTGATCTATTGTAGTCTTGAGACCTTGACCTACCATGTATTACATAAAAATAGGTTCCTTCAGCCGCTGGTGAGCCATTGAAAAGACCATCCCAGCCTATGTTCGGTCTATGCAGTACGGCCACTTGGGTTCCCCATCTATTGTAGATTTCCAATCGGTAATCAATAAAAGAGCAATCAATAAAAGGGGTTAACTCATCATTTTGACCATCGTTGTTTGGGGTGAAAACATCGGGCATTTCCACCAAACAATCGCACCCTAAATCATATACAATGATGGTGTCTCGGTCAAAGCCACAACCATTCGAGGCTCCTGCCCAGAAAAGACCCGGACCAAAAATGTACCGGTTGGGTCCGGACACCCCATTGTTCCATGTAATGAAAGCGTTGGTACTGGTTGTGAGCAATAACGAGTCGCCTTTACATATGCCAATATCTTCACCCAATTCAACATAAGGAAGCTCAGATTCAATAACATTGATGGTGTCAACAGAGAGGCATCCGTCGGTGAATGCGCCCACATAAATTATTCCCGGGAAGTCAACCAAAATGCTATCGCTGCTTTCACCGGTACTCCAAAGAATAGAATCAGGCGTTCCGGAAAGGTTGGGGTTTAGCCAAATGCTGTCTCCTTCGCAGTAGAAAACCTCATCACTGGCAAATGAAACGGTGGGTATGTTTAAGCCGGTTATCAAAATAGAATCACGATTCACGCAGCCATTGGTATCTGTGGTTTCTAGCCAATACAAGCTGCTTTGTCCGGCAATTACCATTAGGTTAATGCTGGTATCATTGCTTCCGGTTGACCAATTGAAATCGGTAAAGGCGGCAAGAGAGTCAGGACTTAGGCTGATGATGCTTCCTGGGCATAGGCTGGTGTCATTTCCTAGAAAGGGTTTTGGAGCAAGGTTGGGTAAAAGCTCAATGGAGTCTCGCTTAATACAACCATTTTCTTCTACCTCAAGCCAGTAAATCCCGGGGTCTGTGCAAGCAAGTGTTGCTCCTCCAGAGCCATCTGACCAGGTAATGTTTCCTGCACCTGAATAGCTAAGAATGATGGTTTCATTTTCACAAATCACTCGATCAGGACCTAGGGATACTGCGGGGAGGCTGAAAATGGTAAGGTCAATGGAGTCGCGGGCGGTGCAGCCATTTGTATCGGTTACTTCAACCCAATAGATTCCTGAACTGCTTGAGGAAGAAATAGGAAACGTTTGTCCTGAAGACCCATCCTGCCAAAGGTAAGAGGCATAATTTCCGGCATCTAAGAAATAAAAGCCATCCAGGCAGAGGGAGGTGTCGTTGCCGAGGAAAACGTTTGGTTCTGCAAATGCATGCAGATAAAATGAGTCTTGGATAGGGCAGCTTAAACCGGAATCAATGTTTACGTATATATATCCGGTATATCCGGTTGAAAAAGTGGTAGAACAGGTATCACAATCTACCGCGTTGCTGGGTGACCAGGATACTGAATTCGCTCCCAAGACGTCAAGGTAAAGGCTGTCTCCTGCACAAAAAACACTGGTATCAGGGATGTTATAAGTTGCTGGTGTAGCAGGGCTTATCTTTATGGAATCGGTTACAAAGCAAGAGTCAGGGTTACCAACGGTTACATAATAGGTGGCTGAAATATTTCCATAGGCCGTGAAGGTAGAATCTGAACTCCCATCCTGCCAAAGATAGCTGTCAAATGAGCCAGGATAAAGAACTAGTGAATCAGAAGAACAAATGCTTGTGTCATTGGGAAGGCTAGGTAAAATTACCGGAGGTGCTAAGACCTGAACCAATATTGTGTCGTAAAAGGCGCAGGAGGAGCCAGTGTCAACAGCAACCGTATAAGTAATATTTGTGTCTGTGCTTACCCAAGGATTTGGGCAGTCGGTGCATGACAAACCTGCCGCAGGGCTCCAAATGTATTGAGTGCCTCCCGAAGCATCAATTTGAATTGAATCGCCAAGACAATAAGATGTATCATTTAAGGGGGCAGGGGGACAGATACAGGCTCCAGGTCCCTTGCTTAATAAAGCCGTGAACTGAGGACTTAGATTCGAATTAATGGAGATAATGTTGCTTAGGGTCTCTTGATTGCCGAAGGGATAATTACCAACCGGCTGTAAAATGGGGTTTACCGCTTTTTCGCATCTACCTTGAAAAGGGTACAAGAAGTTTAGGTGAGCGCGAATGGTTCCAGTAATGCTATAATTGGTAAGAAAGACATTCTGCCCGGTTTTTATCGTTTGCGAATTAAAGTTTATCGGGTAATGCACCTGATCATGAATATTAATGTCAAGCGTATTCAAAATATTCCCCAAACTGTCAAGGCTGATGCTATACACATGATCAAACCCCAATACCGTTTCAGAGTAAATAATGAAAGGGGATTCATTTTGATCTAAGCCCAAACTTAAAAGCAAGTTTGTGAAGGATTGATTCCTAAAAGAGGTAAACCAAACCATTGAGTCCTGAGCGGAAACTCTAGCTAGAAAAACGTCATTTGTAATAGTTGTAGGAAGGATTTCTTCCTGATAGTTTCCAGCAAAATAAATCGAACCATCCTGTGCCATGATTGAGCTGGTCCCAGTGAACTGGTCATCTGCTGTATTTAAGATTTCGAAAAACGTCCGTTTCAGAATGCTTCCGTCTGAGATTCTAAGGGAGTATATAGCCAGTTGGTCTCTAGGGCTGCTTTGCCCAGCTGAGTAATAGAAAGCCATTTTCACCGTGGAATCATTTGAGAAATGAAGCCCCGTTAGTTTCATGCGAAACTGTGAATAGGTTTTTTCCCATAGGGTATTTCCATTGAGATCCATATTGATCAGGGTGACATCATAGGGAATGGAGCGGTTTATTCCGATTAAAAGGTTTCCGTCAGCGGTGAGCTTTATAATATTTCGAGTTACCAGGGTATTAGGCCCTGAGTTTGAGAAGGAGACCTCTTTTTCCCAAACTACATTACCTCCTGCGTCTAATCTCCAAATAACCCCTTTTAAATTTGAGGTTCCCTGAGGTCTATAGGTTGCAAGAACTACCAGACCAGTATCGGGTAAGGCTACGGCCTCCATCGGATGAGTAGACATAGAGTCTGGAAGGCCAAGGGTTTGGGTCCAAGCTATGTTTCTCGCCGAGTCAAGCTTGGTTATTTGGTACATTCTTTTTGGAGCACCCGAAGCAATTGCATCTGCAAGAACCCCCCCTAAAGCAAGGTTTCCGTCTTCAAGCTCAGTCACCATACTAAGGTTCATGCTCGAGGTTCCGCTGAATTCTACATATTCATTGGCTTGGCCAAAAAGTTGAAAGGGAAGCGAGAGAATAAGCAAGTATAAGGTTCGCATGACGGTTTCTTGTTGACTGGGTGAATATACAATCTCTAAACAAAAATCCCCTGTACTGATTGCTCAGATTACAGGGGATTGAATTTCATTATTAAAGGAATCTACTGCTTAAGGTACCTGGTTTCATGCTTGGTTTCCTCTCCCATGAAATGCAGGATATAAAGTCCTTTCGGTAAGTCGCTCAAATCAAGGGTCTGAAGATTGCTTTGACTCCATGATTTCATCAATTGCCCCGTTGAATTATAAACAAGAACTTGATTGAAATTGAAATTAACATCTACCTTGATTTGACCCTGTCCCGGATTTGGGTAAAGGTTTAGTTTCAAGGCTTGATCTGGAGTTCCTAAGCTTTCTTCAAGGCAACTTGATTCTGCCAAAATATTTAAACTTCCCATCACCGGATTGTCGCTGGTAATAGCAGGAGAGGTAAGATTTACACTGGCGTTCAGTGGAGACGTGCTGAACTGGCTTGAAGCGTTTGAGCCTTGGGTAAGGTATGAGGCCTGACAGGGAAGCATTCCGTTTTCTTTGAAAAACTGAATTCCGAAATGGTAGCCTGAATTATACGCGTTCATGGCCACAAAAGCGTAACCTCCGTTATAGGCCAATGCCCTGGCGTCATTTACATTGATTGGGGCAATGTTTGGAAGGATTTTGAAATCTAGGCTTCCAAGTGAATTCAATCGGTAAAGCTCAGAATTGCTTGAAACGGCCAAGGGCTTCAAGGGGTCGCTACCCGGAGCAAATTTGAAGCTTAGTTCAAAATTCGAGGAATAGGTATACATAGAAGTAGGTAGGCCTAAGGTATCAAGGTTAACTACTCCTTCTCCATCCGCGCCAAAAAAGGTTGCGGCTAACATGATGCCATTATTGGTGGCGTGAAGGTTTTGTGGAACGATGAAATTGTGATTAGGAGAGGTAAAGGAATGGGCATTTTGAATGGTAAATGCCTTGTCAAGTACCAAAACTTTAACCTCCATGTTACCCTGACCAATCAAGTAGTATTTTTTATCCTGCTCTAAAAAGGTAACGTCCTCAAAACTGCCTGTGCCACCACTGCTTAGCTGGGTGGAAAACTCATAGGCATTTAATAGACTAAGGTTTTGGTCGAGGTGAAGGAGATGTGCCTTGGCGGAAGTACCGGATTCGTTTGAAACCAAAACAATGCTCTGGTCGCTTAGAAAATGCAGCTTGCTTGAAACTCGGTTTCCTTGGAAGGTTAATTCTTTGCTTAATAGATGTGAACCATTCGGTCCAAACTTCAGTAAAAAGGCCTTGGTAGCCCTGGATCGAACCACAAAAATTTCGCCGGTGGTAGGGTGTACAATTAGGTCTACATGGTTAGAGAAGGTTGGGGTAATGCTTGATTTTGCCCAAAGCTCGTTACCTGCGGTATCAAGACCTGCAACCATGATTCGGTCATAGCCGGTACTATCTCGGTAAACGCCGGCAATAATAACCTCACCGGTGAAAGAATTGTACTTGGTTTCAAGATCAAAAAAGCCCGCAAAGGCATCTTGTAATAAGTAGCCTTTTGACCAGTGATTTTGGCCAAACGAGCTTAATGTCATGCTCAATGCAATTAGCGCGAGGGTGAATTTTTTCATTCCAATTTGGTTTGGTGATTAGTCGGTTGCCAAATATAGAAATATGACCCAAATCATTTTCCCCTTAATGTAAATAAATTGAGATCATTCGCTTTTCCTAAGAGGGGATAAGCTTTACCTTCGTAAGCATGGGTAGAAAAACAATTTATGCAGACCTAATTCATCAGGCCAATTTCATCAATGGAAAATGGGAAAAAAAGGCAGAATCTGGTTATTTAGAAATTCTTGAAAAATTTGACCAATTTACTATAGCTGAGATTCCATGGGCATCGGACTCGCAAATTGAAGATGCGGTTCAAGGAGCAATCAAGGCCAGAAAAGAGCTGAAATCTTGGTCGGCCGAAAGGCGATCAGGGCTTTTGAATAAGCTGGCAGAAATGGTATTGAGTCAGAAAGAAGCCTTTGCTCAACTCATCGTACACGAGGCTGGAAAGCCATTATCCTATGCTCGAACGGAAATTGACCGAGCCTGCACAACCTTGAAGGCTTCCGCACGCGAGGCTTTAAACCTTTCAGGAGAGGCAATAAACATTGACTTGGATGCGGGTAAGGGAAAAAAGGCATGGGTAAAGCCCTTTCCCATTCATCCCGTGGTTTGCATAACCCCTTTCAACTTTCCTCTGAATCTTCTTTTGCATAAAATCGCTCCGGCCTTGGCCGTGGGTACAACGGCTGTGGTAAAACCATCTGTTCAGTCGCCTCTTTCAGCCCTTGCCCTGGCTAAAATGATTGATGAGGTTGGGTTTCCGAAAGGGTCTGTTTCTGTGTTGATGGCCAAAAATGAGCTTGCCGAGTCTTTGGTGCGCCACCCTGAAATGGGGATGCTGTCTTTTACCGGCTCGGATAAGGTGGGCTGGAAATTAAAATCCCTTTCGGGGAAGAAAAAGGTATGCCTGGAGCTTGGCGGAAATGCCGCTGCTTTGGTAGATGAAACGAATTCAAATCTTGAGGAAATTGCCTCTGAACTGGCTTACGCCGGAAATCTTTACGCGGGTCAAATCTGCATTTCAACCCAGCGAATTTACGTGGTTGAATCCGTTTTCGAAGTCTTTAAAAATCATTTGATACAGGCGCTAAAAGGCGTCAAATCAGGCAACCCCCTAGATTCAGATGTGGTCAACGGTCCGCTTATCTCAAGAATCCATTTAAATCGAATTCAAGAATGGGTGGATGAAGCCAAATCTCAAGGGGCGGAAGTTTTGTTTGGGGGAGGCGTTTTGGATGCCGAGCATAATGTATTTCAACCCACCCTTATTACCCATACAAGAAGGGGAATGAAGGTTGTTGATGAAGAGGTTTTTGGTCCGGTACTTATTCTTGAACCAGTAGATAACTTCGAAGCTGGTCTGGCTGCTATAAATGATTCTCGGTACGGACTTCAAGCAGGGGTTTTTACTGAAATTCAAGAACGGGTGAATCAAGCTCATGAGGAGCTAGAAGTTGGTGGGGTTATCATGAATGGTTCTCCCGGATTTAGGGTTGATACCATGCCTTACGGGGGCGTGAAAGATTCAGGTCTTGGTAGGGAAGGCGTGAAATATGCCATGGAAGAAATGACCGAGCCTAGACTCTTGGTTTATTAGGGCTGCCCAGGCAATCAGGGATTCGCTTATTTCAAATCCTTCGGAATTTCACAAACCGGAATGGGCTCAATCTTATGTTTATTGGCCTTATTCAGCCTAGAAAAAATTTCATAAACCTCCTTTTTTCTTCCACTTAATTCATCTGGATTGCCCGAAAATTCCATGGCCCATTCAAGCTCAGGATAAGAAGCTCCCAATTGATCTTCATCCGTTCTAGCGTCTCCGAATAATCCGTCAGTTGGTGCAGCATTCTGAATAGCGTCAATGATGTTTAGCTCCTTAGCTAGGGCATAAACTTCCGTTTTATTGAGGTCGGCAATCGGACTTAGATCCACCCCTCCATCTCCATATTTTGTGAAGAATCCTACGCCGAAATCTTCAACCTTATTACCGGTTCCAACAACGAGCTTGCCTTCCAAACCTGCAAAATAATATAGGGTGCTCATCCTTAATCTGGCCCGGGTATTTGCCAGGGCCAATTCACGGTCTTTTTCCTCTTTTACTGGAGGCAGTTGCTCAACCATGGCATTGTAAACCGGGGTAAGGTCAATCGACTCAAACCGAACTTTGGGATGCCGGTCTTGAAGCCAGCCAATATGCTCAAGGGCCCGGTTAACCTGGTCAAGGCTTTGGTAAATGGGCATTTCCAAGCAAATGACTTCTTCATCGGTCATGGCCGCAAGGGTAGAGGTAAGGGCAGAGTCAATTCCACCGGAAACCCCTACTACAAATCCTGAGGTTCCTGCCTTTTGGTTATAGTCTTTCAACCATTGACGAATGTGATCTATAATTGCTGGGGTCTTCATGTTTCGGCGAATAAAAAACCCGTTTAACCTAGGTCAAACGGGCTTATATTAAGATTGAATTCCTTAGAAAATAACGGCCACGTTAATGGCCAAGTTTTTATACTTGATGGTTTCGTTATCGTTGTCCAAAGCAGGTTTCCGGTTCACCATATCGTTGAAGTTATTGGTGAGGGTTGCTCCAAGGATAATGCTTGTTGAGCCGCCTAGATTGTATTCGGCGCCCAAGCCAATTTTCATGGCTGTTTTAAAAAGGGCAGACATGGGTTCAGATGCATCTGGAAAAACGTCCTCCTCATCAATGGCATCGTCGGCGAAAGCAAAATCATCTGAAATTCTAAATCCGGCAGATAGCCCAATGCGCGCGAAATAGGTCATATAACCAATTTCTTTGGTGCGCATTTTAAGCAAGATGGGGACCTCTACGTATTCAGGTTTGAGGTTAAGGGTATAAACGCCCGATGTTGTATCGGTTGCATCCGAGAATTCAATTTGCCCTCCGTCAAAAGAATGGTAAACCCCTGAAGAGATTAGGTAGTTTTCCGCGAAAGCGTACTCTAGCAAGAGTCCGTAGTTGAATTTAAGTTGAAGATTTGATTCAATATCATCCGTACTTGTTGGGGTCCAGTTGAAGGTTGGAGAGCCTTCAATTCCGAAACGAAGTTGGGCCTGAGCTCCAAATCCTAAACAAGTAAATAGGGTAAAAATGGCGAGGTACTTTTTCATAGTTTTGCTCCGATTTTATGAAGGATTTAGTTTCAAAAATAGGATTTTTCCATTCCCGTCAGGTATTTTTTTCCATCCTCCTGGGTGCAGGGCTAATGATTGGTTGCCAGTCTGACCCCTGGGATATTAATCCAAGCGCTGATAACCAGCCTCTTGAGGTGGGTCGATTTGATCGTGCCTTTTTTCAGGAAGCGGATTCATTTCCGGTTCACTTCCATGAATTGGAGGAGAAATACCCAGTTTTTTTCGAGGAAAACAGACCCATGAGCTTCTGGAAAGAGATCCATCGCGATCAAGCTATGAGAAATCTTTTTGAGGCTTGTCAAGATGTTTTTCCAAATCTGGATTCAATTCAAGATGAATTGGGCAACTTATATGCTTTTGCTCAACATTATTATCCTGAAACCAAAAGGCCAAAAGCCTATGCCTATGTTTCTGGAATAGACCCTGAGTTCCCAGTAATTCTTGCCGATTCACTTTTGTTTATCGGTTTAGATAATTATTTGGGGAAGGACTACGAAGGTTATGGGTTTCTGCATTTATACCTTAGGCCAGAACGCTCCAAGCCATATTTGGTTCGGGATGTGGCAGAGAAAATTGCTCTAGAAAAACTAGGGCCGTGTATGAATTGTGAAACCCTCTTGGATGCCATGCTTTACAAGGGGAAGCAATTATTGGCTCTGGATGCATTTTTGCCCAATACCCCGGATTCTGTGAAAATTAAATTCAGTGGTCAGGAACTAGATTGGTGTGAGGAGAATGATTTTGGAATGTGGAGGTATTTGGTTGAAAACGATTTACTCTACGATCGATCGTTTAAAACCAAGCAAAGGTTTTTAGAGCCTGCACCCTTTACCAAATTTTATACCTCTGAAGATAAAGAATCGCCAGGTAGAGCTGGGGCTTGGATTGGCTGGCAAATTCTGAAAGCCTACCACCAAGAAACCGGGAAGCCATTGCAAGAAATACTCAAGGCGGAGTCAAGCGAGATTCTAGCCCAATCAAATTATAAGCCGAGAAGATGAAACACGAGAGCAAGATTAAAATTCACGTAGGATTGGATGAAAACCGGGTACCGGAAAAGCTCGAATGGGAAGCCGAAGATGGAGGCCAGAGAAAGTCTGAAACCAAGGCCATACTACTTTCGGTTTGGGAAGAAGCCACCGAAAATACGCTTAGAATTGATTTGTGGACCAAGGAAATGCGGGTAGATGAAATGAAAAAGCTCATTCATCAAACCATGCTTGGTCTTGCTGACACCCTTGAGCGTTCAGCCAATGAAGAGAAAATGGCTGGAGATATGCGTGACTTTGCTCGCTATTATGCCGAAAAGCTTGACCTTATTCAAAAGCCGAAGGATCAATAGATTTATTCAACCCGTCTATATAGTCTAGAATTTCTTTACAACCTCTTTTGTCTTCAGCCGAGGTTAAGAAACTCGGGGGTAAAGACTCCCAGTCTTCAAGCATTTGCTTCTTAAACTTCACCTGAGATTTGTTCAATCCGCTTGAGCTAAGCTTGTCGGTTTTGGTGAATACAATGGAGAATGGAATTCCTTTTTCCCCTAAAAACCGCATGAACTCACGGTCAAGTTTTTGCAAATCATGCCTTGAATCCACCAAAACAAAGAGATTGACCAGATTTTTTCGGTTTAAAATATACGAGCGAATCATTCCTCCGAATTCGGCACGGTCTTTCTTGCTCACCTTGGCATATCCATATCCAGGAAGGTCAACCAAATACCAATGCCCATTGATGTCAAAATGATTGATGAGCTGGGTTTTCCCCGGAGTACTTGATGTTTTCGCAAGTTTTTTACGTTCAGTAAGAGCGTTGATCAAAGAAGATTTGCCCACATTAGACCTTCCAATGAAGGCGTATTCAGGCCGGTCAGATGCCGGGCATTCTTCTGGGAAGGATGCGCTCTTTACAAATTTTGCTTCTTTGATGTTCATGAAAATGGTTTAGGCCACAAAGCTAGGTTTTTGACTTAGATGAGGTAAACCTTAGGTCATATAATCTAGACTATTAAAAAATTACTTTTCTTTTGTGTCTTAGGTCTGTCAATTTCGGCCAGCGCACAACAATATTACCTTCTACCAGCGGTAGGTGGTGAGAATCCAAACAATTTAAACCAAGAAGGTGTTGAGCAGCCATTCGGGGCGCTCCCAAGTGGCTGGACTTCCGTATTGGGTCCTTCACAGGCCACCCCCACATGGTCGGCTTCGCAAACCCTTCCATTCACCTTTGAATTTAACGGAGGTGTGGTAAGTGATTACATGGTCTCCTCTTCGGGAGTTTTGACCTTCTCCTCCAATCCGGGAACTGCTCCTGCTTATGGAACCGTAGCTCTGCCATCGGCAAACATTCCAGATAGCTCGGTGGTGGATTTAGGAATTCAAGGAACAGGTACAAACGATGAGATTGCTACCAAAACCTTTGGTACGGCTCCTTACCGTCAGCACTGGGTGTTCTTCGCTTCTTATTCAGATCCGAATGGATTTTGGTCGTATTGGTCAATTGTTCTTGAAGAAACTACCAACAGCATTTACGTAGTTGAAATGCGTCACCATCCATCCGCTACTATTTCTATGTCAGTGGGTGTTCAACTTGATGCAAGTACTGCTATGATGGTGCCGGGATCTCCTTCACTTTCTAATTTGACTCCTACCGATGATCCTACAGCGGTTGATAACCATTATTATGAGTTCCGTGCCGGACCACAACCCGCCGAGGATCTTTCCATTAAATCACTTTCTCTAAACCCTTATTTGGTACTTTCAAATGCCCCATTTACAATTGGAGGGGGTGTATTGAATGCAGGTTCTGCCACCGTGAACACCTTTGATGTCAACTATCAGGTTGACGGAGGCGCCGTTTCTACTGCCTCTTATTCTGTAAGTGGAGGTCTTGCTACCATGTCAACAGGTACCTATTCAAGTTCAAACCAGTGGACTCCAGTTAATTTCGGGGGGAAATCATTGAAAGTTTGGTTGGATAATGTAAATGGAAACCCAGATGGATTCCCATACGATGACACCCTTCATGTAGACCTTACCATTCTGGCCTTTGAAACCGACCGTAAGGTGGTGATTGAAGAAGGAACCGGAACCTGGTGTGGATGGTGTCCAAGAGGTGCCGTAGCCATGGAGTACATGATTGATAATTATGAGTCAGACTTTATTGGTATTGCCGTTCATAATGGAGACCCTATGACCGTTACTGCTTACGACAATGGAGCAGGAATTGGTTCTTTTCCAGGAATGAATGTTGATAGAACCCTGCTTGGAGTTGGGGTTAGCACAGCTACCATGGAAGGTTATTATTTCGAGCAAAAAGCTCAACTTCCAGTGGCCAATGTAATCATTGAGAATCAAAGCCTACATAGCTATTCTGGAGAGGCAACTGTTGAGGTAAAAGCCAAATTTGCGGCGGATGTTTCAGGTGATTACCGGTTCGCCCTGATTGTTCTTGAAGACGATGTAACTGGAAATGGTTCAGGATTTGCTCAAGCCAATTATTATTCAGGTGGATCCAATGGAAACCTTTCCGGCGCTGGGTTTGACTGGCATCTTGAGGCCAATCCCGTTCCGGCTAGCAAAATGTTCTACAATCATGTAGGTAGAAAGCTTGTAGGAGGTTATGGCGGTGTTTCTGGATCCGTTCCAGCTACAGTTGCTGCAGGAGATTCAGTTTCCTACACCTTCACCAACAACATCGCCAACAATGTTGACGATTTGAACAATGTAACCTTCGTAGTAGTTCTCTTGAATGAAGACGGAGAAATTGTAAACGCTGATAAGGCAAAAGCTTCTATGATTCTTGGAATGGAAGAAGAGCTGGCCTTTGAAATGACCACCTTCCCGAACCCAACCAACGGAATGGTGAACGTACGTCTAAACACTCAGTCTTCTGGCCAAGTAAGTCTTGAGGTAATCAACCTTATTGGGGAAACCGTGCTGGCGAATTCAAATTCAATGGCTCCTGGAATCTATACCCAAACCATGGACCTTTCAGGCCTGCCTAAGGGAGTTTACAACCTAAGAGTTACCATGGACGGAGTGTCTAAAACTGAGCGGATTATCCTTCAGTGAGAGATTAAACACTCAAACATTTTAAAGGGGCATCTTCGGATGCCCTTTTTTTATGCACATGATTTTGGTGAGAATTCTTCCACCTAATTCGTTCGGAATTACCCGTTCTCAAAGATTTTTGCCCTCTTCACAACATATCCTGCTCATTGTAAGTTATTAACAAAGTGGTAAAAAGTGGTAAAAAGTGGGAGTATATTCCTAATTTTACCGCTTAAAGCGAGGCAAGGAATGTTGAATCTAATCGGTGTACACGGGTGTAAAATGGATGCTAAGGGGCGGCTAATGGTGCCGTCTGCCTTGAAAAAGCAGCTATTGCCGGTACTCGAGAAGGGTTTTGTCATCAAGCGTTCGGTTTTTTCAAAATGCCTTGAAATCTACCCCATGTCTGAATGGGAGGTCGTGATGAAAAAGGTGAACCGCCTGAATCGCTTCAAGAAAAAGAACAATGATTTCATCCGAATGTTCACCGCCGGGGTGAGGATGATTGAGGTAGACGGAACCGGTAGACTGAACATACCCAAAGACTTAATGGATTTTGCGGGTCTGACCAAAGAAATCGTTTTGGCTTCAGCCGTGAACATCATTGAGGTTTGGGACGAAGGCGCTTATGAAAAAGCGGTAAACGATCCAGATTTGGATTTTGGGGCTTTGGCCGAAGAGGTAATGGGAGACGAAAAGGAAGATGAAGATGGCCTATCATGAACCAGCATTGTTTGAAGAAACCCTTGAAGGATTAGTGACCCGAAGGAAGGGGGCTTATGTAGATGCCACCTTCGGAGGGGGCGGACATAGCCAAGGAATCCTTAATCGCCTTGACGATGCAGGCAGACTTTATGCCTTTGATCAGGATGAGGACGTGAAAGGGCATTTGATCAAAGACTCAAGATTTACCTTTTTCGATGTAAACTTCAAGTATGTGAAGAACATGCTGAGGATGCATGGGGTGAAATTGATTGACGGCATCTTGGCGGATCTAGGCGTTTCTTTTCATCAATTTGATACCGCTGAACGCGGATTTTCTCTTCGTTATGACGCCGAACTCGACATGCGAATGGGGAAAGGAGTAGAGCGAACGGCTAAGGATATCCTCAATGAGTACAGCGTTGAAGATCTTGCCCGAATCTTCAGGCTTTATGGCGAACTCAAAGGCGCTGGGAAAATCGCTTCCAGAATTGTAGCAGCAAGAACCGAAGAGCCTTTAGAAAGAATTGCAGATTTATTAAAAGCCGTTGAAGGTTTATACCCCGAACGGATGCGCCATAAGTTTTTGGCCAAGCTGTTTCAAGCCATTCGAATTGAAGTAAACGACGAGTTGGAGGCCTTGAAGTCTCTCTTAAGTCAAAGCGTTGACCTCCTTTCAACCGGAGGTAGAATTGCCATTATTTCTTACCACAGCCTAGAAGATCGTCTGGTGAAAAACTTTTTCAGATCAGGGAACTTACAAGGGGAGGTAGAAAAAGACTTTTATGGAAATCCATTGGTTCCATTCAAGGTGATTACCCGAAAGCCCATTCTTCCCTCAGAGGAAGAAATTCAGAAAAACAATCGCGCCCGAAGCGCAAAACTTAGAATCGCCGAAAGAATATGAGCCAGAATAAGCAAAACATACGAAGCTTGCTCCTGGGTTCATTTTTAGCCGGACCCCGATTAATAAAGCATTACCCATTTTTAATTTTTGTGGGCTTTTTGGCCATGCTCAGCATTTTTTCCTCGCATAGAGCCGATCAAAAAGTGCATGAAATTGCCCGGCTTCGTAAAGAAGTGAAAGAGTCAAAGGCGGCCTTTATTTCTACCCGTTCAACCCTTATGCAGGCCTCCAGGGCTACCCAAGTTGCTGAACGAGTAGAGGCGCTTGGCCTTAAAATGCCTGAAAACCCCATAATCGAACTCAAACCATGAAGGCGAAATCCAACATAAAAAGGAGTTTGCCTGTCATTCTCATCGTGGCCTTTATGGTGATAGGTGTGGGGTATAAATTGATTGAAATTCAATTCATTGAGGGTCCTGAGCTTAGAGAGAAAGCTGCAAAAACAACCCTTCAGTACCGCAACATTGCTCCGGCAAGAGGTAATATTTACGCCATGGACGGAGCTTTACTGGCCACTACCATGCCTGAGTACAGGGTTCATATGGATGTAGGTACCGTTTCTGACGAGCTCTTTTTTGATCAGGTAGATGAATTGGCTTATGGCCTGTCTAAGGTTTTCAAGGATCGAAATCCCGGGGATTATGAAAGATACCTTCGTTCAAATAGAAATCATAGATACCTGCTCATCCGCCGTAAGGCAAGCCACTATGAGCTTATTCAGTTAAAAAAGCTTCCCATTTTTAATCGGGGCAAATACAAAGGTGGGCTGGTTTATGAACAGCTGAATAGTCGGCAAATGCCCTTGGGTAAAATTGCAGAACGAACCATTGGCTATTACCGGAATGGGATTAAAGTAGGGCTTGAAGGGGCCTTTTCTCCAGATCTTTCAGGGAACCCTGGAAAGGCTTTGGCTCAAAAAATTTCAAGAGGTCAATGGAAGCCATTGATTGACCGCAACAATGTAGACCCAAGAGACGGTTGCGATTTGATCACCACCCTTGATGTGCGAATTCAAGACGTAGCACATACCGCCCTGCTTAGGGCTCTTGAGTACCATCAAGCCGACCATGGTTCTGTAATTGTAATGGATGTGAAAACCGGAGGCATTCGAGCCATTTCAAACCTCGGAAGAACGGAGAAAGGAACCTATTTCGAAGACTACAACTACGCCATTGGAGAAAGCACTGAGCCAGGTTCAACCTTTAAGCTTCCCGCTCTAATTGCGGCCCTTGAAGACGGAAGAGTGGACACCGCCAAAATTGTTGATACCAAAGGCGGAATGCATAAATTCTACCAATACGAAATGTACGATTCTCGGAGAGGTGGATATGGCGAGATTTCTTTAGGGAGAGCCTTCGAACTTTCTTCAAACATTGGCCTGGCCCGGGTAATTCATGAAGCATATAAGGATGACCCCGAACGGTTCATCAACCGCTTGCATAAAATGAATCTAGACGTGCCAACCGGGGTGGAAATCATGGGAGAACCCAATCCAAAAATCCCCCACCCAGACGATCAAGATTGGTCTGGAATTTCACTTCCGTGGATGGCGACTGGGTATGGAGTTCAAATGACCCCTTTGCAAACCCTTAGCTTTTACAATGCCATTGCCAATGACGGCGTAATGATGTCTCCTCATCTTGTTTCTGAAATGGTTTCCGAAGGAAGGCTCTTGAAAAACGTTGAACCTAAGGTTGTGAATCCGGCAGTTTGTTCTAAGCAAGTTTTAACCCAGGTTCAAGACCTATTAAAAGGCGTGGTTGAGCATGGTACGGCTACAAACTTAAAGCATCCATTGGTGAGCATGGCTGGTAAAACCGGAACCTGTGTATTGAATTACTGGCGAACCGGTGAGACCAAAGAGTATCAAGCCTCATTTGCTGGCTATTTCCCGGCGGAAAACCCCATTTACTCTTGCATAGTGGTGGTGTATAAGCCCAAGAAAGAATTCGGGTATTATGGTTCAGATGTGGCGGCTCCTGTATTCAAAGAGATCGCCTTGAAAACCATGGCTTTGGTTCCTCAAGCTCCGGAAAGACTAGCAGTGAACCCCAATTCTCATGGAGCTCTTGCAGCCCTGCCTCAGGAAATGGACGTTTTGGCTCGGAACCTAAACCTGCAAAACCCCCATCAACCCTCTTCCCAATCTTTGGTCTTAGCAGAGTACCAAGACTCTTCTTTGTCTGAGCCCACGGCTTTTTCGGGCAATACCCTGCTTCCAAATCTTTATGGGGTTTCAGCAATGGACGCCCTTTATTTTCTCGAAAATCAAGGAATCAAAGTTGAAATTGAAGGACACGGAAAGGTGGTTCGGCAATCTGTGCGGTCAGGGACTCCGCTCAATCAAATCAAATACATAAGACTTAAGCTAGCCATATGAAGCTCTTAAAAGACATATTGTATAAAACCGGAATTGAGGAGGTCTTGGGCAATACCCATAAGGCCATTGAGCACATCACCTTTGATTCAAGAAGGGTTCGAAACCAAAGTTTATACCTAGCCAGAGCCGGTACCAAGGTAGACGGCCACGATTTTATTGATTCAGCAATATCGAAGGGCGCTACTACAATTTTATGCGAAAGACTTCCCGAAGAAATCAAAGAGGAAATCACCTACGTTCGGGTAAAGGATGCAGATGCTGCCCTGGCATTTATGGCGGCCAATTATTACGACAATCCATCTGAGAAACTAAGGCTGGTAGGGGTGACGGGCACCAACGGGAAAACCACGGTTGCCACCCTGATGTACAAGCTTTTTAGGTCGTTGGGTTATAAAGCTGGATTGCTGTCTACGGTTGCTAATAAGATCAACAACAATACGGTTGAGTCAACCCATACCACCGGCGACCCCCTTCAAATCAATGAAATCTTGTCGAAAATGGTGGATGCAGGCTGCAAGTATTGCTTCATGGAAGTAAGCTCGCACGGAATTCATCAAAAACGCATTGACGGTCTTGATTTTAAAGGGGCAATTTTCACCAACATCTCACACGATCACCTAGACTACCATAAAACCTTTGACGATTACATCCTGGCCAAAAAGCGCTTCTTCGACCTGCTTCCTGAAAACGCTTTTGCCCTAGTAAACAAAGACGATCGGCACGGGGGCACCATGGTGCAGCATACCCAGGCAAGGATTCATAAATTTTCTACCCGGGGACTGGCTGATTTTAAAGCCAAAATTCTAGACAATGACTTCACCGGTCTTCACCTTAGCATCAACAATCAAGAAATTCATTCAAGACTGATTGGCTCATTCAATGCCTATAATCTTTTGGCCGTTTATGGGGCTGCAGTTCTTCTTGGTGAAATTGAAATCAATGTGCTCACCGCCCTTTCAACCTTAACGGCTGTTGATGGTAGGTTCCAGTACCTAAGAAGCCAAAACGGGCTTACCGCTATTGTGGATTATGCCCATACCCCAGATGCCTTAAAAAATGTATTAACAACCATTCAAGACATCCGAACCGGAAACGAATCGGTGATTACCGTGGTAGGTTGCGGGGGTGATCGCGATGCCAGCAAACGTCCGGAAATGGCCAGAATTGCCGTGAATTACTCTACCAAGGTGATTTTAACCTCCGACAATCCTAGAACCGAAGATCCCAATGCCATTATTGACGATATGGAGAAAGGGGTTGAGGTTCAGCACAAAGCAAGGGTGCTTCGAATTCCGGATCGGAAAGAGGGCATTAAAACGGCCTGCATGTTGGCTGAAGCCGGAGACATCATTCTAATTGCCGGAAAAGGACATGAGAAATATCAAGACATAAACGGAGTAAAACACCCCTTCGACGATGTATTGGTAGTGAAAGAAAACCTTGAAATCCTTCAGAAATAATGCTCTACGAACTATTTACATTTCTTGAAGAAAACTATCAGATTCCAGGAGCTGGGGTGTTTCAGTACATCACCTTTCGGGCTTCTTTGGCCGTGATTGTTTCACTGCTTATCTCTATGGTTTTTGGAAAACGAATCATTCAAGCCCTTCACGCCCGACAAGTTGGAGAGACCGTACGAAGCCTTGGCTTGCAAGGGGAGGCTCAGAAGGCTGGAACCCCTACCATGGGTGGACTTATCATTTTATCGGCCATCATCATTCCTACCCTTCTTCTGGCCAATCTCCGCAACATCTATGTGATTCTATTATTGGTGGCTACGGTTTGGATGGGAGGCATTGGTTTCCTAGACGATTACATCAAGGTTTTTAAGAAGAACAAGGAAGGCCTTGCCGGGAAATTCAAGGTTTTGGGTCAAGTAGGCCTGGGGCTCATCGTTGGAACCCTTCTATACTTCCATCCTGACATCGTAATCAAAGAAAAAATCAATCCAGAGCAGACCGTTGAAATTACTACGGGTGATCATCCTTCTCCATTCTCAGCAGAGGCTCAAAAAAGTACCAAAACCACCATTCCATTCATTAAGGGTAATGAATTGGATTATAGCAACTTACTTCCTGAGGGGTATCAAAAATATGCCTATTTAATTTTCATACCCTTGGTGATTTTCATCATCACCGCCGTGTCAAATGGGGCAAATCTAACCGATGGAATAGACGGCCTGGCAACCGGAACCTCGGCCATTGTGGGGGTTACCCTCGGAATATTCGCCTATGTATCGGGTAATATTCTCTTTGCGGATTATCTAAACATCATGTACATCCCCGATTCAGGTGAAATGGTGGTGTACATGGCGGCCTTCGTAGGAGCTTGCGTGGGCTTTCTTTGGTACAATTCCTATCCCGCCCAGGTTTTTATGGGAGACACAGGCTCCTTGGCTCTTGGAGGTATCATCGCCGTTTTTGCCATTGCCGTTCGGAAAGAATTGCTGATTCCCATTCTCTGCGGAATTTTCTTGGTTGAAAACCTATCCGTGATTATGCAGGTTTCCTACTTCAAGTACACCAAAAAGAAATATGGAGAAGGAAGGCGAATCTTTAGAATGTCTCCTTTACACCACCACTACCAAAAAGGAGGATTCCACGAAAGTAAAATAGTAACCAGATTCTGGATTGTAGGCATTATGCTGGCCATCCTAACCTTCGTAACCCTCAAGCTACGATAATGAATTTCCCCTATTCACATATAACCATTTTAGGTGCTGGAGTTTCTGGCATGGGCGCGGCTGAATTGGCTGCCGCTAAAGGCATTTCTGCCTTCCTAAGTGATGGGGGAAAAGCAAAGCCTGGAGTAGAGGAGGTGCTTGAGAAACTAGGAATTGGCTATGAGTTTGGTGGGCATTCCCACGACCGAGTATTGGATGCACCCCTCATGGTGAAGTCTCCCGGTATTCCAGATCATGCCCCCATTGTTCAAGCGGCCTTGTCGCGAGGCATTGAGGTTATTTCAGAAATTGAATTTGCCTTTAGGTTTACCCAAAAGCCCATAGTAGCAATCACCGGAAGCAACGGGAAAACCACCACAACCCTTCTCATTCATCACATGCTGAAAAATGCCGGAATGAATGCCGGATTAGGAGGAAACATCGGAACCAGCTTGGCCGGTATGGTGGCTCAAGAGCAACATGATATTTACGTGGTAGAGGTGAGTAGTTTTCAACTGGATGGCATAAATAGCTTTAAGCCGAAAATCGCCATCTGCCTGAACATTAGTCCTGACCACCTAGACCGATACAATTATAATATGGCAGAATACCGCGCTTCTAAGATGCGTATTGCTGCCCATCAAGATGCAAGCGATTATTTTATTTACTGCGCAGATGATGAGGAGATTGCGGAAGGTATGGCTGCCGCCAATATCAAATCTACCTGCGTTCCCTTCTCTTTAATGCCCATTCAAGGCATGGGAGCAAGCGCCCAAAACGATCAAATTTTTTTTAAAACCAATACCCATTCATTTACCATGTCAATTAATGAACTAGCCCTTCAGGGCAAACACAATTTGCACAATAGCATGGCTGCAGGCCTAACCGGTCAACTTTTAGAATTAAGAAAGGAAGCCATCCGCGAAAGCTTAACCGATTTCAAATCGGTAGAGCATAGACTTGAACCTGTGATTTCAGTACATGGTATTGACTTCATCAATGATTCAAAAGCAACCAATGTAAACGCTACTTGGTACGCTCTTGAAAGCATGAATCGGCCCATTGTTTGGATTTGCGGAGGGGTGGATAAAGGAAACGACTACAGTCAACTTAGAGCCATGGTGGCTGATAAGGTGAAGGCCATTGTTTGCCTAGGAAAAGAAAATGATAAAATCATTCAAGCCTTTGGAGACGTAGTAGATATCATGATGGAAAGCGACACCATGGAATCGGCCGTGCGCTCAGCGTATGCCGTGGGCAAAAAAGGAGACGCCGTGCTTCTTTCTCCTGCCTGTGCCAGCTTTGACCTTTTTGAAAGCTACGAAGACAGAGGAAATCAATTTAAAGATCAGGTGTACAAACTATAATGCAAAGGTTGTCGCAAATAATACAAGGAGACAAGGCGCTGTGGGGGCTGGTAATTCTATTGCTGGTTTTTTCCTTCATGCCTGTTTATTCGGCATCGTCGAACTTGGCCTTCTTGTATGACGGCGGCAATACCGGAAAGTACTTGGCAAAGCATTTTTTCCATGTTACCACCGGTATCATCATCCTTTATCTAACCCACCAAATCAATCCCAAATACTTCCGAAACCTATCCTTGGTATTGGTTCCGATTTCGGCGGTATTGCTCTTGGTGGTGCTTTTAAAGGGGCAAACCATTGGAGATGCAAATGCAAGCAGATGGCTACGGTTGCCTTTTATTCAGGTCACCTTTCAGCCTTCTGAGGTAGCCAAGCTTTCCATCATTATGTATGTGGCTAGGTTTATGACCCGAAACCCAGATAAAATAAAATCTTTTAAAGAAAGCTTTTGGCCTCTCTTTGTACCGGTGGCTGGCATTTGCCTTTTGATTCTTCCTGCCAACTTTTCTACCGCAGCCTTGGTTTTTTTCCTCTGCCTGGTGGTTATGGTCCTTGGCGGGATGGCCTGGAAAAACATTTTTACCCTAATTGGTATTGGCTTGGCCGGATTGGCTTTGTTCATTGTTTTTGTAATGGCTTTTCCGAACGTTTCAAACCGGGTAGACACTTGGAAGTCGAGGATAGAAACCTATTGGGACGGGGGTGATTCAGATACCGGATACCAGGTAGAAAAATCAAAAATCGCCATTGCTTCGGGAGGTTTAACCGGTGAAGGGCCTGGGAAATCGGTTCAGAAGAATTTCCTTCCACAGTCAAATTCCGATTTCATTTTCTCGGTAATTGTTGAGGAATATGGACTGGTCATGGGACTCATTCTCTTGTTCATGTTTGGAATCTTTTTCATGAGAGCCCTATCCCTTTTGGCCAAGATTGATGACCCTTATTCGGCCTTACTGGCCTTTGGCTGCGGATTCAGCATTTGTTTTCAAGCCTTCGCAAATATGGCGGTGGCGGTAAACCTTTTCCCGGTAACAGGTCAACCCTTGCCCTTCTTATCATCCGGAGGAACAAGTTTATGGTTAACCTGTTTCATGGTGGGTATAATTTTGAGTATGAGTAGATTGGTAAAGAATAAAGAGCTTGGAGATGAAGTTGAATAAAGGAAATTTCATCATTTCAGGTGGAGGTACAGGCGGACATATTTATCCGGCCTTGAGCATTGCTGACGGACTGAAACAATTGCATCCGGATGCTAAGATTCATTTTGTGGGCGCTCGGGGGCGGATGGAAATGGAAAAGGTGCCAGCCCATGGGTATTCCATTACGGGTTTATGGATTTCTGGAATCCAAAGGAGCTTGACCCTGAAGAACCTTTCCTTTCCTTTCAAATTATTGGCTTCCATTTGGAAGGCCTTTTGGTTGATCCGTAAATTCAGGCCTCAAGCCGTGATTGGTACCGGAGGCTTTGCTTCGGGCCCTACCCTTTACGTTGCTGCCCGCCTGGGCATTCCAACCTTGATTCAAGAACAAAATTCTTATCCAGGCATTACAAATCGATGGTTGGCTTCAAAAGTTGATAAGGTTTGTGTGGCTTATCCAGGTCTTGACCGATGGTTTCCGGATGAAAAACTGGTGTTCACAGGAAATCCCGTAAGGAAAGACCTTCGAAAAGAGCTTCTCAATCCCGATCAAGGAAAAGCCTCATTCGGAATAAACCCAGAATACCCATGCTTGTTGGTAATGGGCGGCTCATTGGGCGCCAGAGCCATTAATAATTTCTTGGGAGAGCGACTGGATTGGTTTCTCGAAAATAAGGTTCAACTCATCTGGCAATGCGGAAAATTCTATGCGGAAGCTTCCAAGGCAAAATTGGCAGAGAAACATAAGCCATGGATTCAGGTTCATCCATTTCTCTCAGACATGCCCTTGGCTTATTCTGCGGCTGACTTGGTTATTTCCAGGGCGGGAGCATGCACCCTTTCTGAGCTTTGTTTGGCCGGAAAACCCGCTGTATTGATTCCTTCACCCAATGTAGCAGAAGACCATCAAACCCGGAATGCCGAGGCCTTGGCAAATGATGACGCTGCCGTAATGGTAACTGAAGATGAAATCGAGTTGAGGTTAATGCCTGTGCTCAGAGACCTATTGAACAATGCAGATAAGCGAAACCAGCTTAGCCAAAAAATATTGACCAAGGCAACTCCCAAAGCCGTGGATGACATATTAGATCAAATTCAAAACCTAATTCATGCCAAATAAACTTCCATATAAGCGGGTTTACTTTCTAGGAATAGGAGGTATCGGTATGTCTGGCCTAGCCAGATATTGCCTTGCCCATGGCATGGAGGTAATTGGTTACGACCGCACCGAAAATAAAATTGTAAAAGCCCTGAGAAATGAGGGCGCTCAAATTCACTTCAGTCAAGAAATCAAGGATTTTCCTGAGCTTAATCCAAATACAGACTTGGTGGTTTATACCCCGGCCGTCCCAAGCTCGCACCCCCATTTTGCCGAGGTTTCGAAACAAGGCTTAAGATTGAAGAAAAGGGCCGAATTTCTTGGGGAAATCTCAGAAAATCACAAGGTATTAGCCGTGGCAGGAACCCATGGAAAGACTACCACTTCGGCCATGTTAGCCTGGATTTTAAAAGATAATGGCAAAAAGCCTTGGGCATTCTTAGGCGGACTGGCCAATAATTTCAACTCCAACTACCTTCAAGGAGATTCAGAGCTTATGGTAATCGAGGCGGATGAATTTGATCGGTCCTTTTTGCACCTTCAGCCCAATGCGGCAGTGGTTACCTCTACCGATGCAGACCACCTAGATATTTATAAGAGTCATTCAGACCTCTTAGACACCTTCAATGTTTTCGTTGAAAAGGTTTTAAGTCAAAACAAGGGGATGGTTATTGCTGAAAAATCCACCCCGGTAAAAAGATCGCATGATTACGGTTTGAAGGCCGGTGATTTTTTCATGGAAAACTTAAGGGTGAACTCAGGTATTCAAAATTTTGACCTGATTCATAAAGGAGGTAGAACCCCAGTTGAGCTTCCCATGCCAGGTGAATACAATGCTTTAAATGCAATGGCGGCCATGGCATTGGCCAATTATGTAGGGGTGATCTTTGAAGATGGAGCAAAATCAATGAGCCGGTTTGAAGGCATTTATAGAAGGTTTGAAATTCACGCAAATACATCATTGGGTGCGTATGTAGATGACTATGCCCATCACCCAACCGAGCTTAAATCGGCCATACAGGGTGGTAAATCAGCCTTCCCAGATTTTAAGTCCTTGGTGATTTTTCAACCTCATTTATTTTCCCGTACCCGTGATTTTATGATTGATTTCGGGAAGGCTTTTCAAGGAGTGGATGAGGTTTGGCTCATGCCCATTTATCCGGCGAGAGAGGAGCCCATTCCAGGAGTTTCGTCTGAGAAACTCTCGAGCTTGGTGGCTACAAAATCACAGGTTTTGTCTTCGGAGGAAATCCTAAAAAGGGCTGAAGAAATTGAAGATAAGACCTTGGTGATGACCCTGGGAGCAGGTGATATAGACCAGATTGTTCAACCCCTAGATGAAATTTTCAAAAGAAAATGGCTGAAAAAGTAAAGGTAAGGTTGCGCACCATATTTTGGGTAATTACCCTATTAACCTGGATAGGAATGGTTTCGGCTACATGGCAGGCAAGAGAAGCTGCGGTTATTAAGGAATGGCTAGTAAACATTGACTATTCAGAAGGAATGCAATTCCTAACTGAGGATGAGATCGATGCAGAGATTCAAGCCTTTTTTGAGGAGGGAAACTCCTTGAAAATGAATGAAATTAACATTTCAATGTTAGAAGAAAGGTTAAGGTCTCTTGAATACGTTGAAAGGGCCGAGGTATATTCAACCATTGAATCTGAACTTAGGGTAGATGTATATCAACGAAAACCCCTGGTTCGGGTACATGCTGAGGATGAGCAATATTACCTCACAGAACGAGGATTGAAATTTCCATTGCACCCCGAGTTTTCTGCCCGGGTGCCCTTGGTTTCAGGAAAAATTGATCCTGAACAATGGTCTGATGTTTTAGGCCTAATGCAGGTAATTCAAGAAGACAGCCTCCTTTCTGCACAAATTGTAGAGATTGAAAGGAAAGAGAACGGGAAATATTGGCTGTATCCAAGGCTGGGCAACCACACCATTCGGTGGGGAAACCTTGAAAACGGAAAGGAAAAGGCTAGAAAGCTGAAAAAGTTTTACAAAGAAATTATCCGGAAAACCGGAGCAGATTATTATAAATCAATTGATCTAAGCTTTGATGATCAAGTGGTAGCATCAAAAAGGTAAGAAATGAATCCAAGTGAAATCGCCATCGGTCTAGACATAGGTACCACAAAAATTGTGGCCATGGTAGGCCGGTTAAACGAGTACGGTAAAATTGAGGTAATTGGCACCGGCCAAGCCAAATCGCTAGGGGTGCAAAGGGGCATTGTAACCCACATTACGCAAACGGTTCAATCCATCAACGAGGCCATTCAACAAGCCCGTGAAAACTCGGGACTTGAACTTGACGAGGTGGTTGTAGGTATTGCTGGTCAACACATCCGCAGCCTTCAACATTCTGATTACATCACCCGGAATGATTCTGAAGAGGTAATTGATGATCAGGACATCGATCAACTCATCAACAATGTGCATAAACTGGTAATGCTTCCTGGAGAGGAAATCATCCACGTTTTGCCCCAAGAATTTAAGGTGGATGGCGAAAAAAATATTTCGGAGCCAAGAGGTATGCATGGAATGCGCCTTGAAGCCAATTTTCACATTGTTGTAGGACAAGTTTCTGCCATCCGGAACATAGGCCGTTGTGTGGTGAACGCCATGCTTAAGGTGGGCGGCATTACTCTTGAGCCCTTGGCTTCCGCGGAAGCGGTACTCAGCGATGAGGAAAAAGAAGCGGGTGTTGTTTTGGTTGATATTGGTGGGGGTACTACCGATGTGGCCATTTTCAAAGACGGAATCATTCGCCATACGGCCGTTATTCCTTTTGGAGGAAATGTGATTACCGAAGACATAAAAGAAGGTTGCTCAATCATTGAAAAGCAAGCAGAACTTCTGAAAATCAAATTCGGTTCTGCCTCACCTGAAATGAACAATGAGCACGAAATTGTTGCCATCCCTGGTTTGAGAGGAAGAGAGCCCAAGGAAATTTCCTTGAAAAATCTTTCCCTAATCATCAACGCTCGTATGGTAGAAATCATTGAGCAGGTGCATCTTGAAATTCAGAACTACGGCTATGAAGACCCAAGAAAAAAACTCATTGCCGGCATTGTATTGACCGGGGGCGGCTCAAAGCTTAAACACATCAAGCAGTTGGTGGCCTATGTGACTGGGATGGATACCCGTATTGGTTACCCCAATGAGCATTTGGCTTCGGATTCTGACAACGACCTAGCTTCTCCTACCTATGCCACAGCCGTAGGATTGGTGATCAAGGGTCTTGAACAAAAAGGAATCTCGAGAAGACCCCGAAAAATATCAGTTGAGGGCGGAATTAAGCCCAGTCAAGAAAATATAGAGTCAGAAGAAAATAAAGAGGAAAATGAAAATCCGGTAGCACCCGAAGCGTCAACAGCTGTTGATGAGTCAGGGAGCATTGATACCAAAAACCGGAAATCTGTTTTTGAGAAATGGGTGGATGGATTCATGGACTTCTTAGCAAAAGACGGATAGAAACCCCTAAACAACCAGAATATGTCTGAAACGAATCAAAAATCTGGATTCACCTTTGATCTTCCTAAGAACCAAAGTTCTGAAATCAAAGTAATCGGTGTTGGCGGCGGCGGAAGCAATGCTGTGAACTACATGTTCCACCAAGGTATTAAAGGGGTGGATTTTGTGGTATGCAATACCGATGCACAGGCCTTAACCGATAGCCCTGTGCCCAATAAAGTTCAACTTGGAATTACCCTTACCGAAGGGCTTGGCGCTGGAGCCAATCCTGAAATAGGTGAACGGGCCGCCGTGGAAAGCATGGAAGACGTTAAAGAACTTCTTTCTTCGGGTACCAAAATGGTTTTCATCACCGCCGGAATGGGGGGTGGAACCGGTACTGGAGCCGCCCCAATCATTGCCAAAACAGCTCGTGAAATGGGCATCCTTTCCGTTGGTATCGTTACCATGCCTTTTGGCTTCGAAGGTACCGCCCGGAAAAGATCAGCGGAAGCAGGGGTGGATTCTTTGCGAGAGCATGTAGATTCTCTCATTGTAATCAACAATGATAAGCTTCGTGATGTCTATGGGAATCTTGGCTTTAAAGCCGGATTTGCCAAGGCTAATGAGGTTTTAAACACGGCCGCTCGAGGCATTGCAGAGGTGATTACCCAGCATTACCGAATGAATATTGACCTTAATGATGCCAAAACGGTACTTGCCAATTCAGGTACTGCCATCATGGGGTCTGCCATTGCCGATGGTGAAAACCGCGCTGAGGAAGCAATTCGGAAAGCCCTTGACTCTCCTCTATTGAACGATAATCACATCGTAGGCGCTAAGAATGTGCTATTGCTCATCGTTTCTGGAAACGACGAAATTACCTTTGATGAAATTGGATCCATTAACGACTTTGTACAAGCGGAAGCAGGTGGTTCTGCCAACATCATCATGGGTGTGGGCGAGGATGAAGAACTGAATGAAAATATCTCCGTTACCATCATTGCTACCGGTTTCGATATTTCGAAACAAGTGAACATCGTTCCCGTTCCTCCAAAGAAAATTGTGCACGATTTGGGTGACGATTCAAAGCAAAATGCCCATCCGGTTCAAACCGAAAAAAAGAAGGAAGAGCCTAAACAAACTCCTCCTCCGGTAGAGAAAACCCCTCAAGAGTCTGAATTAATAAATCCCAGGCCATCAAGTCCTGAGCCCAGAGAAAATCCTGAGCCCAGCCGTGAAAGAGAGCAGGTTTCTTTAAGTTTCGATTTAAGGAATGAGAATCCAGCGCCGAGAGAAGAGCCAAAAACCACAAATCCTCCACAAGAAACTCAGAACCCGAGCGGAGAAAAAAAGGTGGTTTTTAATCTACACGACCCCGAAGAGGATGTGGATTCAAGCCTGGAGGCAGAGCAAAACAATTTCAAAAAGGAAAGCGAATTGGTGCGTGGAAATGCAAATCAAACTCCCCACCAAAATCCTCAGCCCAAGCCTGAACCTAAGGCCCAAGCGTCTCCACAAGTAGAGCGAATTAATCTATCGGATTCTGAGGTGGATGAAAAAAATCTTCCCCAGGCCAACCTTGATCCGGATGTTGAAGCTCAAATGAAACGCATGCGTGACCGTCAGGCACGTTTGAAGGCTTTTAATTACAGGGCTAAAAACCTAAGAGCAGGCGGTACCAATATGGAAAACGAACCTGCCTATAAGCGTATGGGCGTTGAACTTGACCATGTGAAGCATTCCAAAGACAATAGCATCTCAAGGTATACCCTAGGTGATGATGAACAGGACGGCTTTAGAAGCAATAATTCTTTTTTGCATGACAATGTAGATTAAGCATTGTCTTTAATTTCCAGAAAAGGGGTAGATCTGAAAAATGGTTTGCCCCTTTATTTTTTGGTGAATATGCTGAGGCGGATGGGGTTTCCGGGAAACCGTCCAATTCGGTAGCCCAGATTTATTTCTGTTTTCTCTGGGTTTCTTAAGGTAATAGATAAGGTATAGTCCTTCAGGTCTTTTTCGGAAAACCCTAGTTGATCGACTGGAAAGATTAAATCGGTCCGGACTTCACCCCTTCGAAGCTGCCTTGAGCGATATAGCTTTTTTTCATCCCCTTTGCTTACTTCCGCAATTAGAACCGTGTTTAAAGACTTAGCCTCTGCTTCGTGATGCAACTGAATCCAGACATGCTCATAAGCGTGGTCTAGAACATCATCCAAGCTTGCTTGAAATAAGTGGTGGTATTCCTTTTCAGGGAAGGGTGCAGATTCCAAGGAAAGCAGGGAAGAATCGATTTCAAACTCAATTCCTTGGGCTGTGTAGTAGTTTTGTATGGATTTAGGCTGGTAATGGTTTTCCGTAATGAAGTGGTATTGCCAAGGCTTCACTCCTAAACTTTGAATTTTTCTTGCTCCAGCCCATTGTTCCATTTCAGATTGGATCCTATGAGCAGGTTGCTCAGCACCATAAATCGAAAGAAAAGGGCTTGGAAGACTTCCGAACCGGCCAACATAATCTGGATTCACTCCCATAATACAAGGGGTTTCCGGCGAAAGCCAAGCCTGAGCAGCCTTAAAGGGTTGAGCTTGATAATTGGGGATAAAACCGCCCAAAATATGGTTGCCAAGAAAGGTACATATGCCCATTGCCAAGAAGAAATATGAACCGTACTTAAATTTAGGTATTTGCTCAAGGCAAAGCGCGTAAACAATTGGGAACAAGAAAATTAACCCTGAAAACTGGAGAATGGGAGCTCGGAAAATGCTGTAGAGGTATTGGATGAAAAAGGCCGAGAGTAAGGCAATTCCTGAAAGCAGTAGGATCTTGTTTTTCCGTCCGAAATAAAATCCGGTGAGCAAGGGGATTAAAAATAGGACGCCGGCCCATAATCTATCCCCGCCCAGGAAGCCAAAGAAATCAATCAGGAAATCAAATTTAGGTTTCCCCAACCAGGCCAACCCCTTATGGTTCATTTGGTGGAAAAGAAAGGGGAGTAGAGGGGCTCCGAAAAAAATCATCCACCAACCTCTCAAAGCCAAACTCTTGAATTGACTGGGTTTGTTCCAAAAGAAAGAGGCGATGAATAGAAGAAGTATAGACAATCCTGCGATATAGTGTGAGGCACAAGCCAATAAGCCAAAAACTACGGTATGAATGGGTTTGCCTTTGTTTTCTTCTGACTTGGGCAAGGAAAGGAAAAACAAAACCGTGAATAAGAGCCCCAGACCATAAGGACGAAGCTGTCCGGCATAAAAAAGGAAATACCCCGTCATGGCAAAAACCCCAAGACCTTGAAAACTGGTAGGAGATTTGGCTTTGTCGACCAGGAGCTTCAAGGCCAGGCCTCCAAAAAAACCGAATAGACCCTTCAGCAAAATAAGGGGTAGGCCTAGGTTGATCCATACATAAAGAACCATACCTACCAGGGGTGGATGGGCATCGGCTAGAATCCCATTTCGGATGAAATTCATGAAGCCATTGATTTCTGCCCTAGAAATAGCCGAAAGTTCATCGTGGCTTAAGGGTGAAATCAAGGCCCAAAGGGTGGTCAGCAGAGGAAGACTCCAAGGGAGAATCTTTAAAATGCTCAGCTTACTCAAACCTAGTTTCGATTTATCCATGCTACTATTATGAGGCTTTTCCTCGATGGCTTAACTTTGCCGAAAATACCCAAATTATGAGTCTTGAAAAGCAAGTTGTTGAAGAAATGAAAACGGCCATGAAGGCCAAAGATAAACTGGCCCTTGAAACCTTGAGAGCCATTAAGTCAGCCATCCTTCTGGCGAAAACAGAATCAGGAGCGGGTGAAGAACTTAATCAAGACCAAGAATTGAAATTGGTTCAAAAACTTCAGAAGCAGAGAAAAGAAGCCGCCGATATTTATACCCAACAGGGTAGAGATGATCTTGCCAAAGAAGAAGAGGCTCAGGCAGAAATCCTGGCTAAATTTTTACCCAAACCCCTTACCGATGAGGAGCTTGATATGGCCCTAAAAGCCATTGTAGACCGCACAGGTGCTTCTGGAATGCAAGACATGGGAAAAGTGATGGGCATTGCGTCTAAAGAGCTTATGGGTAAGGCAGATGGAAAACGTATTTCTGCCCATGTTCGTGAGATTTTAAAGTAGAACACCCAAGGACTTTTTACCAATGATTGTAAGTTGATGGAAATGTCATTGTCCTTGCCATCCAAACTTGATTAAGTTCAAGAATTGACCTCGTTTATATTCCGTAGCTTCATAAAATTGAAAATGAGGATATTTCTGATCAATTTGTTTTAAATCGTATTGGATATGAATGAGGTGCTTAAAAGGAACAATGTCAAGTTATTAGGTGAGGGTGAACAGGCATTGGTCTTTGTGCATGGCTATGGTTGCAATCAAGAAATGTGGAGGTTTATTACCCCAGCTTTTGAAAAAAACTACCAAATTGTTCTTCTAGACTTGGTGGGTTCGGGTTCTTCAGACATTTCTGCTTACAATAAAGGTAAGTACGACTCCCTAAAGGGGCATGCTAAGGATGTTTTGGAGATTTGTCAGGAGCTTTCACTGGATAAACCAATATTTATTGGACATTCTGTAAGCTCCATGATAGGCCTGCACGCTGGAATTCAGTCGCCCGGATATTTTGATAAAATCATCATGGTTGGGCCATCTCCTTGTTACCTAAACGATGGGGACTATAAGGGAGGATTTTCAAAATCTGACATACTTGAACTCATTGAAACTCTGGAAAGCAATTATCTAGGTTGGTCCTCGGCAATTACCCCAGCCATTATGGGCAACCCTGACAAACCTGAACTTGCGGAAGAACTCAACAATAGTTTCTGCCAAACCGACCCGGCAATTGCCAAGCATTTTGCCAAAGTTACCTTTATGGGTGATGACCGGGCTTATTTGCCGCAATTAGAGACGGAGACCTTAATTCTACAATGTTCCTCTGACATAATTGCCCCGCGTGAAGTGGGTGATTACCTAAATTCAAAGCTTCCCAATTCAAGCCTAAAGGTTCTTGAGGCAACCGGCCACTGCCCGCATATGAGTGCCCCTGAAGAAACCATTGAGGTGATCAATGCTTTTTTGAAGGATTAAGAAATAAAAATGGGCGAATTAGATGATTATGAAGCAGTTTTTCATTCAGCACCTTGTGGTTTCCTAACCACTTCTACTGAGGGAGAAATTCTGAAGGCAAATCAAACCCTTCTAAAACTATTGGGCTATGAGATGGGTGACTTACAAGGGCGAAAGTCTTTTCAAGACCTTTTAACCATAGGGGGAAAGCTCTACTATGAAACGCATTATAAACCCCTCTTGATCTATCAAGGGTCTGTGAAAGAAATCAATTTTGATATCATCCATAAATCCGGAAATCGAATTCCGGTTTTGGTTAATACAGTAGCAGCCGAGCTTTCAAAAGGGAAAACTGTTTTTCAGTCTACGGTTCTAGACATCACTCAAAGAAAACTCTATGAAAGAGAGCTTTATTTGGAGAAAGAACGGGCTGAAACCTTAGCCGCTCAGCTCAAAAATGCCAATTTAGAGCTTTCAAGGTTTGCTCAGGTGATCTCACATGACATTAAGACGCCTCTTAAGGATGTTTTGGGATTGGCAAGCCTCCTTCAAAGCAGGTTTGGGGACTTGAGTCAAGAGAAAAAGCTTGAAATCATTGGAACCATTAAGAAATCTGCGGGCTCGCTTTCAACCATGGTTGACAATGTTCTGAATTATTATTTGAACACCGATACAGAAAACCTCAAAACCGAGCCCGTAAACATTAGGAATCTGGTAGAGGATGTTATTTCAATTGCTGATTCACGTGAAAAGGTAGACTTTAAGCTGGAAGGAGACCTCCCAGAAATTCGGACCTACCGAACCGTGGTTCATTTAATCTTGCTCAACCTAATTGTGAACGGAATCAAGTACAATGAGTCCCCAAACATTTGCATTCAAATACGTGGAAAAGAAACCAATGATGCGCTTTGGTTGGAGGTGGTTGACAATGGTATTGGAATTAAAGATGAAGACCTAGATAAGGTGTTTAATCCAATGGAGAACCTGAATGCAAAAGATCGGTTTAATAAGAAGGGTACGGGTTTAGGGCTTTCATATGTTAAGATAATGGCTGAAAAGCTAGGGGGTGAGGTTTCCGTTAAATCAAAACATGGCAAGGGCTCGGTATTTTCCTTGAAGCTGAAAAAGTTCAATTAATGCTTCTGTCAACTGAAAAAGGGCTCGAATCCATAGGATCCGAACCCTTTATTTTCACCTTAGTTTTCTTTTGAAGGCCTGTTCTCTATAAATCCAATAAATGCGCGAAAATCAAAGGTGCCACGATGGTTGCATCCGATTCAATGATGAATTTGGGGGTGTCAATATCCAATTTACCCCAGGTGATTTTCTCATTCGGAACGGCTCCTGAATACGATCCATAACTGGTGGTAGAATCGGAGATTTGGCAGAAATACGACCAGAATGGAATCTCCTCCATTTCCATGTCTTGGTACAACATCGGCACCACACAAATCGGGAAATCTCCGGCAATCCCTCCCCCGATTTGGAAGAAACCAACACCTTTCCCTTCGCTGTTTTTAATGTACCAATCCGCCAAATAGGTCATGTACTCAATGCCAGACTTCACGGTTGAAGGCTGTAGCTCTCCTTTCATGCAGTAGGAGGCGAAAATATTGCCCATGGTAGAGTCTTCCCATCCGGGCACTACAATGGGTAGGTTTTTTTCGGCAGCAGCCAACATCCACGAATCTTTAGGGTCAATCTCGTAGTATTGTTCTAAATCTCCGGAAAGCAGCATTTTGTACATGTACTCGTGGGGGAAATAGCGCTCGCCATTGGCCTCAGCAGCTTTCCAGATTTTCTCAATATGGCTTTGCAGTCTCCTGAAAGCTTCCTCCTCCGGAATACAGGTATCAGTAACCCGGTTTAAGCCTTTCTCAAGTAAGTCCCATTCCTCTTGTGGGGTGAGGTCTCGGTAATTGGGAACCCGTTTGTAATGGGAATGTGCTACCAAGTTCATGATGTCTTCTTCAAGATTGGCACCGGTGCAAGAAATAATGTCAACCTTGTCTTGACGAATCATTTCAGCCAATAATTTCCCCATCTCGGCCGTGCTCATGGCACCAGCTAGGGTAATCATCATTTTTCCACCTTCCTTCAGGTGAACCTCATATCCCTTTGCGGCATCTACCAAAGAGGCGGCATTGAAATGAAGGTAGTATTTTTCGATGAATTCTGTGATTTTCATGATGCTTATTTTTTGGGAGTATGAGCCTTTAACTCAAACTTATAGGTCAATAATTTATAATATAGCTTGGCTGCTAGAAAGTCGGGGGCCCCGTTGTTGGGGTTCGGAGCTAGTTCAACAATGTCAAACCCAATCACGGTTTTCTGCTCAAAAATCATCCTGCAAAAGCGAATAACCGAATACCAATCCATGCCACCAGGCTCTGGGGTACCTGTGGAGGGCATTAGGCTTCCGTCAAAAGCATCTAGGTCAATGGTGATGAAAACTGCCGGACCCATTTGGTCGATGGCCTTTTGCATCCAATCCGTTTTTCCGTGAATGTCTTCTGCGAAATAGACCTTATTCCGGTTCATCGGACCCTCTTCCTCTTTGTCCATGCTCCGAATTCCCACCTGAATTAAATTGTCCATTTGGCTCGACTCGTAAACGGCACAGGCATGATTGCAGGCTGAGCCTTCGTATTCCTTGCGCAAATCAGCATGGGCATCAATCTGAACCACGGTGATGTCACCGAAATGTTCCCGAAAACCTCGGATGGATCCAATGGAAATGGAATGCTCCCCTCCGAAAAGGGTTACAAATTTCTCATTGTTCAAATGTTGCATTACCCGTGCCTGAACGGCATCTACCATGGCTTCCGGACTTTCATCTTCCAATACTGGATCGTCTAAATAGACCCCCTGGC
Source organism: uncultured Flavobacteriales bacterium (assembly GCA_937139155.1). GTDB lineage: Bacteria > Bacteroidota > Bacteroidia > Flavobacteriales > JBLHRE01 > CAKZPI01. The sequence goes on from CAKZPI010000011.1 coordinate 112,287, forward strand.
GATAAACTTCAGATTTGGTTTCAATGTCGTAGATTTCCATGTTCCGAGAGGCCTCCAAGAAGGCTTCTGGACCCTTGTCGGCTCCTTTTCCCCAAGTGGAGGTGCCATCGTAGGGCACGGGAATCAATACAATTTTGGAGTTCTCATAGCCGGCAAATTCATCTGGAATTCCGGCGTAGTTTTCTGGATTTAGTTCCATCAATAGCCCAATATTTTAAGCATGGATTTATAACTCTGTTCTTTGGCAAATAGCTTTGTGGTGAAATTCCCTTCTCCGTCTGAATCTACAATCACGTGCTTTGGGTTCGGAATCAGGCAATGCTGAATCCCTCCAAATCCGCCAACCGATTCCTGATAAGCTCCCGTATGGAAAAAGCCAATGTACTGGTCCTTTTGAGGGTGAAATTTCGGAAGGTAAATGGCGTTTCGATGGGCTTCTGAATTGTAGTAATCATCGGAATCACAGGTTAATCCACCTAAGAATACCCGTTCGTACTCTTCGTTCCAACGGTTGCAGGCCAACATGATGAATTTTTTGTTGATGGCCCAAGAATCAGGAAGGGTAGTCATGAAAGAGGAGTCAATCATATTCCAAAGCTCCCGGTCGTTCTGCGGCTTTTGATCCAGGACCTTGTAGAAGGTTGCTCCAGATTCTGCCACGGTAAAACCTCCGAATTCAGTGAAAATATGGGGTTCTTTTACCCCCTTGGCATTGCACATGTCTTTAATCTGATTCACGATTTCCTCGGCCATATACTCGTAATCGTACTCGAAGCCTAAGGAGTTCTTAATGGGGAATCCGCCGCCGATGTTTAGCGAGTCAAGGGTAGGGCAAGCCTTTTTGAGCTCTATGTATACGTTCACGCATTTGGCCAATTCATTCCAATAATAAGCGGTATCAGATATGCCTGTATTGATGAAGAAATGGAGCATCTTCAGCTCAAACTTAGGGTCTTTGCTTAGCTCATTGTGGTAAAAGGGTACGATGTCTTTATAGCCAATGCCTAAACGTGAGGTATAGAATTCAAATTTCGGATCCTCTTCCGAAGCGATTCGGATTCCAACCTTGGTTTTGTTCTTAATCCGCATGCTCAGCAGCCCAACCTCATTCTTATTGTCGAAAATTGGAATGGTGTTTTTGAAACCGGCATTGATCAATCCTGCGATGTTATCAATGTACTGGTTCCGCTTGAATCCATTGCAAACAATGAAGTTTTCTTTCGAAACCAATCCTTGTTCATGCAAGCTTTCAATGATGTTGATGTCGAATGCCGAGGAGGTTTCTAGGTGAATGTTGCTTTTTAGCGCTTGCTCAATGACAAACGAGAAATGAGAGCTCTTTGTACAATAGCAATAATGGTATTCTCCTTGGTAGTCTGATTTTGCAATGGCAACATTAAACCACCTCCGGGCTTTCTCAATTTGTCGGGTGATTTTGGGTAGGTACGTAACCTTTAAGGGTGTGCCATATTGCTTGATGAGCTCCATTACCGGAACGTCATGAAACATAAGCTCGCCATCAACTACTTCGAATTCTTCCTGAGGCCACTCAAAGGTTTGCTCTATTAGATCAATGTATTTGTTTTTCATTGAGTTATTTAATTTTAAACAAATGTAAGTAAGAAATCGGTTTAGATGAGATCTTGAGAGTTAATTTATTTTGATTAAAATCATAAGTAATAGAAAAGCAGCAACTTGATTATTGAAGAGGGTGGTTTGATATACAAAGATGCCGAGTTCAGCGAAGTTGAGAAGGTTGCGTGTTTCCTTCGAGATGAGGTTAAGGAGACTGTGTAGTGATTAAGTTCAAGCGGAAGGGGATTCTATCCTTTGAGATAAAAAACAAGGGTTTGATGTAAATCTGACCAGGTCAATGTGAAGAGATTGGATGGAAGGGAAGAGGATTGGAGGTTCAAGTTCAGCGGTTCAGCCTATGTTTAACGGTTCTGACAAAAAATAGCTTTCACATGATTAATGCAAAAGCTATGTTTAAGCTTGAAAAGGGGTTTAATACCCGCCGTCAATCCAAATCCATCTTTTTGAGTATTTCTTGTGCATAGCCTTTTCGTTTCCTCTAATATACAATAAATCAAGGGGGTATGGAAGGATTAGGGGAGGGTTGAAAATTGACGCCTTGGTTTTATACTTCCTGAAATCTCTTCTTAGGCTCAGTGAATTAAGAAAAGCCTTTTCGTTTCATCCTAAAATGGAGATGTGATTTTTAGAAAAAATAGACTTTCCCTCCGCAATACTTAAGGGAAGGATGAGGTTCATTGAGTGTTGGTTTTAGTTAGGACTTGAATACGTAAGACTTCTTTTCGGAATTAGCTGAAATCAAGGGGGATAAATGGGTTTTCCAATTATTTGTGTGCAAATTGTGAGGGTCTAACCAATCGATTTGTCTTATGCGCTTCTTTAAAATCCTTGTTTTTATTGGTCTTCTGCCCGTTTTTGCCAAGGCCCAAACCTGTCAAGCAAATTTTTCCCATCAAAAAGGGAATTGCAGCACGGTGTACTTCCAGAACCTAAGTGTGGCTCTTGGAGGTATTTCTTCTTATTTCTGGACTTTCGGTGATGGCGACACCAGTTCCGCCAAAAATCCTATCCACCATTATATAATGGATGGCACTTATGCCGTACAATTGATGATTACGGATTCCTCCGGTTGCACAGATTCCCATGTAGATTCGGTTTCCATAAACTGCGGTCCACCCCCGCCCCCATGTCAAGCTAGTTTCTCATTTTATGATACCGCTTGTGGCGACCTCCATTTTTATTCCAACAACCAAGGGCAAGGTGGATTCAATTACCAATGGGACTTTGGGGATGGAAATTCAGGAACGGGTTGGCAACCCTGGCATTCGTATCAAAATGATGGAAGTTATGTGGTCTGCATGACCATGTATGACAATTCCGGAAACTGTCAAAGCACATATTGCGATACGGTACTTGTAAACTGTCATCAACAAACTTTGTGTAAAGCTGATTTCTATACCCGAGTAGACTCTTCTTGTCGAGATATTCAATTCATTCACAGTGCTCAGGTGCCTCCGGGTAGTTTGAATTATTGGTGGGATTTCGGGGATGGAAATAATTCTCAAGCTGCAAATCCAATTCATCATTATGCAAATGATGGCCTTTACACCCCTTGTTTGACCGTCTGGGATTCTGCGGGTTGCCAAGCCATGTATTGTGATAGTCTTTGGGTGAATTGTAGCAATCAACCCTCTTGCGACGCGGACTTTTATTGGGCTCCCGACTCAATTTGTGGGGATGTGGTTTTCCAATCGGTGAATCAATACCCCCATGGCTCCATGAATTATTTCTGGGATTTCGGGGATGGAAATACTTCTACATCCTCTAGCCCTGTACATCATTATGCAAATAGCGGACAGTATAGAGCTTGCCTTACCATTCAAGACTCTGCAGGCAACTGCCAAGATACCTATTGCGATTATGTTCAAGTGAACTGCAATGGGCAATCCAATTGTCAACCCCACTTTAACTCCACTTTTGATTCCTGTCGCACCTATACCTTTTTAGGTCAATACCAAGGGCAAGACAGTGTCATCAACTGGAATTGGGACTTCGGGGATGGAAATACCGGTTCTGGACAATTCCCAAGTCATTCCTACGCCCATGATGGCTCGTATTCGGTTTGTTTAACCATTGAAACCTCAGATTCTTGCATAGCAACCATCTGCCATCCTTTCCAAGTAAACTGTAGTGGTCCGTCTTTCTGTCGGGCTGATTTTCTCTGGTCACCAGACTCCATTTGCGGTGATGTGCACTTTAACCCAGTAGATCCTCAACAATCTGGTTTAACCTATTTCTGGGATTTCGGAGATGGAAATTCGACCTTGAGCTATAATCCAAGCCACCATTATTCAAGTCCTGGGGTATACAACGCTTGTCTAACCGTGATGGATTCCCTGGGAAACTGCCAAGCGAATTTTTGTGATACCATAGTCATTAATTGCAACGGCGGACCAGGAGGATGCAGGGCTGATTATTATTGGTACCCAGATTCAACGTGTTCAGATATTCAGTTCGTTCCACAAGCCTCCGGAATGATGTATTACCATTGGGATTTCGGAGATGGAATGACTTCATCGGCCCAAAGCCCAATCCACCATTACCCCAACAACGGACTTTATACAGTGTGCTTAAGCGTAATGGACTCATCGGGCATATGCCAGACTACTTTCTGCGATTCAGTGTATGTGAACTGCAACCAACAACCCCCATGTCAAGCAGATTTTTATTGGTATCCAGACTCTTCCTGCAACGACATACAATTCGTTCATTTAGGGCAAAACCCACCTGGGTCTCTAAACTATTTCTGGGATTTCGGTGACGGAAACACCTCAACGGCATCCAACCCGGTTCACACCTATGCCAACGATGGAGTTTATCCGGTTTACCTCACTGTTTGGGATTCAACCGGATGTCAAGCCGCCTATGCGGATACAGTAGTGGTGAACTGCAATCAGCAACCCAATTGCCAGGCCATTTACCAATATTACAACGGCAATTGTCCGACGGTAAACTTCTTTGATGGGTCAAATCCCGGAAACACACAGATTATTAACTGGTTCTGGGATTTCGGGGACGGAAGCTTTTCAGGCATTCAAAACCCAACGCATACCTACAACGGCAATGGAATCTATTTGGCCTGCTTAACCATTACTACGGCAGATAGCTGTACCAGCACCTTTTGTGATACCCTTTCCATCAATTGTGGCGGACCCTCAAATTGCAATGCTGACTTTTATTCCTATCCTGACTCCCTTTGCGGGGAATTTCAATTTGTGCAATTGGCCCAGCCCCAACCGGGGTACACATATTACTGGAACTTCGGAGACGGGACTTCCGCTACTGGCTATAATCCAAAACACCATTATACCAGCAATGGAAATTATACAGCTTGCTTAACGGTTGTTGATTCTGCCGGGAATTGCCAGGCTAGTTTCTGCGATTCAGTTTCCGTGAATTGTGGTTCAGGTTCGAACTGTCAGGCCCTGTTTCAGGTGAACGCTAACAATTGTCCTGCCTTCTCATTCTTTGATGCCTCCAACCCTGGAAATGGGCAAATATTAAGCTGGTACTGGGATTTCGGGGATGGGATGAGTTCTACCAGCCCGAATCCGACCCATACCTACAATTCAAATGGAGTTTACCCGGTATGCCTCAGTGTTTATACTTCTGACTCATGTGTTTCAACCTACTGTGATACTTTGGTGGTTAATTGTCTAACACAGCCCAGTTGTCAGGCCGTCTATCAATACACACTCGGAAACTGCCCAACGGTTTCTTTCTTTGATGGCTCCTACTCAAATACAGGTAATATTGTGGGTTGGTATTGGGATTTCGGAGACGGAGGGGCATCAACATCTCAAAACCCTAGTCATACCTATACGGCCAATGGAACCTATGCCGTTTGTTTAACCGCCTTTAGTGACGACTCCTGCGTAACTACCTTCTGCGATTCTTTAACGATTAACTGCGTAAGTTCTAGTACTTGTCAGTCAGATTTCACCATGAATACATCGAACTGCCCGGCCATAAGCTTTACAGATCAATCAACGGCTGGGGGCAATATTATTTCCTGGTATTGGGATTTTGGGGATGGAGCCTATGACTTTAACCAAAACCCCGTACATACCTACAGCTCAAATGGAGTTTATTTGGTCTCTTTGACCGTTTTCACGGATGACTCTTGTAGTTCTACGGCCTATGACACCTTGTTTGTAACCTGTATAAACCAAGATAGTTGCCAGGCAGATTTTACGCATCAGGCCAATGGTTGTGCAGTTTCATTTATTGACATGAGCAGCTCATCCTCTTCTCAAGTTATTGGTTGGGCCTGGGATTTTGGAGATGGAAACTCTTCCACAGCAATGAACCCAAGTCATGTTTATGATACCGCAGGGGTATATGTGGTTTGCTTGGGCATTATTACCGCTGATTCCTGCATACAGACGCATTGCGATACCCTCCAGGTGTCAAATTGCCTTGGCTTGGAAAATCAGGAAGCTTTCTTATTTGAATTCTATCCCAATCCAGCCACGGAGCAACTTAACCTTAAATTCATTCAAGATGAGCAAGAGTATACCTATGAGATTTTAAACCTCATGGGTGAGAGAATTCATTATGGAAGCCAAAGGGGAGGGCAGATGCTAATTGATTTGGAAGAAATCCCTGAAGGTACCTATTTACTTCGCGTTCAAACAGGAGGAGAATGGGTTACGAAGAAGTTTATTCGACTTAGGCCCTAATTGATTAGGGAATGAGGTTTTGTTAATACCTTGTGAAAGCCCCGGAGGAGTCTGGGGCTTTTCCTTTTTAAGCAATGGGATTCAATTCCTGTCTGCTCATTTAGTTGCCTACATTACGGCGGATGAGTTAGAAACAAAACTAGGCCCAGGGTGGGCAAAGGTACTGTCAAACCGTTGGGCAAAGACCGAAACCGGCAATGCCAGGAGAAAGGCAATTCGTAATAGCATGGCGATAATTTTGTTAAATGTACTCGTATTAAGCCCAATCCATAAATGATAAGCCTCATTTATGATGAAAGGCATAAAAAAAGCCCCTGCTTTCGCAGAGGCTTTTCAGTTCTATTGATGGGCTTGATTACATCATGCCGCCCATTCCTGGAGCGCCACCTGGCATAGCTGGCTCATCTTCTTTGATTTTAGCAAGTAGGCACATGGTATACCAAGGTGGATTACCCCCCAAAGCCCGCGTGGTCACGATTTGCATTACGGCCAATATGTCAAATGGCTTAATTCTGAATGAATTCCAGCATGGGCGGATTCAACTTTATCCGAATTCGGTAAGTGACTGGTTGAACATTCAATTGGAGAAAGGGGTAATGGAGGGGTCGTTTCGTGTATTGTCCCTTTCTGGAGAAACCCTGATAAACGGTACCATTGACGAGCCAGCCAGACGCTTGATTTAGAAACCCTTAGCTAAGGTGCTAAGTTAATTCAGTTTGAAACACCGGTGGCATAGAGACCAAGTAATTCATTCCGATGGCTAAGTACACATTAGAGTTTAACCTAGAATTTAAAAACCGGCTGTACCTTGAAACACAACAGTTTTTATAGGGTTCCTTGGGTAAAGTGGATTGTACATATGCCTCCCGTAGGTCGAATACGGGTTCCGAGGATTGCTTTAGGTACGAATTTCCGTAAGCTTAAAAAATCAGCTAGTCAAGTTTATTGATAAATGTTAGGATTTTTTCTGATTTTTTTTTTTTTTGTAAAAACCAAAGCACTTTCCAAATGAAAATTAGAGTGACACTACTGCTTACCATGCTGGCTTCCTGGTCATTTTCTCAAACTCAACCCTTAGGTCCTCCAATCTCAGGCGTTTACATGAACTGTATGGATGAAATTGTGGATCAGGCGGAGGGTTCTCCATATAATACGCAGTCGAATATGGACCCGTTCAATTGGTATATGAACTTATTCGATGATGCCCTTGTTCAGTACATGCCTGATTATGATCTTGTTAATATATTTTGCCCGCCTGGTGGAATGCCACAAAACCGAATTAATTCCCGCTTAAATATTGCCTACAATTGGTACTCAGGTTTAGAGGCACACCTTGGGCAATACACGGATTATGGTTATGAAGGTCTTGAAATCGCAATGGTCGTTTACAATAGTTCAAATTTTCCGATAACAAAAACTAACGATTTTTTTATTGATCCCTCTGGACCGTCAATCCCTGCTGATTTGCCAGGTGGTCTAGGCTCCTTAATTGATAATTTAGACCTTAATTTTAATTGTAGTTCCTTAGGAAATGCAGAACAATCTCTACTTAGGGCAGCAGATTCAACTGATTTAGTTTTAACTATTAATGAGATTAATGAAATTCTTAATCCCGGTCCGCAAGCTACTATTTCTCAAATAGTTCTTTCTGAAGTTGGCAAAAGAGCAGCAAGAGTGTTGTTTTCAAGATATCGGTTAAGTCGAAACGATACGGTAGCCCGGATAAATTATTTAGCACTCCATCCAATGGCCATAAAAATTGATGCGCTAATCATTGAACATGAATATTGGCGTCCAAATTCACCCGGTAGCCCAACTTGGAACGAGCATAGGGATATGCTTGTGTTGTTGAGGAACTTAATTTGTAATGGTAATCGAGATATGCTCTTAGAGGATTACGTTGTCTTAGCCAATCCTTCCTCTCAAGGATATTCTAGTCCACCACCCTCAAAATCTCAACAAGCAGAGTTTATTAACATTTTTGCAGACGTAATAAATGTTTCTGCAATGGGGGAAAATACTTATGCAAGTTTGGACCGGTCTTGCCGTGATTTGGAGATTTATGGCCAACTTGCACGACCTTGCCTATTCAGGCCAATTTCTAATTTTTGGTCAAACGGCGCGTACAATGGTGCAGCAACCAATGATTGGAATTGTGACAGAACTTTTTCTGGAACCCACTCTGGGGATGATCCTGGATTTTATTATGAAATTTCAGCAAATAATGGCGATTGGAAAACTTTTGAAAATGATTTTAAGTTAGATTTTATCGCTCATAATTCAGGGGTCGGGTCTCCAGCCCTTAGTAATTGCCCAAATTTTACCGCACCAGGAGTTATTATGGTAGGGTATGTATGGAATAGTGCGTCGGAGCTCCTAATGAGTGGGTTTGATGTTGTTTATCCTAGAATTAAAAACACTGATTTATCCAATATCGAACTAATTTATGATGTAGAAAGAAAAACATTAGTAATTGTTGATCAAAATTGCAATAACGGATACCTGGAAATTTATAATATACTTGGGGAACAGATTTTTGCTGAGAAATGGGCACCATCCTCAAACTTTCTGCAATTCCCAAAAATGACAGCAGGAACCTATGTTCTGAGGTATATTTCACAAATCGGTCATGTTAAATCAGAAAAAATAGTTGTTTGGTGAGGATTTCACTGTGGTTATTGCTACTAGGAGGGGTTTTTGTTTTTAAAACATCTCAGGCTCAATTTCAATATAATGCGTTTCCTGCTTCTGATCGAATGCTGCCCTGGCCTTCAATTGGTCATTCAGAAAAAGATTGGTTGTTCTTCATTGATGACGGCCAATTCTCGGTACCCAATGATTATTTGCTTAGGGTTGATCTTCAAAATAATCAGTTTAATGTCATGACAGGAATTGGATTGGCAAGTGGGTTCTATTTAAACGGAGATTCCCTTTATGTCTTTCCCTTCGACAAGATGCTAGACTCGCTCAAACTGTATGTTCGAAATGGAAATGTATTTGTCAATACCTCATTTGAAAAAACCATTGATTACGATTTTATCTCGGGAATTGAGGATCGAATGATATGGATTAACCAAAGCGGAAGTCGATCTTTGGTGGAAATGACCACTAACTTTGATAGGGGGCCAACCGTTCATACTTACTCCAATGACTCCATTAGCCCGACCTCGACCCCTTTAGTTATTTCACGTGGTGGCTCTGGTTTTAGTGTTTTTAGCATTGAGAATAATTACCTGCCCAACGGGCCAGTTAAACTATTTCATGAAAAGTTTGATTTCCAGTGGAATAGGTTGTCTGTTCACGCAGCCGACTTGATAGACGTTCTCCCCAATGGTACCCCAAATACAAATGAAGGCAATTCTGATAATCTGGTATACAGGGATGGATTTGTTTATACCGGTTTATTTACCAGGGACTTTGGAGGGGGAGGTCAAGATCCAAGCCATTTTACCATTTCAAAATTTGGGGCTGATTCGCTTAATTTTACATGGGCCATTTCTATTGACCTTGACTCTTTGGCCACTTGTTTAAATGGAAATCAAAGCCATTGGGTTCCAACTAGTTTTGATGTCGACTCAAATGGGAATATCTATTTAGCCATTAACTTTGGTTTTGAAACCATTGCCAGCTATGGAGCGAATACTTGGGTCTCAAAAATCTCATCTCAAGGCAATTTTGTTTGGTCCTCCTGTTTGAATCCTGACACTTCTAACTATGAGAGTTTGTTTCTTAGCGAGTTGATTGCGACTGATTCATCGATTATATGTTTCGGGGTAAGTGAGTTTGATGATTTCGAAAAACATTTGGTGTATGTGGAATTTGGAAAAGACGGACCTCCCTCTAATTATTTGGCATATCAAACTCCATTTATTCCTACCTCAAATAATTTTGTTTACCCCAACCCATCCAATGGTTTATTTAACTTGGAAGTAGAGACGGGCTTTTCAGTATTTAACTCATATGGCTTTTGTGTTCAACATAATCAAAAATCGGACTTAGTAGACTTGGAGGGATACCCAGCGGGAGTTTACTTTCTTAAAACTGACGGGGGAGCAATTTTTCGATTGGTTTTAATTTGATGCCAATTTGCAACAAAAAAAGCTGCCCCAGTTATGAGACAGCTTCCTTCAGTTCTATTGATGGGTTTGATTACATCATGCCGCCCATGCCGCCCATTCCTGGAGCGCCACCTGGCATAGCTGGCTCATCTTCTTTGATTTCAGCTAAAACACATTCAGTAGTTAACAGCATTCCAGCAACTGATGCGGCGTTTTCAAGGGCTACACGAGTTACCTTGGTAGGGTCAATAATGCCCGCCTCAAACATGTTTACAAACTCCTCAGTTTTGGCGTTGTAACCATAGTCATCTTTTCCTTCTTTCACCTTGTTGATGATTACAGAACCTTCACCTCCAGCATTGGCAACAATCTGACGTAAGGGCTCTTCAAGTGCACGGTAGATGATTTTGATACCTGTGTCTTCGTCGGCATTTTCGCCTTTCAGGCTGGCCAAAGCTTCGCTTGCACGTACCAAGGCAACACCACCACCTGAAACAATACCTTCTTCAACCGCAGCACGGGTTGCATGAAGGGCATCGTCTACACGGTCTTTCTTCTCTTTCATTTCAACTTCAGAAGCGGCTCCTACGTAAAGTACGGCAACACCGCCAGCCAATTTGGCCAAACGCTCTTGAAGTTTTTCTTTGTCATAATCAGAAGTAGAAGCTTCAATTTGAGCTTTGATTTGACCTACACGGGCTTCAATGCCTGATTTATCACCAGCTCCGTTTACAACGGTAGTGTTCTCCTTGTCAATCACAACTTTCTCAGCTTGACCCAACATGTCAACAGTGGCTTGGTCAAGTTTATATCCGCGCTCTTCTGAAATCACAGTACCTCCGGTTAGGATGGCAAGGTCTTCTAGCATTTCTTTTCTGCGGTCTCCAAATCCTGGAGCTTTAACTGCAGCTACCTTCAAGGCACCACGCATCTTGTTAACCACTAGGGTAGCAAGGGCTTCTCCTTCAATGTCTTCGGCAATGATAACCAAAGGTCTTCCGCTCTGAGCCGTTTGCTCTAATACAGGAAGAAGGTCTTTCATTGAAGAAATCTTCTTATCGTGAATCAAGATGTAAGGATTCTCAAGGTCAGCCTCCATCTTTTCAGTATTGGTCACGAAGTATGGAGAAAGGTATCCTCGATCGAACTGCATACCTTCTACCACGTCAACCGTAGTTTCGGTACCCTTAGCTTCTTCAACCGTGATTACACCTTCTTTTTTCACCTTCTTCATGGCCTCAGCAATCAACTTGCCAATGGTAGAGTCGTTGTTGGCAGAGATGGCAGCAATTTGCTCAATCTTATCATAGCTATCGCCAACTTCTTGGGAAGCTTTCTTAAGCTCAGCAACTATGGTTTGAACAGCTTTGTCGATACCACGCTTCAAATCCATAGGATTGGCGCCGGCTGCAACATTTTTCAATCCTGTAGTGATGATGCTTTGAGCAAGAACGGTTGCAGTGGTGGTTCCGTCACCTGCAATGTCAGCGGTTTTGGAAGCAACTTCCTTCACCATCTGAGCTCCCATGTTTTCAATTGAGTCTTCCAACTCAATCTCTTTGGCTACTGATACCCCATCTTTGGTGATGGTTGGTGAACCAAATGATTTGTCGATTACTACGTTTCTTCCTTTGGGTCCAAGGGTTACTTTAACCGCATTGGCTAAGGCGTCAACACCTTTTTTCAGTGCGTCACGAGCCTCTAGGTCGAATTTAATTTCTTTAGCCATTTCTAACTATTTTTTAAATGTTCTTTCAATTATACTACTGCAAATACGTCTGATTCACGCATGATCAAAACGTCCTTACCATCTACTTTTAATTCTGTTCCAGAGTACTTTCCGTAAAGCACCTTGTCACCAATCTTCAGGGTGGTAGGTTCGTCTTTTTTACCAGGACCTACAGCTACAACAGTTCCTTGTTGAGGCTTTTCCTGTGCGGTATCAGGAATGATGATTCCTGAAGCGGTTTTGGTTTCGGCCTCTGCGGGCTCAACAACCACGCGATCGGCTAGTGGTTTAATGTTCATCTGCTTATTTTTAAGTTAAACATGTTTTGTTTTGACGACCTTTCACTATCGAATTCTATGCCAGTGCATGTTCCGTGTAAGATTGTCAGCCATTCCTGTTTTCCCTGATTTTTGGGCATAAAAAAATGCCAGTCTGTCTGTCAAACTGGCATTTTGAAATTCGTTTTGTCAGGATTACTCTGACTCTGACTCTCCTTCCGGTTCTGACTCGGCAGGTACGTCTTCTACCTCAGGAATTTCAGTAACGATGTTTCCATCCTGTCCTTGAGGGGCTTGGTTAGGAACCATTCCTGGTCCACCAGTATTTAATTCAATTTGTGAATCAGGGGTTCCTGAAACATCTGCACGGTCAATGGTGAAATTGCTGATTAATGCCAAGGCAGCTATGGCCGCAGCAAGGGTCCATGTAGCCTTGTCTAGAAAGTCAGTGGTCTTCTGTACACCCATCATTTGTTGGGCTCCTCCTCCAAAGGCTGAAGACAGTCCTCCTCCTTTCGGATTTTGAACTAAAATCACCAAAATCAGCAAAATGCTGCAAATTACTATCAATACCGAGATTAGGGCAAACAACATAAGTTCTTGATTATTATTTCTTTAACTTCTTTTTCAGTTGGGAAATTTGGTCGGCAAATAAATTACTTTTTTCGGGATATTTCAAGCGTAATATCTTATAAGCTTGAATTGCCTTGTCATAATACCCCTGAGCAACATAAATTTTGGCCAAGGTTTCCGTGGCGTTCTCTTCATTATCTTGAGAGGATATCTGGGCCAAATCCACACTCGGCTTCTTCGGCTTCGGCTTGTCTCGGTTGGGTTTCAGCTTGATTTCTTCAAAATCATCTTCCCCTTTCTGACGGGTCTCAACCGTGTATGATGCCGCCCGAGCAGATGCCGCAATATTTTTTTCTAAATCTTCTTTTGCCTTCTGCATTTCATCCGGACCCGAATCAAGCTTTGGCCGGTTTTTTGGCTTCACATATTCAATGCCTTCATCCGGATCGTCAAGGTCTATTTTTCGAACCCGAACCTCCGGCATTAAACGAACCTTAGGACGGGTAGGGGGTTTGGGCTTGTCCTCCTCCTCATCTTCTTTTTCAAGATCTACTTTGGTAACCTCAGGCTTTTTGTCTGAGCTCTTAGCTTCCTCCTCTTTTTCCTCATCCTCCTCTCTTTTTCCTGCTTCCGTCTCCTTTACATCTACTTGAGACTCTTCTTCTGACTCCATTGAGTCTTCCGCTTCATGTTCTGAAACAGGTTCGCCTTCTTTCTCGAGTTCAATCGTCTCTTCAGGTTTAGGGTCCTTGGTTTCTTCAGATTCAGAGGGGTCTACCTCAGCTTCAGCAACTTTCTCCTTAGGGCTTGAATCCGTTTCACCCCTTTTTTCTTCCGACTGGATTTCTTCTTCCGAAATTTCAGCATCCGACTCAAGCTCAGGTTCTGAGGATCCCCCGCTTTCTGATTGCTTTGAATCTTCTTCTTCAGTGGATTCAGCCAAGCTTTCAGAGGAAATTTCATCCTCATCAAGGACTTCTTCCTCTTCAGTTTCGCCCATGGCGCCTTCGTCTACTGCATCATCTTCTAAGGTTTCTTGATCAGCGGCGGGAACGGTTTCGGCGGCTTGTGATGAACCCTCTTCCTCATCTTCCTCCGCGTAAAACTGGGTTTCTTCTTTTTTTACTTCTTCGTCCTCTATATGGTCTTCGCTTGAATCCTGGCCTTCATCTTCCTCGGTGCTTGCCTCTTGGTTTCCGAAACTCTTCAACCGATCTGCCAAGGATTTCGGGCCTTCTTCTTCTTCTTCTTCTTCCTCCGTAGCTTTATTTCCTCCGAAACTTGTAACCTGCATGCTGCTGTCCTCCATCGGATTATAATCCTTGGTTGCGGAGCTATCTTTTTCTTCTGGCTCAAGAATTAAATCTTCCTTTGACTCAATTTCAACAGGAGGATTTTCTTCAATAACTTCATCTTTTGGTTCCTCCTCAAGATCTTTTACCAGCTCAGGTTCTGGGATTTCTTCAAGGTTGGATTTGTCCTTCTTGCCGAAAAGTCGAGCGAAAAACCCTTTCTTCTGAGCTTTTTGCTCTCTTTGCGTATCAATCGATTCTTCTTCTATTTCTTCGGAAACATCAGCACCTTCCTCAAGCTCTTCTTCAAATTCATTTGATTCAGAATCCTCTACATCACTAGGGCTATCTTCAATTTCGTCTTCCAATAGAGCCTGACTGGTACTTTCTACTTCATTCTCTTCTACCTCTTCTTCCTTCTCTTTATTGGAAGGTTCTGGACTTTCTGCCTCGGGTTTTTCCTCCGAAACTGGATGCGCCAGATTTAGGTTCTCTGGTGTGATCTCAGGCCTTTGTTCTTCTTCCTCCTCAATTTCTGCGGTGGCGGTTTCAGCAGAAAGCCCTTCTGAAAAATCTTCTTTAGGCTCAACCCCATCTTCATTTAGAGGAAGCTTATGAGCTTCTTCCCCTTCCTCCTTTTCAAACTCAGCTATTTCAGAAAGCTGCAACCACTCGCTAAAGCGGAATCGATCTCTAGGGGTGATGGGTATTAGTTCACCCGTATCCTGATCAGAGGGGAGGGGTCCTGCTTGAAGGTCGGGGTTCTGCGAGCTAAGCACCATGGACGAGTCTTCCAGGGGCTCTGTGCTTTTATCGGGTGCCGACCGGGAAATATCTTGGGTAGGCACCTCAATCCACTCCCATAGCTTTTCCCTTGAAAAGGTATAAGCGGCAGTAAGGCAAAGGGTTTCTTTGAATTTGGTAGACCCTTTTTCTTGCAAGGTCTTAACTTGAATCAACCGGGCAGGCTGACAATAAGGATGCTCATCTAAGATCTTTTTGATCTCAAGATTATTTTCGAGCTTTTCTTGCCCTTCAAGCAATTGTAAGAATTTACCTGCCTCCATTTACCAGTTTACTACGGCTTTATTAAATATGTTTTGAACCAATTCTTGGGTGATTTCCTCAACCAGCTGGTCTTCAATACTAGCAATGTTTTCTGAGCTAGGAAAATCTGAAAACCTTGAAAACCTTTGTTGGAAGTCTTTTTCAGGGCTTACTGAATTAAAAAACCGAACATTTACCGTAATGGTTAAGCGGTTTTGACTTGCCGTTTGATCTGAAGTAACCGATACCGGCCGAACCGAGTAATCCACGATTTCCCCTTCAAAATGGAGGTCTCCACCCTTGGTGATCAAATTTAAATTGGTTTGCTGAATGAATTGATCTTTCAAGGCCTCAGTAAATGTCTGACTAAGGGTTGGATTTACCAAATTGGCTTGATTTGGGAAAAAAGCCACCGAAAGAGTTTCTACTTCCGGAGAAATACTAGCTCCTGTGAAACTATAAACTCCACAAGCTTGAGTTATTAGTAAGCTGAATATGAAGAAAATACTTCTCACAGATCGTATTGTTTTATTTTTCGGTACAAGGTGCGTTCAGAAATTCCCAGGTCTTTTGCTGCCAATTTCCGTTTCCCTTGGTTTCTTTCAAGGGCCTCTTTGATTAGGTCTATTTCTGTTTCTTGAAGGCTTTTGGGCTTTTCTTCGGCATCTTCAATCACCTCGTATCCTGAAGAATCGTTTTTCTCCATTCCGGTCATTTCTTCCACCTCCTCTTCAATTCGAGTCAATTCCTTGGCATCTTCATTATTGTCGGGCTTGTAGTCAGCGTAGATTTTATGAATAAGTTGAGCGTTTTCTTTGCTTACCTCCATGCCCGAAGAACTGTCTTTCATCAATTCAAGGGTAAGCTTTTTCAAATCGTTTAGATCGGCCTTCATGTCAAAGAGCACCTTGTATAAAATGTCTCTTTCTGAGCTGAAATTACTTTCCTTCTTCTCCTCTTTATTTAAAAGCATAGGAAGTCGGCTGGTGCCGATGTTGGGAAGGTAGTTTTTCAGCACTTCAGCGCTCACCTCTCTTTTCTCTTCCAGAACAGAAATTTGTTCCGCAAAATTTTTCAATTGGCGAATGTTTCCGGGCCATTCATAGGTCTCCAACTGCTGAACGGCCTCATCGCTCAATCGAACTGGGGGTACCCGATACTTGTCTGCAAAATCAGCCGCAAACTTCCGAAACAAAAGGTGGATGTCTCCCTTCCTTTCCCGCAAAGGAGGGATGGAAATATGCACGGTATTCAATCGGTAGTAAAGGTCTTCCCTAAACTTGCCCTTATCAATGGCTTCGGGTACATTTACATTGGTGGCAGCCACCACGCGAACATTGGTTTTTAAAACCTTACTTGACCCTACTTTTAAGAATTCTCCAGTTTCAAGAACCCTCAATAGGCGAACTTGAGTAGCTAGGGGTAGTTCAGCAACTTCATCTAGAAAAATGGTACCTCCATCCGCCACCTCAAAATAGCCTTGGCGAGAACCAGTAGCTCCGGTAAACGAGCCTTTTTCATGGCCGAAAAGCTCCGAGTCAATGGTTCCTTCGGGTATGGCACCGCAGTTTACGGCTATGTAGGCATTGTGTTTGCGAGAAGATAATTGGTGAATGATTTTAGGCATGGCCTCTTTACCTGTACCACTTTCACCGGTAATCATCACAGAGATGTCAGTGGCGGCTACCATCATGGCCTTTTTGATGGCTCGGTCAAGCAAAGGAGAGTTTCCTATGATTCCAAATCGCTGTTTGATTTCCCTTTCTTTCATCCTTCCACGCGTTTTCCTAATAGGGTTGCGGCCGTGCAATCATGCACCTTAACATGCACGTAATCTCCGGGTTTCTCATCGGATTTCGGAAAAACAACAACCGTATTCTGAGTGGTTCTTCCGTACCATTCTTGGTCAGAACGCTTTGATAGACCTTCAATCAAAACCTCATGCACCTTCCCAACATAAGTCTTGTTTCTTTCAAGAGAATGCTGGTTTTGTTTTTCGATGATTTCACTCAGCCGTCTTTTTTTCACATCGTGCGGAACGTCGTCTACAAATTTCTTCTGGGCGACCGTATTTGGGCGTTCGGAATACATAAACATGTATCCGAAGTCATATTTCACATAATCCATTAGGTCAAGGGTGGCCTGATGGTCTTCTTCCGTCTCTGAACAAAAGCCAGCAATGATGTCTTGTGAAATTGCACATTCAGGAATGATTCTACGAATGGCCTCAATTCGGTTTTTGTACCAATCAGAGGTATATCCTCGGTTCATGAGCTCTAGAACCCTTGATGACCCTGATTGCACGGGTAAGTGAATGTATTTGCAAATGTTCTTATGGGCCGCCATTACATGCAAAACCTCGTCGGTCATGTCTTTGGGGTGAGAGGTTGAAAACCGAACTCGAACATTCGGTGCAGCCTGGGCAACCATGCCCAATAAGCCAGCAAAGTTCACGCTGCTTTCTCTTTCCTCCTCGGTAAGTTTTTTGAAATCTTTCTTAGGGCCCCCTCCATACCATAAGAAAGAATCCACGTTCTGACCCAATAAGGTTACTTCTTTATATCCCTTTTCAGCCAAATCTTTCACCTCGTTCACAATGCTTTCCGGGTCTCGACTTCTTTCCCTTCCTCGGGTAAAGGGTACCACACAGAAGGTGCACATATTATCGCAACCACGCATGATGCTTACAAAAGCCGTAACTCCATTTCCGCCTAAGCGAACTGGGGAAATATCAGCATAGGTTTCTTCCTTGCTCAAAATAACATTTACCGCCTTGCGTCCGTCTTTTACTTCTTCCACAAGCCCGGGTAGGTCGCGGTAAGCATCCGGACCCACAACTAGATCAACCAGTTTTTCTTCTTCCAGAAACTTGCTTTTCAGGCGCTCAGCCATACAGCCCAAGACACCAACAGTCATTGAAGGCTGTTGCTTTTTAACGCTATTGTAAAAATCCAACCTTTTCCGAACCGTTTGCTCAGCCTTTTCCCGAATTGAACAGGTGTTTATTAGCACCAAATCTGCTTCCTCAGCATTTCGGGTGGTGGCATATCCATTGTCTTCTAAAATTGACGCTACAATTTCAGAATCAGAGAAATTCATCTGACAACCATAGCTTTCAATCAAAACTTTTCTGCTTTTATTGTCCTGATTTTCCAGTTTTAAGGCCTCCCCTTGTCGGGATTCATCCATCTCTTTAACCGCCTTTTCCTCAAGCATTTTAACCTTTTTTATACGTTGCGGCAAAGGTATGTAAATCAAGTGGCATATGACAGGATGTCAGACCTGATTTTCCTCGGTCTTCAAAACATATGATGTCAATTCACTTACTTTGCACCACTCAATAAGAGGTAAACGGAAGAAATTACATGGCGAAAAATCTAGTCATCGTGGAGTCGCCGGCAAAGGCGAAAACCATTGAGAAATTTTTAGGGAAAGACTTCAAGGTGGTATCATCTTACGGTCATATCAGGGACCTTTCAAGCAAGAATATGGGCATCGACATTGATCAGGGGTTTCAGCCTGATTATGTGGTATCGCCCGATAAGAAAGACCTGGTAAAAAACTTAAAGAAAGACGTAAAATCATCAGAGACGGTTTGGTTAGCAACGGATGAGGACCGCGAAGGGGAAGCCATTGCCTGGCACCTAGCGGAAACTCTTAAACTAGATCCAGCGGAAACCAAGCGAATTGTCTTTCATGAGATTACTAAAACAGCCATTCAAAAGGCCATTGAGAGTCCAAGAACCATTGATCAACATCTCGTAAATGCCCAACAGGCACGAAGAGTTCTTGACCGCTTGGTTGGCTTTGAGGTTTCTCCGGTTCTTTGGAGAAAGGTGAAACAAGGCCTCTCTGCCGGAAGAGTGCAGTCTGTGGCCGTTCGACTTATTGTTGAGAGGGAACGTGAAATCCAAAACTTTACATCGAAGTCTACCTTCCGGGTAACTGCCGTGTTTACCACTGAAAAAGGTGAGCAGGTAAAGGCTGAATTGCCCAAAAGGTTCAATACAGAGGAAGAAGCTCAAGGGTTTTTAAAAGATTGCGCTGGAAAGATTTTTGAAATCTCAAATCTTGAGACCAAACCGGCTAAAAAATCTCCGGCTCCTCCTTTTACAACCTCTACCCTTCAACAGGAAGCTTCTAGAAAACTGGGGTATTCTGTTTCTCAAACCATGATGCTGGCCCAAAGGCTCTATGAATCGGGTAAGATTACCTATATGCGTACTGATAGCTTGAACCTGAGCAAAGATGCCATTCAAGCGGCAAAAGGGGCCATTGAAAAAAATTATGGAGGTGAATTTTCGCAACCAAGAACCTTTGCCACAAAGGCCAAAGGCGCTCAGGAAGCTCACGAAGCCATTCGTCCTACCAATCTCTTGCTTTCAGCTGCAGGTGATGACGCCCAACAAAAGAAATTATACGACCTAATCTGGAAACGGACCATCGCCTCCCAAATGGCGGATGCTAAGTTTGAACGTACCACGGTAACCATCGGTGCTGATGGGGTTGAACATAATTTCCAGGCGAAAGGGGAGGTGATTACCTTCGAAGGTTTCCTTAAGGTTTACCTTGAAAGCACCGACGATGACGAGGATCAGGAAGAGGCCAAAGATAGGCTTCCAGCCATGAAAACAGGCCAAAATCTAAAGGCTAAAGAAATCCTGGCCACCCAAAGATTTAGCAAGCATCCGCCGAGGTATACAGAGGCCTCCCTGGTTCGAAAGCTTGAAGAATTGGGCATTGGAAGACCTTCTACCTATGCTCCAACCATTTCAACCATTCAGAAAAGGCAATACGTAACCAAGTCAGACCTTGAGGGAACCCTCCGTGACTTTAGAATATTAAGTCTAGTAGATAAGGAGGTTGAGTCTAGAACGGAACAAGAAAAAACCGGTTTCGATCGAAATAAACTGATCCCGACGGATATCGGGATGGTGGTGAATGATTTTCTTGTGGATCATTTCCAGCAAGTATTGGATTACCACTTCACCGCCAAGGTAGAAGAGGAGTTTGATAAGATTGCCGAAGGTCAACAAAAGTGGAACGCCATGATTGAAGATTTTTATGGCGATTTCCATAAGAACGTTGAATCTGTGAAGGAGCATTCTGAGCGGGCCACCGGTGAACGCTTACTTGGAACAGACCCCAAAACCGGTAAGAATGTTTACGTCCGGATTGGAAGGTATGGTCCTATGGCTCAAATTGGTGAGGCTTCGGATGAAGAAAAACCACTTTTTGCCGGACTCACAAAGAACATGACCTTAGAATCGGCTACCCTAGAAGATGTCCTCGATCTATTTAAACTTCCAAGAGATTTGGGCGAGTTTGAAGATGCCATGGTTCAAGCAGGACGAGGCCGATTTGGTCCCTTTGTTAAGCATAAGAGTAAATTCGTTTCAATTGGGAAAAGAGACCCTCTTGAAATTGAACTGGATGAGGCTATTGAACTCATTGAAGCTAAGCGGAAGGCGGATGCCGAAAAATTCATTGCTAGTTTTGAAGGGGACCCTGAAATTCAAATTTTAAATGGAAGGTGGGGACCCTATATCAAGGTGGGTAGAAAAAACGTCAAAATCCCTAAGGATACAGACCCGAAATCGCTAAGCCGCGAGGATGCGGAAAAGTTGATTGAGGATGCCAAAAAGGCCCCGAAAAGGGCTCCACGGAAGAAGAAATCCTAGGGGGTCATGGAGAAATCTTGGTTTGCCCCCCTTCCAGATTCCCTTCTAGAATGGAAGGAAGAACTTTCCGATGAAACGCTTGGAGCAAGGCTGTCATTCCACTCAGAAGGCAGCTTTCCCAGCATAGAAGGAGTTAAAATTGCCCTGATTTCTGTTTCGGAGTACCGAGGAAGTCAACAAACTTTTGAATTTGACTTTACAGCATTCCGCAAAGAGCTTTATCAGCTTTGCCTTGGAAATTGGGATCTGGAAATTGTAGACCTGGGTATGCTAAAGTCTGGAGCTGAGCTTTCTGATACCCATGCAGCCTTGTCGTCAAGCCTAAGCGATTTAATGAAAGAAGGGGTGATTCCAATTGTGATTGGAGGAAGCCACGACTTAAGCCTTCCGCTTTATTCAGCCTATCGAAAGCTTGAGCAGTCTGTGAATTTAGCCATGGTTGATGCTAAAATTGACCTCAAAAGACTTGACGACCGTCCGAGTTCAGATAATTTTCTTGCCCATATCCTTCTTGAGCAGCCCAACATCCTTTTTAATTACAGCCACATTGCCCATCAATCCTATTTCGTTCCAGACGATACAGAAGGGGTGCTTCAAAAAATGCATTTCGACTTTTTAAGGCTTGGAAGGTTAAGGGAAGATAGAACCCTGATTGAACCCATTTTAAGAGACGCCGATATTCTAAGTTTTGACGTAAAGTCAATACGAGGTCATGAAATGCCTGCCCAGGCAAAACCAGGTCCGAACGGATTGGCAGGAGATGAGGTCTGTGCAATTACCCGATACGCAGGAATAAGCGATAAACTCACCTCATTGGGCCTGTTTGAGTACCGACCTGATTTGGATGAAAGAAATTTAGGGGGGCAATTGCTGGCTCAAATGATTTGGTATTTCATAGAAGGGGTGTCTTTGCGGAAAAATGATTTCCCTTTCGGGGATCGGTCCGATTATCAGAAATTTACAGTTGCCTTAGAGCAAGAAGACGACTTGGTTTTTTTCAAAAGTCCGAGAAGCGGAAGGTGGTGGATGGAGGTTCCCTTCCCTGATTCTGCTTCCAGTAAATTCAAGCGTCACTGCTTAGTACCATGTAATTACGAAGATTACGAGAGGGCCCTAACCGGTGAGGTTCCTGAGCGTTGGTGGCAGGCCCTACATAAGTTGATTTAGATCAATCTGACAAGGAAAAAAACTTAAATTCCTTTTTTCCCATCAAAATTCTTTACTTTTAAGCCCTAAAACTCGAATCAAATTAGGCCTATGAAGCAAGTCGCTACCATCGCATGCTTATTTCTTGCCAGCTTTGCCTTTGGGCAGCAAGACATCCAGTTTACTCAGTATATGACCAATAAATTGTTGGTGAATCCGGGGTATGCAGGGATTGAAGGAGCAATGTGCGCCAATCTAATTGCACGGTCTCAATGGCGGGGATTTGATGGCGCACCAGAATCACAGAACTTTAACTTTCACATGCCTGTTAAGGTATTGAAAGGTGGGGTTGGTTTGGCCATTTCCAATGATGTAATTGGTCGTGAACAGAATTTTAACTTAAGGCTTTCTTACTCTTATCATAGAGATATAGGAACTGGACGCTTAGGCGTAGGTTTAGGCTTCGGTCTTTTGAATAAGTCGTTGAACGGTACAGACTGGACAGCTCCTGATGGTTCAAATGGGTCTAATGATCCGTCCATTCCACAGGGCATTACAAGTCAAATGACCCCAGATTTAAATTTTGGGGCTTATTACAAAACGGATAGATGGTTTGCTTCTTTGGCATTAACCCATTTGGTTCCTTTTGAAGCGGAATTGGACGCGGGAACATCAATTCGTCAAAAACAACACCTTTACTTATTAGGAGGATATAATTTCGAGTTAAGCCCTGAATTGGAATTGAAACCCACAGTTTTGATTAAATCTGACCTGGCTTCCACTAGCTTTGATGTAAATGCTTTGGCAGTATACAATAAGAGGCTAGTTGGTGGAGTTAGTTATCGTGTACAAGATGCGGTTGCAGTTTTGGTTGGAATGACGGTAATTGACAATTTAAGGGTGATTTACTCCTATGATATCACTACTTCACAGATTAATAACTACGGGAGCGGAAGCCACGAACTATCTCTAAGCTACTGCTTTACGATTGAAAGACCCCCTGCTCAACCCGAACGTTACAGAAACGTAAGATTTTTATAGATTTGACGCTTTCTTAAATCCGAGGTTACGGAAGCAATATTTTGAACAGGAAGCTGTTAATTAAATATTGCACTGAGAAACAAACAATTGCGCAAAAAGAGAGGCTATGAAAAGAATAATCATTGTAGGCCTGGCGGCCCTTGCCTTCGTCGGCTGTAGCTCCGATAACGGAGAACTTGTCGGTGTACAAGACCGCAAAGCTTGGTATCCATCTGATCCATACGGTATGGTTTACATCCCCATGGGTACCTTTAATATGGGAACATCAGATCAAGATGTGCCTTATTCGTACAATGCACCATCTAAGACGGTGTCGTTGCCGGCATTCTATATGGATGATACGGAAATCACGAATAATGAATACCGCCAGTTTGTATACTGGGTTCGGGATTCAATCGCTCGTTATAAACTAGGGGATGCGGGTGTAGAAGGTTTTGAATTCATCGAAGAGGATGAATATGGGAACTTCCTAGACAATCCACGTCTTAATTGGGAAAGCAAACTTCGCTGGGATACCCAGGATGAGGATTTCCAATTGATTATTGACGAGATGTTCTACCCAAGTGAGGATCGTTTCTTCGGACGGAAGCAAATTGATACCCGCTTGCTTATGTACACCTACCAGTGGATCGACAAGAAGGAGGCTGCTAAAAGGAAAAATCGTTACAACTACGATACTCAATCTTATAATGGTGTAGAAGGTCGTTCTGACTTCATTCGTGAAGAAACCTTGAACGTTTATCCTGATACCCTAGCTTGGATCCATGACTTTGCATACTCATACAATGAGCCAATGCACGATAGTTATTTCTCTCATCCTGCTTATGACGGTTACCCAGTAGTTGGTGTTAACTGGAATCAAGCGGTAGCATTCTGTGCCTGGAGAACTAAGTATAAGTCAGACTACCTAGCACAAAACGACCGTCCATTGGAAAATGAATTCCGTTTGCCAACTGAGGCTGAATGGGAGTATGCGGCTAGAGGTGGACATGATTTAAACCCATATCCATGGGGCGGACCATACATCCGTAACTCAAGAGGGTGTTTCCTCGGAAACTACAAGCCTATGCGTGGAAATTACGTAGAGGATGGTGGTTACCAAACCGTGAAAGCTGATGCTTATTGGCCAAACGATTATGGCCTGTATTGTATGGCTGGTAATGTGGCTGAGTGGACCGTTACATCTTTTGACCCACTATCGCATTATTTCTCGCATGACCTAGGTCCTGATTTCAAATACAATGCCGATGAAAATGACCCAGCTGGTTGGAAACGTAAAGTTATCCGCGGTGGCTCATGGAAGGATATAGGAATGTACTTACAAGTTCATACTCGGGACTATGAGTACCAAGATACTGCTAAGTCTTACATTGGTTTCCGTACTGTGCAAACCTTCCTAGGACGTAGCAAGAAAGACTTCGAATAGACAGAAGACCGACACGCCACAAGTAACACTATCAGGTATTTAACAAAAACTTCATTTTTTAACATTTAATCAATTATGGCAATTAGCGTTAATTCAAAGGGTTGGAAGAATTTCATGGCCAAACTATATGGTTGGGGAGCTGCGATTGTGATTGTAGGGGCCTTGTTTAAGATTCAGCATTGGAAAGGTGCCGATCTTTTTCTAATTCTTGGTCTAGGTACAGAAGCCGTCATATTCTTCTTCTCTGCCTTTGAAAAGCCGCACGAAGAGGTAGACTGGAGTCTAGTTTACCCAGAGTTGGCAATGGGTAATCTCGAAGAAGACGATAGTCAAGAGAAATACGATAGCCGTGTTCAAGAACTTAATTCAATGATGGAAAAAGCAAAGATTGATGCTGACCTGATTGAAGGGCTTGGAAATGGTTTGAGAAACTTTGGAGACGCTGCTTCTCGCTTGAATGAAACCATCGATGCGGCCGCCGCAACTAAAGAATACGGTGTAGCTATTGAACAAGCTTCAAGAAAGATTGAGGCCATGAACGAATTGTTCGAAAGTCAATTGAACAATAGAACCATGCAAGACGAAGCTTCTCAGCGTTTGGTGCAAAACCTAAGCGCTTCGGTTGAAACTTCCGAAAAACTTTCGCATGAAATTGCAAATCTAGCTGACAATTTAGGGCAGCTGAACAACGTTTATGGTAATATGTTGTCTGCAATGAACCCGAACAGAGGTTAATTCAGCTCAATAATCTTTAAAAAGAAGCAATAAGAATATGGCTGGAGGAAAACAGACACCAAGGCAGAAGATGATTAACATGATGTATCTCGTGTTAACGGCCCTTCTTGCATTGAACGTGTCAAAAGAGATTTTAGAAGCATTTGCCATCATTGAGCAAGGTATGCAAAGAACCAATGAGAACTTCTCTGCTAAGAATGCTGGGATTTACTCGAAGTTCGACAATGCTTATGCGGAGCAACCTGAAAAGGTGAAGCCGTATATGGATGCTGCCTATAATGTGAAAGACCATGCAGATGATCTCTATGCTGAAATTTTTCAAATTAGAGATACCCTTATTTCCATCACCGGAGGTATGGATACCACCACAGGTTTCCCCAAAGGAATGGATAAACGGGAAAAACCCATGAACTACATGATGGTTGACCCGAAAAATAAAGACGAAGCAGGAAATCCAATTGCTACTCAGCTTAAAATGAGTATCAATAATTATAGAACCTTCTTGCTTACGGTAATCGACTCAAACAAAAACACCGCTCTTGCAGATCGTTTGCGGGTTACATTGAATACTGATGATCCTGAGAAAAAAGGTCCTACCAATGTGACTTGGGAGAATGAGCACTTCATGAACCTCCCCTTAGCACCAATCATCACCTTCCTTACCAAAATGATGGGAGATGTGAGAAATGCTGAGTCAGATGTGGTAAGTTGGTTGGCTAGTCAAATTGGAGCTACTGACGTAAAAGTAAACAAGCTTGATGCTGTGGCCATTACCAATTCAAATTATGTGATTACAGGGGATAGTTTTAAAGCGGACATTTTTGTAGCTGCCTTTGATACCACTCAATCGCCTAAGGTTTATGTGTATGAAAGCTTTGATTCTGAGGGCAATGGAATTGGCGACCCGGTTCCTGTAGAAGTAGCTGATGGAAAAGGGATTTTCCGGAAGCGTACAGGTGCAACTGGTCAATTCACCCTTGGTGGGTATGTTGAAGTTGTTACCCCTTCAGGAGTTCAAAATTTTGACTTTAAAACTGAGTACACGGTAGCCAAACCGTCTGCGGTGATTTCACCAACGGCACTTAATGTTCTTTATCGTGGACTTGAAAACCCGATTTCCATTTCTGTACCAGGGGTAAAGCCTGAAAACATTCAAGCATCTTGCTCTGGTTGTACCCTAACGGGCTCAAACGGAAATTATGTGGCAACTGTTTCAGGAGGTAATAGAGCTACCATCTCAGTTAGAGATCGTGCTAGTGGACAAAACCTAGGTTCGCAAGAATTTAGATTGTTCCGTGTTCCTCCACCAGTGGCTAAAATTAACAACAAAACACAAGGTCGAATCCCTAAGGCTTCTTTGGCCAATGCGCAAGGTATTGCTGCCATCATGGAAGACTTCTTGTTCGACGTAACGTATAGAGTAACTAAATTTACAGTGCGTGTTCCTGACGGTGAGTACACCCGTACCTTGGATGTTCGGGGCAACCGCTTCAATTCTGAAGTAAAGGCCCTTATCCAAAATGCGAAAGCAGGTTCTGACGTTTCTTTTACCGGAATCGAGGCCCAAGGTCCTGATGGTAAAAAAGACTGTAACGCCATTGTATTCACATTGAATTAAGAGAGCTATGAAATTGCGTAACATCTTAACCCTGGGTCTTCTGCTAAGCGGTACCGTGCTTATGGCACAAACCGTTCTAGACTATGATAAGTCGCCAAACGCGGAAGACAATAATACCTATATCGAGCACCATAACAAGGAAGCTCGTCCAATCCCTTACCCGCATTTGCGTGAAGCAGATGTTATGTGGACCAGAAGGTATTGGAGGAAGATTGTTGCCAAGGAAAAAATGAACCTTCCTCTTTATTACCCTATACAGCCTACCCGTGATCGTGCCTCTTTGGCTACGGTACTTTTTCAGGCAGTGGTAGATGAAGGTACCATTACCGCTTATAGCGATGATGAGTTCTCAAGGGTATTGACTCCAAGAGAAGTAGGTAGAACCTTAATGAAGGTTGATACCAATACTTTCCCTGATCTGGATGACCCAACCATTATGATTACCACCATCGATACCATTAATGTAGAGCCTGGCCAAATCGTTGAGTTCCTGCTTAAAGAAGATGTTTTCTTTGATAAGCAACGCTCTGTGATGGAATTCAGAATCCTAGGTATCTGCCCGGTAATTGAAAAGGAAATCCCTGAAACTGGTGAGATTATCAAAGAAAAGCTGTTCTGGGTTTGGTATCCTGAAGCGAGGAACGTTTTGGCGAATGCCGAGGCCTTCAATCGTTTTAATTCAGGAGAAAGAAGAACTTTTGAGCAGATTTTCCAAATGAGAATGTTCTCTAGTTATATTGTTCAAGAAGAGAATGTCTTTGACCGTGAAATCCGCGATTACAAGAAATTTTCTCCAATGGAACAATTGCTAGAAGCCGAAAGGATCGAAAATGAAATCCGTTATTTCGAGCACGATCTTTGGGAATATTAATTCATAAATCATTCCGTAAAAAGGTTGCTCTGTGTATTCAGGGCAACCTTTTTTTTTGGTAGAATAATAGATTATGAAATTTGGTGTAATAGGTGGAGGATTGGCTGGAACAGCCCTAGCTCTTAGGCTTAAATCATTAGAGCAAGAGGTAGTGCTCTTCGACCTGCCCAAGGAAAACACAGCGTCGAGGGTAGCCGCTGGGGTTTTAAACCCGGTAGTTCTTAAGCGCATGAACTCTGTTTGGAAAGGGGAGTACTTTTATTCAAAATCGGTAAGGTTTTACAAAGACCAAGAAAAGTTCTTAGGGGTTAAGTTCTATTATGATCTACCTATTTTCAGGCGGTTTTCTAGCCTGGCCGAACGAAACGACTGGGAGGGCCTAATTCATAGTGCCTGGTTCGGAAAGGGCTTACAAGCCTCCCAATCAAAGCCCATTGAGGGGCTCAAGGGAGAGCATGGAGGTGGCTGGTTCGCGTTATCAGGGAAACTAGATGTAAAGGCCTATTTAAACGCCGTTCATGAGTATTTTAAACAAGAAGGGTGCTTCCATGAAGAAAGGGTAGAGCTCGACCAAGTCGATGGCTATACTAAAGTTAAAGGGATAGATCATTGGATTTTTGCCGTTGGGAATAAATTCGACCAGGAAGGTCATCCTGAATTAAAAGGATTGCATAAAACAAAAGGCGAATACCTCTCTGTAAGATCGGGTCATGTCTGGCCGGGCATGGTTAACGCAGGCCATTTTCTGATACCTGAGGAAAATGGCGGATTTAAATTGGGGGCGACCTATGCCTGGAATGAAGAGGATTTAGAGCCTAATCCCGCCAGAATTCAGAAATTGGAATCTTTCTTGAAATCGGAATTGACTGTTTCTTCTAAGGTTGAAGGCGTTATTTCTGGGTTCCGACCCAGCACCAAAAACCGCCGTCCGATAATGGGAGGAGCTAAAAACCGTTGGTTTTTAAATGGCTTAGGCTCAAGAGGGGTTCTTATGGCTCCTGGTCTGGCTGAAAATCTGGTAAATCATATCTTGTATAAAGACCCTTTATTTCCTGAGGTGAAAATGGAAGTGTAAAACTCAGGTAAAACCTTGATAGGCTCCTTTAATTTTTCTCCTTAGGTATTGGCTTATGGGGAAATTTCCCAAAGGAAATGAAAATATTCATCCAGGTTGACCGAGAAACTCGGAATAGGATGGGACTTAGAATTACAAGGCTGGTTCCAAGCCCAATTAAAAATCCGGTGGTGGTAAGATCAAGCCAGAGGTAATTCGCGATAAGCCAAGCCACTGCAATTGCTACAGTGTACCCATATGCTACATACATAGACCCATAGAAAAAGGAGGGTTCACGCTCGTATTTCAATCCGCAATGCGAGCAATGCTCATGCATGCTCATGAATTTCTTAGAATACGGGCTTTGGGTTTTAAATAAATCACCTTGGTGACAATTGGGGCATTTTAACCGAAAAATGCTGTAGAAGACGCTGTGTTTTTTCATAGCAAAACCTTGACCTCAAAGGTAAGAATTGCTTCTGTAGAAACGTACCTTTGCCGCATGATTGCAGCAAATAAAATTGAAGTTAGTTTCGGGGGGTCCGTACTATTTGATGATATCTCATTTTTAATCAATTCTGGAGACCGGGTGGGACTCATCGGACGAAACGGAGCAGGTAAATCCACCTTGCTGAAAGTGCTTTCCGGCGATTTGAAACCGGATCAAGGAGAGATTGCCCTTACCGGGGATGCCTTGGTGGGATACCTTCCTCAAGACCTTCCATTGCCTGAAGGGAAATCAGTAATGGAAGAAACCGAATCAGCTTTTGAAGAAATTAAAACCTTAGAGGCGAGGATTGAAAAAATCAACCAAGAAATTGTAGAACGCACCGACTACGAATCAGACGGGTATATGGACCTGCTGAATGAGCTGCACGATGCCAATACTCGGTTTGACATGATTGGCGGGCATAGTTTTCACGCCCGGATTGAGCAAGTTTTGAAAGGGCTTGGATTTAGAGATGAAGACATGGATAAGCCCACAGAAACTTTTTCTGGAGGTTGGAGAATGCGGATTGAACTGGCCAAACTCTTGCTGCAGTCGCCTGATGTTTTGCTGTTGGATGAGCCTACCAACCACCTTGATATTGAGTCAATTATTTGGTTAGAAACCTTTTTGATTCAGTACCCCGGGGCCGTAATTCTGGTATCCCACGATAAAACTTTCTTGAACAAAGTCACCAATCGAACCATTGAGGTTGTTTTGGGTAGAATTTATGATCAAAAACTTCCGTATTCTAAATTTTTAATCTGGAGGGCTGACGTACAAGAGAAGCAAATGGCCGCAGCCAAAAACCAGGAAAAAGAAATAAAACAAACGGAAGAGCTCATTGAGAAGTTCAGGGCCAAAGCAAGTAAGGCAGCCTTTGCTCAGTCTTTGATTAAGAAGCTTGAGAAGACCGAACGGATTGAGGTAGATGTTCAAGACAACCGGGCCATGAACTTCCGTTTTGCGGAATCAGACCCTTCGGGAAAAGTTCCGGTCATTTTTAATTCAGTTGGAAAATCATTTGGCGATAAGAAGGTGTTTTCTGGGGTTGATTTCGAAATTGAAAGGGGGCAGAAAGTGGCCTTTGTTGGGCAAAACGGTCAAGGAAAAACCACTCTTGCTAGAATGTTGGTAGGCGAAATTCAAGGAGAGGGCGGAATTGAAATAGGCTATAACGTCAAAATGTCTTATTACGCTCAGGAACAACATAAAGAATTAGACCCAGAACAAACCGTTTTAGAAACCATTGAATCTATTGCGCCAGATGCGTTAAGGCCAAAGGTTAGAGACCTTTTGGGGGCCTTTTTATTTAGTGGAGATACCGTCTTTAAAAAAGTTAAGGTATTGTCAGGAGGTGAACGAGGAAGACTGGCTCTTTGTAAGCTCTTAATGAAGCCGAGTAATTTCTTGGTGATGGATGAGCCCACCAACCACTTAGACATAAACTCTAAGGAGGTCTTAAAACAAGCTCTAGCAAAATTTTCAGGCACCTTGGTGGTGGTGAGTCACGACCGGGACTTTTTGCAAGGACTGACAGAAAAGGTGTTTGAATTTCGGGGGGGTAAGGTGAACCAACATCTTGGAGATATTGACGAATTCTTGAGAAAGCGTAAAGCGGAAGATTTTAGAAGCTTTGAGCTTAGTGGTCAGAATAAAAAGGAATCAAAGAATTCTGCGAAAGCAAAAAACAATGGGAAGTCGGACCAAGAAAAACGAACCCAGGAAAAGGAAGTCAAAAGATTGACAAAGAAAGTGGAACGGTTAGAAAGTAAAATAGCTGAGTTGGAAGGTGAATTAGCAGCGCTAGACGCCAAGCTACAAGACCCTAATCAATTTAAAGAATTAAGTGAAAACCCAGATTTTTATACAAAATACGAGGAGCTGAAATCTGAAAAGGAAAAGGCTGAAGCCGATTGGGGAAACTTGATTGAGGAACTTGAAACAAAGGGCTGACCTATCTTTAGCCTTTAAAGAAAGTGGAGATTAAGATTCAATTTTTATTTTTAGTAAAAAAGACCTTGGCCTCAACATAGGGTTGAACTTGAATTTCTTTAACCCCAAAATTCGTCGTAGACGAATAACCCTGAAGCTAGTCCAGTGTAAATAAGCATGAAATTTCTGAACCCACGGGCCAATAATCTATTAAAATTCACCTGGTCAGGAGTATAGGTACTATTGATTTTGGTTAAGGGTAAAGGCAATCGTTTACCGCTGATCTCAGGAATTGTGTCAAGATCTATGAAAATGGTATGTTTATACTTAGGGGAGGCTTCCGTTTTGTAGTTTGTTACAGAGTAGTTTGAGGGACTTATTTTTCCGTGAAACCTTAGATAAATAGAGTCATTGGCTAAACTATCGCACGAAAAAACGTGAACGGAACTGCTACGATCTATGGCATGTACCTGGTGTACTTGTATAAAACGTTCAATTTTACGGCTAGAATATGAGTTTTTGGTCATTTTCCCTTGGCTTGCTCGTTTTTCCCAAGACCCTATTTTACGGATGTTTTCCAAGGGGATTTCTATACCCAAGGCTCCTTCTTCTAGGTTTTTCGGTTTAATTTCATAAGAGCGTTCTGGAAATAGTATGAAAACCTGCTGGTTGTAACGATAACCATCCTCCATGATCTGATCAAACCCCTGGGGCTGGTTAACATAACGGGCAATAAGCTTGGTTTGAGAAAGGAAAGTAACCTCTAGATGTTGGTACTTTCCACGGTAAGACCCCAAAAAGCTTTTGGGCTCTAGTTCAATAAACAATCGAACCTGGCTTATGGCCTGTCCGATGTCTCCTCGAGTTTGCACCCTAGTTTGAATGCCGCAAGAAGCCAGAATAAAAATTAAGGTCAAGTAAAAACAAGTGCTATACGTTATCTTAGTCATCATATTGTTAAACTTATTCCACCGCTAAGAAAAAACATTCCAATATTAACCCCCAAACCTGCTAGTCCGGACAGAAAATATGTAAAAATCGCCCTAAAATTTTCCGGATGATGTTTTTTGTTTTGCCCTGGCATCCTTGTTTCATAGAATTGGTCAAAGGGGATAAAGCCTTCTTTATCCCAAGTAAGAGAATCATCCGTTAAAACAAATTGAAACACCGTAGATCTGCCTCTTTGATCATTTGACCGTTGATATGTTTCACCAGATTTTGACTTGAGTTGCAAATGAACTCCATTGGGGTCAATATGGTCAACTTTGTAGGAGCCGAGAATTTGACCTGACTGGACCAATTCAATTTCAGGATTTTGGATAGTGGCTCTGAACGCATCTCCCTTCATTTGAGTGGAGTAACCATCACTATAAAAAGTAACAGAATGAAGCTCAGAAGACTGAAGGGTGTAGGCTTGGCTATCTATCAATGAAGGCAGCCTCGAAACGTGAAAAATCATTCCATTTTTAAACTGTTTATGAAAGGCTAAATTAAGGGGAAGCGGTTGGTTAATTTCTTTTGGAATGGACTTAAACCTAATGATGGACGGAGAAAGAAAGACTGGTTTTACTTCCACATTAGAACCATTTTCTGCTTGGATGAAGAACCGGCGGTTTTCTACCATTTCCATGGGATTGCCCTGATGGTATCTCCAAATGTTTGGCCCCATGCATGAGGTTAATGAAAAAACCAATAAAGAAAGAATGGCTAAAGGTTTCATAAGGAAAGCGGTTTTGGCCTTAAAGCTCCATTGAATATTGAAGGTAAGAACGTAAAAATTAATGAAAATCAAAATCTTGTACGGGGCAAGAAAGGCTTATGCTAGGATAATTGACATTTCTGAGAATACCCTAATGTTGTAATGAACTTGAGAAAGAGGCAGCCTTAGTTTGTATCTGTATTTAAGATTCTATTCGGCCAATACCTAAAACCAAACCCAAATCCAACCACCAAAGGAAAGCCTGGAAGTATATGCGCTGAAAAGTCCCAATGGTCATTTATTAGATAATTGTATTCAATTTCCCCTCCGTACCAAACAAATTTATCTTGAATATTACCTCGGTCTCTAAAGATTCCTGAAGATTCATAGCCTTCCTTTGAATGCCAAGATTTTCGGTAAATATAGGTTGGACCAAAGCCAAATTGAACGTCATGTCTTTGGTGGTCAAGTAGGTAGACTCGAAATCCGATATGGGTATGGCCTGAGGGCATTTTTCCTGAATCGGTGTAAAGTCCTTGTGCGATTTTTATGGAAATAAAGTCCCTAAAAACCATTCGCTGATACGAGAAAATCCCTCCATAATTTAAGACCATATAGGCATTGGGATCAAGACGGGTAGGCATTAAATGAGCCTGATCTTCTCCCTTCGGGTGCACTGTGAAACCATAGTATTTAAAGCCGAAATTATGGTTAGGCTTTTGGCTATGGCTGAAAAAGGCTAGGCAAACTAAAACAAGAGTAAGGCATTGTTTCATGTTCTGGTAGATTTAACAAGGTCAACCTTGGGGTTCATCAACTTAAACCAAAGTTTTGGGAATAGGCTAAGGAGCAACATTAAGAAATAGGCATAGGGTAAGCTTGGGCCTCTCTGATCTAAACTTTCGTTGGCCCTTAAATGGTGGGCTGAGTGAATGGGCAACATGAAGGTTAGGAAGTTGGTATATCGCCCATAATGATTCCATGCGTGGTTAATCCCTGGTTTTTTATTAGAAGGGTCAATTAGTCCGTAATGTTGAATGTAATTGGTGGCTTCAAAAAATAAATATTGAAAAAAGGTGATGCTAAGGTGAATGAAGAGGGCTTTCGGCGAATTAAAAACCACAGCGGTTAAACAAAGGCCTAGCCCATAAAAAAAGCAACCTAGAAAATTGTAAAACAAGAGCCTTCGGTAAATTTTAAACTTTGTTTTTGGGTGAATAAGGAAAGAGATTCTATGGGGAATGATTCTTAGTAAAAACCGATAAAAACTTTCGTTGAGATTTGAAACGCTGGGGTCATCTTTGGTTCCAAATCGGGCGTGGTGCTCATAAATATGGTTTGATAAAAACCCGGGCAAACCAAAAAGGCTCAAGCAAAAATGTCCGAAAAACTGAAAGAAGGGATTTCTTTTATGAATGAACTCATGACCGATGGAAACAATGAAGGTGGCATACACAATGATGCTGGCCAAAACCCCGAGACTTAAGCTAATTCCAGAGAGGTTAATTAGGTTTTGCAGAACCCAGGGATAAAAGGAAACCAATGCGAATAAGAAAAAGCCCATGAAATATTTCATGAAGGCAGATTGTTTCAATCGGCTGAATTCTGTTTTAATCTCGTTAATGCTCAGGGGTTTCCAAAGATAGTTGAGTTGATTGGCAAGAATTAAGCCCAGAATAAAAAGCCAGGGTTCACCTAGCCATAGGCCTAGAAGAAATCCTTGAAAAACTAAAAATGGAATTAATACATGCATACCTTAAATTGAGGAATAACCCTCGGCCAAAATATAAACTAGACTATAAGTTAAAATAGAAGCTATGACTATTTGAGACGCCAGATTTTTAGGAGTATAAGCCGGTACGTTTGAGGTTCGGATTTGATCAAAATCCAGGCTAGTTTGAGTTTGACTTAATTCTTTTTGGGGGTCAACCTCTACCAGCACAATGCTTTGCCTTCCTTTCTCTTTTACAAGCCCCTGGCTGGGTTTCCCAATTAGGTCTTGAAAGCGTTGGGCATTTACCGGAATCAAGTTTAAGGCGGTTGAGTCAAGACTTGCAAGAGCATATGCGCCTTGAACCGTGTCATTTTGGGTAATCAGAAATGCCTGAGTTTGAAAAAACTTTTGATAATCTTTACGCTTGAATTTTCGGCTCCACTTATCCTTCCAAAGAGTCAGGTTTTTAATGGCTTCTACGGGGATGGTGTAAAAAACCTCACCCGACTCAAATTTTTTCCGTTCAACGGGAGAGTTGTTTCGAATGGAAATTTCAAGTCCGGTAAACTCATTTTTGATGAAATGCCTTTTCGAACCTGTTTCAATTCTTCCAATCGACTTGAGTTGAATTTCCTTTGGGGAGGCATGGATGGGTTCTACTTCAAACTTATCGCCATTGGGCAGCCGCAAAATCAAGGAGTAGGCCTCCTTATGATCATTCGGATTTCCTTGAATCACCTTTCTATGGTGGGGTGAGCAAGCAAAAATGAGGCTTGAGATGAAAAGCATTCCAAGAAGCTTGGGCAGGAAATTCATGATTGGTTCGTTTCAGATTCCTGCCCAAAGTATTAAAAATCTCAAACTATTTTTTTCGGAAATAAATTTGAATGGGGACCCCCGTGAAATCAAAATTCTGACGAAGTTGATTTTCTACAAAGCGTTTGTACGGATCTTTGATGTACTGAGGTAAGTTTGCAAAAAACGCGAAGGAAGGAGTTCGGGTGGGCAACTGGGTGCAGAACTTAATTTTCACGTATTTCCCTTTATAAGCAGGTGGTGGGTTTCCTTCAAATATGGGAAGCATTACATCGTTTAGCTTTGAGGTAGAGATGCGCTTGGCGCGATTTTTAGCTACCTCTAAGGCCATTTCAAGTGATTTGAGCAGGCGTTGCTTAGTAAGGGCTGAAACAAATACAATGGGGGGGTATTTGCTGGGCGCGATTTTCTCCTTGATATGGGCTTCAAATTGCTTCATTGAGTGGTTGTCTTTTTCCACCAAATCCCATTTGTTTACAAGAATAACCACCCCTTTTTTATTTCTCTCGGCAAGGTGAAAGATGGCTTGATCTTGAGCTTCGAATCCTCGGGTGGCATCAACCATAAGCAGGCATACATCGGCATATTCAATGCTTCGGATGGCCCGCATTACAGAGTAAAATTCAAGGTTTTCATGAACCTTTCCCTTTTTTCGGATTCCAGCAGTGTCAACTAAGAAGAAATCGAAGCCAAAGGCGTTGAACCTGGTTTCAAGTGAGTCGCGGGTGGTACCCGCAATATCGGTTACAATGTTTCTCTCTTCCCCGAGAAGGGCATTCACAAAAGAGGATTTACCTGCATTGGGTCTACCAATAACAGCTAGGCGGGGCAGTTCCTCTTCCTCTCTTTCGGGTTCTTCAGTATGAATTTTCGCCAAGTCATCAAGGAGCTCTCCGGTTCCGGAACCGTTAATGGAAGAGAGGGTGTAATACTCACCCATTCCTAAACCATAAAATTCGGTAGCATCTAGATTCCGCATGGAATTATCCACCTTGTTCACAACAACAAAGACTGGCTTTTCAGTTTTCCGAAGAAGTTGAGCAATGTCTTCATCCATATCGGTAATTCCGGAGGTAACATCCACCATAAAGAAAATGGCAGAGGCCTCTTCAATGGCAAGGGTAACTTGTTTCCGAATGTCTTCTTCAAAAATATCATCAGATCCGGTGATATACCCACCGGTATCAATCACTGAAAAGATTTTTCCATTCCAGTCAAACTTCCCGTAATGACGGTCGCGGGTCACCCCTGCAACAGAATCAACAATGGCTTCCCTTCTTTGGGTTAACCGATTGAAAAGCGTGCTTTTGCCCACATTGGGTCTTCCTACGATGGCTACTATGTTTCCCATACTCTATGATTCGTATCCGAACCGTTTCAATTGTTGATCACTATCTCGCCAGTCTTTGGCAACCTTTACGTAGAGCTCTAAAAATATCTTCTTATTAAAAAAGGCTTCTAAATCGGCTCTAGCCTGAGAACCTACCCTTGTTAGGGCTTGGCCTTTATGTCCAATCAGAATCCCTTTTTGACTTTCCCGGGCCACGTAAATAATGGCTCGAATTCTCAAAAGCTCTTCTTCATGTTTAAATGAT
Source organism: uncultured Flavobacteriales bacterium (assembly GCA_937139155.1). Classification (GTDB taxonomy): domain Bacteria; phylum Bacteroidota; class Bacteroidia; order Flavobacteriales; family JBLHRE01; genus CAKZPI01. The sequence goes on from CAKZPI010000011.1 coordinate 149,360, forward strand.
TCTACCTCTACCTCCACGCTATAGGGCACCTCTTTTTTATAGTTGAGCAGAACTTTTTCTCGGATGGTTTCTGAAACGAAGAAACGTTCAGGTCGGTCGGTTAAGCTTTCCTTATCAAAGAACGGGGGAGAATCTGGAAGGGCTTGAATGAGTTCTTCTTTGATTTCTTTAACACCCATTCCATGAAGGGCGGAGATGCAGCGAATCTGGGCTTTTGGTAAGGTTGTTTTCCAATGGTCAATTTCAGATTCAACTGACTCTTGGTCAGAGTCGTCAATTTTATTGATGATAAGAAAAACAGGAATGTCAATTTCTTTAATTCGCTCAAACAAACCTTCAACCTTTAGTCCTTTATCACCGGGTTCAACCAGATAAAGAATGATATCGGCATCCTCAAAAGCCGTTTTCACAAACTTCATCATGCGCTCTTGCATGGCGTAAGCAGGCTGAATTACCCCAGGTGTATCCGAGAAAACCATTTGATAGTCGTCTCCATTCACCATGCCTAGAATGCGGTGCCGAGTGGTTTGCGCCTTAGAAGTAATAATAGACAAACGTTCGCCCACTATGGCATTCATGAGGGTTGACTTCCCAACATTTGGGTTGCCAATGATGTTTATGAATCCGGCTTTATGGCCCATTGAAAATTTATTTTGTTGGCAAAGAAACAAAATATATATTTGCACCCCCGAAAGAGCTAGAGATATCCACCGGGAATAGCGAAGATCTTTACAATATTGAAAATAAAGAACGCGGAGTGGTTAGTCTGAGACTGACGTTGGGCTCATATCCGCCTGAGGCGGACGCAGGTTCTTGACATATTGAAATTGTACATTGCGGAGTGGTCAGTCTGAGACTGACATTGGGCTCATATCCGCCTGAGGCGGACGCAGGTTCTTAAACATATTGAAAACATACATCGCGGAGTGGAGCAGTTGGTAGCTCGTTGGGCTCATAACCCAAAGGTCGTAGGTTCGAGTCCTACCTCCGCAACAAGGAAAGCCAGTAGAATGAAAATTTTACTGGCTTTTTTGATTTCATAAAGTTGGGCTCATATCCGCCTGAGGCGGACGTAGGTTCGAGTCCTACCTCCGCAACAAGGAAAGCCAGTAGAACAAAAGTTTTACTGGCTTTTTTGATTTTATGAAGTTGGGCTCATATCCGCCTGAGGCGGACGTAGGTTCGAGCCTGTCCAGGCATGCTTTGAAAAAGCATCGTCATGGATCCTGCCTCCGCAACAAGGAAAGCCAGTAGAATGAAAATTTTACTGGCTTTTTTGATTTTATGAAGTTGGGCTCATATCCGCCTGAGGCGGACGTAGGTTCGAGCCTGCCCAGGCATGCTTTGAAAAAGCATCGTCATGGGTCCTACCTCCGCAACTAAGCGAAAGCCTTTGAAAATCAGACTTCAAAGGCTTTTTTTATGCCCTATAAAAACCAGTCCGCCTACCGTGAAATGCTGAAAGTTTGCCAAATTGCAGGCACAAGAACACCTATTTGGATCCATGAGCAAACGGTACACCATGCCCATGCCTCCGACCACAAGCCAAAAAGCGCACCTCTACAACCATACCTTATATTGAATTCAAATTCCTTGACTCATCAGGGGAATGGAGGCGGGTAAGGCTTAGAATGGGCGCAGGTAGGATAAAATCTCTTGGAGGTCGGGTTCAGCACCTGCGCTCCTACCTGGAGCCTTTGAAGGAAATGTTAAGCCAAGGATGGACCCCCGAGACTGGGGTTTTATCCAAAGGGAAAAACCAACGCATTTTACTTGAGGAGGCATTTTCCAAAATGCTTGGCGAAAAGCGACCATACTTCAAAAACGAAAGCTGATTCCGGTCCTTTGAGTCGTATATAAATAAGTTTCTTGGGTTTATCTCCCTGCGTGCCATCACTGACCTTACCCCCAGGGACCTCACCAGGGGGATGATAGTCGAATTCCTTGGGGATATTGAAAAAAGCAAGCTCTCCACCCGCACCCGAAACAACGCACTCGCCGGCCTTTCGAGTGCTTTCAATCACATGATTGATATGGAGCTTATGGAAACCAACCCGGCCAAACGCATCAAAAAACTTAAAACCAACCCGACCCTTCACAAAATCTACACAAAAGAGCAAGCTCTAGCCAAAGCAAATCAGGCGGAGCAGATCAATCCCAACTTTCTGCTTTTACTTCGGTTGATTGCCTATCAGTTTTTAAGACCGATTACCATCAACCGGATGAAGGTCGATTGGATCGACACCGATCGAGATTTGATTTGGATTCATGGCTCCCAGGTGAAAAAAGGTAAAACAGAAGTAATCCCCCTGTTAGATCCAGTAAAAGAGGATTTATACCGGTTAATAAAAGGGGCGCCAAAAGATTATTATGTATTCGGACCAGGGTTTAAGCCCTCACCCGCTATGGCCAATCAATGGTATTACTCTAAGAAGTTTAAAAGAATTAAAGATGAATTGGGGCTTGATAAGGAGCATACCATGTATGGGCTACGGCACACATTTATCACTGAGATTTTTAAATCCTTACTGAAAACCGAAAACAAGGAGACCGCCCTTACTACCCTTCAAGAAATTACGCGCCATTCAACCAGAAGCGCCCTTTTGTCCTACCTTAGAGAAGTAGGGGTCGTGCTGCCAAAAGATTACTCGGGCCACATGAGGTTTGACTTTTAGTTAGTTCTGGTCCACCTCCAATAGGTCGGGGTGTGGTTTTTAATCAGATCTTTTCTTTTGTACCCCTCGACCTTAGTGATGTCTGATAGCGCTTCACTTTCTTTGAATTGGTCTTTACGCCGCTTCAAGGGCTTGCGATAAATTGACCTGGGTGGTTTCTTTGCCGGGGCCTTTGGGCCTTTTAAATCCGGTTCTTGCCCCTGGTCTTGGGGGGGGCTGCTTGATCTGTTTTTGAACGAAATAATACAGCCAATCAATTTTATTCCCTCTATTTTTAATGGCTTCCACGTAATTGTTGACAAAGCTTTTATCTATGCGGTGTACCTTAAGGATCACTGGTGAATCAAAGTCTGACCTCACCCCGCCTCGTGTTTCCCCCCGGCTGTTTTGCTGAAAAACCACCACGAAAATGGTCGATGGGAACTTTTTGCGAAGCTCCCCGAACCGCTCGGGGTTTTCACCGAGCTCTTGGAATGAATCAATGGCCACCACATCAAACCGCTCAGCGGCTTTTTCCACATCGGCGTAGGCGCCCTCCCCTGTGATCTGGATTCTTTTGCGACCCAATTCAGAAACATTGCGCTCAAGGTGGTTGTTCTAAACGACCAGGCAGATGGTTTTTCTCTAGAATTTCATGCAGCAAATATCAATTTGCTGAAGACTGATCATGGTTCAGATTCTGCCATTAAGTGGAGTGAGCGTGAAAGGTTAGAGGGGGTTTTGTTGGGTTAAACCAAAAACCAGACGAAATTTATTCTTAAATCCGACAAAGGGTTTTCCGGGGATACGTGCATTTTTAAGCATATTCAGAAATCGATTGATTTTAAATGGTTGAGCACTTGGAAATCCTTTAATGATTCGTTTGACTGCTGCATACTCCGTCTTTTCAGTGACCCAAGTCATTTTTTTTACCTGAAATTTTTCACATGTGTTAAATTTCGTTATCATTGTGGCCTTATAACTAACTAATAACCACTCCCCAGCAACTCAAAAACAGCTGGATTACCCTTAAGATTATGAAGTTTCCCTCTCAGAAATGGATTCTTTTTTCCATTTCAATTCTCCTTTTCTCATGCAAAGAACCCGCCGAACCTGAGCCCCCAAAACCCATTGATGCTTTCCTGAAAAATCATGGAATGTTCATTTCCAATGCGGGCGATACCATTTACAATGATACAGTTGAGGTGCGCTTGCCTAACATTATTTGGGTCCAAAATGGAGTTGACTCCTTTAAAGTGTGGAATGAGGATTTCACGGAATACACCAAATACTATCCCTTTGAGTTTATCTATATCCGTTTTGACAGAAATGTTTACGGCTTAGCACATGGAATTACTCCAGAACAAGGTGGGCTTTCAAGTTTTGGCGAATTCCCAACAGGGGAGTTTATATTCATGATTGCTCCAGATTTTGATTCTGTTGGCGTCAAGGAATTTGGCCCTGATTTAATTGGTCAGTCAATTGATATCGACGTGGGTCCTTCCGTTAGGCGGTTTAATGACAGCTTAAATCCATCGACAACTCATGTACTAACGAATGATGGAAGAAGGTCTTTGGTTTACTTTGAACGCAAAGGAATTACAGGGCGTTTTTTAAAGTATACAGACTATGGAGGCTTGGGGCTGAACCAATGGCAATACCTTGATGGTGATTCAGCCAAAGTCCATGTTGAGTTTACAGGGTTTAATACCCTAGAGCGGGATGGACACACCTTTGATGCCATTTCCTTTAAATTCCGTTTAGATAATGTAGAGAGCGAGAACCACCCGGGTGTAGTTGGATCGATGCAAGGTGATGTCTACATGGAATACATTGCGCTAATTAATATAGACCATTAACCACTAACTTTTATTTAAATGAAAAATTCTTTGTTGGCCATTTTGGCCTCCCTGGCTGCGCTTTGCTCCTTTGGGCAAGCTAATCAACACATCACCTCACCTTTTCAAGATGCGGATTACGAACCTGGAGAAAAAATAGATTACCAATGGAACCAGTTTGGTGCGGGAGTTTCCTTTTATTCAAGGGACCACCGATTGTTTTACGAACACAGCTTATTGAAATTCCCTGTTGTAACAACGGAATCTTACACTAAACAAGGCTTTACCTCTAGCGGGAATTATATTCAAGGAAAGTGGTACGGCTCTGGCCTTCCCCATGTTTGGATGTTAGATGCTCAGTTTTACTCAAACAATCCAAACACCATAAACCCAAATCATCAGCAAACCACCACTGAAAATAAGGGAGCTCACACTGATCCTAATAATTTGGTTGATGAGATTCGCCCTGGTGCACGAAGCTATGGGTTTTACACGCCTTGCAAATCTGCATGGTCTTGGCAGGGTGAGTCAGGGCACCAGACCGCCTTCAACCGTGAGCTTCCCTTGCCATTTGAGACGGCCTCCGCCCCAGAAGTGACCATTTACCCAAACAGCAATTTTTTTGGAAAGATGTACATAAATCGAGTAAAAAGCGATGGCAGCTATGCAAACGAAATGGCCTATAATCAGGTGCAAATTGTAGAGAAAGACCCAAACGATGCCCCGGTAATACAAGAAGGTCAACAAACAGTTTTATGTGATTCAGGCCCCGTAACCTTAAACCTGGCTGGAATACGAGATGTAGAGGTGAGCGTTGATTACACATCTGCAAACACAGGTACTGAAGCACGCCGGTTTAAGTGGTTTAAGATGAAAAACGATGCAAATGATTTGCTGAACCAAAACCCACTAGACTTGGTTGAAAATGGATTGTCGTATTATTTAAGCCCTGGGGTTATTGATTATGACAACGGCCAACTTTTTGAGCCCCTTGAAGAAACAAATGCACATTCTTTCTCGTATTCCCCAACTGAGCCAATTACAATTCTTGTTGTTCGAGCTGAGCGTCAACTTGATCATTGTACGCAAACTGATATTTGGGATGTCTCACCGCCGTCTTTTCATATAATACTGGATCTATCACAAAACTTTTCAAACCTTCCAAATCATAGTACCACGCAATACCTAAAGGATGATTCTGGTATTGAGGGGAATTGCCAACCTGAATACTCTTGTCAATTACAGGGTAGCTATTTTAGGTTTGCTGATGAGGATGTTATAACTCAGGCATACGGGGCCCCGTTTCCAACCCCGCCAGGGACAGATATCCAAGCAAAATGGAGGACCTTTGATAATGTATTGTACCCAACCGCCCAATGGATTGATGATGTGCAGATCGCTGGAACTTTCGACCCGAACATTCCAGATGCCTTTGAGAAAAGGGTTTGCCATTCAATGCTCAATGCATCAAACGAGTCCTTACCAGACGGAAGAAAATACATGGATTATGAGTTGGTTTTTAAATATTCAGTGGATCCCGGCGGAAACTTGCCGTTAATAATGTGTGAAAAAGTTATTCGTACGGTCCGCGTAGTTCAGTCGAGTGATGAGGTTGACCAAAAAGATTTTTTTAACACCACTTACACAACTCTTTTCACCGCAACACAGGCAAATGATCAATCATGTGCAGGTGCGTACGCTCTCACATCCATAGGCATTGTTCTTGATGATCCCACAGGGTCAATAGGTGGGTTAATTCCCATCCGGTCAGGATCTCAATTCGATGTAAACTTGGTTCGTTCACAATCATTTGAACTTAATCAGGGCCTGAAAAATGCATTAATAGGAATAAACGCAAATCCCAATGATGCGCAGTTGGCCTTGAGTGCAGTTGGTGGTACTGTTGTTTGGGATGACCCGCTTATTCAAGCACAAGCGGCAAATCAGCTTTTTCCGACCATTACCGACACGTTAATCCAAGATTGGGAAACAAAATCATACGGTTTCACACTGTCTTTTAATGGGCGGACAATTCATAGCACTGAACTAGTTCAATACATCGCCTTAATGGTGATTGGAAATGATTCAATCGATGCTTCAAAGTATGATAATAGAACTGATCTAATCAAGGATGTGGCCAAGGCAAAAGTAAAGGTCCTCTCTGGTCAATACGCTGAGGAAGTGGGAACAAGCGTAAGCCTGTACCCTAATCCGACAAAGGGAAACTTTACAATTGAAATAAATGGAGACATTGATTTGGTAGTTGAGCTTTATAACTCTTTGGGGCAAATTGTTCAAACTATGGACTTGCCTTCCAATGCAGGTACATCATTGTTCATTAATGGTGAAAGGGGGTTGTATTTTGTTGTAATTAAAGATACCAGGGGCAACTACATTAAAACCATGAGAATAATCAAGGCTTAAACTTTGTTATTTAATCGATATCTAGCAGAAAGGGGTTCCCCTTTCTGCTAATAGGGTTTGCCAATAACATACCACATCCGCCGATTTAAAGAAGTGTTAATTCCTGTATTTCAGTTTAATGTAAATATTGGTTTTCATATTTTCGCCTCATATCCGCCTGAGGCGGACGCAGGTTCGAGCCTGCCCAGGCATGCTTTGGAAAAGCATCGTCATGGGTCCTACCTCCGCAACAAGGAAAGCCATAGCTTCGGAAGTTGAAATAGAAATGTATCCCAATCCAACTACAGGTCTAACTCAAATTAATCTGTTAGGTAGTGGAGATATTAAATCTGTCATTGTATACAGCACTTTAGGTAATGAAGTGCATAGAGTTAATAACCTTGGTTCAAACTCAGTATCTTTGGATTTATCTCATTTAAACCCAAGCATGTACTTGGTGAATATATTAACAAGCAACGGGAGTGAATCTCGTACCATTATTTTAGAGTAAATTCATATGAAAACACTGGTATCCACATTATTATTGACTTTTGCTTTATTGCATGCATATTCACAGTCTTATGTTGTGGATACCAGTTTTCGTATTTCAGAATATATTAGCGGAAATCGGCCAATCAAAAATTCAGAATCCCCTAGAATTCGACATTTATTAACTCTTAATGACACCATGTTCGTGGCAACTGGGGATTTTGGCGTTTTTGATGAGTCGAATGGAAATTGGATTGGAGAGAGCATGGTCTGGTTCGATGAAACTGGTAAGGTGAGGGAACCATGTTTATTCACCCATGATACCACCTTCCGTTATAGGGCTTCAGCCTTTAGCCAAGGTTATTATTATGCGGTCAGGGCTAGCCATCCGTTTGTCCAGCGGATTTCGATTCAAGACTGCATATATGACACAGCGTTTGCATATAGTTATATCAACTGGTTTCAAAGCCCAATAAACTTTACCACCTATCAACAAGGCTTATTTTTTCCTTCAGGCTCGTCATTTTATGGGGGGCTTTTTGACAAACAGATAGCTGATACTACAATTCGATCCAGTATGTATAAGCTTAAAAAAAATGGACAATGGGATACAAATTTTTATATGCCTGTTTCAAATAATAATGCACCTATTGGTTTAACAAAATATAGTGAGGATAAAATGTTAGTATATAGCGGTATGACCGAATTAGATGGTCATTACAGTAATGGTATTTTTCTTTTGGATACTCTTGGAAACGTGGACACGAGTTTCTCCTGTGATATTTACCGCAGTGGAATAGGTTATATAAAAGTTATGAGCGATGATAAAATCTTTGCTTTTGGAGAGTTTTTGTTTGACACTGCTTGGACTGATGATTCATATTTAGTGCGATTAAATGCAGATGGATCATTTGACTCAACATTTAACAGAAAAATTTATACAACTCAAAATTATTTCCCTCAGCACCCTAACCTTTTACAAACCCCAAGAGATGTAATAGAAACTAAATGGGGGACTTACCTTTTTGTTGGGTCAATTGACTCAATAGACGGGCGCAAAATTCCATATATGTTTGAAACAGATAAACAAGGAAATATACTTCCCACGCAGTTTAACTTTACCTTAGGGGATACCGTGGGGTTTGATACGATAGAGGACTGTTACATCTTTGCAGACTGTTATATGGAATTAAATAGAATCATCTATGCAGATTCTGATAGCAATTCATTTATCGTAGCAGGTGCTTTCCATACGCTGAATGGCAAAAATCATCCGCCAATTTTCAAAATCAGTCGTTTTGGATTGTCCATTGAAGAGCAGGGTTTAAAACCCAAACCAATCGGTTTGTTTCCTAACCCAGCAAAGGGAGAGTTTAACATTGAGTTTGACCGAGCTTACCAATTAGAGAGGGTTCAGGTTCATTTAATCAACCTTTTAGGCATCACCCTTAAGGAGTGGCATTTTGATCTAAATTCTGGTTTGAATCATACCTTACGCTTGGATAATTATCCAACTGGCCAATACTTGGTGCAGATAAGAACCGCAGATGGATTTATTACAAAACGCTTGATAATAGCGGAATAGACAAGGTTTTGCCGTGTCAGAATCGTGCCAAAACAGTGCCGTTTGGGTCAAATTGTAAACTTCTAACGTATTATCAATCAGATAGATGAATAATGAGCAAATCTGCCAATTCAACTCATATCCGCCTGAGGCGGACGCAGGCCAATGACGATTCAGCGTAGCTGAATGTCATGGTGATGACACCCTGATGAAGGTTAGCTTGTCTGGGTCGTCATTCATTCGAGCTTGCCTACTGATGCTCACTTTGTTCGGTCAGCATCTAAGATTCGCAACTAAAAAGGGAAGTTCAGAAATGGATTTCCCTTTTTTTGTTTCTAAGGGTTTCGTAAATTTTGGTCAAAATAAAACCACCCGTTATGTATTGTGTTTACGTTTTGTATTCTGCTAAATACGACAAGATTTACATAGGTTATACCTCCAATCTAATTGCCCGTTTTCATGGACATAATTCACTGTCTCCAACAGGATTCACGAAACGATTTCGTCCTTGGGTTGTAGTTCATGTGGATTTTTATGATTCTAAAAAGGAGGCTATGATTCAGGAAAAAAGATTGAAAGGAGGGCAAGGAAGACAATGGATTAAGGATGATCTACTCCTAAAAGCAAAAACCTTAGGGCTCATATCCGCCTGAGGCGGATATTGTCTTTTTAACCCAGGCTCCTCACCCCAACACCCGCATGCGCCCTAGGCGTATGCTGTCTCACTTACGAGGCATTAAGGTGAAGCCATCAACGGTTCGTCCATCCTCCACAGGCAAGGATGACTTTTAGAGGTTTCAATTCACCGTGATTCTTATCCGCCTGAGGCGGATAACGTCTTTTTAACCGTGGTGTGCCCTGGATCCCAGCATGCGCCTTAGGCGTATGCCGTCTGATTCATTGCCCTAATGGCCTTTGATTGTTATCAATTACAATGGGAGGCTCAATAGTTCGTCCATATTTTGTTTTCAAGGGATCTCTTATGGGTCGTTATAGGGGAGGCTAAAAGATGGCCTCAACAAAACCAATGGTTATGTACCTTGCGTTTCTAAAACAAAATCAAAATCCATGGACTTCTACGCACTCAAAGCAAAAACAATCAACGGAAAAGAATTCCCTTTTGAAGAGCTAAAGGGCAAGGTGGTCATCATTGTAAACACAGCAAGTAAATGTGGGTTTACCCCTCAGTTTGAAGGACTGGAAAAGCTTTACCAGAAATACAAGAATCAAGGTCTTGAAATTTTAGGCTTTCCCTGCAATCAATTCGGAAGTCAGGATCCTGGCAGCGAGGAGGAAATCGAGGAATTCTGTCAGGTCAATTACGGGGTCAGCTTTCAAATGTTTGCGAAAGTTGAGGTGAATGGAAAAAATGCCCACCCCGTATTCAAGTTCCTGAAAAAGGAAAAAGGCAGCCTTTTAGGGTCTTCCATTAAATGGAACTTCACCAAGTTTCTTGTAAACCCAGAAGGGCAAGTTGAAGAGCGGTATGCTCCAACTTCAACACCTGAAAAAATGGAAGACAAGATTAAAGACTTGCTACTAGAGGCTACCGCATCTTAAAGCTTATGAAAAGAAAGCCCGGTCCGGATTACTCTTCTTCCAGGTAAATCACTTGGTTGCTCATAAAATCACCAGTTAGTTCAAGGTCCTGTGCATTGGTATACCCTTCTTTCTTGCCCCTTAAATAGTATGTGCTTAATGCGTCGGGAATATAGCTTGCCCGAAAAGTTCCCTCAGGGCTCACCTCGAATGAGTCAAATACTTGCATTCGAACTGTGCCCTTATGTTGACGAAGACCAATAAGCTGCACGTAACCTCCAGATAGGACCGTCTCTTGTCTTGCCTCCCTTACCTCTCCTGTGACGATCAGCTCTTCTTGCTTGGAGCATGAACTGAGCATGCAAATAATAAGAAAGACGCTGAGCGATTGTGGTAAAGTCATGAGGGTGCAGGATTTAAAATTATGCTTCGGCTCTTGTGGTATTCCTTATCATAGGCAAGAGCCAAAAATTCATAAACGTAAACCATCCAAAAATTGGATTTATTGAACAGCTCCGGAAAGGAAAACCGTTGCTTCTTCCCAAACCTCACCGCTTACTTGTACATCAAAAGGCCTTGAGTATCCATCCTTTGAAGGGCGCAGGTAATAGGTTCTGAAATCCTTGTCTTCGTAGCCTAGTTTAAAGTTCCCTTGAGCGTCCGTTTCCGCTTCAGCAAAAACGGTCATCTCAACGGAACCATTGATTTCAGAAAGACTGATAAGTTCAATCTTTGCGTATGGAATAGGGTTTTGGGTATGCTGTTCAAGGGCTTGGCCATGCACAAGCATGCTCTGAGATTTTTCACAGGAAATGAAAAATACAGAAAACAGAATCAGACAAATGCAGGCGAAAAATTGTTTTGGATACATATGAGTAAGGTTATCACATCCTTACCTCAAAGTTAAGAAAAGATTAAGAGTTTTTGAGTTTGGGTGTAAAAAAACGGGAGAATCGCCTTGAGTCTCCCGTTTCTACTGAGTTCCGTAGTGTTAACATTTAGTTAACATTAGCCGAAGAATGCTTTTTTGATATCGTCTACACGGTCTAATTTTTCCCAGGTAAAGAGTTCCACCTTCATGGTTTTCTTCTGTCCGTCGGCTGTAACAAAGGTTTTTTCAACCTCTTGAGCTGGTCTTCCCATATGTCCGTAGGCGGCTGCCTCTTGGTACATGGGTTGACGTAGTTTGAGGTTTTGCTCAATCATACCCGGACGAAGGTCGAAAAGCTCAAGGGTTCTGCGGGCAATCTCTCCATCGGTCATATTCACTTTTGAAGATCCGTAGGTGTTTACATACAAAGAGGTGGGCTCAACCACTCCAATCGCATAAGAAACCTGAACCAGGATTTCATCGGCTACACCTGCAGCAACGAGGTTTTTGGCAATGTGACGGGTAGCGTATGCGGCAGACCGGTCTACTTTAGAGGGGTCTTTTCCTGAAAAAGCGCCACCTCCATGGGCTCCTTTCCCACCATAGGTGTCTACAATGATTTTTCTTCCGGTTAAACCGGCATCTCCGTGCGGACCACCAATCACAAACTTTCCGGTTGGATTGATGTGGTAGGTGATGTCATCGTTAAACAACTCCTGAATCGAGGGCTCAAGGCGTTGGATTAAGCGAGGAATCAAGATTTCAACCAGGTCGGTTTTAATCTTGGCCAACATTTTATTATCGTCAGGGTCAAAATCATCGTGCTGGGTAGAAACTACAATGGTGTCAATACGGATGGGGGTATTGTCGTCATTGTACTCAATGGTTACCTGAGATTTCGAGTCGGGTCTTAAATATGCAATCTCTTTGCCTTCTCTTCGCAGGGCAGCCAATTCTTCAAGAAGTTTATGGCTAAGGTCAAGGGCTAGGGGCATGAAGTTTCGGGTTTCATTGGTGGCATACCCAAACATCATTCCTTGATCGCCAGCTCCTTGCTCTTCTTTGTTCCCTCGGTCAACCCCACGGTTGATGTCATCAGATTGTTCATGAATGGCAGAAAGGATTCCACAGCCCTTGGCGTCGAACATGTACTCGCTTTTGGTGTAGCCAATGCGTTCAATTACTTGCCTTGCAATGTTCTGAACATCCAGGTAAACGTCTGACTTAACCTCTCCTGCCAAAACTACTTGACCAGTTGTTACCATGGTTTCGCAAGCAATTTTTGCTTCAGGGTCAAAGGCTAGAAAATTATCTACTAGGGCGTCTGAAATTTGGTCAGCTACTTTGTCAGGATGGCCTTCTGAAACCGATTCTGACGTAAATAAATACGGCATATACGTTTAATTCTTAAGGTTACGAGAAAGGTAGGGGCCAACTGCTGCTCTCTTTTTAGCATTTTTTAAAGTGGTTGCAATCAGCCAAATCTTTCCACGAAGGCCGCAAATGTAAGTGTTCAGGTTGGGCTTTCCAACGCTGGATTTGTTTCGAAAACAAGTATTCAAATAAAAAAACTGGAAAATGTTTGGAGAATAAAAATTTCTGCCCATATCTTTGCCCCAGTTCTTTACAAACACTTATCCAGAAAGTGCAGAGGGAAAGGCCCTATGACGCACTTGGCAACCCATTTTGGTTTCACACCCAAAGTGAAGGTGCCAATTCCTTCCCAGAAATGGGATAGATAAGTTGGAGTGATTGTTTCTGCAGAAACAAAATATTTACAATCTCTTCCAGCTTGCCTTTTGGAAGAGATTTTTTTGTTTCAAAGGGTAAGGTTATCATTCTGAGGTAAGTGTTAGTTGTTTAATCAATTTTAACAATTAACACATGAAATTTACAAGTGAACTGCTTCACCAAATTGAGGCAAACCTTGAGACTGGAGCCCTGGCTCCTCCCATTTATCAAACTTCCACCTTCGTACAAGAAGCCCCTGGGGTGAACAAAGGATTTGATTACAGCCGATCAAACAACCCCACTCGGAAATGTCTTGAAGATCTATTGGCCGCTATTGAACATGGCGCTGGTGCCTCTGCTTTTTCAAGTGGCCTGGCCGCTGTTGATGCGGTGATTAAAACCTTGAAAACAGGGGATAAAATTCTGGCCGTAGACGATGTTTATGGAGGGAGCTTTCGGGCATTTACCCACATCTACAAAAAGCTGGGTATTCAAGTAAATTATGTTGACACCAGCGATATCTTTGAAGTGGAAAAAGCCCTTAATGAGGAGGTTAAACTGGTTTGGCTTGAAACTCCTACAAATCCAACCCTTAAAATTTCTGACATTCAGGGAATTGCAGTTTTGGCCCAAAATGTGGGGGCAAAATTAGTGGTTGATAATACCTTCGCCTCTCCCGTGCTTCAAAATCCCATCAAACTGGGGGCAGATTTCATCATTCATTCCGCCACCAAATACATAGGTGGACATTCGGATGTGATTGCCGGAGCCGTAATTTCCAAATCAAAAGAAGACGCAGATCAAATAAAATTCATCCAAAATGCTACGGGTGCAGTGCTTGGTCCGTGGGATTCATATTTGCTAATTAGGGGGCTTCATACCTTAGAGTTACGGGTGAAACAAAGCTGCAAAACGGCTTTTGAATTGGCTGAATTTTTACATGCTCATCAAGACATCCAAAAGGTAAATTACCCGGGCTTGGAATCCCATCCAAACCATTGGATTGCTAAGGAGCAACAAAACGGATTTTTTGGGGCCGTAATTTCGTTTTCCTTCAAAGATGATTCTACAGAAACAGCCTTGAAATTTTTGAAAAACCTGAAAAGGTTTAAGCTTGCTGAAAGTTTAGGTGGTACAAAGTCTTTGGCCTGTCACCCCGCAAGCATGACTCATAAATCTACTCCTAAAAGCATCCGCATTGAGGCAGGAGTTAAGGATAGCCTGGTACGTCTTTCAGTTGGAATTGAGGATGCTGAGGTCTTAATTGAAGATTGCAGGCAAGCCTTTGAAAACACTCAGAAACTCAAACCCATAGACGTCTTGAAATGAGCAAAATAAAAGTCGGATTATTAGGAGGGGGCACTGTCGCCCTCTCCTTTTTAGACCTTGTTCAAGTTCATAGTTTGAACATTGAAGTGGTGGCTCTACTGGTCAAGAATGAATCAAAGCCTAGGGGGGTTACCCGCATTCCAGTCACATCCTCTGAAAATGAATTCTTTAGCCTCTATGATTTTGACATACTTGTGGATGCGAGCAATGCCGGGAACGAAAGGTGGTCGGTCATTGAAAAAACCATGCTTTCTAAAAAGCCCGTAGTTTCTGCAAATAAAAAATGGATTGTTGACCAGTTTGATGCTTTTCACAGTTTGGCCAGGCTTTGTGAGGTGCCTTTCTTATATGAAGCTGCCACAGCGGCAGCCATTCCGGTTGTAAAGGCTTTGAATTCTTATTATAAAGACCTAGATATCCAGGGTATTAAAGGAATATTAAATGGGTCATGCAATTATATTTTATCTCAAATGGAAAGGGGTTGCACCTTTCAGGATGCCCTAAAGGAGGCTCAACTAAAAGGGTTTGCAGAAGAAGACCCAAGTCTTGACCTCAGTGGGGAGGATGCTAGAAGCAAATTATTGCTACTTGTTTACCACGGCTTCGGGAAAAAAATGAATCGAAACCATATTTCTTTGCAAGGAATTCAGAACCTTAGAGAGCAAGACTTTAAAAATGCTGCCCAAAGGGGTGAAACCATCCGACTAATTGCTGAGGCGCGGATTTTAAAAGGGGAAATAAAGGCGGAGGTTAGGCCTCGATGTATTCCTAAGACTAGTAGTTTGGGTCAGGTTAAAGGGGCATTGAATGCGATTGAGATCACCACAGCCTTTGGGTGTACAGAGTCATTTACCGGTCAGGGGGCAGGCGGAACCCCTACGGCCCAGGCATTGATATCTGACCTTTTTTCAGCATTGGAGGGCTTCGATTACCAAGACACAAAAGCTTTCTTGTCAGACAGGTCTAAATGTGAAAATATAATGGAATAAATGATGAATAAGGAGAGCATTCAGGATCGCTTGAAAAAGCATATTTTGATTTTAGACGGGGCCATGGGAACCATGATTCAAGCCTATAAATTGGAAGAAGAAGACTTCCGAGGCCAAAGGTTTAAAGGTCACTCTGAATCCTTGAAAGGGAATAACGACCTCCTTTCCATCACCCGTCCGGATGTGATTGAAGCCATTCATAGGGCCTATTTTGAGGCTGGAGCCGATATCGTGGAAACCAATACCTTCTCAGGTACCACCATTGCACAAGCTGATTACGCCTGTGAAGATGCTGTGCACGACATTAACTTTGAATCGGCCCGAATTGCAAAAAAAGTCGCCAATGAGTTTACCAAGGCCCAACCTGATAAGCCACGGTACGTTGCGGGTGCCATCGGACCCACCAATAAAACAGCCTCCATATCACCGGATGTGAACAACCCCGGGTTTCGGGCGATTTCTTTTGATGAGCTCTATCATGCCTATAAGGCCCAAGCAAAAAGTTTGATTGAAGGTGGGGTAGACTTTCTTTTGGTGGAAACCGTTTTCGATACCTTGAACGCAAAAGCCGCCTTGGTGGCCATTGACGACCTTTTTCAGGAAGGGGTGAAAAAAGTTCCCATTTCGGTATCAGGTACCATTACCGATGCCTCGGGAAGGACCCTTTCTGGCCAAACCCCTGAAGCTTTTTTGATTTCTTTGATGCATATTGACCTCTTGAGTATAGGATTCAATTGTGCATTGGGTGCCAGCCAACTTTTGCCTTACCTTCAAGTCCTTCGCCGAAAGGCACCTTTTTACATTTCTGCTTACCCGAATGCTGGCCTGCCCAATGAGATGGGTGCCTATGATGAAAGCCCTGAGAAAATGGGAGAGCAAGTAAAAACTTACCTAGATCTAGGTTTGGTGAATATTTTAGGAGGCTGTTGCGGAACCCAGCCCGAACACATTAAGGTCATGGCTGATTTGGCTAAGGATGCTAAGCCTCCGAAACTCAATGATGAAAACCTGGAAGCCTGATGGAAAAATACCTAGCATTATCCGGCCTTGAGCCGCTATACATTCACTCCGATTCCAATTTTGTGAACATCGGGGAGCGATGCAATGTTACAGGGTCTAGAAAGTTCAAACGCCTGATTACCGAAGGTCTTTTTGAGGAAGCCCTCGAAGTGGCCAAACACCAAGTGGATGGAGGGGCTCAGATTCTAGATGTTTGCATGGATGAAGGCTTGATTGACGGGGTAGAAGCCATGACTACTTTTCTGCAATTAATTCAGTCAGAGCCTGACATCGCCCGAATTCCAGTGATGATCGATTCTTCCAAATGGGAAATCATTGAAGCCGGATTAAAATGCGTTCAAGGAAAGGCGGTTGTGAACTCCATTTCCTTGAAAGAAGGCGAGGAGGTTTTCAAGAAACAAGCTAGAAAAATCAAACAATTTGGGGCTGCTGCGGTCATCATGGCTTTTGACGAAAGGGGGCAAGCAGACTCTCTTTCAAGAAGAATTGAAATTTGTGAACGGTCCTATCGGGTCCTGGTTGATGAATTGAATTTCCCGTCGCACGACATCATTTTTGACCCAAATATTTTCCCCGTTGCCACGGGAATGGAAGAGCATAGACGAAATGCCCTTGATTTTTTTGAAGCCACCCAATGGATTCGGGAAAACCTGCCCGGAGCCCAGGTTTCTGGCGGGGTAAGCAATGTCTCTTTTTCCTTTCGCGGATTTGACCGTGTGCGAGAGGCCATGCATGCAGCCTTTCTTTACCATGGCATTCAATACGGAATGACCATGGGCATCGTGAATCCAGCTCAGCTTGAGGTCTACGAAGAGGTGCCCAAAGACCTTCTGAACTGCGTTGAGGATGTGCTTTTTGATCGGCATGATCAGGCGGGGGAGGATCTTCTTGAAATGGCAGAGCGGTATCGAGGGCAAGGGAAGAAAGAGGTGCGTGATCTGGCCTGGCGAGATGAAAATTTAGCTCAGAGAATTGAACATGCCCTGGTGAAGGGTGAAACAGAATTCATTGTAGAAGATGTGGAAGAAGCCCGACAAAGTTTGGGAAGTCCCTTGGCGGTGATTGAAGGTCCTTTAATGGACGGAATGAATGTGGTGGGGGATTTGTTTGGCTCTGGGAAAATGTTCTTACCACAGGTGGTGAAATCTGCCCGTGTCATGAAAAAGGCCGTGGCTTACCTTGAAGATTTCTTTGATCACGATTCAAGCAAATCAAGTCGTGCAGGAAAAGTGCTTCTGGCAACGGTGAAAGGTGATGTTCACGACATTGGGAAGAACATTGTAAGCGTGGTTCTGGCTTGCAATGGCTATGAAATCATTGACCTTGGCGTCATGGTTCCGGCCCAGAAAATTTTGGAAGAAGCCGTTAAGCAAAAGGTTGATTTGATTGGTCTCAGCGGACTCATAACCCCGAGTTTGGATGAAATGGTATTTGTAGCCCGTGAAATGCAGCGTCAGAACATTGATATTCCCTTGTTGATTGGCGGGGCCACTACTTCAAAGGTTCATACTGCGGTTAAAATTCAGCCTACCTTTTCTCTATCACCCACCATTCACGTTTTAGACGCGTCTAGGGCGGTGACGGTTGCAAACAAGGTTTTGGGGCAAGAGAAGGATAAGTTTGCTCAAGAATTGGCCAAGGAGTATGCCCGGGTTCGGGAAGGTTACGCCAAAAAGCAATCTGAGAAAAAATTAAGGTCTTTTGAAGATGCTAATAAACATAAGCTTGAGATTGACTGGACCAATTATAAACCGGTACGACCCAAGTTTCTGGGGGTGAAATCCTTTACGGGAATAAATCTCCGAGAATTACGCCAGTACATTGATTGGACGCCCTTTTTCATGACCTGGAATCTGGCGGGGAAATTTCCTCGGATTTTAGAGGATGAGGTTGTTGGTGAACAAGCGAAAGTATTGTTTGGAGATGCCAATGAAATGCTGGATGAAATCATTTCAAAGAAAATCTTAGATGCCCGGGCGGTCATTGGCTTCTGGCCTGCAAATCGGAAGGGTAATGACGTTATTTTTAAAACGGAATCGGGCGAAAACATCTTCCATTTCCTGCGGCAGCAAACCCAAAAAGCACAGGGGCAACCCAATTTAAGCCTGGCTGATTTCATTGCTCCTCATTCAGCGGGTTACCAAGATTATATTGGGGCCTTTGCCGTTTCTACTGGGCACGGTTTGGAGGCTTATTTGAATAAGTTCCAAAAAGACCAAGACGATTACAAGGCGATAATGGCCAAGGCCCTTGCTGATCGACTGGCAGAGGCCCTTGCTGAACTCATGCATGAAAAGGTAAGGAAAGAACATTGGGGTTATGCCCCATCAGAATCGTATGAAAATGCTGATTTGATTGCCGAAAAGTATCAAGGAATTCGCCCGGCTCCGGGGTATCCCGCCTGTCCAGATCATCTTGAGAAAAACACCATTTTTGAGGTGCTTAATGCCCCGGAAAAGGTAGGCATCACCTTGACCGAATCCTTAGCCATGGATCCGGCTTCGAGTGTTTCGGGCTGGTATTTTGCCCATCCTGAATCAAAATATTTTGGTTTGGGGAAAATAGACCGAGATCAAGTGAAAAATTATGCAGAACGAAGGAACAAACCCCTTGAAGAGATTGAAAAATGGCTTCATCCGGTATTAAGATACAATCCATAAAATGAAAGTAACCGAACATATTGCCAGGGCCAAAGAAACCCTTTTTTCCTTTGAAATTCTTCCTCCCTTAAAAGGGGAAACCATTCAAAGCATTTACGATACGCTTGACCCCTTAATGGAAGTAAACCCTCCGTTTATTGATGTGACGTATCACAGAGAAGAGGTGGTTTATAAAAGGCTTAAAAACGGTTTGGTAGAACCTAAAACCATCCGAAAACGGCCGGGAACGGTAGGTATAGCCGCGGCATTAATGAATCGCTATCATGTAGACGCCGTTCCGCATTTGATTTGTGGGGGATTTTCAAAAGAGGAAACCGAAAACGCCTTGATTGATTTAGATTTTCTGGGCATCGAAAATGTATTGGTCTTAAGAGGCGATCCCGCAAAGGGTGAAAAGAAATTCATGCCATCCCCGCAAGGGCATCATTATGCCATTGACCTTCTGAACCAAGTTGAAGAAATGAACCGAGGGAAATACCTTGATGATGAACTTGAAAACTCTAGTCCTACCAATTTTTGCATTGGGGTTGCCGGTTATCCTGAAAAGCATTTTGAAGCGCCAAACCTCAAAACCGATCTGAATTACCTTAAGGCCAAAGTAGATGCGGGGGCAGATTATATTGTAACCCAGCTTTTCTTTGACAACCAAGCCTTTTTTGACTTTGAGAAATCATGCCGAGAAATTGGCATTGAGGTGCCCATTATTCCCGGAATTAAGCCGATTTCGGTTAAAAATCACTTGAATTTGCTTCCTAATTTCTTCCATATAGATTTGCCAGAAGATTTATCGGATGCAATTATGAAAGCGAAAAGCCCGGAGGCCATTCGGCAAGTAGGAATTGAATGGTCGGTTAATCAATGCAAAGAATTGATGAGCCATGGGGTGCCTTGCTTGCATTTTTACACCATGGGAAGGACTTCAAACATTCATGAAATCGTAAAAGAGCTGACCTAGTGTATCAAACGGAACTTAATCGAATGGCAACCGAGGTGGGGGGCTTTTTGGCCGAAGGAAAGCGAATGTACCTTTCCTCCTCCTTTCAAACCCATAGCATTCCGCTTTTGCATTTGATGCAGCGTTTTGCCCCTGAGGTTCCCGTCTATTTTCTAGATACTGGATTTCACTTTCCGGAAACCTTAAAGTTTAAAGATGAGGTGGCCAATGCCTTGGGATTGAAGTTGATTTCCATCCGGTCAAAGGTTCCTAAGCTTCAGCAAAGAGACGATCAGGGCAATTTCTATTTTTCATCCGATCCAGATCGGTGCTGCTTCTTGAACAAGACCTTGCCCATGGAAGAGGTTCTTTTGAATCATGATTTGTGGATTTCAGGGGTGAGAAGAGACCAAAACCTAAACCGGAAAAACCTGAACCGCCTTAGCTCTGGCAACCATGGAACCCTCAGGTATCACCCCATGCTAGACTGGAC
The DNA here is from genome assembly GCA_937139155.1 of uncultured Flavobacteriales bacterium. Taxonomy (GTDB): domain Bacteria; phylum Bacteroidota; class Bacteroidia; order Flavobacteriales; family JBLHRE01; genus CAKZPI01. The sequence goes on from CAKZPI010000011.1 coordinate 169,874, forward strand.
CGCCAAAATGATTTATGCCTATAGAAAAGACCATGATTTGCCTGAGCATCCTCTTGAGAAAAAGGGGTATTTATCTGTGGGTTGCGAACCCTGTACGTCTAGATATGTAGATGGCCGAGAGGGTAGATGGCAAGGCATGAAAAAAACCGAATGTGGTCTACATACTGATTTATTGAAGAAATGAGAAAACTATTAATTACGGGAGGCGCTGGATATATTGGGTCAGGATTGCTGGATGTGCTTGATCAAGACGCTATGGGCTTTGATGAGGTTTTGATTTACGATAATCTGAGCCGGAAAAATTTTCAGTCCTTTTTCATAAAAAGGCAAAACCCCAATCGGTTTCGTTTAATTCAAGGTGACTTGCTGGATTCTCGGAAACTGGAAAGGGCCTTGAATGGGGTAGATACCGTGGTTCATTTGGCAGCAAGGGTGACCACCCCTTACGCAGACCACGAAGCCCATCAATTTGAGCAAGTAAACCACTGGGGAACCGCTGAGCTTGTGAATGCCGTTGAACGGTCTGAGGTAAAGAAGATGGTTTACATGTCTTCAATGTCAGTGTATGGAAGAGGAGAAGATGAGGTGTTTACCGAAGGCCATCTTTGTGATCCGCATAGCTTTTATGGGATTTCGAAGTTAAGAGGAGAGGAGCATGTACTTCGTCTAGAAGATAAGTTAGAAATTGTGGTTTTTAGGGCGGCAAATGTCTTTGGATTTCACCCCGCCATGCGCATGGATTCTGTGATCAATAAATTCATGTTCCAAGCCCAGCACAAGCAGGTGCTTAAAGTGAGCGGAGAAGGATTGCAGGTTCGTCCTTTCATTCATTTGAGTCGCACGGTGGAGGCATTGAAAGCCGCAATTTCAGGAAAGCTGACGGCTGGAGTCTTTAATTTAACCGATGCAAACTGGGCTTTGGTGGAGGTTTTGGAGCTTATTCAAGGGCTTTATCCTGAGGTGGAAATGATTTACCAAAACAGGCACATGCCTTACATTTCAGCGGTGGCGGAGGTTCCGGGGAAAGTGCATGAAATTATAGGAAACCCAGAGGTCAACCTAAATGAATTGTTGACTGAATTTAAAATGAGTTTCGGATATTAATTGGATGGCCTGTATTTGCTTTGTAAATTTGTGGCTGAGGCTAAAATTTGAAGAATGAGTACGTTAAAAAACTTAAGATACTGGGCTTTCGGCCTAATTACCATGTTCCTTTTGGCAGGAGTGCTTTACTCTTGCGGTTCACCCTACAATAGTGTCCGCGGGGCAAATCGCTATGAAAACAAGCTTTGGAACAAGAAGTATAAGCGTTCACGCCAACAAAAGTTCTGCTGGTAAATTAGCAGAACTCCTTCTCTGATTTATAAGCTTTTCTTGGGGTTAAACCCAGTTTCGAAAACAATTCCTTGTCTTTATCCTCTTCTGGATTTGGAGTGGTTAGCAGCTTTTCCCCTGCGAAAATGCTATTGGCCCCTGCCATAAAGCACATGGCTTGACCCTCTTCGCTCATGCTCAACCTTCCGGCAGATAGCCGAACCATGCTCTTTGGCATGAGAATACGGGCTGTGGCAATCATTCGAACCATATCGAAAACATGTACCTCGTCTTGCTCTGAAAGTGGAGTTCCTTCTACGGCCACCAATTTGTTGATGGGCACCGATTCAGGATGTTCAGGCATATTGGCTAGGTTTTGAAGCATTCCAATTCGATCCTCGTCTTCTTCTCCTAAGCCAATAATACCGCCACAGCAAACCGTAAGACCTGCCGACCGAACGGCGTCAAGGGTTTCTAGCCGGTCTTGGTATTGACGGGTTGAGATGATGTCTTTGTATTTTTCTTCAGAGGTGTCTAGGTTGTGGTTGTAAGCATATAGACCAGCCTCTTTTAGCTTTTCCGCTTGGGCCTCATTCACCATGCCCAAGGTGGCACATACTTCTAGGCCCATATCTTTTACCTCCTTCACCATGTCTAAAACCCGATCAAAATCACGGTTGTCTCGAACTTCCCGCCAAGCAGCTCCCATACAGAAACGGGTTGAACCTGATTCCTTGGCTTTTTTGGCGGATTCAACGACTATGTTGGTATCTAAAAGTCTATGGGTGTTTACGTCTGTATGGTAACGGGCAGCCTGCGGACAATAGGCGCAGTCTTCAGGGCAACCCCCGGTTTTGATGGAAAGCAGGGTGCAAACTTGAACTTCTCCGGTTGCATGGTGATTTCTATGAACTTGAGCGGCTTGAAATACCAGCTCTAATAAGGGTTGATTGTAAATTTCTTGAATTTCTTCGCGTGTCCAGTTGTGACGGATTTCCATTGCACTAGTATTTGGGGCAAGTTTAAAGAAAATTTGGTTTCTGAGGAGGAGGACTTTCGTTTTTTGCTTCGAGCGGATGAGGAGGGTACTTTTTCGCCATGGGTAGAAATTGCCTGGGTTGAAAACAAGCTGAGCCTCTGACAAAGCGCCTATCTCAGGTGGAAGCATTTGCCTTGAAAGCCTTTAGTTTTTACTGCAAGAATTAATTCAAGCAATGAAATATTTAAAGCCAACTAAACATATCTATTGCAAAACCTAAAACCAGAGCCATAGCTCCTAAGCCCTACCTTCAGGTGGTCTTGAAAAATGGTCAAACCAAAGCCTTTCTATGTTTTGATCGGGAGTTTAAAAGACTGAGTCTTGACGAATTGATGAATACCTCCAGCTGGGGCCCTGGAGCATTTCTTTTGGAAGCGACTTATGGAGACATGAATAAGGCCGCATTTGTGGATGGGGTTTGTTAATTTTTAGACTCAAATGATTATGATTTTCATCAATTTATTTGGAAACATAAATCATTTTCTTAGGTTTGGTGGGTAATTTCATATCTGCTACCATGAAACACCTCACGCTGCTGGCTATATTCTTAGGAATATCATATGCCTGTTTTTCCCAAACAACCGTTCGTAAAGAAGCTCACTTTTCTTATGATAATAATGGAAACCGTGTTAAACGGGAAATTGTTGATTTCCCAATTACAGTAATTAAACGATTAGATTCTACTAAAACTGATTCAGTATTAACAGTTTCCGTATCTAGTTACACGATTAATGTTTACCCAAATCCTGCTACAAATTACGCATGGATTCAAATGACTGGAAAGGCTGAGAAAGGCCGTTTTTCATATGCTGTTATTTCATCGAATGGAGGGGTATTTCAACTTAAGGAAAATATTTCATTCACTAGCGGTGAAAGGTTTAAGATTGACCTTTCTGAAGCTCCATTAGGAATGTATTTTATAAGAGTCGATGTAAGCGGTCAACCGATTGAAACAACTAACCTGTTGAAAATAGACTAACTATGAGGAGCCATCAACTCTTTAGAACCATCTTTTTTTTAGGCTTTTCCTTATTCTGCACGGGGTATGCTTTAGGGCAAACCGCAAATCATGTTTCCTATATTCCAATTAATGATCAAAGCTTAGGAAGTGTAACAAATCCCAACATTGACCAAAGTAAAGAGGTGGGGTCCATTGTTTACGACGAGTTTGTGGGAAGCAATGGTGAATACAACCTTAAAGTTGAAATTGATTTACCATTTGGAACTAATAACATGGAGCCTCTGGTTTCCTTGGTTTACAATTCGAATATTGAAAACGGTCATTTAGGGAGAGGCTGGAAAAATGCGGCGGTATCTTTTATTGAAAGAAGGGGGTCAGATCTTTTTTCTGATGGTCAACAAACGGGAACTTCATTAAGTAGTTCTGACCAATACTTTTTTGACGGGCAGCGCCTGGTAACATCTTCTTTAGCAAAAGGAGCGCCTCAGACGGTATATCAAACCCAAATTCAAAGCTTTCAGCGTATTACCTCTAAAAATGGCCAAAGCGGCCCTGAGTCCTTCATTGTGGAAACTAAAAAGGGGGTCACTTACTATTATGGGCTGTCACAGAATAGTAGATTTAAAGGTAATTCAACTAATGGAGCAATGGTCCGTTGGTATTTGGAAAAAGCCGAAGATTTGCATGGCAATTATATTTCATACACATATGACTTTGGTGATAATGACCCAAAACTTGCAAGGATTGAATATACTGGTAACTCTAAAAATAATATAGCGCCTTACAACAAAGTTGAGTTTAACTATGAAATAAGGAGCGATAGGTGGAAAGAGTTTGTAGGTGATGCTTCGACCACTGATTTTGCTAGTATCAATTATGATAATTTGTTAACATCCATTGAAGTTTCAAACTCGGAGGTGACCTTTGATACTTATAACTTGGAGTATGGTTATGAAAAAGGCAGCTACCTCCTTAGAATAAGTCGCACTTCAGGAAACGGGGAGGAGTTAAACCCACTGGTTTTCGACTATAAATTTGCAAATTACCAATGGCCAAGCCCTACAGTTACAAACTACGATTTTCCTCCAGGTTACGACCATTTAGACCCTGATAACCGTTGTAATCCATTCCCCACATTACCCCGTCCAAAAGTGCTCAATGAAAGCTATCACTTTTTACCAGGGCTAATTAATTTCTCCTGCT